>NZ_RCIH01000007.1 GCF_003675855.1 Halostella salina | reverse complement strand
TTTTAGCTAACTGAACCGCTTTGCTTGTGAAGCGGGAAATCTTCGACATGAACCATCGGTGGTTTCCCGCTTCATTCCACTAGTTCTGACGGTCGAAACCGACGCTGTCCAGCGATTCACCAGAGCCAATCAAACTATGAACATCAAGACATTATTCAACACAGACGACGAACGGGCCGTCAGCCCGGTGATCGGCGTTATACTGATGGTTGCCATTACGGTGATCCTGGCAGCTGTCATCGGTGCATTCGTACTCGACTTGGGCCAGGGCCAAGAGGGGAACGTGAACGCAGGTGTATCCTTCGATGCAGACACTGGTAATGACGAGGTAACAGTGACAGTAAATGATATGGGGAACGCCGATACGATAACGGTGAATAGTAACGGAGGTTCGGAAAAAACCCTAGATAGTGTTGGAGCAAGTAAAACGATTGATGTGAACAGCGGTGGGGACACCGTTACTGTTGTCGCCGAACAAGACAGCGGGAATTCCAACGTTATCAATACGTACGAGTACGAAGGATGATGGGAGACATATTTAGTGACGATGAACGGGGTGTCAGCCCGGTTATTGGGGTCATCCTGATGGTTGCCATCACGGTGATCCTCGCTGCCGTTATCGGGGCGTTCGTTCTCGACCTTGGTCAAGGTCAAGAGGGCAATGTCAACGCAGCAGTATCCAACGATGACGGGAGTGTCACTCTCACAGATATCGGTAATGCCGATGGGGTAAAATTCGTTGTTGATGGAACTACGGCAACTGGTAGCGGCAGCAATAGCACGGTAGTCGCCTTGAAGTCTGTCGGTGCAAGCTACACGCTCTCGGACAGCAGTGACATCACTGATGGTGATACAGTGCAGGTTGTCGCATACCAGGGCTCGGACGCCAGCGACACCAACAACGAAAACGTCATCCAAGAAGTGGAGGCTTGAATGAAATTAGAAACCATCAACCGTGACGATCAAGCTGTGAGCCCAGTGATTGGCGTCATCCTCATGGTCGCCATCACTGTGATCCTGGCAGCCGTCATCGGTGCGTTCGTCCTTGACCTCGGCCAAGGTCAGGAAGGGAACGTGAATGCTGGTGTGAGCGTGGACAAGGACACTTCGACAGGAGACATCACGATCACAATCAACGATATGGGGAACGCTGATACTGTCAAGTTGACTAGCATCCCGAGCACTGCGACGGAAGGGACCACCTCGGCAACATCCGTTGGCGCAACGCTCGACATCGAGGACGACGGTGAATCGGGTCAAATCTCCGTCGTAGCTGAGCAGGATGGCGGTAATAGCAACGTCATTCAGACGGTCGAGTACGACTTCAGCTAAATCGATCCGGTCGTTCGCTTATTTTTTCGCGGCTCGCACTACACCAGCAGTCCACCAGCACCAGCGACAGCCACACCAGCTGCCGCCGGACACCGTCGCGAGCTCGGCCTCAGCGAGCACGATCCTCTCACCCTCGTGACGCCCAACGCCGGCAGCTCCGCGGGCCCGAAATGGTCGAAGACAGTTTGAATACAAGAGTTCATTGCCGTGCGAAAATCTTCTACTGTCACCGCCACGGACTCTCGACCCGCGTCCGATACCGTAACCCCACTACGTCGGTGTCGAACCGCTGAATCACCTCCGGGCTAACCTCCCCACGCGCGGCCTGGATGTTCTCCTCGCTCTGCACCAGGTGCGTCAGCGCCGCGTCGAGCACGTCGCTCATCGGCGGGTCGTCGTCGGGGCCACTCGCCACGATCTCGCTCGCCTCCTCGAGGAGCCGCTCGCGCTCGTCGGTGATCTTCAGGCTCGTTCGGCGGGTCACGGCTCACCTGAAAGTATGCACGGGGGGTTCGTTCGCGTCGGACTGGCGTGACTCACTGGTTCGTTCCATATAAAGCGGGTTCGGGGGTGTGGCGTGATCGGGACGGTCCGGACGGTCGTGTCGGTGCAATCTATGCACCGCGGCCCACGCCCACGGTCGAGAAGGTGCATAGATCGCGGATCGGTAATACATCTGTGTCGGACCCCGTGGGGTCGGTCTCGAAGACCGGCTTCGGCGGCTTCAGTCATAGCGCCAGCTCCTCCTCGTCGTCGACGCGAACCGCGATCTCCGGAACGGTTCCCTCCTCGACGGCACGCACTAGGTACGCGCCCGGCGCGACGCGCTGGACGTGCATCTCCTGCTCGTCCGGAACCGTCCCGTCGGTCCCCACGATGCCGTCAAGCCGGAGATCGTCCTTGTCGAGCGATACGGTGGGCGTTCCCTCCCGATTGCACAGTTTTCGGAACATCGGCACGGAGGCGGGCCACCCTATACCTCTTAATTGTTCCGCCGATGGACACCTCGTGATCATGCCAACACCAAAATCCGGAGTTTAACAGCAGGGCGGGTGGCCGCCGTTCCCGCAGCATGGCACTGAATATACCGCAGCAGTACGTGCCTTCCGGCCTCCGCCGGGAGGACGGTATCGACCTCACAGACAGTATCCTCGCGCCGCTGTTCGTCCTGGCGTCGTTCAGCATCGGCGCGGTGGGGACGCTCACGTTCACCGCGCCGCTGAGCCTGGCGCTGTCGGACGCGCTGTACGCTGCCCACGGCACGGAGATCACCTACGCGTTCATCATCTCCATGTCGGTGCTCGTCGTCGGGTGGCTCACCAACGAGAACACACCCGAGGACTACACGGACATCGAGACCATTGTGATGCTCCTCGCGGTCCTGCTGAACGTGCTGACCGCGCTGGTCCCGGCCGTCAGCATCGCGGTGGCCGAAATGTGGTACATCGGGTGGTTTTCGGTGTTCCTCAACGGTGGCGCGTTCTACCTGATCGCCTACAAGTAAATCCGAGATTCGGAGGAAAACACCATGACAAACCGTTTTTCGGAACCCAGTAGAATCGACGGGGACCACTACTGTCCCGAGTGTGAAGCCACGCACGACACGGCGCGCGCGGCGCTGGACTGCGTTGCGGCCCACGCCCAAACGCCCACGTTGCGGGACCGGAAGGGGGTCAGCCGATGACGCGCCGGATCGTCTCCCTCGCACTCGTCGGGTTGCTGCTCGTCTCGTCGCTGGCGGGACCGGCGGCGGCCGCGGCGACTGCGCCCGCGCCGACCCCGGACACTAGAAGCGCGGCGACGGCGACCACGCAGGACAATACCACAGCGGTCGACTACGCGATAGTCGGCACGGCGTCGGTCGGTTGCATGACCAACCCGGCGGCATGCGCGTCCGGCGCGGTCTTGAAGTCCTATTCGACGGATTCGACGGCTGAAGACACGAAAATCAGCCTGCACAGTATCGGTGTCGGAGAGTACGAGAGCGCGACAGCGTATCACTCTTTATTCTCAAACTACTTACAGGACACCGGGACGATTGCGTCTATCGATGCGCGGAACGCTATCGGGACCGCGTACGAGCAGGGTAACACGACGACGACGGCCGACCAGATGGCTCGGTCAGCTATCTATGATTACTACTCGGTCCATATGAAAAACATGCTAAATTACAATAACAAACAGGTAGCTCAATTAGAGTCTGCAACCGAGATTGCCAAAAACTCATCTGAGATAGATGATTCATTTGTTTCTGGAGTAACGCCAGTAGAATATAATGATGTCATCGCCCAGTCTGTCAATGCGTCGACGTTGGTAGACACGAAGACAAAGACGGCGCAGCTACCGAACGGAACTGAAATAAATTATCTCGCTCCTGTCTACGCAGTTCAGTTCTCGGCGGAACAGTCTGGGGTTGAGCATACTGGAACGGCTAGAATCACTCTCGATCCACTGGCAGATTACAACGTCACTCCCGACGGTCATATCCGGTTTGACACTTCTGACAGCGGCGGGACTCATAACTTCATTTCCGAGAATGTGAATTATGTCCAACCAAGTAGCGACGCGCTCACGCCGGAGGATATTGCGGTTGACACACCGAACGGATACATCGAGATTCTGCCGACGATGAATGTCCAAAGTATCAGTAGTAGTGGCCTTGAGTCGGCCACTGTCTACGATTTCCGCGATTGGCTTAACCGGAGCAATGAGATAGATTCGCAATCCGCGACTGTCTCAGGGAACTACGTCAACGGATTCAGTGAGGACATCTACACCGCGCTCGACAACGGGGAGATCTCCGTCTCCGACCTGCGAGGGATCGATGGGCAGGCGCGGCACCTGATCGGCGACGATGACGCCAACGTTACCGACGACAGATATGAGACCGCGGCGCTGACGATGCTCGGAATCGCTCAGCCCAACGCTTCGCAGACTTCCACGATGGTCGTGGAGTACACGGGGTACACCGACCGAACCCGGAACGCGACGACCGGCGAATGGGAGTTCAGCGACCGGGTCGAGGACCGGACGTATCAGGGCCTCCTATTCGCTCAGGAGCTTCCGACCGGTGGCTTCGAGACAGGGACCACGTACAACACGACCGACCTCGACGGCACCGTGGTCATGGCGAACGAGACCGCCGGGACCCAAGACCGGTTCGTGAAAGGCGAGTTCACGATCGAGTCGATGTATAACGAGGACGGCGAGCAGGTCGAGAACACCGATTACGACGAGCCGCGGTACGACTCGTACAACTCGACGGAGTACATCACCTACATCAACAAGTCGACGGGAGCGTGGGAGGACGCCCTGAGCGAAGAAGAATCGGGCCCGTCGACCGGAGGGGGTGGCGGTATCAGCCTCCCAGATGTTGACGGCCTCGACCCCGGCAGCATCTTCGGGGGCGTCGTGATCATGGTGCTCGCCGGGGGCGCTGTCGTCGTAGTCGTCCTGCGAGGCTAACCCATGCGCCGCTTCTTTTCCGCGCTGCTGCTGGTGACAGCGGTGGCTCTGGCGATGGGCATGGGCGGATGGGCCGCGGTCGAGCCGGTAGCCGCACAGGAAAACCAGAGCGCCAATCAGACGACCGCCGCACCGCCGTCGACGGCGAACGGAACGCTGGCGCTGTCCGACGCCGCCCGCATCACGCACTGGGAATTCGAAGACGAGACCGTGCACGTCACGGTCGAACTGGAGATCTCCCGAACGGTGACAATCTCGGACAGCGTGGTCGGACTGAACAGCAGCGGCGCGTCACGGCCGCCGTCGCAATCGTGGTCCCTGTCGCGCGGCACGCATAACCTGACGATGCCGGTCGAGCGGGTCCGAGGGGGCATGGCCGTCGAAGTCGAGACGGCGGGCGGGAGCTATGTTCTCCGGCACGCGATGGACCCGCCGGAGGACGGTGCGAACCCGTTCGAGACCTTCGGCGGCGAATCCGGCCTCTTCTGGGGTGTCGGGATGACTGTCATCGTAGCCGCGCTGGCCGCGTGGTACACCGTCCGGACCGAAGCCAGCGGGGTGGTCGAAGCATGAGCGACACCAGCGGGACGTTCCAGAACTGGCGGGACCGTCTCACCTTCATCGTCGCGGAAGCCCAGCTGCTCGTCGCTGGCCTTCTGGTGTCGGTCGGGATCATCCTCCTCTGGTACAAGCCCAGCGTACCGGGTATTCCACCGGTCGCGGGCGGCATGTTCGCAGCGCTGCTGTTGCTCGGGCCGCCGTTATTCGGCCTATTCGTCAGCGGCGCGCGGTGGCTCCGACGCCGGAATATGGTCGAAGTGTTCCACATCAACGGCGTCGACGACACGCGCCGGAAGCTGTACGTCGCGCCCGAACTGTGGGACGAGAAGACCGTCGAAGGGCCGTCGCCGTACGTCTGCAACGACGGTGACGCCTACGAAGTCCGCGAGTTCACCCACCACGACGACGCCGATCAGCTCGTCGTTCGCGGGACGTACTTCAGCCAACTCGCGGACTCGAAGATGGTGACGGTGAAGGCCATGCTGGAGGACATTCACGGGGACCTCGTGGATGCGTTCCTTGAGTACAACCGGCTCCGCGGCCGAATCTCCAAGATGGGACTGGAGATACAGCGGGACGTGGTCAACGAAGAAGCGGAAGCCGACGAACGCGGGCTGATGAACCCGAAAACGACCGTCAAAGAGCACTTCGAGGACGCCAAGCAGGACGCCGAGGAGCGCGACGTAGACGAGATCAAGGACGTCACCGAGTACGTCGAGGAGTACACGGACGCCCACGGTCGGAGAACGCCGGTGACTGAGGACGAACCTGCCACGAACCAGGCGGCGACCAACGGAGGAACCGAGCGATGAGCGACGAGCAAGACAACTACACGGTCGGCGGCTTCCGGGAGTATCAGGACGGCAACCGCGAACGCGACCCCGACGAGGTGCTTCCGCACTCGGCGTTCGTCCGGGACGAGAAGGTCGATCGTCAGCTGGCGATGCGTGCGATCCACCACGATCCCGACCGGTGGGACGGCAAAGCGTCCGCCGACTACCTCCAGGTGGGGAAGAATCGCGACATCCTCCGCGCCGAGGGAAGCGAAACTGCCCGGCAGGCGATGGAGAACGGCGACACCGTGACGCTGAAGCACTTCATCGGCGACCCGTCCCAGCAGGCCGACATGGCCGGCATCAAGACCGTTACCCGGCTACAGGAGATCGTCGCCGGTGCCGCGCCGGTCATCGTGGTGTTGGGCGAGATGGGCGCGGGGAAGTCCGACTTCGCGGGGCTTCTCGGGCAGCTCCGACAGCGGTGGGTTGACGGAAATCTCCTGGTCGGTTCGAACATCCGAACCCTTGACCGAAACGACGACTGGGTTCGGGAGGACGGAAGTGTCGACGACGGCTGGATACCGAACTATCCGCTGCTGACCGAATGGGTCGAACAGGACGGCGACCCCGTCGAGAATCCCCAGCAGCCGAAGTTATTCATCGGCGACGAGTTCAGCAGCGCCGCGAGTGGCTCCGGCAAGCAAGGTCACAAGGTCCGGAAGTTGATGGGGCCGCTGGTGTTCAAGATCCGCAAGTACGGCGGCGCGCTCATCTACATCGGTCACGACGAGTCGAGCATCCACCCGCTGCTGTGGCGGGTCGGCACGATTATCAAGAAACAGTCGAAGAAGAAGGCGGTCGTCGCCGACCGCATCTCGGGCGGGAAGCTCGTCGACGTGGACCCACGGCCGCTGGAAGGCATCCCACCGACAGACTGGAACATGGCAACCGAGGAAGCGTCCGACTGGTCATGGAACGCACCGAAAGGCGACGAGAAGGATGGCGAGGCAGTCGCCGAGGAGGACGTGAAACGCGTGTCCATGTGGACGATGAAGGCATGTCGGGACCAGGGCATGTCGCCCCGTGCAATCGCCGAATATGTTCCGTACAGCCACACAACCGTCCGAAACTGGCTGAACGACTACGACGACGGCGGGGAAAAGCGCGACTGGGTTTCCACAGTCGAGCAGGTGATTGCATGAGAGCGTCGGGATGGCAGCATGCAAAGCGCAAGCGACTCCCCTTTAGCCCATGCGCCGCGTGGCACCCTGGCGGGAGCCACGCGACCCCGATGGGCGCGCGGTCGCTCCGGCGACGGAGGAGTATATATATCAGCGCGCGACGAGCGCGGGAGGCGCGATCGGCGTGAGCAAGAATCGGTCCCACCGGGCGAACCGCTACGGCACGCTGGCCGAGCGCCACCTGGCCGAGGAGTACCGCCTCGACCTCGACCGATGCAGCTGGCACGACGCCCGCGACGCCGACGGCCGCCCGTGGGAGTTGAAGGCCGCAATGATCGAACACTCGGACGGCCAGCCCGGCACGTTCAAGCTGTACAAGCAGTATCACGGCCGCCTCCGGGACCACGACGGGATGTACGCGTTTGCCGCGTACAAGCCGTGGGGGCGAGGCATTCGGGTACTCAAGTCGAAAGCGGTTCACTCGTCAAAACTCCCGATGCTCCGGTGGCATGGCGGGGGCGACCATCGGGATACGAAGCAGGCGAAGGTGGCGATCGCGGACGTGTTCTAACCCGTGTCCGGTTCACATGATATTCGGGAGCACAGCCCTCAGAACCTCTATAAACAGATGAGTTCTACAGTATATAATCATGGATGACGACGATAGCAAACCAGAGCTTGCTCTCGGGGATCCGTTCCTTCTATTCAATCTCTTTCAGTCGGACGTGATCGCGGCGGAAGTCGACTGGGATGACGAGCGATTCGTCTTCTATCCCGTCAATACACCCCCTTCGGAGTGAGCATTTCCGGGAAGCCCACCGTGTTTTCCCTTAGCCCAGTTTACAAGTGATGAGAATGATCACACCTGTATGAACGACAGCCTGAATCCCCACCCCTTACCTATCACCGAGGCTGTCGTTCACCTCTGTCTACCGTGGGCATCTCCGGTGCAGGGGTTCGGAACTACACACGGCCAACCCCCGTTTCGATTGTTTCGTGTGGAACAACTGGAGTTCGCGGCTGCTGGGTAATTTTTTTCGCTCGTGCCCTTAGGCACACTCCGTAAGGGGGATCTCCCGCGCGGCGGGAGGAACCCCGGCCCACTACGCCCACGGCGACGGCGACGATCTCCTTCGTCACCCCGAGAAGTACAACCAGCGTTGCCACTCACCGGCCGTGAGTACCAACTGAACTTGTAGAAAAGGGGCCGTCCGACAGTGTTGCCACTACGCCGTCGTCACGCGAGGTTCGCACCGACGATCCCCGTCTGCATACCAGACGCCGACTCGCGCCACTCGACGGTCATCTCCCGGAGCGTCCGCGGGTCGCGCCCGTCCTTAGTCCAAGCCGTCAGCGCCTCGTCGAGCACATCCGCGACGCGGGGCTTGCTCGTCGCCTTCAGCTCCGAGAGGATCGTGTCGATCCGGAGCTTCTTCCCGTCGCCGCCGGTCGCGTCGACCACCTCCGCGGCGTACTTGTTCAGCCACTTCTGCCACGCGCTCGATGCCGCCTGCCGGGTGTCGACGTTCAGTAGCTTCGCCGCCCGATCGGCCGCGTTCGTGAGGCTGAACATCTCGTCCTCGACGAGCGCGGCGACCTCCTGCTCGACCTTCTTCGAGACGAACCCGACGCTGGCGTTGTCGTTCCGTACGATCGCCCCGAGGCGCTTCAGCGCCCGGTAGATCGTACTGATACCGCGGTCCGTCTCCGCGGCCAGTTCCTCCGGGTGCTTCTCGCCGCCGTCCTGAGCGAGCGACTCCAGGACCTCCTTGTCCGAGGGGGTCATGTCCGAAAGTGTCGTCACCAGCAGCGACTCCTGCTCGGCTTCCATCTCCGGCGTGGGGTCATCGTAGAGCGTGAGGGGGCGCTCACTCGCCCGCACCGAAAAATGGTCGTCGGCGACGAACGTCGTCGGGTCGGGTTTCGTCGGGATGCCCGACCACGAAAGCGCGTTGATGAGCGTCTCGTCGATCTCCCGCCGGAGCTGGTCGCGGTCGCTCCAGGCGAACGCGTGGCCGTTCAGCGACTTCTTCACCAGTACCCCGACCTTGGGGTGATACAGCGGGTCGTCCTCCTTCTCGTCGTCCTCACGGACGTGTCGCGGGTGGTAGTGCTTCAACTGCTTCCCGTACCGGTGCTCGCCGACGAGCCGCTTCGCGTCGGCCTTCGGGATGATCGCCCGGTGGTTCTTTCCGACGATCTCCTCGTTGTCCACCTTGTACTCGAACTTGCTCCCGCGCTCGGTCGCACACAGGTTCAACAGGCGGTGCATCAACCCGGTCCGGCCCACCAGCTTCTTGCCCATGTTCCGGGTGACGCGGACGTACCGCTCGTAGGTCGTTATGTTGCTGAACTCGTGGGGCTGGCCGTCGAAGTAGTCCGGGTTCACGTACTTCCCACCCTGCTCCGCGAGCACCTGGACGAACTCCGGTAGCAGGTCCCGGTACTCCTCCGGTTCCAGATTGCTCCCGCCGAAACTGACGTTCACACCCTCGTCGAGGTCGTGGTTGTCGAAGGGGGAGCTGATCTGCTTGCCACTCTCGTAGTGGCGCATGTTCTCGAAGCGGGGCTGAATCAGGAAGTTCGCCTTCCGCTCGCCCTCGCCGTACGCGCCGATGCGGTACTCGTAGAGGCGATCGCCGCCCACGTCGTCGGTCGGCCGCGGCGCGATGCCACCCTGCTGGTACTTGAGGTTCACCGTCCACTCCTCGCCGTCGACCTCGACGGTGATCTCCCCGCTGAACCCGTCGAAGCCGTTCAGCAGCAGCGCGCCCACGGCCCAATACGGCGACAGGCCGTTGCGGACGTACACCAGATTCCCCTCGCACTCGTGGGGTGCGGTGGCGACGTGGCTCATAGCGGACCTTTCCGAGCGGTTCGCTCCTCATCGGCACAGTCCGGGCAGAACCGGCGCGGACCGTACCGACGGGTATCGCCCTCGTCGCCGCACCGGTCACAGTCGGCGTCGACGACGCGATTCACCGCGATCCCTCCTGATCGGCATCCGTGTCTACTTCACAGACTGCTTGAGGGCCGACTCTCCAACAAGACCCTGACTCTCCGTCATCTATGACGTATAGAGTCGTGGTCAGATGATGGAAATATCCGGCTATGACGCCCTCTCTCTGGTCATCTCGTTTCGGGGGGACGAACTCAACACGCGCCCCGATGCAAAGTTCTAATCTGTGATCGCAGTTATCAGGGCAACCAGTACCGTCCGTTGACTTCTCGGAAGTCATCGGCTTTCCTCCCGGCGGTCGCGTTGCTCCGCTATCTCGGAGATTGCCGCCGCCCGAGCCGCTTCCCACGCGGTCCCGAAGTCCGCTTCCTCGTCATTCAGGCGACGGCCAATGTTCTCCCGAGCGGCCTCGACGGCGACGCGCTTCGCCGTCCGCGTTTCCGCGAACCGAAACATCCAGTCCGGGAAGTCCTTCCGCGTCATGCCGACCCCTCCCCGTCGAGCCGCTTCTCGGCGCGGCGAAGCAGGTTGCCGACCGTACCGGGCTCGCGCTCTGTCTTTCGAGCGTGTTCGCGGACGCCGACGCCGTTCAGCCGGACGGCAACGTACGCACGGCGCTGGGCTTCGGTGAGCCGGGACAGGTCCACGTCGGTTCTGGTGCCGAACTCGGTGAGGCGCGCCTGTCCGTTCATGCAACCTCACCCCCGTGACGCCCGGGTGCCTGCTCGGGGTCGGGCGTCTCGACGTCGAGGCCGGCGGCGCTCCCTTCGGTGAGTCGCCGCCAGGAGTCACAGCTGGGACAGCGGTGGGCGCGGTCGTCGCTGTCGCCGTACACGCGCCGGAACCCGTCCGATACGTGGGCGTCGCAGTGGGCGCACGTCGATCGACCGCCGAACGCGACGGCGTTCACGCCGACCACCCCGCGTTTGCGCAGGTTATCGCCCGACGACGGCGGGCCGCGGTCCGAACCGTGTTGGTATCAGATTTTAGCCCCCGTCGACAAAACGCCGAACCGCCGGAAACCAGCGGTATCGGCGTCGCTACCGAGGAAACTGATTTAGTTGCGAAACGTGCCGTCTGCGGACGGGCGCGACGGGATTTGAACCCGCGGCATCTTGGTCCGGAACCAAGTGCTCTGTCCGCTGAGCTACGCGCCCTCACTCCTTCGTAGCACCGACCGCGGTATAACGGTTGTGAACTTACTCCTCCGGGGCGGCTCCCGGCGTCGGCGTCGGGTCGCTCTCGTCCTCGATCACCCGCTTCTTCCAGGTACCGCGGGTGAACCAGAGGCCGGCAGCGATCGCGCCGACGACGTTGCCGAGCGCCATCCCGACCCAGACGCCGGTCGCGCCCCAGTTCGCGACAAAGGCGAGGTAGTACACGGTGGGGACGCGGCCGATCCACAGCGCCACCAGCGAGAACGCCAGCGCGGTCTTGGTGTTGCCCGCGCCGCGGTACGCGCCCAGCAGGACCTGCGTGATCCCGATGAAGGCGAACTCAAGGGCGCGGATCCGAAGGTACTCGCTGCCGAGGCGGACGGTCTCGTCAGCCCCCGGCGTGTCCGGGCCGATGAAGACGCCGACGATGGGGTCGGGGAACGCGGCGGCGACGACCGCGACGACCACCATCACGCCGGCGGCGGTCTTGGCGGCGAGCCACACCGCCGACTCGGCGCGGGACTCCTTGCCCGCGCCGAGGTTCTGCCCGACCATCGTGTTCGTCGCGCGGCCCAGTCCCATCGCGGGGAGGAACACGAGCGAGACGAGGCGGTTGCCGAGTCCGTAGGCGGCGACGACCGGCGGCGCGAACGTGACGACCATCGCCGTCAGGGTGATCATCGCCAGCGCGCTGGTCGACTGTTCGAGCGCGCTGGGCGTGCCGATGCGGACGATCTCCCAGACGGTGTCGAGGTCCGGGAGCAGGTCGGCCGCCGAGACGTTCGGACCGGCGGTCGTGAAAAAGAGGACGTACAGCCCGAGCGCCGAGGCAGCGCCGCGGGAGATGATCGTCGCCAGCGCCGCGCCGACGATGCCGTACGCCTCGAACGGGCCCCAGCCGAAGATGAGGACGGGGTCGAGCACGACGTTCAGCGCGACGGAGAACAGCATCACGCGCATCGGCGTCTTCGTGTCGCCGTAGCCCCGCATCAGCGCCGAGAACACGAAGAAGCCGAAGAGAAACGGAAGCCCGAGGAAGAACACCTCCATGTAGTCGGCCGCGAGCGGGACGACGCGTGCCGTCGTCTCGGCCTGACTGGGCAAAAGCGAGAGCAGGTCCCGCGTCAGCAGGTAGCCGAGGGCGCTCAGGCCGAGCGCGAGCAGCGTGACAAAGGAGAGCGTCTGGCCCGCGACGGCCCCGGCCGAGCGCTCGCTCTCGGCACCGGTGTACTGCGCGACGAGGATGCTTCCGGCGGTCGTGAAGCCGCCGGCGACGGAGATGAGCAGAAAGATGAGCGGGAAGGCGAGGCTCATCGCCCCGACCGCGTCGGCCGAGAGCTGGCCGAGCCAGAACGTGTCGGTGACGTTGTAGGCGACCTGCAGGAGCTGGATCACCACGATGGGCCAGGCGAGCTTGAACATCGGGCGCACCAGGCTCCCCTCGGTGATCGATGCGTCGTGTGCCTCGGCGCTCACTGTATTTCGAAACGAAACCGGTGTAGTTCAACGCTACGATCCGGGCGCGGCGGCTGTAGGAGAGATTCGAACGGCCGAAAAGGGTGTTCGTCGGGCGTTACGGCGATTCGCTGGTCTCCAGCGAGAACTCGCCGCGCGGGTAGGCGACGCAGGTGAGGGTGTAGCCGTCGCCGAGTTCGTTCTCGTCCAGCATCTCCTGGTCGTCGTGCTCGACGAACTCAGTCGAGTCGCCGTCTGGGATGCGGCCCGCACAGGAGACACACTGGCCCTGCCGGCAGGCGTAGGGGAGGTCCCAGTCCTCGTCCTCGCCGGCCTCCAGCAGCGTCTCGTTGTTGGCGACCTCGATCGTCTCGCCCTGCTTGACGTACTCGACCTCGAAGTACTCGACCTCGTCCTCGGAGATGTCGCCGGGACCGGACGACTCCTCGGCCTCGCCGCCCTCGCCCTCGAGTTCGCCGCCGGCCTCGCCGGCCGGGATCGCGCCCGCGCCCCCACCGCCGCCGATCGCCCGGTTCATCGGCTCGGGGAAGTCAGTCTCGGGCACCGATTCGGCCCGCCGTTCGAGGAGTTCCTGGGAGATGTCCTCGTTGGCCGTCCACTCGGTCCCGCGCGAGAAATGCAGGATCACTGCCGTCAGCGTCAGCAGTAACCCGAGTCCGAGCCCGATTTCGTTCACCATATGCCCGAAGGTTGGCAATCCTGGTTTAATTCCCTTGTGATCATCCGCGCCGCCGCGGCGTCCCGCCGGCGCGGGTCGTCGCCGTGGCAGGGGGTTCGGAGGCCGCTGCGTCCGCGGCCGAGCTGGCGTCCGCAGCCGTCGCTGTCGCGCTCGCGTTCGCGGTGGTCGTGGCGTTCGTCGTTCCGTCGACGCCGTCGGCGTTCACCCCGCCCTCGCCGTAGATCGTCGCCCCGCTGCCGGTGGTCCCGTTGTCGACCCGTGCGACGCCGTCGGTCAGCCAGCAGCCGTCGTCCGCCCTGCGGACCAGCCCCCACTCGTACGTCGCGGTCCCGTTCGGTCCCGCGACCGTCACCTGCTGGCTTGCGGTCTCCCCGTCGCGCTCTAGCGGGCCGAACGTCACGCGGTCGTACCGGTACAGCGGCCGGTACTCGGCGGCCGTCATCCGGTCCTCGAAGCCGGAGTACCCCTTGTTGAAGCGCTTGCTCGCGTAGGAGGCGAACCGCCAGAGGGTCCGGACCCCGTCGTTCGTCTCGGGGTCGTTCTGTCGGAGCGCACCGACCTGGATCCGGACCACGAGCGCCGGGGGCCGTTTGCAGTTCGGCTCCATCCGCACGTAGCGCCGCTGGTCGGTCTCCGTGGTGCCTTCGGTCGTCCACGCCGCCTGTCCCCGACGGAGCGAGGTCGCGGCCTCGCTCCCCGGAGCCTCGGTCGGCGCGTCGATGGTCGCGGCCGACGGCACGTCAGCGGACCCACCGCTGCCCGGTGTCGGACCGATCACGGCCAGCCCCAGCGCCGCGCCCAGCAGGACCGCGGTGACGATGGCGACCCCGACGGCACGGCTCGGCCCGTCGCCTCCGGTGCCGCCGTCCTGCAGCGACCGGTTTCCCCCGGTCCCAGTCGTCGTTGCCCGGCCCGTGTCGGTCGGCGGGGCCGACGCCGGATCGGGCGGGGGGACCGACGAGTCCGCCGTCCGGTCCCCCGGCTCGTTCAGGGCGGTTGTTTCGGCCGTTGATTCTCCCGTACCGGGAGGTTCGGCGGGACCGCGACGGCGGCTGGCCGTGGCGGGCGACGCGTCGACGGCCGCGAGCGCGTCGTCGGGGGACTGGGTCCACCCCGACGGCGGAGCCACCGCTTCGACGCCGAAGTGCCGGTCCAGCAGCGCCGCCCGGTCAGCCGGGGAGACGCCGTACGCCAGCCGGCCGTACAGGTCGGCGGGATCCAGCACGGTCACGCTCGCATCCACCGGGTCGACGGCGTCGTTCAGTTCGGCGGCGTCGTCACCGGCGGGTACGACCACGGCGTCGAACGAGCCCGCGTCGGGCCAGTCCTCGTCGCCCGGCCCGGTATCGCCGGTCCCGAGGACGCGGAGTCGACGCGTCTCTCCTGCCTGGGTGGCCGTGACTGTCGCTCCGTCACTCGTCGTCTCCCAGCCGCCGGCCGCCCGGAGGTCGGCGACGAACGCGGCGACGGCTGCGGCGGACCGGTCGCGGAGCGCGTCGTCGAACGCGACGGGCATCCCACGTCGCTTAGGGATGCTACCACTTCACACTGTGGGCGACGTGAGCCGCGATCGCACGACCTCCCGGTGACTGACTTGCGCCGATATCGTCCCCCCATCCGGGGGAGAACTGGGAGGAAATTTGGTCGGAGCCCGCCCGTAGTTCGGACCGATCTTGTCCAGTAGTTGAAAAATATACTTTCCCCAGTTCCCCGTCGTCCGGGACGCATGGCACACCACACGACGCGACGACGCCTGCTCCGTGGCTCCGGTAGCCTCGCGATGCTTGCGCTCGCCGGCTGTCTCGGCGGCGATGACGACGGCATGGACGACGGAACCACCTCCGCGGCGGACGGCATGGACGACGATGGAATGGACGACGACGGGATGGCCGAAACCAGCACCGACGAGGAGGGCGGGATGAACGAGGGGGAGGACTCGATGATGGAGACGGCGACGGTGACGGTTCGGGTCGAGAACGCCGCCCCGGTCGACTTCTACCCCGACGACGCCTCGACGAACGGCGCGGTCTGGTTCACCCCCGGGGCGTACGCCGTCCACACCGGCGAGAACCCGGTGTACACGGCCGGCGAGGTGGCCTCCGTCGGGCTCGAAGCGCTCGCCGAGGCCGGCCCGCCGACCGGGTTCGAAGGCGAACCGGGTCTGGTCGACGAGCTCGGCGACTCGATGGACGTCGTCCACGCAGGGGCGTACACGCCCGAAGACACCGTCGCGGACCCGAACGACCCGATGGGCGAGGTGCCGGGTGCGCCGCCGATCGCACCCGGCGGCGCGTTCGAGTTCGACGTCGAGGCCGAACCGGGGCACCGCCTCTCACTGGCGTCGATGTTCGTCCCGTCGAACGACGTGTTCGTCTCGGCCGATTCGGCGGGGATCCCGCTCTGGCCCGAGGACGGGGGCCCGGTCGACGGCGACGTGTCGGACCACCTGCTGTTCCTCGACGCCGGGACCGAGCCGAACGCCGAGCCGCCCGGGTTCGGGCCGGACCAGGCACCCGCACAGGACGCGCCGGCCCAGGGGGACGACGAGAACGGGGTCGTCCGGCCGCTCTCGGCGGTCGACGACGGCCACGACTACCCCGCCGTCACGGATGCGATCCGGGTGACGCTGACGCCGCAGTAGGGCGTTCCGGGGACCGCAGCGTCACTCCTCCCGAGCGACCTCGTGCCGACCGAAGCCGTACCGTAGCCGATTCGCCAGCCGCCGGGAGAACCGTCCCGCGCCGTCGCCGGTCGCCCGCGACCCGAACCGCTCGGAGAGCGCGGCGTAGATGAGCGGGAGTGGCACCTCCTGTTCGAGGGCCTCCTGCACCGTCCAGGTGCCGGTGGAGCCGCCGGCGACGTGGTCCGCGACGGTGCCCAGGTCGGTGCCTTCCTCGCGGAACGCCTCCTCGCACAGTTCCAGCAGCCACGAGCGGATCACCGCCCCGTTGTTCCAGGTGCGCGCCACGGCTTCGAGGTCCAGGTCGTACCGGCCCTCGTGGAGCAGTTCGAACCCCTCGCCGTACGCCTGCATCAGCGCGTACTCGACGCCGTTGTGGACCATCTTCACGTAGTGACCCGAACCGGCCGGGCCCATCCGGTCGTGCCCGTCGGGACCGGTTGCGACGGCGTCGAACACGGGTTCGAGTTCCTCGTAGGCCCACTCGGGCCCGCCGACCATCAGCGAGAAGCCCAGTTCAGCGCCGGCCGGCCCGCCGCTGGTGCCACAGTCGAGGTAGGCGGCGTCGGTGTAGTCGGCGCGGCGCACGGAGTCCTCGAAGTGGGAGTTACCGCCGTCGACGACCACGTCGTCGCCGTCGAGATGTGGTTCGAGGTCGTCGAGCGCGGCGTCGACGGCGTCGCCGGCCGGCACCATCAGCCAGATGCGCTTGTCCTCGCCCAGCCGGTCCGCCAGGTTCCGAACCGAATCGGCCGGGGTCGCGCCCGCCTCGGCGGCCGCCGCGACCGACTCCTCGTCGATGTCGAAGGCGACCACGTCGTGGCCCGCGGCGAGCGTTCGCTCGACGACGATCCGCCCCATCCGCCCCAGTCCGATGACGCCCAGTTGCATGGTGCACGCTGTCGTGCCGGGGCAGGTAGTGGTTGCGGTTCGGGCGGGCGGCGTCGTGCCACCACGTCGTTAGCCCGTCGACTGGGGGGCGGGCGCTCGGTGTCCGCCTACCGGCGGCGGTTCCGGAGGCGCTCCCAGCCGACGGCGGTGACGACGACCGTCGAGCCGCCGTACTCGACGTAGACGCCGCTCTCGTGGTCGCCGTCCGCCGGTGCGGTGTGGTACGGCAGGTCCTCCTGAAGCACGTCCACGAGCGCCAGCGCGTCCCGCCCGGTCACGTCGACCGCCGCCCAGTCATCGCGGACGTCCTGTTCCGTCGCCCGTTGCACAGCGGTGCCGACCCCCGGAACCCGGTCGAGAAAGCGCCCGCCGTCGTCGAGCACGTCCGCGCCGGCCGGTGGCTCGTCGACGACGCGTGCCGCGACGCTCGTCGTCGCGCCGTCGTCGCGGTCCCGTCGCCGTAGCAGCCCCAGCGCGGCCGTCGCCCCGACCACGAGTAGCGACAGCACGAGGTCCCTGATCTCGCGATTCATACCGGTTCGTTGGAACTATCCCATAAGTAGTTTTGGGACGCGAGAGACCGCAGTACTGCGCCGCTACGGAACTGTTTCAACGAAGCTAGATGAGCGCGTTCGTCGAGATGAGGCCGGCGTCGACGAGCAGGAGGATCCCGACGACCGACGCCGCCCGGAACAGGGAGAGATACTCCCGGGCCGGCGCGCGGACCTTCTTCTGCTGGAGCCCGTCGGTCAGCTTCGAACTCCCGACCTCGACCAGCGCAGCAAGCACCAGCCAGAGCGCGAGCATCACCAGCACGAGGTTCCCGTTGGTCGTCTCCAGCAGGTTCCGACCGGGGTAGCCGGTGGCCGCCATGTGCCCGCCGGTCAGGAACAGCACCGCCGCGCTGGCCCGCGAGATAGTGGTCAGGCTCCCGGTGATCCGTTCGAGCGGGTCGGCGTTGAGGTGGCCGTCCCGTGCTGCCGGCAGCACGGCGAGCGTGACGAACAGGACGCTGCCCACCCACAGCGCCGCGAACAGCAGATGCGTGGTCCGTATCGCCGTGTCGAGGAGTGACATATCAGGTTGTTGGCGGCAAAGGGTTTGAGCGTTTTCAATGCCGACGGCCGTGCCGGAGCCGTCCCGACGCCGGGTTTCGCGACCCGGTGCTTTATGATTCGCCGGGTGAAACCCGGATTCATGTTCGCAGTGGGTCCCCATCAGACGCTTCCCCGGCAGGGTTCGCCGCCGGTCGCCGGCCGCCGGCCGGTGGTCCGATGAAGCTCTTCCCCTCCCCGCGTCGCAGCGCCCTCGTGGCACGGGTCGAGGTGCGACGCGCGCTCCGCTCGTTCGTCGGCAACCGCACGCGGCTGGCGCTGACGGCGCTGTCCGGCGTGTTCGTCGCGCTGTTCGTCGCGGTGGCGACGTACGGCGTCTACCTCGCGGGCGAGTCGCTCCGCACCGGCGGCGCGCTCGCCGGGTTCGACGTCGGACCGACCGTCCGCGGCGTCGTCGGCCTCGCGGGCGTCGGCCTCGCCGCGCTGGTCGCCGCCCGCGCCGTCGCCAAGCGCGGCGAGGTCCCCGAGGCTGACGGACTCCTGACGACCGTCCCCACCGCCGACGCGGTCGGCGGCATGGTGCTCTCCGAACTCGCGTTCGTCCTGATCTGGACGCTGCCGCCGCTCGGCCTGCTCGCCGGCAGTTTCGCCTACGGCGCGGGCACGCCGACCCCGCTCCTCGCCGTCGTCCCCGTCGTCGCCGTCCTCGGCGCGCTGGCGGTGACGACCGGCTACGCCGCCGGGCTGGTGGTCCGACAGGTCGTCACCCGCCACGAGGTGCTGGCGCGCCACCGGCAGATCCTCTTCGGCCTCGCCTTCCTCGGCTACTTCGCGCTGGTGTTCTCCGGCGGCATCAACCGGCTCGGCGCGCTGCTGCTCGACCCGCTCGCTCGCACTCCGGTCGGCTGGCTCGGGGACCTGCTGTTGCTCGGGACGCCCGGTATCGACGTCTCCCCGTTACGGGCCGCCCTCGGCCCGGTGCTCGTCCTCGTGGCTTCGGTCCCGGTCCTCGCGGGGACGGTCCGGATCGCCGCGCGCCACTGGTTCTCCGACCCGGTGAGCGCGGCCACCGAGGACGACGACGCGGACGCGAACGGCGGCGTCGGCCGGTTCCTCCCGGCCGTCGCCCTGCCGCTCCCGTCGTCCCGGCTCTCCCGGCCGACCCGCGCCGTCGCAGGGACGGTGTTCCGCCGCTCGGTTCGCGCGCCGATCAAGCTCGCATACGTCGCCTACCCGCTGTTCGGCGCGATCCCGCTCGTCCAGACCGCGATCGAACAGGGGCAGGTCCCGGCGTCGTTCCCGTACTTCGTGGCGGTGTACGGCGCGTGGGCCGCCGGCGTCCCCGTCACGCTGAACCTCTTCGGCGACCAGGGGCCGGTGCTCCCGGGGACGCTGACGACGCCGGTCTCGGGGCGGCAGTTCGTCGCCGGCCACGTCGTCGTCGGCGTCGTCGCCGTCGCGCCGCTGGTCACGGTTCTCACCGCGGTCGCCGGCGTCGCCAGCCCGATGCCGCTCGCCCGCGTCGCCGCGGTCACCGCGGGCGCGGCCGTCCTGTCGACGCTGACGCCGCTGCTGGCGACCGGGGTCGGGACGCTGTTCCCGCGCTACGGCTCGGTCACGGTCGTCGGGAGCCGGGAGGCCGTGATGCCGAGCAAGCGGGCGTTCCTGACCTACAGCGCGACGCTCCTCGCCGCCGCCGTCGCCGCCGGCGTGGTGTTCGTCGACGGCGTCAGCGACCTGCTCGCCGCCGGCCTCTCGTTCCTGATCCCGCGGCTCACCGTCTCACCGGGCACGCTTGAACTGGCTGCGGCGGTCGCGCTCGTCGCGCTCGCCGTCGCTCCCTTCGCAGCGGTGGTCTACGCTGTCCGGCGGTTCGAATCGTACCATTTCGACTGACGCCGGCTGCCGGCCCGATCACTCCATCCACTCGGGCGCGTACTCGACGATCCGCTTGCGGACGACCGTGTACACGAGCGACGTGGCGAGCGCGGCGATGACGGCGGTCCGGACGGTCCCGTCGAAGGTGAGCAGCGCCGGCACGGCGACGACCGCGCCGAGCACGAAGTCCTCGGGCGAGCCGTCGTAGCGGATCCACTGCCGGGGACGGACCCAGGTCCCGGTCGGGTGGACGTACACGGCGCGCTCGGAGGTCCCCTCCCACGGCTTCAGTTCGAGTCCGCCACCGACCGCGTCACTGACGGAGTGGATCGCCGCCGAGACGAGAAACAGCGCGACGGCGACCGTGAGGGGGTCGGGCGCGGCGACCGCGATCCCCACTGTGGGCACGGCGAGCAGGCTGTAGTACACCGGAAAGTGGAGCGTCTTTCGGTGTGCACTGACGATGTCGAGGTCGGGGAAAACGCCGCCCGCGGCACCGCCGACCGCCGCGGGAACCGCGAGTTCGGGCGCGACCGCGACGACGGCGCTCGCCAGCGCGAGGCCGGCGAACGCGTGGGTCGTCACCATCATGTTGCCGTTCGTAGGGGCAGGACGGGCAAAACGCTGTCCGTCGCGGATCGCGGCCGGGCGACCGCCTCGGCACGGACTCGAAACGCTTTCGTCGCCCGGCCGAGGGGGGCCACGCATGGACGCACAGCGACGCGTCGCGGCGTTCGTAGAGCGGCACGACCTGCACGCCGACCCTGCCTATCGGGCGCTCGACCTCGAATCGGAGGTCGGCGAGATCGCGAAGGAACTCGCCGAGTCGACGGACTACGGTGCGTCCCCGACCGACGCCGACGTGGCGACCGACGAACTGGGCGACGCGCTGTTCGCGCTGCTGGCGCTGGCCGACTCGCTCGACGCCGACGCGGGGGCGGCGCTGGAGGAAGCGCTCGACAAGTACGAGCGGCGGATCGACGAGACCGGGACGGCGGCCTCCGGCGAGTGAGGTCGCGCGGTCGGTTCCGGTACGACCGGCCGCGGCCCCGCGCCTTTTTGCCCGTCACGCCCCAACGACCGCCCATGAGCGACATCACGCTGTACGAACTCGACGGCTGCCCGTACTGCGAGAAGGTCCACGAGCGCCTGCAGGAACTGGACATCGACTACGAGAGCGTCTGGGTCGACGGGCTCCACTCCGAGCGCGACGAGGTGGCCCGCGTCTCGAACCAGCGGTCGGTACCGGTTCTCGTCGACGAGACGTACGGCGTGACGATGGGCGAGTCCGAACGCATCCTGGAGTTCATCGAGGCGACGTACGCGTAGCGCCGCGACGACGCACTTAGCGCCCTCAGAACTCCGTCACGACGGGGATCCCGACCGTGTCGAACTCGCTCATCGCGGCGATCCGGTCGGGCACGTCGCCGAGGCCGATCGTCTCCGAAACGATCGCACCGGGGTTCAGCTTCCCGCGCTCGATCATCCGGAATATCTCGTCGTAGCTGGTCGGCGGCATGCCGAACGAGCCGAGGAAGTCGACCTCCTTCATCACCATCTCGTCGGTCGGGAGCGCGATTTCCCCGCCCTCCTCGCCGGTCGTCAGGCCGATCTGGAGGTGCTGGCCGCGGCTGCCGAGGCTGGACAGCGCGTTGCGGCAGGTCTCTGCGACGCCGAGCGCGTCGACGGCGACGGCTGCGCCGCCGCCGGCGAGCGCCTTCGTCTCGGCCCCGACGCTGTCGGCGTCGGCGGCGTTCAGCGTCTCGTCGGCCCCGAGGTCGCTCGCGGCGTCGAGCTTCTCGTCCTCGATGTCGACCGCGACGACGTTCGCGCCGAGCGCGTCGGCGACGTGGACCGCCGAGAGGCCGACGCCGCCGCAGCCGTGGACGGCGACCCAGTCGCCCGCCGAGAGGTCGGCGCGGTGGGCGAGGCCGTGGAACGCGGTGGCGAACCGACAGCCCAGGCCGGCCATGTCGACCGCGTCGACGCCGTCGGGAAGGCGCACGGCGTTGTAGTCGGCCGCCCGGACCGGGAACGCCTCGGCGAACGCGCCCGGCGCGACGCTCGTGAAACCCAGCGGGAGCACCGTCTCGCAGACGTTCGCGTGTCCCTGCCGGCAGTGTGGACAGGTGCCGTCGGCGAGCGTGAAGGGGACGGCCACGCGGTCGCCCTCTCGGAGCGTCTCCACGTCCTCGCCCACTTCGCTGACGACGCCCGCAGGCTCGTGGCCGAGCACCTGTCCGGGCTGGGCCTGCGCGCCGACCCACTCCCAGTCGCCCTGCCAGGCGTGCCAGTCGCTCCGGCACACCCCGCAGGCCTCGGTTTCGACGACGACCTGGTCCGGGCCGGCCTCCGGTCGCTCCACGTCCTCGACGGCGAGCGGCTCCCCGTGGTCCTGCAGCACGACGGCTCGCATACGTCCCGTGACAACACGGGGCACGAAAAAGCCACCGCCGGGATGGAGCGCCGTCCGGCGGCGTACGGTCCGTCCCGGACCGACCTCGTCCGTCCAGCCCGCACCTGCGACCGCACCGGTTAAGGTCGCCGCCCCGACACACCTTCCCATGCGACTGGAGGAGTTCTGGGGCGTCGGGCCGAAGACCCGCGAGCTGTTGACCGAGGCGCTCGGCGTCGAGGCCGCCGTCGAGGCGATCGAATCGGGGGACGTTCGGACGCTGACGGCCGCGGGGCTGAGCCGCGGCCGGGCGACGCGCATCCTGCGCCGCGCGACCGGCGAGGCCGGGATGGACACCCTGGCGACGAGCGACGCCCGCGAGGTGTACAAAGAACTGCTCGAACTGGCGCGGGCGCACGCGGTCACCCGCGACGCGGCCGACCGGATCCAGGTGCTCACGCCGACCGCGTCCCACGAGGCGCGCGTCGACCGGCTGGACGCCGTCCTCTCGGCGCGGGACGCGTGGACCGCGCTCGACGAGGCGACCCGCGACACCGTGCTCGACGCGTTCGAGTCGTACGACGAGACCGGGGGCGGCGAGCGCCCCGCCGTCGAGGCGGCGCTGGCGCTCCACGACGCGGGGGTCACGGAGGGGCCGTTCTCGCCCATCGCCGACGTGGACCCCGAGGCACTCGCCGACGCCGCCGACGCGCTGGCGGCGCTTGACGACGGCCGGGTCCGCGAGGGAGCCGACGAGGAACTCGACGACCTGCGGGCGGCGCTGGCCGCGGCCGAATCGCTGTCGGCCGACGCCGTCGGCGTCGTCGACACTGTCCAGGACGACGGCGTGCGCGGCACCGACGCGTTCCGGCAGTCGTTCCTCGACCACGTCACGGACGAGACCGGGGTGACGGTCGATCGCGTGCGCGACGCGATGCCGGCCGACGCGGCGGACGCGACCGACTTCGTCGCCCGCACGCTCCGGGAGCTGACGGACGACCTGCGGACGGCGGTCGACGAGCGCGAGCACGCGGTGGCCCGCGACCTGCGCGGCGAGGTGGCGGCGGCCCGCGAGGACGTGGACGTGGCGGTCGAGGCGGTCGACGACATCGCCTTCCACCTCTCGCTGGCGCGCTTCGCGGCGGCGCACGACCTGACGCGGCCGACGTTCGTCGACGACGGCGTCGCGGTCGTCGGCGCGCGGAACCTGACGCTCGCGGCGAACGGCGAGGACGTACAGCCCGTCACCTACGCGCTGGGCGAGCACGGCGTGACGGCGGCCGACGTGACGCCCGCCTCGCGGCGCGCCGGGGGGCCGTCTGACGCCGAGGTCGGCGTCCCCGGCGACGAACGGATCTCGGTGCTGACCGGGGCCAACAGCGGCGGGAAGACGACGCTGCTCGAAACCGTCTGTCAGGTGGTCCTGCTCGCCGCGATGGGCCTGCCGGTGCCGGCCGAGCGCGCCGAGGTGGCGACGTTCGACGCGGTCGTGTTCCACCGGCGGCACGCCAGCTTCAACGCGGGCGTGCTGGAGTCGACGCTGCGCTCCATCGTCCCGCCGTTGACCGAATCGGACCGGACGCTGACGCTGGTCGACGAGTTCGAGGCGATCACCGAACCGGGCAGCGCGGCCGACCTGCTGCACGGGCTGGTCAGGCTGGCGGTCGACGAGGGGGCGCTCGGCACGTTCGTCACGCACCTCGCGGACGATCTGGAGCCGCTGCCGGAAGCGGCCCGGACTGACGGCATCTTCGCGGAGGGGCTGACGCCCGACCTCGAACTGGAGGTCGACTACCAGCCGCGCTTCGGCACGGTCGGGCGCTCCACGCCGGAGTTCATCGTCTCCCGGCTGGTCGCGGACTCGTCGGACCGCGCCGAGCGCGCCGGCTTCGAGACGCTGGCGGAGGCAGTCGGCCACGAGACGGTCCAGCGGACGCTCGCGGAGGCGTGGGAGGAACGGTCGGCAGGTGGCGGGTAGGAGGAGCCGTCAGTTCAGCGCTTGTACATCCGCAGGCGCCCGCGCTCGGGCTCGGGGCGCTCGGTGCTGGCGGTGAACTTCCGCGTGCCCCAGAGGAACGTGACCAGTCCGACGACGATCCACGCCGCTGCACCGATGAGATGTACCCTCGGCGGGAGCGTCCCGCCGGTCAACGGCCCGCGGGCGACGTACCCCGCGGCCACAAGCGTTATTACCAACCCTGCGATGCCGATGAAGCCGGTGATGCCTTTTCCCATAGTGATCTGCCCCCCGCGGCGGTGTTCCGCCGCATGAGTTCGTTTCTACCTGTATATCTTATTACTCATAAAACTACTGCAAATTGTGTGGTAGACGGAAAAATAAAATTTCCTAAATAAGTCTGATGGCCGAGACGCCGGGCCGAACGCGAGGTATGTAATAAAAAGGCTCCACCAATGGCCCTCACACGGCAGATACCGCCCGGATCCGCCAGCCTTGTGTTGGCGGTCCGCGTACACTGGTCCGTGTCACAGCCGACGGTCGAACGCATCCGAACCTATCCGATCAAGTCCCTCGACGGCGTCGACCGCGACCGTGCCGAGTTGCTTCCCGGCGGCGCGCTCGACGGCGACCGGGAGTACGCCGTCGTCGACGCCGACGGCGAGTACGTCAACGGGAAGCGGACCGCCGCCGTCCACCGTCTGGACGCGACCGTCGACCGCAGGACGGGGACGGTGCGGATCGGTCGCCGCACGGACGATGAACGCCGCGAGTTCGACCTCTCCGACCGCGGGCCGCTGGCGGCGTGGCTCTCGGACTACTTCGGCGAGGACGTGCGGGTGGTCCGCGACGAGCGCGGGATGCCCGACGACACCGACGCCCGCGGCCCGACAGTGATCAGCACGGGCACGCTCCGCGAAGTCGCGTCGTGGTTCCCGGACGTGACCGTCGACGGCGTCCGCCGTCGGTTCCGTGCCTCGATCGAAGTCGGGGGCGTCCCGGCGTTCTGGGAGGACCGGCTGTACGCCGCCGACGGCTCCCGGGAGTTCGAGGTCGGGGGCGTCCGCTTTCTCGGCGACGGTCCCTGCAACCGCTGTGTCGTCCCGACGCGGGACCCCGACACCGGCGAGCCGACCGACGGGTTCCGGGCGACGTTCCTCCGGAAACGCGAGGCCACGCTGCCCGAGTGGGTACCGGCGGAGCGGTTCGACCACTTCTACAAGCTGATGGTCAACACCCGGGTCCCCGAGTCGGGGTGGGGCGAGTCGGTCGCCGTCGGTGACCCGGTTCGCCTGCTCGACTAACGCCGGCGACATGATGCTCAGCTCACAGTTGCCTAGACCTTCCCGTATCGAGTCCCTACTCGGAGCCATGATAGAGGAAGAAACCGACACGGTCGACGACGTGGGGGAGGCGACCATCGTGTACGAGGGGCCGGACGGCGACACCGTCGAACGGACGGTCGACAACGACCACGTCGCCTACTTCCAGGACCACTGGATCGTCAAGGTCGACGAGGACGACGAGGCGGCCGACGACGACGCCGGCCCGTCCCGGTCGGACCGCGACACGGTCCGGCGGATTCCGTCCCACCGGGTGTACTACGTCGAGCGGTCCGTCGAGGAGTTCGAGAAGGAGGTCCAGACGCTCAAGGACCAGGTCCAGTCGATCACCGAGGACCTCCGCTCGCGGTTCCTCGGCGGCGAGGACGACGGACGGAGCGAGCGCGAACCGCAGCGTATCGAGGTCGAGCGCGAGGAGTCCGGTTCGGAGTCGCGCTGACGGCGACAGCCGAGGCGGTCCGGACTACTCCCCGACCTGTTCGGCGGCGTCGCGCACCAGCCCGTCGATGATCTCCGGCGTCGTGGGGTGGTAGGCGCGGTCGGGGATCTCGCGCACGTCCAGTTCCATCTCGACGGCGAGTTGCATCGTCTTCGCCATGACGTCGGCGTGGTAGTGGAGCCCCTGATAGCCGAGGACGGTCCCGTCGTCGGGGTCGACGACGAGCGTCGCCCGGCCCTCGGGCACGTCCTTGCTCTTGAACACGCCGTCGTCGCTGGCCGCCCGCGTGACGGCGACGTGGTCGATACCCCGGCGCTCGGCGGCCCCGGCGGAGTGGCCGACGCGGACGTACGGGTACACCCCAAGCCCGGAGAAGATGACGTGGTGGTGGACGTTCTCGTAGGGGGTTAGCTCCTCGCCGCGGGCGTGAGCGAGGAGGTTCTCCGCGGCCTGAAACCCCTGCTCCTTGGCGACGTGGAGGATCGGCTCGTGGCCGTTCACGTCGCCGACGACGAACGTGCGCTCGTCGTCGCGCGCCTGCATCGTGTCGGCCACCCAGCCGGACTCCGGGTCCAGCGCCGTGTTCTCCAGCCCCAGCCCGTCGAGGTTGGGTCGCCGGCCGGTGAACAGGAAGAGCTCGTCGGCCTCGACGGCCTCTCGCTCGCCGTCGCGGTCGACGTGCAGGCGGACGCCGCCGTCGTCGGTCGGTTGGAGCCGATCCTCGTACGTCTCGGTGAGTATCTCGACGTCCCAGTTCTCCTCGTAGATGTCGAGCAGTTCGTCGCCGTACTCGGGGTCGGCCTCGTCGATGGGGCGCTCGTCGTGTTCGATCACGGTCAGCTCCGTCCCGGCCTCCGCGAGGTACGGGACGAGTTCGAGGCCGACGTAGCCAAAGCCCATGACGACGCCGCTGTCGGGCAGGCTCGTCGCGTCGAGCACGTCCGCGCTGGTCATGTAGTCCACCTCGTCGATCCCCTCGATGTCGGGGACGTTGACGGTCGACCCCGTCGCGATCACGACGTAGTCAGCCTCGACGGTGTGGTTGCCGACGGCGATCGTGTGGTCGTCGACGAACCGCGCCGTCTCACGGAGGAAGGTCACGTCGTCGCGCTCGGCCAGGTCGTGGACCGCCGCCCGACGGTGTTCGGCGAAGCCGAGCACGTGGTCGTTTTTCGTCTCGACGACGCGCTCCAGGTCGACGTCGGGGAGGTCGCCGACCAGCCGGTGGTCGTGGCGGGCCTGAAAGCGGTGTGCGCCCGCCGAGATGACTTCCTTGGACGGCATACAGCCCCGGAGAATGCAGAGCCCGCCGCCGGGGTCGCCGTCGTCGATCAGCGTCAGTTCGACGTCGGGGTCGTCGGCGAGTTCCCCGGCGACGGCGACGCCAGCGCTGCCGTAGGCTCCGATAATGGCGACGTGTGGCATACGAACCGGTCCGTCGCCCGGCGGCTTATCGGTTCGGGGGGCCGTGCGCCGGACGGACACGACCGGAGAGAACGACGGAGGCGACCCGGCTTACCGCGATATCTGGTTGAGTTCGTCGCCGATGACTGCCTCGACTTCCGTTTTCGTCACGGCGGCCACGTCGCCCGGGATGGTGCGTTTGAGCGACGCGGTCGCGGCCGCGTACTTGAGCGCCTGCGGTACGTCGTCGCCGGAGAGCCGCCGGCCGAGGAACCCGCCGACGAAGGCGTCGCCCGTGCCGATGGCGTCGACGGTGTCGGCCTCGTACGCGTTCTGGTCGTGGACCACGTTGTCGTGCCAGGCGACGGAGCCGTGCTCGCCCTGTGTGACGAGCACGGTCTGGAACTCGTACTTCGAGGCGAGGTGGTGGGCCAGTTCGGAGGCGCTGCCCTCGTAATCGAGCACGCGCTCGGCGTCCCGAAGCGGGATCACGAGCACGTCGACCAGCTGGAACAGCTTGGTCACCGTCTGTCGGGCCGCCTCGGTCGACCAGAGCTTCGACCGGTAGTTCAGGTCGAACGCCGTCGTCGTCCCCGCTTTCTTGGCGACCTGGAGGAGGTTCGCCGTCGTGTCGCGCAGGGTGTCCGACAGCGCGGGCGTGATCCCGCTCGTGTAGAACGCCCGGGCGTCCCGGACGACGCTCAGGTCGAACTCCTCGGCCGAGGCGGTCGTGACCGCCGCGTTCTCGCGGTCGTAGATGACGTTCGTGCCGCGGGGCTGGCCGCCGTGTTCGAGGTAGTACGTCCCCTGCCGGCCGTCCTCGGACCAGACGACTTCCGTGTCGATGCCGTAGCCGCGCAGGCCGTTGTCGACGCGCCGGCCCAGCGGCGAGTCGGGGAGCTTCGACATCCACGTCGACACCGCACCGAGGCGCTCGGCCGCGACGGCGACGTTGCTCTCCGCGCCGGCGGCGCGGAACTCCAGTTCGTCCGTCGTCTCCAGCCGTTCGTTGCCGGGCGGCGAGAGCCGGAGCATCGTCTCGCCGAAGGTGACGAGGTCGCTCATGGCCACACCCCGAGCGTCCGGTGGATGTCGGCTCGCTGGCGTTCAGTCGGGTGGTTCATACGCCCGCAAACGAGCGGGTCCGGTATAAGTTCCCCCGATCGATCAGTCCGCTCGCCGCCCGCCGTGGCCCGGATAGTCCCGCTCGAACCGGTCGCCGAGTTCCTCCGCGTCGAGTTCGATCACGACGGGCCGGCCGTGCGGGCAGGCGTAGGGGTTCTCGCAGTCGTCGAGCGCCGCCAGCAGGTCCGTCACCGCGCCCTCCGTGAGCGACGTGTTGCCCGTCACCGAGGGGTAGCAGGCCAGGTCGGCGATGAACTCGTCGGCCAGCGACTCCACCGTCTCGCGACCCGACGCGTCCTCGGCCGTCTCGACGAACGACGCGAGCACGTCGCGCAGGCGCTCGGGGTCCAGCGTCTCGTCGAACACCGCCGGAACCGTGGTCACCTCGACGCTCCGGTCGTCCGTCCGCTCCGCGTAGAAGCCGAGGCTCGCGAGCGCGTCGGCGTAGTCATCGAACAGCGCCGCCTCCCCCGCGGTCAGTTCGACTTCGACCGGCTCGGCCAGCGACTGGGCGGTCGTGTCGCCGGCGAACGCCTCGCGGAGGCGCTCGTAGTTCACCCGCTCGTCGGCCGCGTGCTGGTCGACCAGCGCCAGCCCCGCGTCCGTCTCGGCGACGACGTACGTGTCCCGGAACTGCCCGAGCACGCGCATCGACGGCAGGCTGTCGTACTCGCGGGTCCGGTCGACCGTGCCGCCCGTCAGGGTCTGCTGTTCGGTCGGGCCGTCGAACTTGTCGGCAGCGTCGGGCTCGAACGCCGCGCTGTCCGTCTCTTCGGCGGCGTCGGACGGGTCGGCGCTCGTGTCGTCGGCGGTGCCGTCTGGATCGCTCGGTTCCGCCGCACCGTGGGCCGGCGACGGGTCGGTTCCGGCGGTCGACTCGCCCGCGACGCCCGGATCCGCCGGATCGTCCGTGCTCCCGGCCGGGTCGGCTCCCACGTCTCCGCCGTCGGCGGTCTCGGTCGCGCCTTCGCCCGATCCGGGGCTGGCGGGCGTTGCCGTTTCGGGGGTAGTGGGTGTGTCTTCGTTCGTGGCCGTCTCGGGGGAGGTGGCCGTGTTGGCGGCCGTCGCCGGCGTGGACGTGGTGGCCGCGCCCTCGCCAGCGTCGCCGGCCGACTGCTCCGAGGCAGACCCGGATCGGCTGGCGGTATCGCCGTTGTCGTCGGCCGCCGTGTCGCCGTCAACCGTGCTGTCCTCGGACCGCACCGTCGCCTCGTCCGGCGCGGAGCGGCCGCGTGGCGCGCCGGAGCGCACGAGTCCGTGGTCCAGCAGCGCGTCCTCGACGGCGGTCTCGACCTGCCGGCGCAGGCCGGCCTCGTCGTCGAAGCGCGCCTCCATCTTTCGGGGGTGAACGTTCACGTCGACCGACTCGGGCGGCACGTCGAGGAACAGCACGACGAAGGGGTAGCGGTCCGCCGCCAGCTGGCCGCCGTACGCCTCCAGTACGGCCTCGCGGACGGCGTCGGCGGTCACGTAGCGGCCGTTGATGAACGTGGAGACGTACTCCCGGCCCGAGCGGTTCGTCTCGGGGTGGCTGACGTAGCCGGAGACGCCCGACAGGGGGCCGGTTGGGAGGTCGTCGCCCGGCACCTCGATCATCGCCTCGGCGACCTCGCGGCCGTACACCGAGAGGACGGCCGAGCGGAGGTCGCCCTGCCCGGTCGTCGAGAACGTCTCGCGGCCGTCGTGGGTCAGCGACACGGCCACGTCCGGGTTCGCCAGCGCGTACCGCGTGACGACGCGGTTGACGTGGGCGAACTCCGTCGCCTCGGTCTTGAGGTACTTCCGCCGGGCGGGCGTGTTGTAGAACAGGTCGTCGACTTCGACGGTCGTTCCGGGCGGCCGGCCGGCGGGCGAGACGTCGACCACCTCGCCGCCCTCGTAGCGCAGTTCGGTCGCCGCGCCGTCACCGTCGCGGGCCTTCGTGGTGATCGTCAGCCGTGAGACCGCGCCGATGGTGTGGAGCGCCTCGCCGCGGAAGCCGAGCGTCGTCAGGCCCGACTCCAGATCGTCCAGCCCGTCGATCTTGCTGGTCGTGTGTTCCCGGACCGCCGCCCGTACGTCGGCCTCGCTCATCCCGACGCCGTCGTCGCTGACGACGATGCCGTCGATCCCGCCGCGCTCAACCTCGACGTCGACCCGGGAGGCGTCCGCGTCGAGGCTGTTCTCGACCAGTTCCTTCACCGCGCTGGCGGGGCGCTCGACCACCTCGCCGGCGGCGATCCGCTGGACCGTCGACTCGTCGAGTTCGCGGATCTCCGTGTCGCTCACGGCCGATCCGCCTCCGGTCGGTCGTTCGAGAGGTTCATTGGCTGAGGATCCGACCGGCGGCACTTGAACGTGCGGGACGGCGGCCGCGGTCCGGGACGTCGTCGGCCGTCCCCGGCGGAGGAACTACGTGGCGGCGGCCCGAGGAACGGGACATGTCGACCCCGAACTTCGACGACTTCGACCACGAGTCGCACATGAACAGGGCGCTCGACCTCGCCCGCGAGTCGGTCGAGCGCGGCGACCGACCGTTCGGCAGCGTGCTCGTCCGCGACGACGAGGTCGTCATGGCCGAGACGAACCGCGTGAACACCGAGGACGACATCCGCGAGCACCCCGAACTCAGGCTCGTCGCCCGGGCGTTCCGGGAACTGGAGCCGGACGAGCGCGCCGAGACGGTGATGTACACGAGCACGGAGCCGTGTCCGATGTGTGCCGGCGGGATGACCCACGCCGGGTTCGGCCGGGTCGTCTACAGCGTCGGGCACGACGAGATCACGGGGTTCACCGGCGGCGAGCCGCTGATCGGGTCGGCGGCGATCCTCGACGGGATCACCGAGGTCGTCGGGCCCGTGCTGAACGACGAGGGGCGTGCGATCCACCGCGAGTTCGGCTGGTAGCGCGGGCGTCGGCGACGCGTCAGTTCACCCCCGCCACCGCTGGACGGCGACGGTCATCGTGGCGAACGTCGTGCCGAAGACGACACCGAGGACCAGCGCGCTGTGTGGCGACTCGTCGCTCAGTGCGACCTCCGCGGCCGCGTACGTCCCGCCGGGGACGAGCGCGAGCAGCAGCCACCAGGCGACGACGTGGTCGCGCAGCCATCGGTCCGCGTCGGCGTACGCCGATCGGAGGTCGGAGGGCAGCATGGGCCGAGTGACGTACGTCACGAGGAAAACGTTTCCTCCGGTGCCGCGCGCGACCGGTGCATCTTTGCCGGAATCGCCCCTAGCCCGGGTATGCCACGCGTTGGTGTCGTCGGCGCTGGAGCGGCCGCCGCCGCGGCGACGCACGTCGTCGACGCGACAGTCCCCGACGCCGAGGTGACCGTGCTGGAGAAGTCCGGCGGCCTCTGCGGTCGCGCGGCCACGCGCCGCCGGGGCGACGTGACCTACGACTACGGCGCGAACTACGTGAAGGACGAGGACGAGCGCGTCGTGGACCTGCTGACCGAAACGATCGACGCCGACGGCCTCGTGGACGTGCCCGAACCGGTGTGGACGTTCGACGCCGACGGCGCGGTGAGCGAGGGCCGCGACGACGACGAGCGCAAGTGGACCTATCGCGCGGGGCTGACGCAGGTCGCGAAGCGGCTGTTCGGCGCGACGGACGCGACGGTCCACCGCCGGACGCGCGTTGAGCGGGTCGTCCACGACGGCGACGACTGGCGGCTGGTCGACGCGGATGGCGACGAGTGGGGGCCGTTCGACGCGCTGGTGCTGAACCCGCCGGCACCGCAGACCGCGGAACTGCTCCGGGACGCCGACTGGGACAGCCCCGTCCGCGAGCGGCTCGCCGACGCCGCAGCGGCAGTCGACTACCGGACGATCTGGACAGCCGTTCTGGGCTACCCGTTCGCACTCGACCGGCCGTACTACGCGCTGGTCAACCCGGGCAAGGACCACGAGGTGGGCTGGATCGCCCGCGAGGAGTGCAAGCCCGGCCACGTCCCCGACGGCGAGTCGGTGCTGGTCGTGCAGGCGAACCACGACTGGTCGGTCGCGCGCTACGACGACCCGCCCGCGGAAAACGTGGCGGACCTGGCGGCGATGGCGGCCGACGTGCTGGGCGACGAGCGCCTCGCCGACCCGGACTGGACCGACCACCAGGGGTGGCGCTACGCGCTGCCCGAGTCGGGCGTCCGCCCCGGCCCGGTCGACGACGCCGAGGCCTGCGACCTCTTCGTCGTCGGCGACTGGGTCGCCGGCGAGGGGCGGCTCCACGCGGCGCTGCGGAACGGGCTGGACACCGGGGAACGGCTGGCGTACGCGCTGTAGCCGGCGGCGGTCTCACTCGGTCCGGTCCGTCTCGGCGTCGGCGTTCGACGCCGGTTCGACCGGAACGCCCGCGGTCGCCTCCATCTCCTCGGCTTTCATCCCGGTCGTGACGACCTGTCGAAGCCCCTCGCGGACGCTCATGTCGATCTCGGTGATCTGCTCCTCGGGCACCAGCGCGAGCCGGCCGCCGGTCGGGTTCGGGCTGTTCGGGAGGAACACGTTGTACGCCCGTTCGTCGGTCGCCGTCAGGACCGGTTCGGGGCTCTCGCCCGTGACGAAGCCGAGCGCGTAGATCCCGTTCCGCGGATACTCGACGAGCACCACGCTGTCGTACCGGCTGTCCCGCTCGACGAGCGCGCTGGCGACCTGCCGGACGCTGGAGTAGATGGTGTTGACCAGCGGGACGAAGTTGACGACCCGGCCGACGTTGCCGAACACGCGGCTCCCGACCGTCCGCTGGGCGATGGAGCCGACAACCGCGATCCCGGCGACGATGAGCGCCACCGCGAGCAGCTGGGCGGCGACCCAGTCGTTGCCCGTGAACTGGGTGAGCCGCGTTCCGGCGACGATGGGGTCGACCACGACGAGACTCCAGCGGACCAGCGTGGTGATGACGTACAGCGTGACGACCAGGGGCGCGACGAGTATCAGCCCCGCGACGAAACTCCGTTTGAACGCCTCCCCGAGGTTCATGGACGACGTATCGCACGCCCGACGGAAAACACCGGGGGCGATACGTCGACCTCGGGTGCGTCGTCGGCGGGGGAATCGGCGACCCGGACCCGCCGTCGGTACTGTCATTGGCGTGGACACCGTACGCCCGGCCGATGGAGACGCTGGAACTCCCGACCGGCGAGACGGTGACGCCCGAGGACGTGTTCCTCTTCGGCGGCTACCCCTACCGGTTCCGTCCGGGCGACGACGACGCGGCGTTCTATCTCTCGCCGCTGTACTGGGGCGGCGGCGAGATGGACATCCCGTTCGACGACCGCGACCAGCTGGTCGACCAGTGGGGTGAGGACGGCCGGGCGGAAGGGCCGCTCTCCGAGTCGGAGTGGGCGGACTGGCTCGTCGAGGCCCGCGCACAGGAGCAGTTCGACGCGGACGAACTGGACGCCATCGCCCGCGAGGTCGGCGTCGACCGCGGCGGCCCGATCCGCAGGCTCCTGCGGCGGTTCCGGTAGTCCCGCGGGCTTTTTTGTCCGTCCCTCGAACCGTCCGGTGATGCCCTCCACTCGAACCGTCGCCGGGGTCGCCGTCGCCCTCGCAGTCGGGGCGGTGGCGGCCGCGGCGACCGCGGTGGACGCCTCGATCGCTCCCGCCCTCGACCCGCCGCGGTCCAATCGCGGCGGGGCCGGCGGCGGGTCGCTGTACGGCCTCCTGTTGCTGCTGTTGACCCGCGTCTTCGCCGTCTTCGGCCTTCAACTCGAACTGCGCGGCGGCGGTGCGGGCGCGCTGTCGGTCCTTCCGGTCGCCCTCCGCTGGCTCGTCGCCAATCTCCCGGCGATCCTCGGACTGCTGGCGCTTTTCGCCGTCGTCGCGCTGGCGGTGCGGTACCGCGACGGCGTCGTCGCCGCGACCCGGTCGGTGCGGTCGCGCTCCCGGCCGCCGGCCTCTGACGACGGGCGGTCGAACTGGTCGCCGGGCGAGCCGTCGAACGCTGTCGAGGCGGCCTGGGTCGAACTGGTGTCGAACGCCGACGCCGACAGCCCGGCGTCCCGGACGCCCGCCGAGTGGCGACGGGCGGGCGTCGATTCGGGACTGCCTGCGGCGGCCGTCGACCGTGCCGTGTCGCTGTTCCGCGCCGTCAGGTACGGCGGTCGCCCCGTGACTGACGAGCGCGAGGCGCGCGCCGAGACGCTCCGCCGCCGGCTGGCGGGGGACGACAATGCGGCGACGGGTCCGGCGGACGAACCGGAGATGGACTCCGACGACGAGTCGACGACACGCCCGGGGGACGATGCGGTCGAACCGTGAGGTCGACCCCGTGGCGCTCGCTCGACTGGGGCTGGTCGCCGTCGCCGCGCTGCTCGCGGCCGTAGCGGCCATCGCAGCGCTGGCCGGTCCCGCCGCGTTCGGCCGCCCGCTCGCCGACGCGTCGGACCCGAACTCGGTCGTTGCGGCGGCGTTCGCGACGGCCGGGATCACGCTCGGCGCGTTGCTGCTGACGCTGTCGTGGCTGCCGGCGCTGGAGCGCGACGAGCCGACGCACCCGCCGGAGGAAGCTACTGCGACGCCGTACCCGGGGTCGTCGCTCGACCGCGCCGCCGGCGGGCCGGGGCTCGCGCCCGGGCTGTACGGGGACGACCGCCGGGCGGTCCGCGAGCGACTCCGCGAGACGGCCGTCAGGACGACGATGGCGGCCGAAGGCTGCTCCCGCGAGGCGGCCCGGGTCGCCGTCGAGTCGGGGCGCTGGACCGACGACCGCGTCGCCGCCGCCTTCCTCGGCGACGTGGCCCCGCCGCGACATCTGCGGCCGCTGTACCGCGTCTCGTCGGCGTACGCGTTCGGCCGGGGCGTCAGCGCCGCCGTCCGCGAACTCGACCCGGAGCGGCCGTCGGCCGGTGAGTCGGCGTGACCGAGTTCCGCCGGACCGGCCGCTGGCGGCCCGCGGTCCCGGCGGCGGTGCTGCTCGTCGCGGCCGGCGTGTATCTCGGCGACGCGGGTGTGCTGCTGGCGGCCGCCATCCCAGCCGCCTACGCCGCCTACCCCCTGCTGTCCCGGCCGCCGGCCGTCTCGCTGTCGCTCGCCCGGACGGCGACGCCGGCGGCTCCCGACCACGGGGACCGGGTGACGGTCGAGGCGACGCTCACGAACGACGGCCGGTCGGTCCTGCCGGCGGTCGCGTTCGTCGACGGGGTCCCCGACCACCTCGTCGTGGTCGACGGGTCGCCGCGCGGGGCCGCCGCGCTCCGGCCGGGCGAGTCGACGACGGTCCGGTACGAGGTGGTCGCCAGGCGCGGCACGCACGCGTTCGACCCGGCCGATGTGACGGTCCGGGACGTGAGCGGCGGCCACGAGGCGACGCTGACCGTCGCCGCGGACGACGACGCGACGACCGAACTGGCGTGTCCGCCGTCGGTCCCCGAGGGCGGGGTGCCGTCGCGGGCCGGGCGCTACCCCGGGCGGGGCGACGCGGCGTCGTTCGACGCCGGCGTCGAGTTCGCCCGGGTCCGGGAGTACCGACCCGGCGACTCCCCGGGACGGATCGACTGGGGGCGCTACGCCCGCGACCGGGAACTGACGACCGTCGAGTCGCCCGCCCAGCGCGCGGCGACGCTCGTCCTCTGTCTGGACGCCCGACCGTGTGCGTACCGCTCGGCCGCGGCGGGGGAACCCCACGCCGTCGCCTACGCGGTCGATGCGGCGCGGGCCGTCGGCGAGGCCGCCATCGAGCGCGGCGACCGGGTCGGCCTCGCCGTCGTCGGGGAGTCGTTCGAGTGGATCCCCCCGTCCGGGCGACCCCTCGCGGAGCGCGGCGTCGGCGCGACGCTCGGCGAGTACGCGGCCGCCGAGCCGCCGGACCGGCCCCCGACGCCCGGTGCGCCGGGCGACTCCGCGAGCAACGATCTGCTGGCCGCGCTCCCCCGGGACGCACACGCCGTCTGGTTCGCGCCGCTAGTCGGACAGTACGTCGCGCGGACGGCCCGGCGACTGGTCGCAACCGGGCGCGACGTGACCGTCGTCAGTCCGGACGTGACAACGGCTGCGACGGCCGGCGGCCGCGTCGCGCGAGCCGAACGGGACGCCCGGATCGCGGCGCTCCGCAACGCGGGGGTCCCTGTCGCCGACTGGGACCCGGCCGAACCGCTCGCCGCGGCGTTCGCCCGCGCCGGGCTGGAGGGATCGCCGTGACGCCGTCGCCCGTCGCGTTCCGCGGTCGCCCCGCGCGGGCCGGGAGCGCGCTGTCGCTCTGCTTCGCGCTCGGGGTTGCAGCGCTCGTCGCTCCCTCCGCGCTCGGCCGGTCGGTCGTCGGCGTCGCGGCGGTCGGCGCGGCCGGCACCGTCGCCGCACCCGTTCTCGGCCGCCGCTGGCACCGGGCCGTCGGCGTCCTGTCGAGCACCGGCGGCGGCGCGGCGGTCTGTCTCGCCGTCGGTCTCGCGGCGGTACTCCCCGGGCCGCTGACCGGGCGCGCGCCGCTCGTCGCGGCGCTCGCCGGGGTGTTCGCGCTGGCGCTCGGCCTCGTCCCGGTCGTCGACCGGTGGACGGGCGGTTTCAGGGCGGCGGGTGCGACGCTGCTGGTCCTCGCGGCGGTCGCCCGGAGCGCCCTCTCGCCCGTCGGCGCGTGGCACGCGCCGGTGACGGTCGCGTTCGCAGTCCTCGCCTGGGACAGCGCCTCGACGGCGGCCATCGTCGGCGAGCGCGCGGGCGACGGCCGGGAGACGGCGCTCCGGACGGCGGTACACGCCGCGGGAAGCGTCGCCGTCGGCGCGGTCGCCGCGGGCGCGGCCGTCGCCCTGTACGGACTGCCGCCCGCGAACCTGCCGCTCCTCGCGCTGGCGGCGCTGGGCGGGGCCGCGGTGGCCGCGACGCTCGCCCTGTACTCGCTCGTACCCCCGCCGGAGCGGTGAGGGCGGGCGAACGTGGGACGGCTCCAGAACGGTCCACCGACAGCTTTATCCGATGGTGTAAAGTACGCTTTACTGTAAAAGGAGCTTTACACACGATGTCCGCCACCACGTCCATCGAGGAGCGCGAGCGGCACCGAGAGCGGATGAACCGGGCGCTGGGACTCGGCGTGGCCGGCGGTCTCGCCGGGACCGCGGCCGCCGTGTTCGCGCCGGCGAGCGTCGCCGACCTCCTCCTGTTCGCCGGGGTCGGTGCGTACTACCTCGGGGTGCTCGGCTACCTCACCGTCTGGCGGCGCACCGGCGTCCGGCTGATCGACGAGCGCGAGGCGGCGGTCGAGCGCCGCGCGAGCCGCGTCGTCTCGGGGGTCCTGCTGCTCGTCGTCGTCTTCGGCCTCCCGGCGGACGTGCTGCTCGACGCGACCGGTGCCGTCGACGTTCCGCCCGCGGTCCGCGGGGCGATCTGGGGGTACGGCCTCCTGCTCGTCGTCGGAGCGGTCGCCTACGGCCACGCCGAGGACCGGGTCGCCTGACCGCCGGCGTGCTCGCGCTCCGCGTCGCCCGCAAACGCCGGCAAACCTGTTCGTGAACGGCTTTATCCGTCTTCCAGCCCACGATCCGACCGATGCTCTCGAACGGCGACGCCGCACCCACGTTTACCGCGACGCTCGGCACGAGCGAGCACGAATCGTTCGACCTCGACGACCGCCTCGGCGACGGGCCCGTCGTCCTCGCGTTCTTCCCCGGCGCGTTCACGCCGCCGTGTACGAACGAGATGGTCGCGCTGCAGGACCACCTCGACCGCTTCCGCGACGCCGGCGCGACGGTGCTGGGGGTTAGTGCCGACTCGGCGTTCTCGCAGGGCGCGTTCCGCGAGGCACACGGGATCGAGTTCGACCTCGTCAGCGACATGGCCGGCGACGCGATCCGGGCGTACGACCTGGAGATCGACCTGCCGGACCTGGGGCTGTACGGCGTGGCGAACCGCGCCGTCTTCGTGCTCGACGCGGACGGCACCGTGACGTACGCCTGGGTCGCCGACGACCCGACGAACGAACCGGACTACGACGCGCTGATCGACGCCGTCCAGTCGGTCTGACGCGGCCGCCGCTGCGCCGTCTCACTCGTCGTCCAGTCGCGCCTGCCACTCCTGCACTTTCGCCATCAGCTCGACTGGCGGCGTCTCGTCGACGTTCAGGTCCTCGATAGCCGACAGCACGCGCTCCGCGTCGGGGTCGACGGCGTCAGGGCCGCCGTCCGCGGCCGCGTCGTCGGCTCCGGGGTCGGCTGACGCCGCGTCGGCGGTCGTGTCGGAACCAGTGTCCTCGTCGGCCGCCCGCAGTTCGCCGCTGCCGACGTCGAAGACGACCTGTTTCGTGCCGCCGTCGTTCCCGCCGCCACCGCTCCCCTTCGCCTCGATGGCCTTCTCCTCCCGGAGGCGGTCGAGCACCTCGCGCGAGCGGTCGACGACAGGTGACGGGACGCCGGCCAGATCCGCAACGTGGACGCCGTACGAGCGGTCCGTCGGGCCGTCGCGGATCGTCCGGAGGAAGGTTACGTCGCCGTCCGTCTCGTCGGCCGCGACGTGGACGTTGGCGACGCCCGCGAGGTGGTCCGCGAGCGTCGTCAGCTCGTGGTAGTGGGTCGCAAACAGCGTCTTCGCGCGGACCTCGTTGTGGAGGTACTCGGTCGCGGCCCACGCGATGGAGATGCCGTCGTACGTCGCCGTCCCGCGGCCCACCTCGTCCAAGATCACCAGCGACTCGTCGCTGGCGGAGTGGAGGATGTTCGACAGCTCCTGCATCTCGACCATGAACGTCGAGCGCCCCTGCGCGAGTTCGTCCAGCGCGCCGACGCGGGTGTAGATGCCGTCGACGACGCCGACCGACGCATCCCGGGCCGGGACGAAGCTGCCGACCTGCGCGAGCAGCGTGATGAGCGCGACCTGTCGCATGTACGTCGACTTGCCGCTCATGTTCGGCCCGGTCACGACGAGGAACCGGCGGTCGGCGTCGAGCGCGGCGTCGTTTGGGACGAACTCGGTGGTCTGTTCGACGACGGGGTGGCGGCCGCCCGATATCGAGAGGTCGTCGCCGCGGTGCAGGTCGGGGCGTGTCCAGTCGTTGTTGACGGCGTGGGTCGCCAGCGCGGCCAGCACGTCGACCGTTGCTACCGTCCGCCCCACGTCCTGCAGGAGTTCGGCGCGGTCGGCCACCGTCTCGCGGAGCTCCTGGAACAGCTCGTACTCCAGATCGCCTCGCCGTTCTTCCAGCCGGAGGACCTCGCGTTCCTTCTCGGCGAGTTCGTCGGTGACGAAGCGCTCGGAGTTCTTCAGCGTCTTCACGTTCTCGAAGCGCTCGGGCACCCGGTCGGCCTCGCTCTTGCCGACCTGCACGTAGTAGCCGTCGGTCTTGTTGCGGTCGACGGTGACGTGGGTCAGCCCCGTCTCGGCCTTCACGCGCTCCTCCAGCGTGTCGAACCACTCCTTCAGTTCCGCGTGGCGCGCGATCACCTCGTCCAGTTCGTCGTCGTACCCCTTCGTCAGGAGGCCGCCCTGCGTCACGGTCGAGGGCGGGTCCTCGGCCAGCGCCTCGTCGAGCGTCGTCCGCAGGTCGGCCGCGCCGGCCCGGTCCGGCCGGGTGACAGTCTCGGTCAGCGGCGAGTCGGCGAGTTCGGGGTCGTTCTCGACGGCGTCGACCAGATCAGGCAGCAGGGCGAGCGTGTCCCGCACCTTGAGCAGGTCCGTCGCGTCGGCGCTCCCGGAACTCGCCCGGGAGGCCAGGCGTTCGAGGTCGGCCGCGGCGTCCAGCGTCTCGCGGACCCCCTCGCGGGCCATCACGGCGCGGGCGAACGCGGCGACGCTCGCCTGGCGGCGCTCCAGCGTCTCGACCGAGCGCCGGGGGCGCTGGAGCCACTCCTTCAGCAGGCGGCCGCCGGGGCTGGTGACGGTGTGGTCGATGGTGGAAAACAGCGACCCCGAGCGGTCGCCCTGCATCGTCTCGGTGAGTTCGAGGTTGCGCTGGGTCGTCGCGTCCACCTCGACGTGGTCGTCGCCGCGGTACGGCTGGAGCCGCGTCATCGACGCCAGCACGCCCGTCCCCGTCTCCTCGACGTAGGCGAGGACGGCCCCTGCGGCCTGCACCGCCGGCCCCTCGGCGTCGACGCCGACGCTGTCTATCGCCTCGTCGCCGAACTGCTCGCGGGTCCGGTGGCGCGCCCGCCCCGGCGCGAACGCGGCGGCGTCGTGGAGCGTCACGGCTGCGTCGACTCGCTCGCGGACCGCGTCCAGAAAGCCGTCGTCGTTCCGGGCCTCCGGGCCGGGGAGCAGTTCGACGGGGTCGAACCGGTACAGCTCCGAGAGCACCTGTCCCGTCGCGTCGTCGCCGTCGACCGCGGTGACGTGGAACCGTCCCGTCGTCACGTCGGCGAACGCGAGGCCGTAGCCGTCGCCGTCCGCGACGACGCTCGCGAGGTAGCGGGCGTCGGCGTCCGTCGTCTCCAGGAGCGTGCCCGGCGTGACGACGCGGGTGACCTCCCGGGCGTGGCCCGACTCGGTCTCGTACTGGTCGGCGACGGCGACGCGGTAGCCGCGCTCGACCAGCGCCTTCAGGTACGGCGTCAGGTCGTCCAGCGGCACGCCGGCCATCGGGTACGACGACCCGTGGGAGGACTTCTGGGACACCTTCAGGTCCAGCTCGTCGCTGACCGTCTCGGCGTCGTCGGCGAAGAACTCGTAGAAGTCGCCACACTGCATCGCCAGCAGGTCGGCGTCGGTCTCCTCCTTCAGGGCGAGGAACTCCCCGACGATCCCCGTCGCCTCTGTCATGTCTCTCCCTCTGGTCCGTCGCGGGCTAAAACCCTGCGGGTTTCCACAGGCTATATTCCCCCGGGTGGTCGTAGTGGCCACCGGTGCCACCGAAACGGGCGGGCGTCCGGGCGGGGTTCGCAGGCATGGTGTTTGCCCTCCTGCTGTCGGTCGGGGCGGGGTACGCCACGTCGTCGGTAGACCGGGCGGACGGCCCGCTGGTCGACGTCGGCGGCGGACTCGCCGACGCGGTCGGAAACGCCGTCGGGAGCGTCGTTCGGGGTGTCGTGCCCGACGTGGCCGCCGAGATGCTGTTCATGCTGCTTCCCGCGTGGGTCGGCTACCCCGAACTCGGCGCGCTCTCGGCGCTCGTCGCCACGCTGGTCGGGTGGGCGGTCGCCGAGGCGCACTGGGCCGGGTGGACCGTGGAGGCGGCGGTCGACTGGGTCACTGCGCTCCGCGGCGAGTGAGACAGCGCCGCGGTTCACTCCCCGACCGCGCGGTCAAGCGCCAGCACGCGGTCGACCAGTGTCCCGGCGTCGGGCGCGAGTAGCTTGACGATGGCCTCCTTGCCGACCTCGCCGGCGTCGGTGACTGCGACCGGCGTGTCCGGCACCGACTCGAACGCCCGTCGGGTGCCCCAGCCCATCGTGCTCCCCTCCCGCGTCTTCACGTCCTCCGGTTCCGCGCTCCGGTCGTACGCCGCGACGGTCCAGTCCAGACCGGCCAGCGCGTCCGCCACCGCGTCGTCGAACCGGCAGTTGACCGCGTAGCGCAGGCCCGGGTCGAACTCGCGGGCGGCGAGCAGGAACCGCGCGACGTGGCTCGACGCGCCGAAGCGGACGCCGCGGTTCGGCGCGACGCCCGAGAGGGTGCGGGTGATCCGTCCCTCGACTGCGGCCGTCTCCGCGACAGCCTCCGCGCGCGGCGTCGCGCCGACGACGTTCATGCCGACTTCGGGAACCAGCCGGGACACGTCGGCCTCGACGAACGCGTCGACGACCTCCGAGACGGCGGCGGCTGTCGGCTGGCGGTCGGCCCGCTCGCGCAGCGCCGCGAGGCCGTCGACCGCGCCCGGCCCCTCGCCCACGTCGTTGTGGTAGCGGACCGCCCGCTCGACGAGGGCGACGGCGCGGTCGACCGCTTCGGAAACCGAATCGCCCGCGGCAAGTCGGCCCGCGACCGCCGCCGAGAGCGTGCAGCCGGTGCCGTGCGTGGCGTCGGTGTCGATCCGCGGCCCCTCGAAGGTCTCGACGCCGTCCTCGGTGGCGAGCACGTCCCGGACCCGGCCGTCCCCGACGTGCCCGCCCGTCACGAGCGCCGCGTCGGCTCCGAGGTCCAGCAGTTCCTCGGCGGCTGCCGTCTGGTCGACTTCGTTGTCCGGGTCGATCCCGGTCAGAACGGCCGCCTCGTCGGCGTTGGGCGTCACCAGGGCAGCCTCGGCGACCAGTTCCTCGTACGCCCGCTCCGCCTCGCGTTCGAGCAGGCGGTCGCCCGACGCAGCGACCATCACGGGGTCGACCACCGCCGGCGCGTCGGTGTCGGCGACGCGCTCTGCGACGGCCTCGACGACCGGCGCGGTCGCGAGCATCCCCGTCTTCAGCGCGCCCACGTCGAAGTCCCGGACGACGGCGTCGTACTGCGCCGTCACCTCCTCGACGGGGAGGACGTGGGTTCGCTCGACGCCGCGCGTGTGCTGGGCGGTGACCGCCGTCACGGCGCTCGTGCCGAACGCGCCCGCCGCCTCCATCGCCTTGATGTCGGCCTGTACGCCCGCGCCGCCGCCCGAGTCGCTCCCCGCGACCGTCAGGGCGACCGGTCGGTCCATGGGTGCCGATGTTCGCATACGCGGTGGTATCACTTGGTAGTACAAAGCGGTGGTGGGATCGTGCTGTCGGGCCCGGATGGTCCGAGGGCGGCTACTCCCCGGCCAGCCGTTCGTACACCGGCCACGACGAGTCGCCGTCCGGTTCCGGGACGCGCTCGCCGTCGGCGACGACCCCCTCGCCGTCCGTGACTCTCCCCACATCTGCAGCCGCCAGCCCCTCGCCCCGGAGGGCGTCGAGGACGCGGTCGGCGGCCTCCGGCGGGGCCGTCACGAGCAGCGTGCCGGAACTCGTCGCGCGCCACGGGTCGAAGTCGAGGGCGTCCGCGACCGCTCGCACGTCGTCGGGCAGCGGCACCGCGTCGCGCTCGAACTCGACGCGGACGCGGGCCGCGCCCGCGAGTTCGTGGAGCGCGCCGTGGAGGCCGCCCTCCGTCGCGTCGTGCATCGCGGTGACCGGCCCGGCGGCGGCCGCGGCGACGGCCCCGCGGACGTGGTCGACGCCCGGGAGACGGGCGGCCGCGGCGTCCACTGCGGCGTCGTCCGCCGGGATCTGGTCCGGGTACAGCGACGCGAACATCGCGGCGGCCTCGACGCCCGCGCCGGTCGTGACGAGCAGGCGGTCGCCCGGCCGCGCGCCGTCCGGGCGCACCACGTCGTCGTGGTCGCCGACGGCCATCGCGGTCGCGCCGCCGACCCAGGGGAACGAACAGCCGGCGTAGCGCGCTGTGTGGCCCGTGACGACGGCGGTGCCGAGGTCGGTGAGGGCCTCGTCCATCGCGCCCCACACCGCGGCGAACTCGTCGTCGTTCATTTCGGGCGGCAGGTGGAAGGCGACCGAGAGATGCGACGGCGGCAGGCCGGAGACGGCCACGTCGGCCAGTATCACCCCGAGCGCGAAGCGGGCGGCGCGCTCCCACCCCAGGTCCGGGAGGACGGAGACGGGGTCAGTCGCTGTCACGACCGCCGTGCCGTCCGCGTCGATCACGCCGAAGTCGACGCCGTGGCGCGGGCCGAGCGCCACGTCCGCCCGGTCCGCCCCGAGCCGCGGGTAGATGTACCCCTCGAAGAACTCGCGGTCGACCTTCCCGGTGCCGGCCATACCGGCGGTCGGACCGGCGGCGACAAAGGGATGCTGGTCGCGGGCGGCCGGCACGGGGCGGTCGCCCGCCCGACACCGGGGGCGACGGTTTTGCGCCTCCGTGTCGTACGACGGTCATGGTGGACGAAACGACCGAACGGGAGATACTGCTCGCCGCGGCCGAACGACCTGACGATTTACCTACGGAACTGGCCGACGCCGTCGACGCCGACCCGGGGACCGTCCGCGACGTGCTCGCACGCACCGACGTGGACGAGGAGGTCGAGTCGGTCGCCGAAACGGACTGGTCGGACCCCGACCGCTGCCCGTTCTGCGGCGGGGCGCTTTCCGACCCCGGTGCCGGATTCGTGGACCACATAGAGGAGTCGCCGGACTGCGCCGAGCGGTTCGACCAGTGGCGCGACGCCATCGCTGGCGACGTCGGCAGCGAGTGGGGCGGCTGACCGCGACGGGCGAGCGACGCAGGTTTATGTAGGGTGACGCAGCCACCTCGGGCCCCGTGGCCCACCGTGCCCTCGTCGCCTACGAGCGCCCCGACGGCGACTACGACCTCCACCGCTCGCGCTGGGGCGGCACCGATTGCTCGCTCGCCCGCCGGATCACCGCCGGGACGCCGTTCGGCGGGCCCGGAGCCGCCAGCAGCCGCCGGAGTCCGGGGCCGCTCACTGGTTCCGCACCCGAAGCTGATCCCCGCCCCGTGGAGCGCCGGCCGACCGCCGTCGGCCGCGACTTCGACGGCGTCGTCGACGCGGTCGACCTCCGAACGCACGAGGCGCTGTTCGTCGTCGCTCCCGACTACAGGGTGACGGCGTACCTGCCGCTGTGGTTCGGTCTCCCCGGCGTCGCGCCCGACGTGTCGGCCGGCGCGCTCGTCGCCGTCGATCCAGACGGCGGGCCGTACGGCGGTCCGCGGGTCCGGCGCTGGTTCCGCGCGACGAAGGGCGTCGTTGCCGACCTGACCGACCGCGGTGCGCTCACCCGCGACGAGGCGGTGGCCTACCTCGCCGAGCGCGTTAGGCGACGCGCGGGCGACCGGCGGGAGGTGATCGCCGTGACGTAGCCCGAACGCGGGCCGCTTTTGGTCGCTCGCCCCCTACGCCGGGGCAGTGACTGCAAGCGGCCGACGTTCGACCGACGTGACGCTCCGGAACCCCAGCGCCGAGGAGGCGCTGGCGACCGTCGAGGACGGCGTCGCGGCCGGCGCGCTCGTCACCCTGTTCGGCCGGTGCACCGTCGACTACGACGGCCGCGCCGCCAGCCAGCTCGGCCCGGGCGACCGCCACGTCATGCTCAAGCCCGACGGGACGATCCTCGTCCACACCGACGAGGGACAGAAGCCCGTCAACTGGCAGCCGCCGGGCTGTACCCACGAGCCGTCGCTCACGGAGGCCGGCGAGCTCCGCGTCCGGAGCGTCCGCTCGTCGCCCGACGAGGAGCTGGTCGTCGCGTTCGAGCGCGTCGACCAGGTGTCCGCGTTCGACCTGACCGACGGCCACGAGCTGGCGGTCGAGGGGACCGAGGAGGACCTCCGGCAGCGGATCCTCGCGGACCCCAAACTGATCGAGGACGGGTTCGCGCCGCTGGCGACCGAGCGCGAGACGCCGGCCGGCGCGGTCGACATCTACGGCGAGGACGCCGACGGCCGGACCGTTGTCGTCGAACTCAAGCGCCGCCGCGTCGGCCCGGACGCGGTCGGCCAGCTCGGCCGCTACGTCGACGCGCTGGAGCGCTCGCTCCACGCCGACGCGAGCGTCCGCGGACTGCTCGTCGCCCCCTCCGTCACGGACCGCGCGCGGCGGCTGCTGGAAGAGAAGGGGCTGGAGTTCGTCGCGCTGTCTCCGCCGTAACTGTGGCGAGGGGCGGGTACCGTCGGGGCGTCAGTACCCCTCGCCGGCGGGGCTGGCGTCGAGCACTGCCACCCCGCCGAGCGAGAGCGCGTTCGGGTGGTGGCCGTCGAGCGGGTCGCGGTAGCCGGTCGGCTCCAGCACGGCGGCGACGACGGCCTGGTCCTCCGCGAGCGTCGGCATCGCGTCGGCGACGGCGTCGACGCCGTGGTCGCGGCAGTAGACGCCGACCGGTTCCCACGTGTGGCCCTCGTAGCGGCGGAACGCGACAGTGACTTCGTCGCCCGCTTCGAGCAAGCCGTCGCCCTCGTCGCGGTCGACGGCAGCGTCGTTCCGGTGACACCGCGCGCAGGGGACGCTGCCCCGCGCGTAGTCGGGGTCGACGCCGAGGCCGCCCGCGACCGTCCCGGTGAGTTCGCGGGCCAGGTCGTCGGGGTTCACGGCGGATCCGTCGGGGCGGGACGGGCAAGTGGCTGTCGGACCGCTACTCCAGTTCCCGCTGGAGTTCGTCGAGCAGCCGCAGCGCCTCCATCGGCGTCGTGTCGGCGACGTTCGTCGCGCGCAGCCGCTCGGCGACGGACAGCGGCACGTCCGGGTCGCCGTCGGTCGCGACGGCGGGGTCGTCGTCGGTCGTCCGAGCCGGGGCTTCGCCGGCGGCGTCCGCCGGCGGCGCGGTCCGCGAAGTCGCATCGCCGTCGGCCGGGCCCTCGTCGTCGAGCAGGTCACGCGCTCGGCCGACCACGGCGTCCGGCACGCCGGCCATGCTGGCGACCTCGACGCCGTACGAGGCGGTCGCTGCCCCCGGCCGGATCTCGTGGCTGAATGTCACCTCGCGGTCGCCAGCGTCGTCCGGGCCGTCCTCGGCGTTGCCAACGCGTTCGGCGGCGAAGTGGCGGTTGAACGCGCCCGGCAGGTCGGCGGCGACTTCGGTCAGGTCGTGGTGGTGCGTCGCGAACAGCGTCGTCGCGCCCACCTCGTCGTGGAGGTACTCCGTGACCGCCCGCGCGATGGCGTAGCCGTCGGTCGTGCTCGTGCCGCGGCCGACCTCGTCGAGCAGCACCAGCGAGTCCGGGGTGGCCGAGCGCAGGATCTCCGACAGCTCGGTCATCTCGACCATGAACGTCGACTGCCCGCCGGCGATATCGTCGCTCGCGCCGACGCGGGTGAACACGCGGTCCACGATCCGGAGTTCGGCCGACTCCGCGGGGACGAAGCTCCCGACCTGTGCGAGCACGGCGATCAGCGCGACCTGGCGCATGTACGTCGACTTGCCGCTCATGTTCGGCCCCGTCACGACCGCGACCCGGTTTTCGCGGTCGAAGGCGGCGTCGTTCGGGACGAACGACTCCTGGGTCCGCTCGACGACGGGGTGGCGACCGCCCTCGATCCGGATCCGGTCGTCGACCAGCTCGGGGCGGACGTAGCCGTACCGGGCGGCCACCTCGGCGAGCGAGACGAGCGCGTCGAGTTCCGCGACGGCGTCCGCGAGCCGCTGGATCCGCTCGGACTCGGCGGCCACGTCGCCCCGCACCTCGCGGAACAGCTCGTACTCCAGCTCGTCGGCGCGCTGCTCGGCCCGGATGATCTCGTCCTCCCGTTCCTTCAGTTCGGGCGTGTAGTAGCGCTCGGCGTTCTTCAGCGTCTGCCGGCGCGTGTAGTCGTCGGGTACGCGGTCGAGGTTGGCGTCGGTCACCTCGATGTAGTAGCCGTGGACCGAGTTGTGGCCGACCTTCAGCGAGTCGATGCCGGTGCGCTCGCGCTCGCGCGCTTCGAGGTCGTCGACCCACGCCTTCCCCGAACGCTCCGTCTCGCGCAGGTCGTCGAGTTCGTCGTCGTACCCCTCGCGGATCAGGTCGCCCTCCGTGATCTCGGCGGGCGGGTTCTCGCGGACGGCGTCGCCGATCAGCGTCCGCACGTCGGCGAGGTCGTCCATCCCCTCGCGGAGGTCACGGAGGGGGGCGCAGTCGGCGTCGGCGAGGTGCTCCTTCAGGTCTGGAACGGTTTCGAGCGTCTCCTGCAGCGACCGGAGGTCCCGGGCGTTCGCCCGGCCGCGGGAGATCCGGCCGACCAGCCGCTCGATATCGTACACGTCCCGCAGGCGCTCGTGGAGGGCCTCCCGCGTCCGGACGCGCTCGGTCAGCTCCGCGACGGCGTCGTGGCGCGCCGCGATCCGGTCGCGCTCGATCAGCGGGCGGCGGAGCCAGTCCTTCAGCTTCCGGCTGCCGACGGCGCTGGCCGTCTCGTCCAGCACGTCGACCAGCGTCGCGCCCTCCGCCCCGTGGACGCCGCGGCGCTCGAACAGTTCGAGGCTCTCCAGGGCGACGGCGTCCAGCAGCATGTACTCGCGCGGGTCGTACCGCGTCAGGTGGTTGAGATAGCCGAGGTGACCGTCCTGCCCGCCGCGGGCGTACTCGGCGTACGCGAGCAGCGCGCCGCAGGCCCGGATCTCGGCGTCGGCGGCCAGCAGGCGGTCCGGCGAGCCGAAGTAAGCGCCGACCTTCTCGCGGGCGGCGTCGCTCTCGAAGACGGCCTCGTCGTACGGCGTCACCATGCAGTCCGCGTCGAACGCCTCCCTCGCGCCGGTCCGCACGTTCGGGCCGACGATGGCCTCGGGCGGCGCGAAGCGGCTCACCTCGTCGGCGACCGTCGCGGTCGAGTCGGCGCTCGTCACGTAGAAGTCGCCCGTCGACACGTCGAGCAGGGCGAGCCCGTACTCGGCGTCCCCGCCCGCGCCGGACTCCGTCAGGCAGGCGACGAAGTTGTTGTCGTCGGTGTCGAGCAGTTCGTCCTCGGTGAGCGTGCCGGGCGTGACGATCCGCGTGACGGCGCGGTCGACGACGCCGGTCGTCTCCTCGGGTTCCTGCACCTGGTCGGCGACGGCGACGCGGTAGCCCGCGTCGAGCAGCGTCTCGATGTACGACTCGGCGTTGTCCATCGGGATGCCGGACATCGCGTACGTGCCGGTGCTGTCCTCGCGCTCGGTGAGTGTGATCTCCAGCAGGCGGGCGGTCGTCTCGGCGGCCTCGCAGAACGTCTCGTAGAAGTCCCCGACCTGAAACAGGACGAGCGAGTCGTCGTAGCGCGCACAGAGGTCGTGGTACTGGCGCATCATCGGCGTCAGGTCCTCGACCCGCTCGGCCATCTTCTCGGGGGGTCCCAGCGCCGGGTCCATGGGAGATTGCCGTGCCTCCGGGGGGATATACCTCTCGGAACCGCCGGCCTCCCGGTCGGGCGTCAGCCAGTAGACCGTCGCTCCGTCGACCACCGCCGTGTGCGACCGCTGCACGCCCCCGAAACCCGCAAAAGCGTTCGGCGGTTACGACCGACAATGACCGACACCGCCGCGACACCGGCCGACGCCGACTTCGACACGCCCGTCAGCGTCGACACCGGCGAGGAACTCGACGCGCTCCTCGACGCCCACGACCTCGTCCTCGTGGACTTCTTCACGAAGGGCTGCACGCTGTGTCAGGCGGTCGAACCCGTCGTCGGCACCGTCGCCCGCGCGACCGACGCCGTCGTGGTGATGTGTAACCCGCAGACCGACCTCGCTCTCATCGACGAGTACGACGTGCGGAGCGTCCCGACGCTCGTCCTGTTCGCGGACGGCGAGGCGGTCGCCCGCCACGCCGACGGGTTCGTCGGGGCCGAGGAACTCGTGGGGATGGTTGAGCGACATGCCCCCAGATAGACACTTCTCGCCGTCGCGGCCGTGCGCCCGGCGCTCACACCCGGCCCGCGTTCTTGTGTCGCCGCGGGCTACGTGAATCCACGATGAGCGACGCCCAAGATCCGGCCACTGTCACCGTCTACTCCGACTACGTCTGCCCGTTCTGTTACCTCGGGCGCAAGTCGCTGGCACAGTATCAGGAGACGCGGGACGGCGACCTCGCGATCGACTGGCACCCCTTCGACCTCCGCGCGGGCAAGCGCGGCCCGGACGGGGCGATCGACCACTCGGTCGACGACGGCAAGGACGACGACTACTACGAGGAGGCCAAACGGAACGTCCAGCGCCTCCAGGAGGAGTACGGCGTGGAGATGACGACCGAGATCGCGACGGACATCGACTCGCTGGACGCGCAGGTCGCGTCCTACTACGTGCGGGAGCACTACCCACAGGAGACGTGGCTGACCTTCGACTGGGCGATCTTCGACGCGCTCTGGCAGGACGGTCGTGACATCGGCGACGAGGCCGTGCTCACGGAACTGGCGGCCGACAGCGGGGTCGACCCCGACGAGGTGCGCTCGGCGATCGCCGACGATCAGCTCCGCGAGTCCGTGCGGGAGCAGTTCGACGCGGCGCGACAGCAGGGCGTCAGGGGCGTCCCGACGTTCGTCTACCAGGGTCACGCCGCGCGCGGCGCGGTCCCGCCAGAGCAGCTGGAGCGACTCGTCGAGGGCACGACGGCGTAGCGGTCGCGACACCGGCGACCGGCGTCAGGCCGGGTCGGAGAGCGAGTAGGTCACGCCGGTCGCCGCCGAGGACGCTTCCCAGAGCCTGCGGGCGGTCGACTCGTCGTACGACCGGTCGCTGGACCGCTGTTTCTCCGGGTGGCCGCGCATGTTCATGAACCCGCCCGGGCCGACGTAGTCGCCGCCGTCCACGGCCGGGTCGGTCGCCGCGTACAGCAGCGGAAGCGCACCGGCGGCGGGCGACTGCCCGAGGGTCGCGTTCGCGACCTTCATCAGCAGCAGGCGAAGCCGCGACCCGCTCATCTCCGGGCCGCGGCGCTGGAGGTTCGTGTCCGCGTACCCGGGGTGGCAGGCGACGCTCCGCACGTCCGCGTCGTCGGCGTCGCCCCCGCCGAGGCGACGGTCGAGTTCGTACGCGAACAGGACGTTCGCGAGCTTGCTCTGGGCGTACGCCTCCCACTTGTCGTACGACGCCTCGCCGTGCAGGTCGTCGAAGTCGATCCGGCCGCGCTCGTGGACGCCGCTGCTCTGGGTGACCACGCGGGTCTCGCCGGGCGTCTCACGCAGGTGCGGGAGGAGCAGGCCGGTCAGCGCGAAGTGGCCGAGATGGTTGACGCCGAACTGCCGTTCGAAGCCGTCGGCCGTCTCGCGGCGGGGGATCGCCATCACGCCGGCGTTGTTACAGAGGACGTGGAGCGGGAGGTCCTGCGCCTCGAACCACGCCGCGAACGCCCGGACGGAGTCGAGATCCGCGAGGTCCAGTTCGCCGACGGTCAGCGACGCGGCGGGCACGTCCTCGCGGACGTCCGCCTTGGCCGACTCGGCGCGCTCGACGCTCCGGCAGGCCATCACGACGTGTGCGCCCTTTCGGGCGAACGCTCGCGTCGCCGCGAGACCGACGCCGCTGTTCGCGCCGGTGACGACCACCGTCTTCCCGGACTGGTCCGGCATCGAGGACACGTCCCACGACTGGCTCATACGGACGCTTCGACCCGAAAAACAATCGTTCTGACGCTTGCGGTAGCCGTCACCGCGGCGGGGACTCCGACGCGCCCGGCCGACGGCGGTTACTCGATCTCGATGGTCCGGCCGCGGGCGGTCGCGCGCTCGACGACCGGGAGCCGGACTTCGAGGACGCCGTTCTCGTAGGAGGCGGCGATATCTTCCTCGACGATCTCCTTCGGCATCCGGAAGCTACGGTGGTACGTTCGCTTCCGGCCGCGCGCATCATCCTCGTGCTCGGCCGAGACGTTCAGCCGCCCCTCGTACCAGTTGACGGTGATCTCGTCTCGGTCGAACCCGGGCAGCTCGACGCTGAGGACGAAGTCGCCGTCCTCCTCGTACAGTTCGGCGTCGTTGTCTCCGACCTGCCCGAACAGCCGGGACGGCAGGTCGAGGCTCTGCGTCCAGGAACTGACGGGACTAGTCGGGAGTGCCATCGGCATCACCCAGTCAACGATATGCTCGCGGTTCGTAATAAATCTAATGGAAAATATAGGAACGAAATACAGGATTAAAATACTACTGCGGAGGGTTCAGGAGAAAGAAGCTGTTGCCCCTCGGACTCCGTCCGACTATCCAAATTATTTAACTGTTTGGGTGGCGTATCGCCGAACGGTCATGTCCCCGACCTGGCTCTACGGCGCGCTGGCGCTGGCGGTCGCGCTCCAGGCCGTCGCCGTGCTCCTGGGGCTGTGGGTTCGCCGTAGGCGGGAGCGCACCCGGGACGGCGACCGGTCGGAGGCCGCGGTCGCCTGTCCCGACTGCGGCGCGGAGAACGAGCCCGGGTATCGGTTCTGTCGGCGCTGCGTCGCCGAACTGCCCGGCGCACGCCCGACGACGCCGGCCGGCGGCCCGCCCGCGACCCGCGGGCTGGTTTGACCCTGCGCGTCCCAACGCTTTTGCCGATACGAGCGTAACGGACTGAGCGGTTAGCCCGTATCCGACGATGAACGACGACGACAGCCGCGACCGCGGCGTGCTCACACCGGCCGACAGGGCGTTCCTCCGGGGGGAGGCGACGCTCCGGAGCGAACAGTCCGCCTACGACGCGCGATACCGCATCCGTCGGCGGCTCAGAAACGCCGTCCTCGACCTCGCGCTCCTGTTCGAACGGATGGAGTCCCGCGACCGCGAGCGCGTGTTCGCGGACGACGACCTCGACGACGCGCTGGTCGACGCGCTCGCACTCCTGTACCGTGGCGTCGGCGACGGCGACCGCTCGCGGCGGGCGACGTTCGTCGAGGCGGTCCACCGCGCCGAACGCCAGTGCGGGGCGACCGCCGTCAGCGCCACGTTCGAGGTCGAGCGGACGACCGCCTCGGTCGACGAGACCGTCGAAAAGATAGCGCAGGGCGCGTACCGGGACCTCACCGAGGCGGAACTGCGCGCGTTCGCGCATCACTGCGGCGAACGCGAGGACGTGGACGTCGACGACCTCAGATGACGTCGTCGAAGTCGGTGTGGCCGTTGATCTCGACGCCGTCGTCGGTGATCTCGGCGAGGAACACGCCGTTGCCGGAGCCGGTGTCGCGCTCGGCGGCGCTCTTGACCGACCGAGCGGCGACGGTCTTGGCTTCCTCGTTCGAGAGCCCCTCCTCGTACTCCTGTTCTAAGACGCCGTAGGCGAGCTGCATGCCCGACCCGGTGACGGTGTAGTCGTCGGCCATGACGCCGCCAGCGGGGTCGATCGAGTAGACGTGGTGGCCCTCGTCGTCGACGCCGCCCAGAATGGGGTTGATGGCGAAGAACGGGCCGCCGCGGGCGAAGTTGCCCGCCAGCGTGGCCAGTGCGTTGATGCTCATCGACTCGCCGCGGCGCGCCTCGTACAGGTTCGCTTCCGCCCGCAGGCTCTTGATGAACGACTGCGCGCCGCCCACGGAGCCGACGAGGGTTAGCGCCGCCGTGTCGTGGATCTGTTCGACCTTCTGGACGTTCTTGTTCGAGACGAACCGGCCGCCGAGACTGGCGCGCATGTCCGTCGCGATGACGACGCCGTCCGCCGTGACGAGGCCGACCGTCGTCGTCCCCGTCTTGTTCACGTTGTCCAGGTCGTCCGCGGACAGGTCGTTCGTCGGGATCTGCCCGACTTCGGGTTCGGTCGGTCCGGGCCGTCCGCCGTCGATGCCGTCGGTGGTGAAATCGTCGTGCATGGTCAGTCCTCCGTCAGGAGGTCGAGTTCGGCGAGGTGCGATTCGACGCGGTCCTCGTCGAGTTCGTCGTACGCCTCGGTCTCGACGTCGACCGTCGCGACGCCGACGCCGCTCGGCTCGAAGCCGTCGTCGGTGACGGAGGCCAGCGCCTCCAGCGCGAGGTCGATGCCGGCGTCCAGGTCGGCCGCCTCCTCGTAGTTGTCCTCCAGGTACTCCTGGATCTCGCCGCGGTCGCGGCCGACCGCCAGCGCCTTCCACTCGTTGGGCGTGCCGCTGGGGTCGGTCTCGAACAGGCGCGGCTCGCCGTCGTCGATGCCGGCGATCAGCAGCGCGACGCCGAACGGGCGCGCGCCGCCGGTCTGGGTGTACTGCTGGATGTGGTCGGTGACGCGCTTGGTCAGCGTCTCGACGCCGACCGGCTCGCCGTAGCGGATCTGCTCGACCTGCGCCTGCTGGCGCGCGAAGTCGATGAGCTGGCGGGCGTCGGCGACGTGGCCCGCGCTCGCGATGCCGACGTGGTCGTCGGCCTTGTGCAGTTTCTCGATGCTGTTCGGTTCCATCAGCTCCGAACGAAGCTGTTTGTCGACGGCGAGGACGACGCCCTCGCTCGTCCGGACGCCGATGCTCGCCGTCCCGCGCTTGACCGCCTCGCGGGCGTACTCCACCTGATAGAGGCGTCCGTCCGGCGAGAAGATAGTGATCCCGCGGTCGTAAGCCTGCTGTTGCGATTGTCCTTGCATGATAGGAGCCGTTTGACCTTCACCTCGGGTAACGGTTGCGCTATTCAAGTACCTTTTGCCCAAGCTGGCTAACTCTCGGTCGTTGTTAGTCTACTTCGAACTAACCCGAGCGGTGGGGTCGTCGGACTACCCTCCCTAGGGGCCGGACGGACAAAAGCCCGTTTCCCCCTGCAAGGTTGGCCGATTGGTGGCGCTCGTCGGTTCCGGTGCGTCGCCTCGACTGGAGTGACCTGTCGTACCGGCTGCCCGTCGTGGCGTCGTCGACTGCGGTCGGCGGTTCGCCCTGGTATCGACGGCTGATAAGTTATGAAGATAATTTTTGCTGGGCCAAAAAATCCATCATGTTGTCAACGCTGCGGTTCCCGGTGTGTTGGCTAAACTGAACTGGGATAAGATTTTAGTGGAAATCCGTCGTAGACGGTTGTGGAGGTGGGAGTGAGATGAGCGTACAACGCGACGACCGAACGGCTGCGGCCGGACGGCCGCTGGACGTATCGCGCTACGACCTCGTTCTGGCCGTCATCCCGGCGGCGCTTTGCTGTGCGCTGCTGGTCGGCCACCTGCTCTCGCTCTCGCCACGGGTCGCCCTCGTCGGCGGTGCGGCGGTCGGGCTGCTCGCCATGGTCGACGGCCTGTTCCGCCATCCGCCACACGGCGGCGACCCGGTCTGAGACCGACGGAACCGACGTACCGGACGGATTCGGACGGTTCGTAACCGTGTTTCTCCGATAGCGGCGCAACCCGTTCGTCAGCGGAACCGCCGCAGCACCGGCGTTCGCTCGGCGACGAGGGCGTCGACCAGTTCGACCGCCTCGTCGGCCTCGTCGCGGGAGACGCCGTCGCCGTAGCGGGCGCGTTCGTGGAGGCGGGCGACGCGCCGCGCGCGGTCGTCGAGGCCGGCGAGCGACAGCGCCTCGACGTACTCCCGCGGCGTCTCGCCGGGGCGGCGAGGGCGGTACTCCTGCGCGAGCAGGGTTTCGAGCCGTTCGCCGGCCCGCTCGGCGGCGGCGTCCGGCGTCGGTGTCTCGCCTTGCCAGTGGAGCCGCAGCCCCCGGTATGCTCGTCCCGTGACGCCAGCCCGGTGTGCGCCCGCGAACAGGCCGACCCCGACGAACAGGCCCCAGGCGACCGTCTCCGGCGACGGCGGCTCCGGGAGCGACGGTCCGCCGTCGTCCCCCGTCCCGCCGCCGTCGGCCGGTGACCGGCCGGTCGTCGCCGACGCCGTCTGACTGTCGACGGGGGTTTCCGTCCCGTTGTCGCTGCTGTTGTCGATCGCGGGCAGGTTCCCCGACCCGTCGCTGACCGTCCCGTTGTCGAGCGGGGTTCCGTTGGTGGGATCCGAATCGTCGGGGGTTGACGTGGTCGTCTCGGTCAGCGGTTCCCCGGCGCTCTCCGCGGTGTCGACGCCGTCACCGCCCTCCTCCCGGGCCTCCTGAATCCGCTCGGTCTCCGCCTCGGACCGCTCGCTGCTCGGCGTGGGGTCGAACCGCATCCAGCCGTGCTCCGGGAAGTACACCTCGACCCATGCGTGTGCGTCCACGCCGCGGACGACGTACGTGTCGTTCCCGACCTCCTGTCCCGGCGTGTAGCCGGTGACCATCCGCGACGGGATGTCCTGAGTCCGCAGCATCGCGACCATCGTCGTCGCGTAGTACGTGCAGTAGCCGGCGTCCATCTCGAAGAGGAACGCGTCGGCGATGTTCCCGTCCGGTCGCTCCACGTCCAGCGAGTACTCCTTTGTCCGTTCGAGATACCGCTCGATAGCGACGGCCTTGTCGTAGGGGTTGTTCGCGTCCCCGACGACCTCGTCGGTGCGCTCGCCGACCCGGTCGGGCGTGTCGTCCGGGAGCTGCGTGTAGTCGCGCTGTGCGACGTAGTCCGGGTACTGCGTCCCTGCGCTTCGCAGTTCGCCGGCGGTCGGCCAGAGTACCTCGCTCTCGACGGTGTAGGAGTCGCCGGGCGTCAGCGTGGCGTCGGTCGCGAGCCCGCCGTGGTCGGTGACGGTCGCGAGGTCGGCGGCGTCGCCGCCGACGGAGACGGGGCTGGCGGCGGCGGGCATCGCCCGCATCGGCGACTCGACGGTGACCCGCTGTTCGACCGTCCGCGACGGGCCCGGCGGTTCGAGAAGCTGGCCGTCGTACGCCGTCGACTTCCCGGACCGGATCCAGCCATTGCCGGTGAAGCGGTCGTACGTGGCGACCCGCCAGTACGAGCTGCGGTCGCTCTCGACGGTGAACCGGACCTGCGGCGACAGCTCCGTCTCCCCCTGGATCGCCATGCGGTCGGTCGCCTCGGCGAGACCACCGGCCCCCGCCGCGCTCCCGCTGCCACCGGGCACCAGAAACAGCGGCTTGCTGCCGTCGCCGCCGACCGCCGGCACCCACAGCGACGCGACAGCCATGACGACGACCAGTACGACCAGGAGGTCGGCCTGCTCGACGCCCCCGCCGCGCCGGTCGAGTTCGCCGAACCCGACGGCGGCGACGGCACCGAGCACGCCGAACAGCGTGACAGCGATCCCGGCGTCGCTGGTCAACACGAGCACCAGCAGTGCGACGCCGCCAGCGGCGACCGAGAGGACGTACCGGCGGCGGACGGCGAGGTACGCGGAGAGAAACACCGGGGCGGGCGCGAAGCCGATCGACCAGACGTCGGCCATCGTCAGCCGGAGGACGGAGTAGCCCGTCAGCAGCGCCACGGCGTCGGAGATGATCCGTCCGGTCCCGTTCACCACGACCGCCAGCCCGCCCGGCGTCACGACGAGATAGTACGCGTAGCCGGCGGCGGCGAGTCCCAGGGCCACCACCGCCGCCGTCCGCTCGCCGACGACCTGCGCGACCGCCACGCCGAGTAGCGCCGCGCCGGCGACGACCGGAAAGAGGAGGCTGCTGTCCCCGACGACCGTCGCCAGGTCGTGCAACACGGCGACGTACGACGCGGTGAGCGCGGCGACGCCGCCGAGCGCGAGGAGGCGGTAGCCCGACCCCCCGTCACGCTCGCGACCGACGCCGGTCCGCGTGCTCATGGCGTCACCTCCTGGCCCGTGGCGGCGTGAGCCGTCGGGCTTCCGGCGACGAGCGCGTCGAACGTCGTGTGCCGGTCGCCGAGGGTGACGGCGGTCCCGCCGTCGCCCGCTGTGACGACGACTTCCGCGTCCTCGCGCCGCTCCGGCGACACCGTCCCGGGACCGGTGCGAGCAAGCAGAGAGAGGACGGCGGTGCGGTGGTCGGGACCGTCGCCGGCGTCGACGGTTCCGTCCGGGGCGTCGACCGCGACCGGGACGCCGCGGTCGAGCAGGGCGAGCGCGACGCTGGCCGCCGCCGACGCCATCTCGTCGGCGCGGTCCCCCCCGTCGGTCTCGGCGACGACGCGGACGGCGTCGGGGTCGTCCCCGGCGAACTCCCGGACGAGCAGGTCGCCGTCCGGCCGCTTCGCGCTCGACTTCCAGTGGATATCGCCGCGGGCGTCGCCGCGCTCGTACTCGCGGAGGCGGTCGAACCGCTCCCGCCCCCCGGCGGTCGCGGCGGCCCCGAACGGGAGGGAACCGCGCGCCAGCCCGTACACCGGCGGGTACGCCAGCAGCGTGTCAGTGTCCCGGTCGTCGAAGGTGCGCCGGGCCAGCCCGAGCACGTCGGTGACGGTCACGGACGCGGGGCCGATCCGGTGCTCCCCGCGTGCGTCGAGCGTCACGTCGTAGCTGACGGTCCCGCCGACCGTCGCCTCCCGCTCGACCGTCCTGTCGCCCAGTCCGGCGTCGGTCCGGTCGGTGAGGCCCACCGCGGTTGCGTGCTCGCCGTCGACTTCCACGGTCACCGTTCGCGTCTCGCCGACGAACCCGCCCTCGGGGACTTTCCGGCGCACCGACGGCCTGTCGGCCCGGACGACCTGGACGACGGCGGCGGCGAGCGCGACGAGCGCGGGGACCATGACGGCGTTCAGCGAGCGCGCGCCGTACGCCGTGGCCATCGCCAGACAGCCGGCGACCAGCCCGACCACCGCCCAGCCGCGTCGCGTGAGCATCAGTCCACCCGGACCGACTCCAGCGCCTCGGCGACCACGCGAGCGCCGGCGTCCGCGTCGCCGTCGGCGACCCGGATCCGGTGGGCGAGGACGGTCGGGGCCTCCGACTGCACGTCGTCGGGGATCACGTAGTCCCGCCCGTCGAGGACGGCTCTCGCCTGTGCCGACCGGAGGAGCGCGATGGACCCCCGCGGACTCGCGCCGAGCTGTGCGTGCTCGCGGGTGTAGCCGGCGAGCCGGCTCGCGTACTCCCGGACCGGCTCGTTGACGGTCGCGTTCGCCACGGTCGCCCGGGCGCGCCGGACCGTCTCGACGTCCGTCACCGGCTCCAGCTCCTCGATGGGGTGGCCGCCGACGACGCGGTCCAGCATCTTCGCCTCCTCGTCCTGGTCGGGGTAGCCGAGATGGATCTTCTTCGTGAACCGGTCGACCTCCGCCATCGGGAGTTCGTACGTGCGGCCGCCCTCGACGGCGTTCTGCGTGGCGACGACCGTGAAGGGGTCCGGCAGCGGCCGGGTGTCGCCGTCGACGGTGACCTGTCCCTCCTCCATCGCCTCCAGCAGCGCGCTCTGGGTCTTGGGCGGCGCGCGGTTGATCTCGTCGCCGAGCACGAAGTTGGCGAAGACGGGTCCGGGCTGGAACTCGAACTCCCGGGTCTTCTGGTTGAACACGTTGACGCCGGTGATGTCGGAGGGCAGCAGGTCCGGCGTGAACTGCACCCGGCTGAACGAGCAGTCGATCGAGCGGGACAGGGCCCGCGCCAGCATCGTCTTGCCCACGCCGGGCACGTCCTCGACCAGTACGTGCCCGTCGGCGAGGACGGCGGTGAGGACGTGCTCTATCTCGTCGTGGTGGCCGACGATCACCTCCTCGACGTTGTCGATGATCGCGTTGCTCGCTCGGGCGGCGGCGTCCACCGAGAGCGGGGCCGGGTCGGCGGTCTGGGTCCGCTGTCCTGCGTCGGATCCGTGTGCGTCAGTCATGGTGAGCGTGGCCGGCGGGCGGCACGCCGAGGGTGGGAACCGCCCGAATATCGTGTCGTTCCCTAGCGCGGCGAGGCTTGTAACGTTGCTGTTCGTAGATCGTTGACGTGTCCGTCGCGTCCGGGGATCACCACTCCTTGCAGTCGGCACACACCAGCCGGTCGCCGTCGCGCCAGCGTCGCTCGACCGCGTCGCCGCAGTCCGGGCAGGCTGTACCGTCGGGCGACCAGCGGTAGGTCGAGGTGGCGGGATTCGGTGTGTCGTCAGGTGTGGCCGGGTCCGCGGCGTCGTCCGGCTCCGACCCGTCGCCGTCGAAGTCCGTCAGCGAGGCGTCTTCGGTCACGGCCGACCCCTTGGCACGGGACGCTCTTAGTGGTGCGGGAAGCCGAACCACACAAGTATGGTCGTCCCGAACCGACGCCCATGGTTTCGATCGTCGACAACCTCACCGAGATGGTGTCGCTGTTCAGCGACGTGGCGACCTCCGACCCGCTCTCCGCGGTGCTGCTGGCGGTCGGGGCGCTGTTCGTCGCCGCGCCGTCGGCCGCCCTTGGCTACCTCGCCGCCGGCGCGTTCGTGGACCTGATCACCCCCGAGTCGCTCGGTCGATCGCCGCCCCAGCAAGGCTGACGGCGGTCTCAAGGTCCGGCCCCAGCGGCGCGCCGGCGACGATCCCGTCCGCGTACGCCAGAATCGCTTCCAGTTGCTCGGCGACCGCTTGCTCCGTTCCGGCGACCGAGAACGCGTCTATCATCGCCGGCGTCACCGCGTCGAACGCCTCGCGGAACTCGCCGGCTTCGATCTGCTCGCCGATCTCGCCCGCTAGCTCGGCGTCGATGCCATGGCGCTCCAGCACGGGCGGTGCGGCCCCGCCGACGATGAACGCGACGGGCGGCCGTGCGGCCTCCCGCGCCGCCGCCTCGCTCTCGGCGACGCTGACGCTCGCGTACGCCGTGAAATCGAACTCGCCGCGGTCGTCGGGGCGTTCGTCCAGCCCCTCCGCGACGCGGTCGGCGGCCCACGCGAAGTCGTCGGGGTGCGAGGCGTTCAGCAGCACGCCGTCGGCGTGTTTCGCGCTCATCCGGATCATGTGCGGCCCCTGCGCGCCGACGTAGACGGGGACCTCGCCGGCGTCGTAGTTCAGTTCGGCGTCGGTCGCCTCGAACGTGCCGTCGTGGCTCACCGTCTCGCCGTCCCAGAGCCGCTTGGCGACCTTGAACGACTCCAGCACGCGCCGGAGCGGTCGGTCCTGCTCGTAGCCGAGGTTCGACAGCGTCGAGCGGTCGCCGGCCGCGATCCCGAACACGCCGCGCCCGCCGCTGACCTCGTCGACGGTCGCGACCGCCGACGCTAGCTTCACGGGGTGGGTGTCGTACGGGTTCGACGCGGCGGGGCCGACCGCCACGTCATCGGTGGCGGCGGCGATGCGCGACAGCGCGACGAACGGGTCGCGGTTGTTGTAGTGACAGCTCGCCAGCACGGCGTCGAAGCCGGCGGTCTCGGCGCGTGCGGCGAGGTCGGCGATGCGATTCAGGTCGTGTTCGGGCGTGAGTTCGATCCCGTTCATGGCTCGTACTCCCACTCCTCCAGCGCCTGTCTGACGAAGTCGCTCTCCCGGTTCCGGAACAGCTCGTCGCTCCCGCCGTGGTCGCCGAACTCCCAGCCACGGGCGACCGCGACGGGCGTCCCGCCGTCGCCCTCGCCGGTGACGAGGTTGGCCGCGGCCGACAGTTCGTCGACGACGCTCTCGACGGTCACTTCGAGTTCGTGGCCGTCGCGGTCGGTCTCGCCGCGCCAGTCTCGGCTGGCGGGCATCCCGGCGTAGCCGAGCGCCACGCCGCGCTGGCCGTGCCGGAACGGCCGCCCGCTGGTGTCCGTGACGACGACGGCGGCGTCGGCCGAGAGGTTCGCCCGGATCCGCTCGGCGCTCGCCGTCGGGTCTTCGGGGAGGAGCAGCAGGTCGGCGTCGGGCACGTTCGAGCGGTCGATGCCCGCGTTGACGCCGACGTGGCCGAACCGCGTCTTCGACAGCAGAAAGGGCTCGTCCATCAGCAGCGCCTCGCTCTCCTCCAGCACGGCCTGCGCGAACCGGGGGTCCTTCTCGTCGCCCGTGACCGCTTCGATGCGCTCGGCGACCGCCTCGGCGCGCTCGCCGGGCGGGAAGTCCGAGAGGTCGGCGGTCCGGCCCTCGGCCTTCGAGACGACCGTGCTGGCGACGAGGACCACGTCGTCGTCCCGGAGGTCAGCCCGCTCCTCGACCAGGGCGGCGATGTCGTCGCCCTCGCGGACCTCCGGCAACCCCGGGACAGCGAACAGTTCCATGGCGGAGCGTCGGCCCGTCGCGGTAAAAAGCGCGCGGATGCTGGCAGGTACCCCCGGTGTCGGCGACGGCGGAGAGTCCGGGGCGATGCGTGCCCGGCGTACCCGGCCGTCACTCGCGGCGAACGGTCACGGCCACGTCGCCGTCGGACACGTCGACGGTCAGCATCGTCGCCTCCGTCGCGGGGTCCGCGCCGGTCGCGCTCCCGGGGTTGAGCAGGCGGACCGTCCGGCCGTTCGCCTCGACCGCCTCGTCGAGCAGCTGGTGGGTGTGGCCGGCGATCCCGACGACCGGCGGCCCGGCCCCCGCACTCTCCGCTTCGTCGGCGACGATGCCGGCGACGCGCTCGCGGTAGTTCCGCACCGCGCCGGTGCCGTGGACGACGACGAACGTCGCGCCGCCCGCCTCCAGGGTCGCCACCGCTGGCAGGTCGAGCGTCACGGGGTCCATGTTCCCGGAGACGGCGGTGAGGTCGTCGGCTAGCTCCGCCACCTCGTCGTGCGCCTCGGCGGCGTCGAAATCGCCCGCGTGGACGACGTGGTCGGCCGCGGCTATCCGGTCGCGGACCCACTCGGGAATCGCGTCAGCCCGCGTCGGCACGTGCGTGTCGCTGACGACGGCTATCTCGGGCATACCCGCACTTCGGGCCGAACCCCGAAAGAAGTTCCCGGTGGCGCGAGTACGCCGGCGTATGACCGACGACGTTGCGGTCCTCCTCCGGAACGGCGGCGACGTACTGCTGTGTCGACGGGACGACGGGACGCCGGACGACGCCGGCGAGTGGGACGTGCCCCGCGCACCGGCCGGCGACGACCCCGAGACGGCGGCCGCGGACCTCGCGGAGCGCGTCGTCGACGACGCGACCCTCGTTCGGAGCGGCCGCGCCGTCGACGCCGACGGCGGCGAAATCAGGCCGTTCCTGTTCGACTGCGACGGGGACACGGTCGAACTCGCGGCGCTCCCCGGCGACCCAGGAGAGACGGTGTGGACGACGCCGACGGAACTGCTCCGTCGCGACGCCGTGGCGGGCGCGTGGCGCGCCTACGAGACCGTCGCGCCGACGGTGCGCTCGGTCGCGGCCGACGACGAGCATGGCTCGGCGTACCTCTCCGTGCGGGCGCTGGAGGTCCTCCGGGACCGCGCCGCGGTGGTCGACGCGGAAGGCGGGGCCGACGACGCGGAACTGCGGGATCTGGCTGCTCGCCTCCGCCGCGCCCGCCCGAGCATGGCGGCGCTGCACAACCGCGTCAACCGTGCCGTCGCCGAGGGCGATGGGACGCCGGCCGGCGTCGAGGCGAGCGCGGACGGCGGGATCGACCGGGCGCGGCGGGCCGACGACGCGGCCGCGAGCGCCGCCGCCGACCGCATCGACGGCGAGCGCGTCCTCACGCTCTCGCGCTCGGGCACCGTCCTCGCGGCGCTCCGCGAGGGGCCGCCCGCCGAACTGTTCGTCGCCGAGTCCCGCCCCGGAAACGAGGGCGTCGGCGTGGCGGCGGCGCTGGCCGAGACGACGAGCGTGACGCTCCACACCGACGCTGCGGCCGCACACGTGCTCGCGAGTGCCGACGTGGACGCCGTGCTGGTCGGCGCGGACACCGTGCTGCCCGACGGACGCGTCGTGAACAAGGTCGGGACCCGTGCCGTCGCGCTCGCCGCGGCCCGGGAGGGCGTGCCGCTGTACGCCGTCGCCGCGAGCGACAAGGTGGCGACTGACGACGAGGTGCCCCTGGAGTCGGGCGACCGCACCGCGGTGTACGACGGCGACGCGCCGGTCGACGTCCGCAACCCGACGTTCGACGTGACGCCGCCGGACCTCGTGGACGCCGTGATCACCGAACGCGGGGCGCTGTCGTCCGATGCGGTGGGGGAGGTGGCCGACGAACTGGGGGACCTGGCAGTGCGAGCGCGGGAGTGAAATTAATCGCTCGGTCTGGAGAAAGCACTGCAGTTGATCGACCACTCATCACGGCGGCGAGAATCGGATGGACTCGCCGGGCGGGCAACTGCATTCCTCGGGCATGGGCAACCGCAGTACAGCGGAGGTGTTCCGGCGTGAGGTTCTGCCCCCACTGTGGCGGCCGGATGAAAACCGAGACGACCCCCGCCGGTATCCCGCGGCGCGTCTGTGAGAACGGCCCCCACCAAGCAGCGGAGGTGAACGCTGGCCCATGAGCGAGGCACAGGACACGCCGAACCCGTCGCTGACGGATGTCTCGACGGACGGACTCGACTTCCGTGCCGAACGCGACCGCCGGACCGAGAGCTGGGAGCGTGCCGACCCCTCCGAGGCGCTCATCGAGCGCGCCTCTCGCTTCGCCTACCGGGTCATGCTGAAGGGTGGCGACGCGCACCTCGTTGCCCTGGCCTACGAGGAAGGCCGCTACGTCGGCCGGTGCGACTGCAAGGGCTTCGAGTACCACGACGGCCCCTGCGCGCACCTCTGCACGCTCCGCAAGGCCGAGTTCATCGACGCCGTCGATGTCGAGTACGTCGACAGCCTCGACGATCAGCACGCTGCCGCGCAGGGGACTGGCGAGGTCTTCGCGGACGGGGGTGTTGCCGATGGCCGATAAGTGTAGGAGCGGTAGTGACCACAGTATCTCTAATGAGGAAATGGGGGCCAACGGAGCGCGGTTGGGAAAACGCTCCGGAGACCCCATTTATAGCTCGGACAGCTACTCATATAAGACTGAGTACCAGGCAGAGATCTGCTCAGTAGACACGGGAACTGAACGGGAGGGTCGGCGATGACGCGCGCACGCACCCGCCCGCTCACGCGAGTCCTCCGCACGCCCCCCGTGGGGGGCGTGCATACGGACTGTGTTTCGCGCCGCCGTCTGCGTATTATCCCGATCATACGAAACGGCGATCGTATGATCGGAGGTGGTGCCTGATGGCCCGGATGGACCACAACCCCGACAGCCGCGTCTCGTTCGGGCTCGACGATGAGTTCGTCGAGGCCCTCGACGAGATCGTCGACGACGAAGGGCACGAGAGCCGGTCGCACCTGCTCCGCGAGCTTGCGTACGGGCGCATCCGTGAGTGGCGCGACGAACCCGTCGACGACGAGACGCACCTCCCGAACGACGACCAGCACCGAGAGGTGTATCTCGCCGCGTTCAGACACTCCAACGAGCGGCTTCGGGTTCACGAGGCTCGCCACTTCGGGCTGATAGCTGAGGATAGCGGCGTCCGCAAGAACAACATCGCGGCCGCCTTCGGACCGCTCCGAGACCGTGGGTTCATCGCCAAGATGGGCCACCCGCCGGACTCTATCAACCCGCCGGATGTCTACCGCGTGAAGCCGCCAGCAGTCGACCCGGACGACTGGACCCACCGCGAGGGCAACGACGAGACCGACGTGTCCGACCTGCTCGAAAGCGCGGGGAAAGGTGCCTGTCTCAGTCACCACTGGCACGACGGCGAGTGTCTAAACTGTGGAGCCGACCGCGACGCCGTCGAGTCGCCCGTCGGGGAGTGTGACTCCTGCGGGGCAACGCTGTACCGTGAGGAAGGGAACCGCTGTGGCAGTTGCGAGGCCGTCATCGAGACGGCGGACCACCGCGCCGACGCGTAACTGCCCCGGCGTAGGAACTACTCTTTTCGGAGGTTCGTGACGGTCATCAGGTCGGTCAGGTGCTCGGTCTCGAAGTCGGAATCCGCAACCACGAGTTCGCTGCCTGTCGTCCGCGCAGTCGCCGCGATGAGGAGGTCCCGCTGTGCCAGCCGCTGTCCGTCGTCCATCAGCCTGTCTTGGATCCGTCCAGCTTCCAGCGCGATCTGCTCGGTCAGGTCGAGCGCCCGGACGCCGTCGAACTCCTGCCGAACCCCCGTTACGTCGGTCGTTCCCGACCCGAGTTCGCCGTCCACGACCTCGTAGACACAGAGCGTCGACGTGAACCAGGGCTGACTGCAGTCTTCGAGGTATGCGACGGTGTCTGGGACGCCGTTGAGCAGGTCGATAATGACCGAAGAATCGAGGAACGTCACCGTTCGAAGCTCTCCCGGGATTCCTTCACTCGCTCCCGCGCTCGCTCGGCGGTTTCGTCGTCCCAAGCGCCGATGTTGACCGGCTGTTCGCTGTCGGCAAGGCGGTCGATAAGCTCGTCAAACGTCTCGTCGTCCCGTTTCAGCCGCTCCAGCTTCGATTTCGTGTCATCGGACACCCGGATTGAGGTCCCCATATGTATACAGTCTGCATACAGGCTCAACAGCCTTTCGCCGCCAAGGTCCTGCCGTGTACCAGCATCGCACTACGAGTCGGACTCCTCGGCGCTCTCGGCCGCTTCTTGGAGCGCCTCGGACTCTTCCATCCCCGGCGGCGGCCGGTACGGGAGCCGGTCGAGCATCGCCCGGCCGAACCCGCGGAACCGCTCCTGTGCGTAGTACGCGGGGCACGACGCCCCGGCGAGGAACGCGGCCAGCACGAGCGCGAACACCTGCGGGTCCGGGAGTTGGGGCAGTTCGATTACCACGGGACCGTGGCCTCCCGAACGTTCCCGTTTGAGTCCTTCCCGCGGAGCCGGAACGCCCCGGCGCTTTCGTCCATCTCGACGGTCAACTCGCCGTTTTGGAGGTTGCTGTCCGTGACCGTGTCGCGTGTCCCTCCAAAGACTAGCTGGTCTGCACCGATACGGGCGAGTCCGGGCGTCCCTACAGTTGTCCCGGACCCGATGGCGATGGCCTCCGTGGCTCCTTTTGTGACTTCTGAGCCGGAGCCGATTGCGATACCGTCCGGTGCGGGCTCGAAGCCGTGGGGGCTGTTGCCGAACACCGATGATGCCTTCCCGATTGCGACGCTCCCGTCTGCGTCCGCCTCGGCAGAGATACCGACACCCGTTGCATCTGCGCCGTCTGTCGTCGTACTACTACCAATGGCAACCGCCCCCGATGGCTTGGCCCACGCCGAATTGCCGATCGCGACGGATTTCGTCCCGGTTGCATCCGATGCTGGCCCGATCCCTACCGCTTGCTGTCCTGCGACCATTCCATCCCCGATGGCGACGGGATCATACCCATCGCCGGTCGCTCCGTTCCCGATGACGACAGCGCCATTCCCGTCTTTCGTGTGCTCCGCCACCGCTTCAGGCACAACCACGGGCGGCCCGAGGTCGACGGTCGGCGGGTCCGGATTGAACCGGGTCATGACCACGCCTCCAGTTGTACCGTCGGGTCACTCTCTGCACTATCCGCCCGCGAGAGCCACACGTACCGTGTCGAGGCCGGGATCGACGCGATAGGCGAGACGCCCGACGTGTACGTGATGGTTCGATTCGACTGATCCGACTGCTTGAACGCGACGGCGATGTCGTCGTCGAACCGGAGGTCGATCGACTCCGCGATGAACCCCAGATCGACGCGTTCGCCGTCTCCATCCAGAGTGACGGTATCGGCGTAGTATTCGGCAGTCTGTGCGGACTCGCCGACATCGTTCTCGTGGTAGTCGTCACCGGACTGGGCCTGCACTTCGAGCAGGGACTCCTCCCGGAGTTCCAGCAGCAGCGCCGCGAGTAGCCGGTCGGTATCCGACTGAGCGATGTCGTCCGTCCACGAGGTCGCTCCGAGCCCGTACAGCGAGAGCAGCTGCTCCGTGACGCTGTTCGGACCGACGCTGGTGGGCTGGGAGTCACTCACGGGGCTCACCTCCGTCCGTGCGGGCCTCGATGGCCCGTTCGTTGGCCTTGCTCCGCTTGTCGATCCGTTCGACGCGGCCGATCAGGCCGTCGTCCTGCTCAACATCAGGTTCACCTCGGAGGATCCGAAGTGCCTGATGAGCATCCTGGCGGATGCCCCGGACGTAGTAGAGCCCGACAGCGCCGATAGCCGTGAGCGGGCCGCTGCCGTCAAGCAGCGCGGCCACGAGCGCCTTCAGGGCCACTTCCGCAGTCATGCGCCCACCCCCACAGTGAACAGTTGCCCGAGCACGTACACCGCGCCGAGCCCGCCGATGCCGAGGGCGAGAAGCTTCAGGTCCCGCCCCCAGTTGTCGGGGTTCGTCGGGTCGTTCGAGTCGGGATTGCGCCACTCGATGCCGGTACCCCACCCGCTCGACATGTCGCCGAGGTCGGCGGGGTCCCACGACGGCCCCCACAGGTCGGCGGAGTCACCCTCGCCGCCCCAAGTGCCCTCGTAGTCGAACAGGGTGTCGTAGATGCCCCGCTCGACTGTGCCCGGCTGAAGGACGAAGTCGCTCCGTTCGTCGCCCGTGAAGAAGTCGCCGAACCCACCGCCCTCCTCGTCGTCGAACTGGCGGCCGATGGACTCGTCGACCGAGCCTGCAAGGTGGTCGCCAACACCGGCGACCCCGTCGTAGGCCTCCCCGGCCACGTCGCCGAGGCCGCCGAAGTCGACCGTCGCCATCTACGCACCACCTCCCGGCGGACCGTTCGCGGCCGCCGCTGCGGGCGCGGCCGCTGCACCGTCGCCACCGACGACCGAGAGGCCGACCAGCACGGCCGCGAGCGCTCCCGCGCCCAGAAGGACGGTCCGCGTGTCGACGCCGCTCATCACGCCATCGAGCGCCGTAGCGACCGCGCCGGGACCGGACCGGTTGTCCGCCGTGGTCACGTCGACACCGCCCTCGGGGTCGCCAGGATTGTCGACCACAGTGCCGTGGTCACCCGTCTCGGTCCTGAGACCGCCTTCGTCGGTCAGTTCGGTGTTGCGTTCGTCCACGTCGCCGTGTTTGTCCTCGATGTCGCTGATCTGCTCGGACTGAGTCGGCCCCTCACGCTCGGCGGCACGGACGTAGCCGGACGGGATCTCGCCTGCCGCCCCGTCACCGTCGCCGCCAAAGTCCGTCGACCCGTCGGAGATGTCGCTCTCCGTGTACGGGTCCATCGCGGCGTCGATCCGGTCTTGCCACGCCTCGGAACCGGGTTCGGGGAGGTCATCGCTCACGCCGCCATCACCCCCGTCACGATGCCCGCGAGCCACGCGGCCCCGGCCACGAGGTTGAGGCTGGCCGCGAGCAGGAACACGTCCTCTTCGGCCATCCACTCGGGCAGCAGCGACCGGATAACCGACTCCGGATCGGACGTGCTCGAAGGCGTCGACTGGTTGGTCGCCCCGACCTCGTGCGGGGCCGTGTCAGAGAGACCACCGAAGCCCTGCATCGGGGATCACCCCATCGACCCGATGTTTGCGGCGTCCTCCTTGACCGCGGGGAGGAGCCCCTCGACGCGCTGCTCGGTCTGGAACTTGGGCAGCGATACCAGGGCGTTCGGGGCCTCCGTGTCCGTCGTCGCCAGTATGACCCTGTACGGAGCCTTGACCGCGATCTCGATGGTCGACTTCCGCGGGATGTACCGCTCCATGTCGCTCCCACTCACGTCGAAGTTGAGCGACTGTTCGATCTGGTCGCGGGTGTGCAGGATCGCCGTGTTCTGCGCCCAGAGCTTCTGACGGATGTTGACGCGGCCGTCGCTGACGACCTTGCGGATCTCGACCTCGGCGGGAGTCCGCGGCACGTAGTACGCGACCAAGTCCTCGGCGGTGCCGCTGTCGGTGTACGTGAACGAGTCAGCGGAGTAGTCGACTGAGTCCGCCTGCACACGTTCCGGGGTGTCGCCCGCCACACTATAGAGAACGAGCGCCTCGGTCGACGGAGTCTCCGCTATCGCGTGCTGGAGGTTGAACGTCTCCTGCGACCCGTTCCCCGAGGTGGTGAACATCTCCGATGTCGTGAGCGCCAGCTGAAGGTCGGCGTCGGGGTCGTCGCGGAGCGCGACCGCACGCTCGACCTGCAGCGTCATGATGACCGACATCTCGCCGGTCGTATTGAGTTGCCCGGCATCTCCTATACCGTTACTTACCTGCGGGTCGAAGTCGTCCCGAGCGAACGCACCGGGCGTCCATCCCGACCCGCGGAGCCGCTGCTTGAGCGACTTCATTCGATGTCGACCTCCTCGACCGCGCTCTGTTCGAGGTAGAACTCGCACGCTGCCGGGTCGACCTGCTTGGTGGACTTCACGAGGAGATACGCCTCGTCGATGTCGCGGACCTCCAGCGACGACGAGCCCAGTACGTGCTTGACGCTGTCGATGTTGTCGGTGTCCTGCTGCTGGGTGATGGACTTCTTGAGGTAGCTCTGGATGGTCTGGAACTCCTCGGAAACGACGTTGATGTTCTTGTCGGTCGGGCTCTTGTACCCGATGGCGACGGTCGTGTTGATAGGAAGCGGGTTGCCGTCCGTGTCCACGAACTTCCCGTAGATCGGCAGCCCGGTCTTCTCGCCCATCGCCACGTTGTTGAGCAGTCGGAGGCCGACGCCGTCCTCCGGGGAGATGACCATCACGGGCGTTAGCTGGCCCGGAACGTTCTGCGTGGCCTGGACGTACTCGCTCGACTCACCCAGAGCGCTGTAGAGGTTGGTCCCCATCAGAACTCACCCCCGAGCAGGGAGACGCCGAAGCGGTTGATGAGCCGGTCGACGACGTTGACGGCCGAGCCGGCGGCCATGACCTTCTCGTCGACGTACCAGAACGCCGCGCCGGTTGCGACGCCGTACGCCTCGTCGGGGATGCCCTGGTAGTCGGCGTAGTTCTCGACACCGGTACGGAGAACGTTCGGCGCGACGAAGCCGCCGGCGACGGCGGCCACGTTGATCGCTGCTTCCTGATTACTCAGCCGGTCGAACGCGCTGGCGAATTTCATTGCCATTGCGCTCTAAACGTGAGGTACAGGCCGTGATGGGGCTTCGCGCGGCAGCCGACGCCGGCCCGCGGCGGGCCGCGTCAGGCTGCCGTCACTCCGCCGAGCGGGCCCGTTCCCACTCGTCCATCAGCTCATCCATGACCGCGGTCTTGTCGACGGCGTGGCCGCGGCGCTTCTCGATGGACTCCCAGATCTCGCTGAACCGCTCGGCGCGACCGGAACGGAGCGTCAGGTCCTCTCGTGTTCTCATCTTAGTCCTCGAACGGGTGCTTGATTCGCTTCCTATCGCTACCGTAGTGGGTCGACTGCAGCTCCCACTGGCGGGAGTCGACGCGTCTGAGGGTGGTGTCGTCGCTGTAGATCCACTCCGAGCCGACCGTGTGCCCGGCGTCGTCAGTATGGCGCCGTAGCGTGAGCGGTTCGCCGTCGACGAGCAACTGGTCGGGGAGCGGCACGTCGACGCGGTCGGCGGTCGACTGGTGGACTTCGACGGGGTACTCGACACTCTCGATCTTTCCGAGGTCCGCCGGGGAGCGGAACCCTCCCAGAAGGCTCGACTGGCACTGCGAAACGATGTCCTCGTCGAGCTTCGCCCACCGCTGGGTGACCCAGACGACGATCATGCCGTCGCCGTGCCACGTCGTCGCCAGTGTGTCGTAGGCGTTCGGGTAGCTCCCTCGCTGGGGGGCAAGCCGGTGGGCCTCGTCGATGACGATGAACACCGTCTCGTCACGCTGGGAGAGCGCGACGAGAAGCGGCGCGATAGCCTCGCGCCATTGTTCGTCCGTGCAGCCCTTCCGGGCCAGTTGGAGGCTGCCGGAGCCGTCGAGGATGCGGTGCCAGTCGTCGATGTCGAGGTTCGTCGTTCCCGGCGGGACGGTGAGCCGCTGGAGAAGGCCGCTCTCGACGAGACCGCCGAACTCGTCCTTGTAGTCGACCATGATGACGCGGTCGACCTCCGGCGCGTTGCGCTCGGTGTAGGCCTGCGCGCCGTAGGACTTCCCCCAGTTCGTCTTCGCGCCGAACGCCGTGTTCATCCGTCCAGCTCGTCGGCGGCCGCGTCGGCCGTCTCCTGGGCGCGCTCGAAGCCCCCGGCGACGACGGCCTCCATCGTTTCCTCGACGCGGTCCTCGTCCCAGTCGACGACCAGGGAGACGAACTCGTCGAAACTGTCGAGGCCGTAGCGCGTGCGGACGTAGGCGGTCGCCAGTTCGCGGTCGTCGCCCTCGATGTCCTCGTCACGGAGGCGTTCGGCCCACTTCTGGGCGAGCGCGTCCGGGTCGGCACCGACGAACTCGGCCGCCTCCTCGCTTCTATCGACCGGCGCGAGGCGCTCGACGTACCACGACGGGAATTCGCCGGAGATGACTGCCAGCGCCAGTTCCTGTAGGACTGCCTTCCGGTCCTCGGCGGTGGGGATCTCCTCGACGCCGTCGACGCCGTCGACCGCGTCGGCGACGCCCTGGACGGACTCGACGGTCTCCTCTTCGATCTCGGTGAAGATGTCGAGGATCGCCTCGAACTGGTCGGACTGGACGAACTGGCGGGCCATCTGCTGTTTCATCGGGTTGCTCATGTTGCGGCCTCCATCGCGTTGCTGGCGAGTTGGCTGTCGGACGCGGCGACGCTCATGGCGAACATCGCGGTGCCGACGAGGATGCCCTGCGCGGGCGTCATCTCCGCGCCGCCGTGCTCGGCGGCCCACTGGTCGACGTAGGCGTCGAGGTCGCACTGCCGGGCCATCATCGCGTACTGGTCCATCGTGGTCTCGAAGTCGCCTACGCCCTCCCCGTACTCCTGTTTGGCGACTGTCGCTCCCATTCCGAGGGCGTTGCAGTACACGTCGCCGAGCGAAACGTCAGCGTCCGCTGCCGGTGAGGGGGCCGGCGAGGCGTCGTCGTCCCTGCTTTCTTCGTCGTCCGCTTCCTCGTCCGTGTCGGCGTCGGCGACCTGCTCGGCTACGTCGTCAGGCACCTCGACCATGTCCTCGTCGTCGAGGTCGGGGCCGTCCGCGTCGTCAGGGGCCGCCGGTTCCGTCTGCTCCTCGGGCTCGGGGTCCGCCCCTTCGACCTCCTCCTCGAGATCGTCGTCGCTCACTGGAGCCCACCCCCGTCACGGGAGATCGGGCCGCTCGGGTCGGGGCTCTGTTCGGTCGGGTTGTCGACCTCGACGCTGTCGGTCCCTTGGTCCGGTTCGCCACCGAGGAAGATCGCGGCGAGGCCGACAGCGGCCCCCGCTGTAGCGACTGCGACCCAGGGGATACCCCCCTTGCTCGACCCCTTCCGAGGGGGGTCGGAGGGGTCGCCGTTCCCCTTGCCGTCCCTGCCTTCGACCCCTTGGCCGCTGCCTGTGCCCCACTGGTCGCTCACGTCGTCGCTCATGTCGTCGGTGTCCTCCGTTTCAAGCCCCCCTTCAGGGGCCTCGGTTTCGCCTTCCGTCCCTCCCTTCTGGGGGTCGTCAGTCGCGGTCGTCTCGGATCCACCCCCTTCAGCCCCCTCGGAGGGGCCTTCACCCCCCTCGCCAGGGGGGTCGGCGGGTGGGTCGTCGTTCCCATCGCCGTCCCCGGCTTCGAGGGGGGTCGTCTCCCCCTTCTTCCGGGCTTCACGGTGGGCGTCGTCGCTCATCGCGTTGATGTGGCCCTGGACCGACTCTTTCGAGTCGAAAGGGGGGTCGTCGCTTCGCTGTCTGTGCCTTTCGCACCCCTCGACGGGGCAAAAGTAGCCGGTTGTCATGTGTTCCAGTCGATGTCGTCGGGCGTGAGTTTCCGGTCGCCCAGCTCCTCGAACGCGGTTCGGTCGCGGCCGAACTGGCGGTTGATCTCGTTGATGGCCGCCGCGGCCTCCTTGGACTCCGAGATAGCGATCTGGTACTGCTGCCAGAGCTTGTTCTTGAGGCCGTAGACGTAGCCGGGCACCTCGTCGGAGTCGTCGAGGATCGCGTCGACCTCGGCCTCGGAGAGCCCGCACTGCTCGGAGAGGAACTCGCAGGCCTCCGCGTCGCCGTGTTCGCAGTGGTCGGCGGCGTGGTCGCACTGACCGTCGAGGTGCTGCTCGACTTCGGAGAGGCGCTCGTCGGTCGAGATCTCCGCGTCGAGGCGCTTGCCGCCCCCTTCGGTGGCCGCTCGTTCGGCCACGTCGCGGTGCTCGTCGACGGTGAGAGTCGGGTCGTAGTGCGCGACCCAGTCGGAGACGCCCGCGTCGAGCATCAGCCCCTTCACCGAACGGGCGTGCGGCACCGACGCGCGGCCCTCGGAGAAGTCGATCCGTTGCTTCTCGTGTTCCTCTAAGGGGGCCTGCCCGCCCCTGCTGGCGTGCTCGTCGCGGCTGCTTCCGGCCTTGATTGCCGCTTCATCGAGCACGCGCTCGGGGGCGTCGGGGGCGATGGTGACCGTCTTCTTGCGGCGGTCGTCCTTGCTGCAGAGATGCTCCTCGTGGTCGTCGCGGAACGCGTTGGCCGCGCTTCGGTCGCCGAATTCTACCTCAGGCATCCGGGGATCCGAACACCTCCACGCGGCCCTGGTCGTTGGTGACCATGTCGGAGAAAGGGGTATGGGTGGGGGTAAAGGGCCGACCGTATGGGGGGTCGTCTCCCCAGTCGTCTCACCATTTTTACCCCTGCCGTGCGTTGGTTGTTGTGTATGTCGGGAGCGATGACCGCACAACGTAGGGCCGCGCAAGCGGTGGTTGACGATAGTGCTGTGACGCCGTTCGGGACGTGTTCGGCGCAGTGCCGGAGCGGGTCGATCTACGGCGTCATCCCATCAGAAATACGCGATACGCACGGCCTGGAGCAAGGGTCGACGCTGGCTGTGGGGTATCACGCGGAGACCGGGACAGTGTTGTTGACGCCGGTAGGAAAGAACGAGGACGTACCCTGGCTGAGTTCGTAGTCTCCGGCAGATTTCAGGTTTTTTGCCGAGGGTCTCTGCTATGGGTCGGGCCAAGGCCGGAAGTCTTCTCGATGGATAGGATTTCTCTCACTGTGGTCATGCTCGTTCAATACATGGTTCGCAACTTGGCGGCACTCCACTGGATTATTCGTTGAGCATGTAACCACGAGTTGTGACTTCTCTCTATTCACTGATTCAATCAACTCGTGTTCCATGATCCGTTCTTCTAACGTCCGAACACGGCCAGTCTGCTTCTCAGATATCGTCAGATAATATGGTGGTACAGAATGTTCTACCACTCTATCTGCGTGGTCATTAACCCGATTTGAAATGAATGATATTTTGGATCGCCTTTTCAGAACGCTGAAACTATTTAGACCTGCCCTGACCTGAACATTGCGGGAATGATTCCTACTCATCGCCCCTGATGTAACTCTGTACTGGACATGCCGAGGATCAAGTTGCTCAATTGCTTCGCGTATCCCCGCTCGTTTCTGGGATCGATAAGACATCCCTGACACCACGAGTGTCAATACAATTAGCCATCCTTGAAGACCGAGAATAGAATCCAATTCGGCTAGGGGAGCGATGACTTCATCGAAAATACGTTCTGCAAGTTCCACTAACCGATCCCTCATCTTTAGTCAAGACTCAAAAGCGAGGATTGTATAGATTGGGAATTGACATATCGTATCTACTGCTGTCGGAGAACACCGGGGTTTACGACAGACCGCACCTAACTCTACTATAGAAACACGCCTAAGTGGATCCTCTATATATTTAATCTGTTACGATGGTAGCAGATGAAACATTACTCCGGATTTCTACTGTACTAGTCTCGCTCACTGTTGTATCAGCTCCAATTCTTTATCCTAAGTATTCTCTTTTCACACGGAGAGCAGTAACAGGAGTCAAGCAGCTTAGAGAAGTTCGAGAAGAATACGAGGATGTCGATCTTACTTATATTGAGCAAGGAGAGACCGGGTTTAAGCAGTTAGTTGAAGCTGCAGGGGTAGCATTTGGGTATAGCGGGGATCCAGAGCGTATTTGTTTGGCAGTTGGCCGCCCAAGAGACCTGGGTGAGTTCACCGGCTTTGGTATGAAGCACGGTATCGGAGACAATGGGGTACTATATATCGAAGAAAAAGGAGATGAAGATGAATTGCTACGGTGGGAACCTTGGAGCCCCACTTCTACGCTTGAACTTGAAAAATTATCGCGCGGAGTTCAGTTACGGGCAAGAGAAAGAAGTCATACAATTACAGTATCCTTAGCCGTTCTCTGGGCAACTTTGTCTATTGTAACTGTAGTTTAATTACTACCAACACGTACTACTGTTGGAGGAGACCGGAATTCTTGACAAAGCTCGAACGGACTCAAAATAGGTTTTTGATCCGTTCTTTGAGCGGTTTATACTGCCACCCGCATCGGTGGCAAGTCAAGTAGTCATCACCGTCGTATCGTTTGATATAGGATTGGCAGTTCGGACAGGTACCTTTCTTCGGTGTTGTCTCGTAATAATCGCTCTTGAGTTGTCGATAGACCAGAGCTCGGCTTCCGCCGTTTGAAATCAGCCAATAAACCCAGCTATCCCCATCAATCTTCGAATATTCCCCACGGCTGCCACTCAAACCGAATCGATTAGGTACCTCAATCCAATCGGGGACATCGTCAGTATGAACTGAATCCTTCCAGTCATTACTTTGTGCCCACCCGAGACGTTCCATCCCCTTCTTTTCTGCTTCTTTGATAGTGGGCTCCATTTCCTGAGGAACAGCCCCTCCCAATACTTTCCGTGGGCTCATACCTATAGTTGGTTTAGCTCAAATGCCAAATAACCATCAGGTGAGAATATTCAATGAGTAGCATGTCTGATTCGAGGAGCTGAATATCGGATTTCTGGTTAATATGGCATCTGAGCGACCACTCATCCAGTACTGACTGTCGGAGAATGCCGCAGTCTCCGACACGATCACCCCGAAACCCCACCGAAAAAACTAGGATCCACCCCGGTCTATAACGGACTGTCGTCATGAAGATGGAGAACTACGACAGTCGGGAGGGGAAGAAAGTGTGGCTCACCGAGCAGCAGGTCGAGGAGTTCCTCGGCGACGCCGACGGCACCCAGCAGCGGATCGCGCTGGGGCTCGGCGCGCGGTGCGGGTTGCGCGTCGGGGAGATCGTCGACGTGACGCCCGCCGACGTGGTCGAAACGCCAGCCGGGGCGCGCGTTCGGGTGTGGGAGGGGAAAGGCGACAAGTACCGGGAGACGCCGGTCCCGCAGTCGCTCGCCTCGACGATCGAGGCCTACGCCGACGTGCGCGACGCAGCTGCGGACGTGCCGCTCGTCGACAAGTCGACCAGGACCGTCGAGCGGTGGGTGAACCGGACGGCCGAGCGCCGGTACGCGGCCACGTCGGACGTGGGCTGGAACAACCTCGGGCCGCACGACCTCCGGCGCACCTGGGGGACGCTGCTCGTTGAGCACGACGTCGAGCCGGGGTTAGTGATGGAGTGGGGCGGCTGGTCCGACTGGGACACGTTCCGGGAGCACTACCTCGGCGCGTACTCGCTGGACGCGGAACGGCGGCAGATGGAGAAGGTGCCTTGGTTATAGAACAAGACGAGTATTCTGACCCTTGTTTAGGGAGGCAATTTTGTCAGGTGGTTTATGAACCCAAGAGGGAACAAAAATAGAATAGATATTGTTAAACATAGGAACAATATAGATAATAATTCATTAGTCTTAATTGCATGTTTGAATATTATCTCCTCTGAAGCCACAAACGTATTTTTGATTGAAGGCGCGGCGTAAAGAGAAAACATCCCTAAAATAGCAACTACAATAAGGCCATCATCTAACCGAGGAAATACGGCAACAGAGGTGAGAGTGATCACACCAACTATTCTCCCCAGGAAAATGGAAACAATCGCTCCCAAATATGAAATATTGATGTCCTCTTTGTTTAAAATTTCAAATGTATCATACCCTGACCCAGTGAACAAAAACGCCAAGAGAGATAGAGAGAATAGGAAACCAACTGCTATGAGAGATTGTCGAACTATCTTTCCGCCAAGAAATTCGTAATCGGCTACCTCGTATTCTACAGTTGTGGGATGGGTGGTATTATCATCGTTAATATCGAACGGAATGGTTTTCTTTTCCCATAAATCGTATATTTTTAATCTTAATGATTTAATTGGTTCCCATAATGTTACGCCAGTTGCTATCAAAAGTATGCTGGATAATAGTAGGAGTGATAGAAGTAAGAAAATGGCCTCTAGTTCATTCATATTTTCTTGCAATACAAATGGCAAGACAGCTCTGCCAAGTAGGATCACAATCAGTGATAGAAACCATACTCTTGCCAGTATTTTTGAGAGATAGAATATTAGCAAACCCCTGGTGCTAAGTTCTCTTCTTGAGGAACCCCGAACTTTCTTAACTGAACTGTTGGCTTGTGTATCATCCAAAACCCACCCTGACGAATGAGGACTCTCTTTCAACTTCATAGATTATGCACCAGTAATAGCCTGGACAAGTCTGTCAAACCTATTCGGATGTGAAGTTCAGAGAGATCGCCTCGAGTCCGATTAGATTTCAAGGGTGGATCCCATTACGACCCTCTCACACCTTGTGTATAATATTTGCCACGCTAACTGATTCAAACAGAGCGCCTACAATGATCCCAAAGAGATGAGCGGAATACGATCCTCCAGATGTCGGGGATAGTATCTCATTTCCAATTAGCACTATAGCAGATACCCAGATTATCCAATCCACAATCTGAGATTCATTTATCGGGTAGAGATGAACAGAACGGTAAACGGTCTCGCGAGCTTGTAATCCATATGTCACCGCACTGATCCCAACGGAGTTGGTAATATGAATAGGGCTTCCTACGGTGTTTCCAGCAATCCCAACGAAGAGTACAAAGAAGAGGTAATCACCAGTCTCAGTTCGGCGCTCAACGAGAGAACCGAATATAAGCAGAAATAGCGAATTTTGAAGAATGTGACCATGATCAGAATGTACAAAAGGAGATATAACCCCAAATAGGGGTCCAAGCGTTGTCCTGAGACTCTGAAGATACTCGTAGGCTGCTCCGCTTCGTATTGAACCAGCTAATGCTACTTCTATGAGATAAATAAATCCTATAGCGACAGTCAAAGCAAGCGTGATACGGCATCTGTTCAGTCTAACGACCGCTTTGGAGCTACTTCGGGAGACCTGTTTCTTCCAAGACTCTGACGTAGTCATGGCGAAATCAGACAACCCGTGGCGACGGCCTCGGCAAATCCTCCGCGTCCAGCTCCCCGGCGAGGTACTCCTCACCTTTCGCCGTGATCTCGAACTGGTTCGAACCGCTGTGCATCGGAGCGATGAGACCAGCTGCCGAGAGCTTTCGACACCGTTCGTAGATCCGCCGTCGAGACGCATCGAAACCGATCTCTTTCTCCATCAGGGGAGGGCTTGCGAGGGACTGAGATGCGACGTACTCAATTATCCGTTCGTCGAGGGTACACATCCACTGAGCGGGGAACCTATCGCTCATCCGTTGGAACGTGTATCTTCGCTGGCCGTTGGTCCGTCGTTCGACGCGGTATCTATGTATGCCTCTGCCTCTGCATCGTACTCTTCATCGAGGTAGGCCTCTCCCTGTTCGGTGATCGTATAGACTCCGTTTCCGAGCGGTGCCAGTAGCCCGTGCTCGGCGAGCGTCTTACACCGCCGAGAGATGTGGGGTTTCGAGATCCGGATGCCCTCTGTGTCTCCCAAATTCCCCACTCTACCCGCTCCCTCATCGCGTATTGCCTCCAAGATACGATCATCCCATATTGTCATCCACGTACCTGAATGTCTCATTACTACCTCATTCAACGGTATGTTCTGTTAAGGCCCGGAAACGTGCTTTTTAGACTGAATCGTGCCTGTGGTACCGCTCCATTACATTTATGAAATAGCGGTTCATTTGTCGAGGCACGGGACCATAGCAGGTTGTTGATGACTCTCTTGGTGGTGTGAGGCCGGGCCGTGCTGGAACACGGCCCGTAAGGTTCCGAGAAACGCATGCACGCTGGAACCTCTACGGGGCTGGAGCCCCGTGCGATCCGAGAAGCACCGCACGCCGAAAATTCTACCGACACCACCCAGTCCGCCGACCACGAATCCGGGCGCTGCGCCTGCGGACGCCCGGTCGACGGCTACGACGCCCGGCGCGGGGAGCCGACCTGTGCCCGGTGCGCCCAGCTGTGCGCCGACGGCGGCCGCGTCGTCGAGCGCGACGGCAACGACGACCTCGGGTTCGAGTACGTCCACGACCCGGAGGATCCCGAGAAGTTCCTCGTCCGCTGCACGGACTGCGGCGAGATCGGCGACTTCTCCGACCGCGGCGACGCCCACAGCCGGGCCGAGTCGCACGGCCTGAACTGCGCGCCGACCGGCGTCACGCCCGTCTCGTCGAAGCGCGTCGTCAGCGACGGCGGGCAGGTCGTCCGGGCGGAACGTACCGGTGAACGGTACGCTCCCGAGACGCTCGGCTGTGCCACCTGCGGCGACGTGGCCGAGCGGATGACTTGGGGCAACTCGGAGCGCCGCGTCGACTACCGCTGCCGGCGGTGCGAGTGTGGCGGTCACCTCTGGCTCGACACCGACGGCACGGTGAGCAACCGCGTCGGCCCCGTGTTCCGCGCGCACCGAAGCGGCGTTCAGAGCGGGGTGAACGCATGAGCGCCGAAGCCGAAGGGGCCGACGACGCGCCGACGACGGAGGCCGAGACGTTCACGGCGACCGTCGAGGCGGGCGTGCTCGACTCCTACCTCGACTGCCTGACCGCGTTCGTCGACGAGGCGAAGGTCGAACTGACCGCCGACGGGCTTCACGTCGAGGCGATCGACGCGGCGAACGTCGCGGGCGTGTTCGCGGACCTGCCCGCCGGGGAGTTCGAGAGCTACGACGCCGGTGGCGGAGTCGTCGGGGTCAACATCGGCAAGCTACAGACGGCCATCGGCCTCGCCGACGGATCTGAGGCCATCGTCACGCTGTACCTGGACCCGGAGACGCGGAAGCTCGACGTCGATGGCAGCGACTTCAGTTACTCCGTCGGACTCATCGATCCGGACAGCGTCAGGCAGTCCCCGGACCGTCCGGACCTCGACCTGTCGAACCGGGTGACCCTCGGCGCGGACCAGTTCAAGCGCGCGGTTGACGGCGTCGAGAACGTCAGCGACCACGCTGGCTTTCACGTCGAACCCGACGACGAGGCGCTTTTCATCGTCGGCGAGGGCGACCTCGACGACCTGGAGTTCGAGTTTACCCGGGACGACCACCTACACGACTTCGACGCCGAGGGACCGTCGACCTCGCTGTTCTCCCACGAGTACCTCGACTCTGTCACCGGGAAACTCGCCGGGCCGGTGGACATCGACACGGACGACCAGATGCCGATCTGGCTCACGTTCGAGCGGAACGGCGCGACTGTCGAGTACATGATCGCCCCGCGGATCCGGAACACGTGACCATGACCGGACAAACTACCCTTGGCGGGTTCTCCGGCGACCTGTCGGAGCTGACGCCCGCCGAACGGTCGGCGTACCTCGCCGTCGAGCGAGGCGACTACGGCCCACGGGAGTACCAGCGCGAACAGGGGTACTCCTCGCCGGGAACGGTGAGCAATCTGCTCGCTCGCGCTCGGAGCAAGGTCGACGACGGGGGCAACGCATGAGCGACGACCTCGAACCCATCACGCCCGAGGAGGCCGTCGACCTCTACCTCTCGCACCGCGAGCCGGAGCTGAGCAAGAAGACGCTGCAGAACCACAGTTATCGGCTCGACGCGTTCGTCGAGTGGTGCGAGGAGACCGGGCTGACGAACCTGAACGACCTCTCCGGGCGCGACCTCCACCGCTTCCGCGTGTGGCGACAGCGCGACGTGAACCTCGTCACCCTCCGCGGGCAACTGGCGACGCTCCGCGTGTTCCTGGAGTTCTGCGCGTCGATCGACGCCGTCGAGCCGGGGATGCGCGAGCGCGTGAAGCTCCCGGACGTGGACCGCGGCGAGGAAGCCCGCGACGAGATGCTCGACGAGGACCGCGCCCGCGCCATACTGAGCTATCTGGAGCGGTTCAAGCGCGCCAGCCGCGAGCACGTCATCATGGCCGTGCTCTGGCACACAGGCATCCGCCTCGGCGGCCTTCGGTCGGTCGACCTCGACGACTACGAGCCCGCCGAGAAGTGCTTCTGGTTACGGCACCGACCGGAGACGGACACGCCGCTGAAGAATCAGGAGCCCGCGGAGCGGCCCATTGCGCTCGACGACTACTACTGCGACGTGCTCGACGAGTACATCGAGTACCACCGGCACGACGTTCGGGACGAACACGGCCGACGACCGCTCATCACGAGCGAGCAGGGCCGGCTCAGCCCCGGACAGATACGGTCGGAGGTGTACCGTCTCACTCAGCCGTGTCTCATCGGCGACTGCCCGCACGGCCGCGACCGCGCCAGTTGCGAGGCGACGGTGTACGGCCACTACTCGGAGTGTCCGAGCAGCCTGTCGCCCCACACCATCCGGCGCGGCGCGATCACGCACCAGCTCCGCGAGGACATCCCCGAGGAGGTCGTCAGCGATCGGTGCGACGTTTCCTCGGAGGTTCTTGACCGGCACTACGACCGACGCACGGACCGCGAGAAGATGGAACAGCGACGCGACTACATCACGGATCTCGACTCGTAACCATGACACAGAACACCCGTTCGACTCACCCGGTCGGAGTGGCAACACCAAATGACGGCCGCAGAATCGTCTATAGAACCAAAGAAGCCGAGAAAACGTTTCTTAGCAGTGGACTCGCCGGGGTACGACCTTTGATTTTGAAGCGGCGTGGGGTGGTCGAACGTCGGTACTTCTTCCCTCTCGCTGGTGGCTGGTGTGGGTTCATGCGTCCTCGATGAAGTCGCGCCGTAGTTCCATGCGCTCGTGTTCTGTCCGCTGATCGTAGTGCTGTTCGAGCACGTCCCGCGATACGTTCGAGCGGTCGCTGACGATCTCCTCCGGCGTGCCCTCGCGGAGCATCCGGGTGAGCGCCCCCCGGCGGATACCGTGGGGCGAGCGCGAGCTGGGACACTCGCTCGCGTGCCGCCGGGTCATGTAATCGCACGTCGTCGGATCCTCGTCGTGCGGACACTCGGCGACGACGCACGGCCGGGTCCACATGTAGACGACCGACCGGATAGCGGACTCCGTGAGTCGGCCGTGATCGGAGGAAATCAGCGGCTCGCGGCCGTGAGAGTCTTCGACCTGGATCCGCCGGTTCTCCATGTAGTCGCGGATCACGCGGGCGTAGTCGTCGCCGATGGCGATGACGCGGTTGGCCGCCTTCCCGTTCTTCAGCGGCGTGCCCGTCTCCGGTCGGTGGCGGACACGCAGGCACGGCGTTTCGAGGTCCACGTCGTCCACATCCAGCGTCCGAAGCGTCCCGAGCCGGACGCCCGTGTGCCACAGTATCGCCATGATGACGTGCGCCCGGCTCGCGTACTCGAAGCGCTCCAGATGCTCCAGTATCGCCTCGGCGCGGTCAACATCGAGCTTCACGTCCTTGCTCTGCTCCTCCTTGTCGACCTCCGGCAGTACGACCTTCTCCCGTAGACCCTGCTCGACGGCGTCGACGGACGCGCAGAACTCCAGGAACACGCGGAGGGTTGCGAGGTTCGTCCGGAGGGTCATCGTACCGATATCCTGCTTCGACCGCCACGTTCGGAAGCGGTGGAGGTCGCGGCCGGTCAGGTTGTTCAGGTTCTCGATCCCGCGTTCCTCGCAGAACTCAAGGAACGCGTCGAGCCGGTACTGGTGGTTCTGTAGCGACTTCTCGCTCAGTTCCGGCTCGCGGTGGTCCATGTACATCTCCACCGCTTCGAACGGACCGAGGGGTTCGAGATTCTCCGTCACGCGGTCCCGACCTCCCCGAGTTCGCTCTGGTCGTCAGCGAGCCCGCGCCGGTCGTCGGGCTGGATCTCGCGGTAGTCGCTCGCCCATTCGCCCATCTTCTCGCGGACAGCCTCAACACGGGTCTGAAGCGTGTCGATGTCCGGCGCGGTCACCTTGCACTTCTGCACGTCGTCGCCAGCGCCACGCTTCAGTTTGACCGTGTAGGTGAACGCGTCTTCAGGCATCCTTTCCACCGTCAGCGCGGATCGGTTCGTCGCGGCCGGGAGTGTCGGGACTGGCCTCGGCTCGCCAGCTCTCGTCAGCGACCCGCATCGGCCGGAACCCGGACTCGTCACGCTCGCCGTAGTGTTCGGTGGGAACGCGACGGATGGCGAGTGCGCGCTGGGGCGGGATCTTCGCGCGGTCGCCCGACCACTCGCGGACGGACACCCACCCAGAGTCGAGGATAGTGTGGTCGGCGACGTACACCGTCCCCTGGTTACGTACTTCGATGACGGCCGGACTGTGCGATTGCGGCAGGTTGTCGGGGTCGACGCGATCGCCGTTCATGGGTCGTCGACCTCCGTGCGGTCGCCACTCTTTTCGTCGCCGGTGCCGTCGTCTCGCTCGGGGGCTACCTGGGCACTGGACATGTTAGGCGGCCCCCGTCTTCCGTTCCTGCGTACTGCCGTTCTCGTCGGTACAGAGAACAGTGTTCTCCGGCTCGTCGAAGGGCGTGCCTTCGTTCTCCCGGATGCACTGGCGGACGTACTGTGAGTACGTCATGTCGTGTTTTTGGGCCTCTTCACGAATTCGCTCGTCCATCTCGGTTGGCATCGAGAGGGACACTGATAGGCTTCTTCGTGCCATTGCATTAGCAATCAATTAACTCCCGCTTATTATAGCTAACGGTGAGTTGGTAGAGATACAAGGAGACACCTATGTCGAGTTAGCGGAGGTATAATGCCAGTCGATGATTGATAATCAATTAACTAAAGATGGTCAAGCGTCGCTCGGGAGATTGGATGGTGTTAGCCGATGATAGGATACTTGAATATCTCGATGATGTGGAGGCGGCTACACCGTCTGAAATGATCAAAGACGGGTTTGTGAGGTATTCAAACGGATACGTTTCGCAACGGTGTTCTGAGTTGGTGAAACATGGGCTGATAAAGAGGTATGGACAAGGAGTGTACATGATAACAGACCGGGGTAGGGAGTATCTACGCGGCGAAATAGATACCTCGGAAAATGCACCTGATGAAGTGCCTTCGTCGGATGAGGGGCCGACGGCGGGAGACAACCACGAGCAGGTATGAGTGTCTCAAAGAGAAAGTCGGCCGACTGGATGCTCGCCCTTGACGAGAGGATCTTAGAGCAGATCGAGGCGGATGGGTGGACGACACCGGGATTGCTGTCGAAGGACCCAAAGTTTCCAGAGTACGAGGGCGTCATCAGCGACCGGTGCAAGCGGCTCCACTACGCGGAACTTCTCGACCCGATCCACAACGAGATGTACGAGATAACCGTCGAAGGGCGTCTATATCTGAAGGGCGAGCTGGACGCGCGCCACCGGCCACGACCGACCGCGAGCGCGGTCCATGAACGATGGTCGTTCCCGTCGTCGTGGACCGGATCGATGTGGTTGGGCCGCTGATTGACTAACTTGTAGCAAATAATTTATTTGCTTATCAATAGTTTTGATGTAGTTTCGGCCCGTTCAGGCTGGTATGGCGACGAACGGCATCAGCGCCCCCGAGGAGCTATTCAACGAGGTGGACGATAAGAAGATGCTCGCGGGCTGTACGAACCGATCCCAGTTTTTCCGTGAGGCGGCGCGCGAGAAGCTCGACGAGATAGACAGCACGGAGATCGACCTGTAGCGAGCGCCCTGTTTTGTCAAGTTGCGAGGTAATACCCACCAGCGCGCTCTATCGCCGGGTGGATGGCTTCGCTACCAGCGACACCCGAGGGGCTAACGGACCTCGGGTATAGTGACTTGCAGTCTCTCGCTGCCGATCACGGCTACGGCCGGATCGTCGGGGAGGAACGCGCCGACCTCGTCGAGTTTCTCGCCGCCGAGGCGTACCCGCGGGCGGACGGCGACGACAGCGCGGACAGCGTAGAGAGGGACAGCGACCGACAGCGCCAGCAGCGCGCGGACGGCGGGAGCGCGGCCGTCGCTGACAGCGCAAGCGACAGCGCCGATAGCGACGCCGGCGTCGACGCCGTCGAGGTCGGCCACGAAGGAACGGAGAAGCTCAGCCCCGAGGGAGCGCCGGAACCCGACCAGGCGGCCGTGAGTCCGCCGGACGGCGTCGAGGACGTGCTGGCCGACGCGAGCATGAGCGACATAGAGCCGGACCCGGACGCTGGCCGCGAGCGCCGGACCGGTAGCGATACCGACGAGAGCGCAGACGGCGCCTCGGATGACCCGGCCGACGGCGACAGCGCTGATAGCGACTCGGGGGGCGGGCCGCTGTCGGCGCTCCGCAGCTCGGACAAGTCGAGCGAGGACATCGTCGAGGAAGCCGACGATCCGGAGGAACGCGGCCGTCGCGCGGAGGTGCGCGAGCGGTTAGAGGAAGCGATGGACGGCGGCCGGAGCGGCCAGCGCGAGGCAACGCAGGAGGACGTAGAGCGCGAGGTAGACAGCGCTGACAGCGCCGACAGCGCGGCCAGCGGCGCGGCCGGGACAGCGAACGGGATCGTGATGAACGAGGAAATCGTCGGGTCGCTGATCGAGATGCCGTTCAACACGGCCGCGAGCATGACCGACTGGGAGGGGTGGGAACTCTCAAAGCAGGAGAGAGAGGCTAACGCGCGCCTGTTCGTGGCGATGTGCGATGAACAGAACGTCGACCTCAGCGCGACGACGATGTTCGCGCTGTCGATGGGGTCGGCGTTCTCCGGGAGGGCGATGCAGTACCGGCGGCAGAACAGCGACAGCGAGCAGATAGAGCCACCGCGAGAGCCGCCCGCAGACAGCGCCAGTAGCGAGACAGAGAGCGCGGACAGCGGCGGCGTAGACAGCGCTATCAGCGAATCGGACGGTTCAGACAGCGACGACTTCGATTTCAGCGACTCAAGCACTTGGGACTAACAATGCAGCCACTCATCAACGCACTTCACGACCTCACGGAACAGGCAGAGGAAACGGCAGACGAACGCGCGGATCGCCTCTCTCGCGTCGGCGAGCGGGCCGACGTGGACCCGGTTCGGCTCATGGACGTAGAGGACGACGTGCGGGGACTGGCCCGACTGGCGGCCGACCGGAACGCCGAGACAGTAGCGGAAGCGGAGGCGAAACTGCCGATGATAGCCCCGATGCTCGGGATCGACCCGGAGGTCGCCGAGGACCTGGGGGCCGAGACAGCGGTCGCGCTACTCGGACGCTACGCTGTCGAGCATCCCGAGATCACGGCGAAGACCGTCCGGACGCTCCATGAGTCGATGGAGCGGGCCGGGCTCTACGAGGACCTCGGGACGGAGACGCCCGCGCCTGGAGAGCTGCGCGAGACGCTGACGGTGGAATGACCCGCGATGGACGTAGACCTCACAGAGATCACGGTGATACTCGGACAGAAAAACAGCGGGAAGAGCGTTCTATTCGAGCATCTGCTAACGCGGACAGAGCGCTACGTCTGTCTCGACCCGAACGGCGAGCACGGGCCGCCCGGCGCTGTCTACGCGGAGAGTCCCGCCGAGGTCCTCCACTACTGGATGGACGGTGAGACGCAGATCATCGTCCGGGACATGCCGCTGACGGAGGACAAGTTCACCCAGTACCTCCGGGCATTCGGCCAGTTACAGCGGGCGTATCTGTACATCGACGAAGCTCACAACTGGATGTCATCGCACTACATCCCGGACACCCTCAAGGACCTGATAAAGTGGCACGTCACTCACAACAACTGTGCGTTAGTCTGTGCCGCTCACAAAGCCAAGGAGATCCACGATCAGATGTGGACGCAGACGGACAACTACTTCATTTTCTCCTACGGCGAGCACGAAGACGCGAAACTCGCCGACGTGAGCATCCCGAACAAGCGGAGAGTCCACACGCTCGACCCGACGAGCTACCGGTTCCTGTACTACAAGGACGTGGCCGGGGCGGACTCCGAGGTCCGCGGACCGGTCCCGATACCGGAGCATCTTCAATAGCGCTGGCTAATAGCCACCGCTACGCCGTCGCCCGGTTTCTCCCCAACTCTGTCAACTTACAAACGCCTTCTTGAAACCCGGCCGTAGGTACTACCGGATGGTTTCAGCAACCGACTCCAACGACGGCGGGTCATCCGGCGACAGTTCCGGCGGCTCGTCCGGCGGGAACGACCTCGTGGGCCGGGCCAAGGGCTTCATCACAAGCCCGCTCGGCGCTGGTATCGCACTCGGACTAATCGCGGCGCTCGGGGCGGTGTTCTACCTGTAACCATGACGTTCAACGTAGAGGAGCAACACGCGGTGATGGGCGGTATCGCGGCGGCAGGTATCCCGACGGCGGCGAACGCGATCGGCGTCGGCCTGGACGGGCTGATCGTGCAGCTCGCGGACGCCGTGTTCGAGGGTGATCGCGGGTCGGCGTCGTTCGTCTCGGGCGTGGGACTCTCCGCGGCCGGGCTGGCGATGATCGCCGCGATCATCTGGACGGACATCGACGACTTCCTCGGCATCCTGATCGGCGGCCTCGGGGCCGGGATGCTCGTGCTCGGCGCACAGGCGTTCAACGAGGCGCGACAGTAACCATGGCAGAAGACACTCTCAGCACCGAAAAGCAGTACGCAACGGTACAGAACAACACCCCTGGAACGCCGACGCCGGTCGTCGAGTGGGACGTTCCCGACGGCATGGCTATCGAGGTCCGACAGGGCCAGCCTGTGATCCTCGACGCCGAGACGACCAACGGGAACAACCCCGCGAACGCAACACGGCTCGGGCTCGCGTACCGCGAGCCCAACGACCCGCTCGACCAGTACACCGTCATCTCGGACATGGCGCTCTCGCCGTTCAACACGCTTTCGCTCAAGGATCAGCAATCCGGGGAGAACGCCCAGCGTCGGCGGATGCAGTTCGACCCGTCGCGAGTGCCCGAGGGACGCTTCGTCGCGGAGGACGCGGACAGCCTGGCGCTCGTCGTCAACGGTCCCGACGAACTCGACGCCGCGTCGCTGTTCGTGAACTACCCCATCCGCGTTCAGAACCGCTAACCATGGCGGGGAACAGGGGCCGAGTCGTCGAGGTCCGGGCCGACCAGTTCGAGAAGCAGAGCTATCAGGCGGGCAGCGAGGGGATCGTCGCCACGACCTCGGTGCCGTCGACGGTCGTCTGGCAGGTACCCGCCGGGCAGCCGATCGAGGTCGCCCTGGTGCGACGGCAGACGGCGACCATCGACGAGGGCACGGCGGGCCAGTCGGTGACGCTGTCGCCGGAAGCCCCGCAAGTCGACTTCATGGATGACCCAGTCGCCGGGGAGTACAGCGCCGACGCGTTCATCGCGGCGTATTTCGACGACTCCGGCGACGGCAACAAGGACACGCTCGTCACCGACTCGACGACCGTGCAGTACAACGGCACGTTCGTCGAGGACGGCGATTTCGTCGAGAGCTTCGAACTCGACGACACGAGCGGGAACGCGGCCACGAAGGAGGTCGACATCTACGTCGTGCAGCGCGAGGGGTACGCGAAGCTCCAGAAGCGGAGTACGGGCGGCATCCCGCAGAGCCTCCAGACGGAGGACAACATCACCTGGGCGTTCTCATCGCCGGACGACCCGGACACGGACCGGCAGGTGACGTGGGACGCGAAGAACTCGGGGCTCCGCGGCGTGGTGCCGCCGAAGTTCAACCTCGACGTGGTCTACTTCGACCAGACGAGCCCGGTCGCGCTCGACGAGGACCCGTCGAACCTGAAGCTCGCTATCCCGATGCGACAGCGCCAGCTTCGGGACGACGAGGACCCGCAGGAACTCCGGCGTCGCGTTGCCAGCGCGATGGCCGAGAACTGACGGCTTCACTCACTCATTTATGGTCCAACTCACCGACACCGATAGCGGTACAGACACCGGCGGCGAGAGCGAGGCGTGCAGCTGCAACAGCGACGGGGTCGCGTCGACGATCGTCGACGTGGCCGAACGCGTCGCGACGCTGCTCGACCCGTTCGCGCTCATCCTGACGGCCGCCGTGCAGGCACTCACCGCGTTCCAACTGACGAGGAAGCTATGAGCGGGACCGGACTCATCGGGCCAGACAGCGCCATCGACGACCTGCTCGCCGACTACTTCGGCGGTCGTCCGGAGTCGTGGCTGTATCAGGTGTTCGAATCCGAACAGGCGGCCCTCACGGCGGCCGTGCTGATGGAGCTACGGAACGACGGAACCCAACGCGAGGACCCCGACGACGCCGAAGCGCGCTACTACAGTAGCGGTATCGACCCGATAGATGTCGAGAGCGTTGAAGGAGACTCTATATCGTGGGACTTCAGCGCGAGCACCGTCGTCGTGAAGGACTTCGACGCGCCGATCGTCATCGCCCTGAAGAACACGAACAAACTCGACCGGGAAATCTACCTCACGCCGGATGATACGCCGTTCTCGATATCGGGTGCAAACGGCGTCAATACGTCTGAACTGTGGTATCGAAAGCCCGGCCAGCAGTACGATAACACGTCGATCCGGGTGGTGGCCCTGAAATAATGGCAACGCTCCCGGACGGATCGAGTGTTTCCCTTCACCATACGGAGGGATGGAACATTGACCCCCCGAGTAGCTTCGAGACACAGTACACGGAGGGGTGGAACATCAACCCGTCCGGCAATCTGGAGATTCAGCACACGGAGGGGTGGAACATCAACCCGTCCGGCAATCTGGATAGCCAGCACACGGAGGGATGGAACATCAACCCGTCCGGCAATCTGGATAGCCAGCACACGGAGGGTTGGAATTTCAACCCACCCGATAGCCAGGAAGTTCAGCACATCGAGGATTGGAATTACAAACCACCGGCAGTCGCTGAACTGGCGATATCAGCAGATAAACCGGAGATCGATCCTGGCGAAACTGTTGTCGTTTCAGGGAACGTGGTGTTGAACTCCGATCCGGCGGCAAACCATCCGATAAAAATCGGCGTTTCCGGCCCCTCACCCCTCGGGACTAAATCACACGAGACTGACGGCTCAGGCGACTTTAGCGTCGAAATTGGGCCGTTTGAGGAACCCGGAGACTACGATATCACGGTCGAATCGAACGGTATCAAAAAACAGCACACGGAGGACTGGGAATAAATGGCATACGCAGACTGGAACCACTACGACTCGAACAGTACGCATCAGATACAGCAGGCAACCGTTTCAGAAGGAAACGCTGCATTGCAGATAGATCATGGTGACCAAATCGACGGGGTGAAGGCCGAGATACTATCGGAAAGCGTGACTGATTCCCCATCAGAGGGACGGATCGAGACGATGGGATACGCGGATGGAACCTCGGCATACCTTGGGTTCCACTCCCGTTTTGTGGATACGGACAACTTCTATTTCGCTCTGGTATGGCCGTACACCGATGAAACGATCTTCGGTTACTTCGAGGGCGGAAACAGAACATACGACCGTCTAGACAACTCTGAAACTCTGTCAGAACTAACGTGGCACGAACTCCGTTACGACATCTGGGAAGATAGCGGGAGCGTTTGGCAGCGTGTGAGCTATCACGACGGAGCTGACTGGGTAATGCTGTCAGAAAAGTCAGATAGCGTTTACCACAATGGCGGCGGTGGCATGGGGGTCGGTGCAAAACCGTGGGCAGACGGAGCGGCCACCCAGTACTTCGATGATACGATGGTGTACTACTGATGGCCTCAGAAACCGTCACCATCACGGTTGAAGAGGTCGCGGGCGGCTTAATCGCTGCCCCGAGCGACAGCAGGATCGGCGCGCCGACCGGAACGAACGGCCGCGGACTGAATATAGAGTAAACATGGTCGACATAATCGGAGGCATCGGGGACGCAATCGGCGGCGTCGGTGACGCCGTCGACGATACCGTTCCCGACGCCAACATCGACACCAGCGAACCGGCGATCGAATCGCTCGACGTGCCCGGCGAGGTCCAACCCGGCCGGGCGTTCAACGTCGAAGTGACCCTCAGCAACAGCTCCGAAATCACGGTCCCGCAATCCGGAACGTGCCAGTCGGGGATCGTGGGGACCAACGTCGCCTGGAGGAACCCGTACCGAATCCGCGTCGACGGCGAGGTCGTCGCCAGCGGGAGCAAGTGCATCGACGGGTCGTCGCCCAACAAAACGGCCGTCGAGCGCGTGCGAATCGAGGAACCCGGCACCCACGTCGTGAAGGCCGAGGTGCTGAAGGTCCCCGACGAGACTGTCGACGACACGCGCGGCGCGGAGATCGAGGTCGTCGCAGGGGCCGACGACCCGAGCATCCCGACGGCCGGGGAGCGCGTGCAGGAGCAGATCAGCGACCTCCTGGGGGGGCTGAATAGCAGCGGGAAGATGCTCGCGGCCGGGGCCGTGCTGGCCCTGGTGCTCATCGCGGTGGTGGGATAAGATGAACATCCCAGCGCCGCCGGAGGGGACGACCGGCGACGAGTCCGGCCCCGTGCTCGACAGCATCGGGATCAGCGCGTTCGAGGTCCGTCATCCCGCCGACGCCGATCGGCGGTCGGAGCACGAGCCCCAGCTGCAAGCGGACGTGACAGCGCCGCCGGACGGCGGAAGCGTTTCCATCGTCTGGTACTTCGGCGACGAGCAAGTCGGCGACGATGCGACCGTTCTCGACGGCGGGGAGTCGGTGACGCTGACGGACCGGGTTGCGTGGTCGGAGCTGTCGCAGAAGGGTCTCATCGGGAGCCACGAGTACCGCGCGGAACTGACACAGACGGGCGAGACGGTCAGTTACGGGTCCGTCACGGTTCACGAGCAGGAAGGGCGCGCGGATGACACCGACTGCCCCGACGGCTACTACTACGACGAGGACACGAACGCCTGCCTCCAGTCCGCCGATGGGGACGACCCCAACGACCCCAGCGGCGGGGACGACCAGGGCGACAGCGACGAGCCCGCGGCGTCGCCGTCGACGCCGTCGTCGAGCGCGCTCGCACTCCTCCCGCCGGTCGGCGGGCTGTCGTCGACGATGACGACGCTTGCGGCCGCTGGCGGGCTCCTGCTGCTGGTGGTGATACTATGAACGTCGCCCGAACGCTCGGACAACTGGCCGGGCTGCTGACGGGCGGCGCGAAGATCGCCGGCGTTCCGGTCGGGGTCGCCGTCGTCGCCCTGGTGGCCGTTGTGGCCGTGATGACGTTATGACCCCGGTGACGGACCTCATCAGTCAGGTGGGGTTTCCGGTCGTCATGACGATGCTCATGCTGGCGCTGTACAGGGAGGAACGACGCGACCGCCAGGAGGAACGCCAGGAACTCCGGGACGAACGGCGACGGTTCCGCAAGGCCATCGACTCGCAGACGGAGGCGTTCGAGGCGCTGGCGCGCTCTGTCGCGCCCGAGCGGGCCGACGACGTGCTCACGGACGGCGGCGAACGCACGGACGACACGGAGGAAGGATCGCCGTGACGGCCGTCACGCTGGCGCTGTGGGAGGTCGGCATGATTGTCGCCGTGTCGGTGGGGCTCGCGGCGACGGACGCGGCGGCGCTGTCGCGCCTGCTGCTGGCGGCGCTGGCGAAACGGTACGGCGTCCGGCCGCAGGAGATCCGCGCCGTCGACGCCGCGACGGACGGGTCGGACCCCGACGAGTAGCCGCCTTTTGACAACTTCCGGACCATATTGTGATTCTCTCCCGTAGCCGCGGGTATGAGCCAACGAGCCAACGAGGCACAAGGCGAATTTGCGACGGAGGCCGTGGCGGACAGGTACGGGCTCGTCGTCGAGAACGGGCTGGTCGACTGGTACGACGCCGTCAACGACGGGACCGGCACCAAGTACGAGGTGAAGAGTACAAGCAAGCGGATCGGCGACGACTACCCGGCCGCCGGTCGGTTCCGCCTGTGGCGGGACCAACACCGGAGCCTGCAAGCATCGGACGCGTCGGGTGTCGCGTGGTACGCGTTCGTGCTGCTCGACGACGACGGGAACGTCGTCGAGATACAGCGCCGGAAGCCGGCGACGGTCGGCGCGATCGTTCGGGAGCGCGGCGGCTGGAACCTGGCGGGTCATACTGAACGCGACGGTCCCCAGCACAAACTCCCCTGGACGGAGGTCGTGGACGCATGAAAACGAAAGAGGTCGACGGCCAGGGCCGCCGGCTCTACGCTCTTCCGGAGTCGGAGCGGGAACAAGAGGCGCTGCTGACGCTCCAGAACATTCTCGACGAGACAACGGGCGTAATGGCGTGGTGGAGCTACGATCACGACCTCGGCGACAGCGAGAACCTGAGTGATCAGGCGCTGGTGGTATCGTGACGTGTACGCGGTCCCGCGACCGGTGCGACGAGTGCGGGCGCTCGGTGTGTCGTCGCTGCGGGCGCTGTTTCGAGCGCACCGTCGGCCCCGGTGGTCCTGGTGACTGGCGACACCGCTGTCCGGCGTTCGCGTGCCGGAAAATCAAGTTTCTGAAGCGGGCGAGCCCGTTCCGCGGGTTCTTCGCGTGATTACTCCTCGTCGTCGGCGTAGCCGCGCCCCTCGTTGTATCCGCGTAAGATGTGGTTGAAGAGCCACAACCCGGCGGGGATGATGACGAGGAAGAGCACCAAGAGGAACCCGATTTCGGTGCCGCCTGCGATTAGTGGAAACATGATATTTCGCGCTACTAATCCGTCTCATAAAAACATACCGACAGATGGGGTATCCGGATTATGTTTCCAGAAGAAAATATATATCTCCGGACATCGATTCCCGAAGTAACACATGTCAGGTCCTGCACTAATGGCATTTGGGGGGATCGTCGGTGCGGTGATCGGTCTATTATGGAGTGATCCGTTTCGCGACCGAGGAGGCAGGTACAAGACTCACCATCGAAGCCATGGAAGTTGGCTTTTGCAGGGCGCTACGGGTGGTATCATTGGGGCTGTTTTGACTCCTCCACTCTTTTTAGCCATAGCAAGTAACCCGTTGGTCGGTCCGGTGTTGTTTCTCCTGGGCACCTTCATCATTTACAAAAAATTCGTAGATCCTCGCTGAGTCATCTATATCTACTATTTATCGGGGAATCTGTCGAAAGCCGACACCGACCCCGTCGAAACCACTTCTCGGCGCGACCGCACGGGGTTGCACGCTCGCAGAATCGTTTTCCCGAATATGCACACGAGAGCGAATCGCCCGTGTGCATATCGCGCCGATCTCCGTCGCCAGCCCGTCCGATTTTCTCGGATAGCTGAGAGGAACACCCCCGGATCACCCCGATCTGGGGGGTTCCAGTGACCGCAAAAATCTAGGATATGGAGTTCGTGTGAACGAGATATGCGGATCAGAACCGACGGCGACTACTCGCACCGGAAGCTCACCATCGAGGACGCCGCCGACATCTGGGACTGTAACAAGACTGAGGCGGTGATGCGCTCCTGCGAGTTCTCGGAAGCGATGATCCGGAACCTGCAGGCGGCGCTCCAACATGAGGACATGACCGACGAACTTGCTGAAGTTCTCTCGACGCCGCACGTCGAGCTGACGCGCGAAGTAAAAACGTCGGTGGACGTGGATTAGGAAACCAGAGTCGTCTGGCCAGCCTCAACGAACTCCGGCCGCTCTTTGGGGTCGAAGTTCATCAGAAGACGCTCACGTACGTCCTTCGTGCTGTCTTCCCCGCGTGCACCGGCGGTGTGGGAGCTGACCAGCGTCTCGACGTGCCAGTCCTCGTACAGCCCTTCCGGGCGGTCGGTATAGGAGACCAGTGCGTCTCCCTCGAGCCCGACGAGCGCGTCGGCGAGCTCGGAATGTTCGAACTCGTCACCCGCGGGATACAGCTTCTCCCGGTCGAGATATGGCGGGTCACAGTAGAACAGCGTGTCGGCGCTGTCGTACCGCTGGATCACGTCCCGGAAGCTGTTGCGCTGTATCGAGACGCCCTGTAGCCGGTCGACCGTCGTGCGGATCTTCTTCTCGACGTTGGCCCAACTCTGCGATTCGCCGACGTGCGCGTTCAGCGTATCCCGCTTGAACCCGCTGTGGTTGTGGTACTTCGCTCCGAACTGCGAGTACCGGAGATAGAGGAACCGACCGGCACGCTCCACGGGGTCATCTGGTCGCTCGCCGCGGTAGAACGCCCGCCCCCACTCGTTGTGGAGCTCCTCAGAGAAGGGCGTCCGCCGGCACCACTCGACGAGCTCGTCCGTCTGTTCTCGGGCGACCTCAAAGAACTGGACGATGTCGCGGTCCAGGTCGTTGTAGACCTCGATGTCGCTCCGAGGCTTGTTCAGGAGCACCGCGGCCGATCCCCCGAACGGCTCGACGTAGACGCGGTGGTCGGGGAGCTGGTCGGTGATCCACTGCGCAATGTTCGTTTTCCCGCCGATATACGGGAACGCAGAGAGGGCCATCTAAGACTCACCCCCGTTGTGGTGAGTCTCCGTGTCTACATACCGGACGGATTCTAGTTGCTCCTTATCTGTATGGGGCCCCTGGCTGTATATGCGGGCCCGGAACAACTTGTCCCAACCAACGTTCCGGGCCCGCAGTCCTCTTTCAACAGTAACGTGCTCAGTACCGCTCATGAACGTACCACCTGGGAACCGTCTTCACCGCGGAACTGCGACCCCTGCGGGTGATCGTCTTCCTTCCGGTATTTCCACTTGCTCGGGTCGGCACACTCGGGCTTCACTCGGACAGCGACCTCCGCGTCGAGGTTCCGACCGAACACGCCGCCCACCTGGATGCGGACGTAGCCGCGGCGTTCGAGCGGGCGGAGCGCCCCGACGAGGTCGTTCTTACTGTATCGGGTGTCCTCGGCGACCATTCCGCCCTTCACCCGTAGGTTCAGGATGAGCTTCTGGTTGGCGTGCCGGAGGCAGGCCTGATACAGTTCGGCGAGGTCGGGGCGTTCAGGGACGTATCCCTCCTCGTCCTGACCGTCGCCGTGTTCGTCGAGGATGTCGTCGGCGGCGTCCCGAAGCAACTGTGCGCGGGACGTTCCGAGGTCGTCGGCCAGCTCGTCGAGTGCGTCGCGTTTCGACTCAGAGACCCGGAATTTCACCTGTGCTTTCCGGTCCTCCTCGTCGTGGATCTGCTTACTCACCGCAACCACCCCGGTTCTTCTCGGGTTGGCTGACAGAAGTGGTACCATTTCCGGACCGTCGTGGTACCATGGTGAAATCGCAGGACGGGGAACGGCCGGACCCGGCGATCGCAACGTGGGTACCATACCCCCCGGGGGATCCGCGGAGGGTTTCACGCGCTCCCGCGGGGGCGTCCGCGCGCGTCATCGGCGGCCCTCCCGGAAGTCCCGGAACGATAGTTGCTCGATGTCGAGTAGGGCGTCGACGGTGCGAAGACGGCCGACCTCGTCGAGTCGGCGGCGTTCCTCGGCGGTGAGCGAGTCGGCCGTCACCGCTGATCACCCACCGTGTCGCGGGCTCGGGACAGCAGGTTTCCGACGGTCCCCGGTCGGCGGTCGGTGTGACGGGCGTATTCGCGGACGCCTACGTCGCCGAGATCGCAGGTGAGGTAGGCGTCCAGTTCGGCAGGAGTGAGGTCGTCGGTCGGGAGGTCGGTACGGTCGTCGAGGGACAGCCAGCATGGTGGCGCTGGGTACTCGCGGCCGGTGTCGAGGTGATGGACGACGATCTCCCCGATGACCCACTGCCACCACAGGCTGGCGACGTGAGCGCACCACTCGTTGAACTGGAAGGCCTTGCAGTCGCACTTGGTGAGCAGGTCCGTCCCTTCGAGCGCGAAGGTGACGCGGTGTGGGTTCTCGCTACCGCTCAGGAACACCATGCGCTCTGCGTGGTTGATGGGGCCGCCGTCGTCCGTCTCCTCCTGAGCGCGCTGCCAGGGCGTCGTGAGCGTCCAGTCGTCGGGCATGGACAGCGTCGGAGTCCCACCGAGTCGGTTCGGCAGGTCGTCGCTCGGCTCCCACGTCGCGCTCTGTGGCTGGCTGCTCATGGCCGACACACCCCGTCCTCCAGCGCCGCACAGCGCTGCTGGTTGTGGTCTATCGGCATTCCGCAGTACTTGCAGATCGGCCGCCACTCCCTCTTAGAATCGCCCGACTGGGACGACCCGCGCCGGGATTCCAAACGGACTCTTTTCTCTGAGGGAGCCGTCTGAGAATCTATTTCGTCGGTATCGGGCGTTTCAGACCGTGTACTGCGGCTATCGGAACAATCGTCACGGCGGCGAGAATCGGATGGACTCGCCGGGATTTGAACCCGGGGCCTCTCCCATGCCAAGGGAGTGATCTACCACTGATCTACGAGCCCTCGAACGCACTAAACGATAGCGCGGCAGGTATTGATAAACCCGTCGGATCGGACGCCGTACGGCAGGCGCTCGCAGGACGGAACGACGTCGGCTCGCCACGCGGCCCGGAGTAGAAACCCTTTAGTCCGGCACCGCGGAACAACGGGTGGGAACAGCACGACCGCAAATCCGACGCGCCGTCGCGCTCTTTCGCGGCGGCTTGGGATTGCGGTAGTGCAGGCGCGTTGCGCCGAGACTACAGCGGTCTGTGCGGTTCCTATCCTCAAACTATGGCACGAATGCACACCCGACGCCGCGGCTCGTCCGGTTCGGACAAGCCGGCGGCGGACGAACCGCCGGAGTGGAGCGACGTCGACGACGAGGCGATCGAAGAGCGCGTCGTCGAACTGGCAGAGCAGGGACACGACCCGAGTCAGATCGGGATGAAACTGCGTGACGAGGGCGTGAAGGGCACGCCGATCCCGGACGTCAAGCTGGCGACCGGGAAGAAGGTCACGGAGATCCTGGAGGAGCACGACGCGACCGCCGACCTGCCCGAGGACCTGCGGAACCTCATGGAGCGCGCAGTGCGCCTGCGCGAGCACATGGAGGAGAACCCGCAGGACCACCAGAACAAGCGTGCGCTACAGAACACCGAGTCGAAGGTTCGTCGCCTCGCGGACTACTACCGCGGCGACGAACTCGACGAGGACTTCACGTACTCGTACGACGACGCGAAGGAACGCCTCGAATAGATGTCCACCACGGGTCGAACCGCAACCGCCGCGCCCGATGCCGTCGCCGCGACGCTCCGCGAGGCCCCGTTCGTCCGGATCCTCGCGGCCGCGGACGGCGACAGCGTCGCCGCCAGCGGCGTCGTCGCACGCGCCCTCGACTGCCCGTTCCAGGTCAGCGTGACCCGGACGGCGGCCGAGCGAGAGCGCCGTGTGGCGGCCGTCGCGGACGACCACCCGAGCGATGCGGCCGCGACGCTGGTCGTCGGCGACGACGCCGACGGGCCGGCGCTCGCAGGCCGCGAGACGCCAGCCAGCGTCACCGCCGCCGACGTCGCCCGTGAACTGGGCGCGTCGCCGGACCCGGTGCTCGCGCTGGCCGGCGTCGTCGCCGCCGGCGAGATGCCGGGCGCGGGTGAGAGCGCGAGCCTCCTTGCCGCTGCGGAGGACCGGGGCCTGGTCGAGCGCCGGCCGGGTGTCGCCGTCCCGACCGCGGACCTGACGGACGGGCTCGCGCACACGACGCTGGTCCACGCCGACTTCTCCGGGGACCCGACGGCGGCCGGCGCGGCCCTGGCCGACCTCGACCTGCCGGCGGAGCGGGACGAGACGGCACGCAGGGCCGTCGCTTCGCTGGTCGCGATCGCTGCGAGCGGGGGCGACGACACCCCGCCGCGAGCCGCGGCGGCGGCAGAGCGCGCGCTCCGGCCGTACGCGACGCCCGAGTCGCCGTTCGCGACGCTCGGCGGCTACGCCGACGTGCTGGCGACGGCCGCGGAGGCCGCCCCCGGCACCGCAGTCGCGCTGGCGCTGGGCCACGACGCCCGCGACGGCGCGCTGACGGCGTGGCGCGACGCGGCCGAGCGCGCCCACCGGGCGCTCCGCGAGGCGACGACGGGCCGGTACGACGGCCTGTTCGTCGCCCGCTACGACGCCGCGCCGGTCGCGACGACCGCCCGACTGCTCCGGGACTTCCGGTCGCCGGAGCCGGTCGCGCTCGTCGTCGGCGACGGCGAGGCGGCCGCCGCGGCGGTCGACGACCGCACTATCGGCGCAGCGATGCGGGCCGGTGCGGACGCTGTCGGCGGCGAGGCGGGCGGCGACGGACACACCGGCTACGCGCGGTTCGACCCGGACGAGGACGACGGGGCGGCGAGCCCCGACACCAAGGAGTTCATCGCGGCCTTCAGGGGGGCACTATGAGACGCGCGACGATTCGCACGGAGTTCGATCGGCCCGCCCTCGTCGCCGCGGCGGTCAGGCCCGACAACACGTCGGAGATGACCACGCGGGTCGAGGGCGACGCCGTCGTCACGCACATCGAGCGCGAGACGACCGGCGGGCTTCGGTCCTCCGTCGACGACTACGTCGTCAACGTCGACGTCGCCCGGCAGGTCGCACAGGCAGCCGACCAGTTCACCAACACACAACCATGAGCGAACGATCAGTCTCCAAGCAGAAACAGGAGAAGCGGTGGTACACCGTCCACGCCCCGGAGCAGTTCGACCGGGAGGAGCTCGGTGACACCCCCGCAGACGAACCGGAGAAAGTACAGGGCAGAACCATCGAGACGACGCTCGGCGACCTCACGTCGGACGCCGGCGAGAACAACACGAAGCTGACGTTCAAGATCACGGACGTCGGCAGCGACGCGGCCTACACCGAGTTCATCAAGCACGAACTCACGCGGGACTACCTGCGCAGCCTCGTGCGCCGCGGTGCCTCGAAGATCGAGGCCAACATCACGGTGCTGACGACCGACGACTACCGCGTCCAGGTCCAGCCCGTCGCGTTCACGACGAAGAAGGCCGACGCGAGCCAGGAGAAGGCGATCCGCCGGACGATGATCGACCTCGTCAACGAGGCCGCCGACGAGCGCTCGTTCGAGCAGCTCGTCGACAGCATCGTCGAGGGCCGCCTCTCCAGCGCCATCTACGGCGAGGCGAAGACGATCTACCCGCTTCGCCGCGTCGAGGTGCAGAAGACGACGCTGGAGGCCCGTCCCGAGGAAGTCGCCGCCGAGGAGGAGACGGCTGTCGACGTGGAAGAGGACGAAGTCGAAGTCTAAGCCGACCGTTTCACCGACCGCTTTTTCCGAACGCCGCGACCGGTAGCGGCGTGACCGTCAGGCGAAGTACTCCACGTCGATCCGCGTCTGGCGGACGTAGAGGTCGATGCTGTCGCCATCGCCGTCCTCACCACAGCGGACCTCGATCTCGTCGCCGTTCGAGTCCACGATCTCCCAGCCGTTGCTGTCGTCCCCGAAGTAGTCGCTCCAGGCCTCGGCCTTCTCGGATTCGACCGTCACGTCGACGTAGTCGACTTCGGTGGTGTTCTCGCCGGTCCGGTTCACGGGGTACCGGAGACTACTCTTGTCGAGTTCGGCGAGCACCTGTGCGGTCCCGTCGCTGCTCAGTGACCCGTTTTCGGCGTTTAGCAGTTCCACAACCGACACCATCGCATGCGAGTCCCCACATTGGTATCGGGGTTCGGATAGCATGATATGCCGACTCCCCCCGCCGTTGCGGAAGACCGCCCCGTTCTCGTACGCGACGGTGGTGCCTTCGTACTCGTAGGTTAGCTGTCCCACGCCCCGAGATCCCATCACCTGTCGCTTCGGCGTCGAGACGGCGACCCTCGTGTCGTCGCTCACCGAGAGCGTGCCGCCAGCGAGACGGAGCTCGCTAGCCCGCGCCTCGACGTGGGTGTCCTCGATCTCGCCGACGTTGTTCGAGAGCGCGACGAACGCCCGTTCGGCGTTTCGCTGCTGTTCGTACTCCTGGTAGTCGGTGAGGTTGGAGTAGCCGAACGTGTACGTTATCCCGACGCTCGTGATGATCAGGGAGAAGATGATCACGAACGCGATCATGTCGCTCACGCCGCGGTCCGTTCCTCTCATGGCTGGTCCTCGATAGTTATCGTGGGGCTGCCATCCGTGGAGTCATACACGATCCGAACGTCGCCGCCACTCGCAGAACCGGGCTCGATGGACGCGTGATCGATGTGGACCGGAACGACCTGGTCGTTGTCGAGCACCGACGTCGACAGTACGAGGCAGGCATCGGTCTCCGAGTCGTCGATCAGCGGCCCGCTACAGTCGTCGTCGGCTCGCAAGGCGATCGTGTACGTCGCTCCGCTCACCCTATCGGGATACGTCGTGTCCAGTCTGATCCGCTCGTCCGCACCGTCGGTCGCGGTCCGGTCCAACGCCGAGATCTCCGCGCCGATCCGGTTCCCGACCGTGTCCAGTTCGTCTCTCGCAGCGCCCTGTTTCTGGTTGTCGAGGACGTTCCCCGCCGTAATGAGCAGTCCTGTCAGCAGAATCGTCACGATACCGATGGCGAGCACGTGCGTGACTGCGACCGAGACTGCACGGTCGTCGCCGCGGATCCCCCTCATGGTGCGCCCTCCCTGACCGTGACCGTCTGGTTGCTCTCGTAGCTGACCCCGCCGCTCTCGTAGGTCAGGTCGAGGTTGGCCTCATGGACGTAGTAGACAGCGTAGGGCGACGAACTCCCGTCGCGGCCGTGATACGGATCAAGGTCAGACGAAGACATGCGCTTTGGGACACTGAAACTATAGTCTCCACCCGCTTGGTCGCCGTTTTCGAAATCAATTTCGTACGGCGCTGAGAGTGTGTCTAGCCCGTCAAAGCAGGGGGTTCCGTCAACGGTCCCCGTGGAAACATTCATTCTTATGGTACCTCCACCGGAGACGGAACAGGTTGGATCCATCCCATCGTCAGTCTGATTGACCACGAGCTCTCCGGATCCGTCTTTCCACATCTCCACTCGGGTTGGACTCCCACCGTCGGACAGTACCAGAGCAAAGTCCGTTCCGGCCGTACTAACCTCCGACATCGAGACTTCCATCGTGAAGTTCTGCACATCGTAGCTGTCGACCGCTGTCCAGTCAGAACCCTCTTTGCTGCTGTATTCAGCCCCGCTATCCTGCACTACGTGCGTCCCGAACCTACTCTCGCCCTCGTCGAACTCCACGTCGACGTACGTCGGGCCGGTCTCCGCATACGTTTCGGCAAGCAACCTGCTGTACGTCGTCGATACGTTCTCGTCGACGTCGCCGACGAACTCGGTGTTGCCGTCGGTACCGTTCTCGACGGCACGGATCAGTTCGGGCACCTCGTCGGTCACCTGTCGCTGGAACTCGTCAGCATCCTCGACCTCCGAGACGGGCCCTCGGGTCGCGATGCTTTCGGTGAACAGGACGGTGTTGAACACCACCACGAGACCGAGGACGATGAACGCGATGGCGATGCTGCCGACGAGCACCAGCTGTGCCCTGTCGCCCGGCGTTCGGTCGTTCATCAGCCCCATACGACGATTCGCACCTCCGCTACGGTGTACACCGGACTGTCAGGGGCAGTGTCCCCGACGGGGAAATCGTCGGATTCCTCCACTGTATCCCCGGTCCCCGGGACGATATCGTCGTCGTATATCGTCACCGTCCTCGTCGCTACGACGGAGCTGTCGGCCGGGACGCCACGGTACACCATCGAACGGGTTCTGCCGTCCACGCCCGCGTTAGTATCCGCGTCATCAACGTCGCGGAACTCGACGATCACGTTGTACACGCGCCCCCGTTGAACGAACGTCGCGTTCAAGGTTTCACCGAACCCGCCGGGCGGGTCGCCGGGTGCGTACCCGGTCGCCGCCGAATCGCCGTACACGCCGTCGGACATGTTCAACACCTGGTGCTTCAGCGTGCCGTTGTTCGCTTCTTGGGCGAGGATGTCCTCGGCCTCGCGTTCGATCCCCGCCTGCACGTCCCGGTCGACCGTGCCGGAGGTCGTGGGGGTAATGATGATCGACTGGAGCGCGAACAGCACGGCGGTCAGGATCAGCATCGAGCCGATAAAGCCCTCCAGCGTGAACGCCTGTCCGCGGTTGTCTCCGAACATGTTACCACACCCTCACCACCAGTCGGCAGGTCGGGCTACAGATGGTCCCGCTGTCGAACGTGACGATGCGGCTCGCGCTGGCCGAGGGGCGGCCATCGTAGTCGTCACCACGCTTCAGTTCGGTCCCGGAGACCTCACGGATGACCGTCCCGTTCTGGGTACGGATCGTCACGTTGACGCGGGTGACCGTCGACAGCGCGTATCGGTCCCGGAGGTCGTCGCCGCCGTTCCCTTCGTCAAAGAACTCGCTTGTGTCGGTCGCGCGTAGCGTTCCGACCTGGCCGTCGGCCGAGAAGCCGTCGACGAACGTCGACGCGACCCGGTCCGCTTGCGCCGAGTCGCCACTGGTGACCTCCTCGTCAAACGGCGTGAAGATAGTCGGGAGGAACGCAAAGAGGAACGCGGTCGTCAGCAAGAACACGCTGATCCCGACCGCGAAGTCCTGGGCCGTCTGCCCGCGCTCGTCGCCGATCATCCGACCACCGTCCACACAGCGAGGGCGATAGTCTGGAGGATGATGACGAACTTCAGCCCGCCCATCAGCTCCGCTTCGCGCATGTAGCCGCTGATCATGCCCGAGAGGATCGCCTGCAGGGTCACCGCGTGGAAGAACAGCAGCGACAGCTGGTCGGTGTTGACGCCCTCGCTGAGGCTCGCGGAGCCGGCCGCTCCGCCTCCGGCGCCGGCGGCCGCCCCACTCCCGCCAGAACTGCCGCCCAGTCCCGCCATCACGTCGAGGAACTGGGTCTTGAGGATCGCCATCACGGCGAGCAGCGTCAGGTACGTCATGATGATGATGACCATCTGCATCCTGGTGCGGGACTTGCGCTCGCGCTCGATGTCGTCCTGGTTCTCGCTGGCCTGAGCCGCGGTCGACAGCACGTCCGTGATCTGGCTGGACGCCTCCTGTGACTTGCTGATGAGCTTGACGGTCCGGGCGAGCCGCGGCAGGTGGTACTTGTTGTTGAACTCGACCAGCGCCGCCTTGAGGCTCATCCCGTAGTTCACCTTGGCGTGGATCTGCTCGAACTCGTGGGCGAGCTTCCCCGAGGTGGTGTTCGCCACCGTCTGGAACGACTCCAGCAGCGTTAGCCCGGTGTCGTTCGCGCTCGACAGCTTCCGCAGGTTGTCGGAGATGTCGGAGGTGATCGCACCCCGCGACCGGATGTTCCACTCCCGGAAGATGGTCAGCGGCGTGAGCACGAGGTACGTCGGCATGTACACGTAGATGAACGTCCCCCAGACGGGCTGGTCGATCATCCCGTCGATCGACGTCGGGGCCGCCCCCGACGCGATCGCGGTCACGAGGACCACGAGAGCAGCCGGGACCGTCAGCGCCAGGGTGTACAGCGGGTTGTCCCGGAAGAAGATGTGTGGCCGTGCCAGCACCTGCTTCGTCTCGTAGGTCCCCTCCTTGTTCTTGATGCGGTCGAAGACGCTGTGTTCGCCGGTGAACGCCTCGACCAGCCCTAGGTCGAGCAGGCCGCCGTCGCGGGCGTTCTTCAGGCGGTCGCTGCTGCCCGCCGGTTCGAGGTAGCCGTCGCCGACTTCGTCCTGCTTGACCGTCGACACCATCACCAGGAAGCCGACCCCGGTAACCGGGATCAGGCCGTACACGGTCGCGTACAGCATGGTGTCACGGGCCTGCCCCATGATCCCCATGATGACGAGGATGATGATGAGCAGGAGCGGGAACAGCGACAGCGTCATGTACATCTCGCCGAACAGCTCCAGAGTCTCCAGGGTCATCTCCTGTTGCTGCTTGGCGGTCCGCATGTGCTTGTCCTTCTTCTCGTCAAGGAACGACTGCATGTCGCCGCCGCTGCTGACGATAGAGAGCATGTCCGTGAGGAACTGGCTCAGTTCGTCGCTGGGCGTCTCCATCGCCTGCGTCCGGAGGGCGGTCCGGTAGTCGGTGTCGAAGTACTCCGTCTCCTGGACGATGTTCTTGAACTCGTAGGCGACCTCGCCGTACGTGTCCTCGGCCTCGGCCATCGCCTCCAGGATCTCAAGCTGGTTCAGCCCGCCGACCGACAGCGCGTACATGAAGGAGACGGCGTCGGGCAGGAGCATGTTGATCTCGCGCTTGCGGGCCGACGCCCGGGAGTACGGAACCGCGACGAACGCACCGAAGCCCATGCCGAAGCCGATAGTCCCGAACACGAGCCCGGTAACCACGACGAGCGACGGGATCTTCAGCGCCTGCACGATCGCCAGCAGCGTCTCGTTGGGGATCTGTGCGCCGAGGATCAGCCCCACCTCGACGACGCCCATCACGAACAGGATGTACCCGAGCAGCGTTCCGATGAGCCAGAGGAACCCACCCGCCAGCGCTCCGATCCCGAGCGCCCGGGAGAGGTACATCTCCACGGGGTCGGTCATTCGCGCCTGTGCGAGTTTCGTCTCTACCCCGGCGACGAAGTCACTGTTCTCGTCGAACAGCATGCTGTACAGCGGATAGAACGCGTCCCCAAGCGGGTCGTCGCTGGCTCCGAACCCGCCGTCGCCGCTCGAACGCGTGTCCAGACTCATTGCTCGTCACCGTCGCCGAAGATGGACTCGTCGTCCTCCTCGTCGTCGGGGCTGAAGATCGACTCGCCGTCGCTTTCGCCGAAGATCGACTCCTCGTCCTCCTTGAAGATGGACCCGTCGTCGTCCCCATCGTCGCCGAAGATCGACTCGCCGTCACCGTCGTCGCCGAAGATCGAATCATCGGTATCGTCCTCCTCGTCGCCGCCGAACACGGCCCCGTCGTCGCTGTCGTCGCCTTCGGTCCCGCTGTCGCCGAACACCGAATCGTCGTCGCTCTCGCCGAAGACGGAGCCGCCCTCGTCGTCGCCGAACGCGTGCCCGTCGTCCGTATCGCCGTCACCGCCGAACACCGGGCCGTCGTCGCTGTCATCGTCGTCCGCGTCGAACGGCGACTGACCGGCGTCGTCGGGGGTATCGGACGGCGTCCCGTCGGCGTCCGGTCCGGGGGCAGCGCCGTCGGTCGCCGCGGTATCCGCGTCCGCGCTCACGTCGTCGTCGACTTCCCCGCCGGCCTCGCCGTCGTCCGGATCCACAGCCTCGCCCTCCTCGGGGACCGCGTCCTCCGCGTCGTCCGGGACCGGCGGTTCGCCGTCCTCGGTCCCCGGTGGGCCGTCAGCCGCCGACGGTCCGTCCTCGTTCGGTCCGGCGCTGAACACTGCGTCATCGTCGTCCACCGGCTCGTCGTCGGCCACCGTCCCGTCGGCGGGGGCCGGTGATGCGTCGACCTCCGCATCGTCGTCGGTCGGGTCGGTGAACGTCGCGCCGTCGCCGGCCGCCGCGTCGGACTGCGCCTCCGCCCCGTCGGTCGTGTTCGCGTCGGCCGGGGCGTCGTCGGTCTCGGACAGGGCGGCATCGTCCGGGGCGGCGTCGGGCGAACTCGCCGTCTCGTCCGCATCGTCCGGGGAGGGACCGGCGTCCTCGCCGGCCGCGGCGAGCGCGGGCGTCTCGTCGTCGCTTTCCGTCCCGTCCGCGGCCGACTCGTCCCCTTCGATCGCGGGGCGGTCCTCGTCCGGGGCGACGTCGGTCGTCGCGTCCGTGCGTTCCTCGTCGGCGTCCGCCGACGCGTCCGCGGCTTCGCTGTCCTCGTCGCCGAACCCGTCGTCGCTCAGCCAGTCCGGCCCCTCGTCCTCGACGGCCTCGTCGTCGCCCGACGTTCCGAACGTGAAGTCGTCCTCGTCGCCCAGCCCGAAGTCGGCGTCCCCCTCGCCGAGGTCGCCGCCGAACTCGAAGTCGTCCGCGTCCGCGCTGTCGGCCGTGATCGTCGGCTCCTCCTCGCCGCTGACGCCGGAGAGCGCGCTGCCGAGCCCGCTCGGCACTTCGCCGCGGAACTCCTCGAAGATCCGCCCCTCGGCGCGTTCGAGGATGTCGGTCGCCTCGTTGTATATCTCGTCGCCCGCGTCGGGCCGCGGCACGAGCGCCTCCTTCTCGGGGTCCACGTCGATCAGTACGGACTCCATCTCGCGGAGGTCCTCCAGACTCTCCTCCAGCTGGTCGTTCGCGATCAGCGTCAGGATCGTCTCGGGATCGTTGATGAACGCCTGGACCGTCGCGGCGACCTTCGTGTACTCGTTGAGGCCGTTCTTGATGAGGTAAGCGAGGATGACGCGGCGCTTGAACAGTTCGTCCTCAAGCTTGTCGCGGCTCCACCCGCGGTCGAACTGGATCTCGTCTAAGGTGTTCGAGTCCCCCATCTTCAGGAACTCGTCGGTCTCGGCCTGCCACTGGTACACGTCCTGGACGTTGATCTCGTCGTTCTCGGCGTCGTAGTGGTTGATCTCGGTCAACGACTTGTTCCGGCGGACCTTGTTCCCCTGCACCCGGGTCTGGGTCTGGATGGAGACGAGATCCAGCGCCGTGAACATCGTCTTCGAGACGTTGATCGGGTCGGTGGTGAACCGCTTGAGCACCTCGCCGACGGAGTCGGCGTGGAACGTGGTGTAGGTGGTGTGACCCGTCGACATGACCTGGAACAGCGTCCGGCCCTCCTCGCCGCGGATCTCGCCCATGACGATGTAGTCGGGGCGCTGGCGGAGCGCGGCCTCCAGCAGGTCGAACTCGTCGACGTCGCCCTGACTGTCGTCGGAGAAGGATGGCCGGGTGACGGAGGCGATCCAGTTGCGCTGTGGCAGTTCCACCTCGCGGGTGTCCTCGATGGAGACGATCTTCGTGTTCGAGGGAATGAACAGCGAGATGGCGTTCAGGCTCGTCGTCTTCCCGGACGCGGTACCGCCCGCGAAGATCAGGCTCTTGTGGTTCTCGATACAGAGCCAGAGGAACGCCATCTCGTCCAGCGAGAACGTGTTCCAGTTGATGAGGTCGACCGGCGTGAACGGCACGTCCTTGAACTGGCGGATGGTGTAGTTCGTCCCGTGGTCGGACACCTCGCGGCCGAGGGTCAGCTGTGAGCGGGAGCCGTCCGGCAGGGTCGCGTCGACCTGCGGCCGCCGCTTGCTGATCCCCTTCCCGGACCGCTGGGCGAGTTTGACGACGAAGTCGTCGAGCTCCTCCTCGCCGTGGTAGATGTTCGAGATGATCTGCTCGTAGTCGGTGTGGTAGACGAACACCGGCGAGTGGTAGCCGTTACAGGAGATGTCCTCGACGTTGATGTCGTGTTTGATCGGGTCGATCCGCTCGTACCCGATGAAGTCTCGCTTGAGCAGGTACAGCAGCTTCTCGACCTGGTACTCGTTCAACTGGTCCGGGTCGTCGGCGAGGATCGCCGGCTCCGGCCGGACCGATATCCCGTCGAGACCGCCCTCGGTCTCGACGCGGTCGTCCGTGTCGTCGGTCCCCACGAGCGCCCTGATCTGGTCGACGAAGGACCCCTGGCTGCCGCTGTCCGGCTCGTCGAACAGGTCGTACCGTTCGAGCAGCCGGCGGGTCTCCTTCTCGATGACCGCCTTCCGGCCCTCCTCGCCGCCCTCGACGGTGACCTCCTCGTCGGCGTACTTGATCGCCGTGCGGAGCTTGCCGGTGAGAAACTCCTGTAGCTCCTCCTCGATCTCGTTCAGGTTCGGCTCGATCGCGTAGTACTTCTTCTCGTTTTCCTTCTCGGAGTGGAACAGGATAACGAATGAGTAGGGCTTGTTGACCCAGTACCGGTCCTCCTCGCGGAAGTGGGACTTCTTTTTCAGCGGCACCTCCTTTTCGAGGTCGTAGCGGTTCGCGACCGTGGTGTGGCCCTCCTGGGTGCTGAAAAAGTCGTCCTCGGCCTCGGGGTCGAGCCGCACGTTGACGGTTCGCTCGTCGACCAGGTCGTGGAGTTCGTCCGCGAAGTCCTGCCCCTGGCTCAGCAGTCCCTCGATCTCGTCGGGGTCGTGGCCGAGCGCCTCCTCGCGGTCGAACTCGATGACGGTGCCGTCGGCGTCCCGCGGGAGGTCGCCGTCCTCCTCGTAGTAGAACTCCCACTTGTAGTGTTCCCACCAGTACTCGTCCTTGACGACCGGCGTCGACCAGATGTCGTCCTTGAAATCCTCCCAGAGTCGTTTGGCCGGCGGGGCGGCCTCCTCGGTGATCCGCTCCGCGAGGTCGTCGGGATGAAAGCCGAGGTACTCCTCAGGGTCGAACTCGACCCCGTCCCAGTCGTCGCCGGTCGGCGGACCGACCTGCTCGTCCTCCGTGCTGTCGAGCCCGAACGACCCCCCCGAGTCGCTCGTCGCGTTCGTCGGGTAGACACGGCTCACCTCGTCGCCGTGCCCGTGCTCCTCCATGAAGTCGGCCCACGTGTACTCCCCGACCGCGACGCGCTGGCCGTCGTCGGCGGCGTCCTCCGGCGGCTGTTCCTCTCCCGGGGGTCGCTCATCCGGACGTTCCCCCTCCGGCTGTGGCGTCGAGTCGTCCCCACCGTCCCCCTGATCGGCTGCCGACTCGTCCACCTCCCCTTCGAGCTGTCTCGGATCCGACTTGTCGGCGTCGTCGATAGCCATTGGATACTCCCTCTTTCCGACTAGTCAAAAAACCTTTTACCAATTATCAGGTCCGATAATTCGGACGGGACGCCCCACCGGAATTTCCCGGGACGGGATCGGGTCGGACGGGTGTTGCTTAAACGTGTGAACGCTCTAAGACGATCGGCCGTCCGGCCCGTTGCCGGCCGGCCACGAACGCGGTTCTCGACGGCGCGGTTGATTGGTTGAAATTCCTATGAATTGGCTGTCCGACTGCCCGAATCACGGGATTCGAAGCTTACGCCTCCCACGGCTCGCTTCGCTCGCCGGTGAGCGGACGTGGTGGGAGTGAGCAAACGCGAAGCGTTTGCGAGCTACGCCACGGCCGTGCGGAGCGAAGCGACGTACAGCCGTGGCGGGATTCGAACCACGCCGTCGGCTCACTCCGTTCGCCGCCGTCAGATTCGAATCCCACGCCGCTCACACGGCTCGCTAGCGCTCGCCGGTGAGCGGACGTGGTGGGAGTGAGCAAACACGAAGCGTTTGCGAGCTACGCCACGGCCGTGCGGAGCGAAGCGACGTACAGCCGTGGCGGGATTCGAACCGGAGCCAGACGGTCGGCCTCGCTACGCTCGGCCGCTGCGACTGGCAGGGTTCGAATCCCGTGCCTCGCGGTCGCTCACGTCCGTTCGCGACACGCAACGGACGTGGCGGGATTCGAACCCACGCTCTGGAGGTTAGGAACCTCCCGCCCTGATCCACTAGGCCACACGTCCGCCGAAAAAGGTCGTCGTTACTGCGTCGTGTCGGTGTTGGTGTCGGTGTCTTCGCTGGTGACGGGTTCGGTGTCGACGAAGTCGCTGTCGTCGTCGCTGCTGAACTCGTCGTCGCTCTCCGTCGAGTCCGTGGACGTGGTCCCCTCGCGCATCTCCTCGAGTTCCTGTTCGACCTCCTCGCGGCCCTTCTGGAACTCGCCCATCGCCTCGCCAGTCGACCGTGCGAGCTTCGGGATCTTGTTCGCCCCGAACAGCAGCACGGCGATCAGGAGGATAACGACGAGTTCGGGCCCGCCGGGAAGCCCCCCGACGAAGGCCGGTGCGGTTACAAGTGCCATCTCTACCCGTGGCTTACCCGCTGGCAATTATAGTCTTTTTGCTCGGGAGGCCCGTCGAGCGGGCCGACAGGTCGGGAAAGCGAAATTGACTTGCCCGCGCTGGCTGAACGCCCGTATGTCATGGTCGAAACCGGCGACGACGCACCGACGTTCACCGCACCGCTTGCCAACGGCGACGTCGACGAGTTCACGCTCTCGGCGGCGCTCGACGACGGTCCCGTGGTTCTCGCCTTTTTCCCGGGGGCGTTCACCAGCGTCTGCACGACGGAGATGTGTACGTTCCGCGACCAGCTGTCGGCGTTCGAGGACATCGGCGCGGACGTGTACGGCGTCAGCGTCGACTCGCCGTTCGCACAGAACGAGTTCCGCGAGCAGAACGACCTGAACTTCGGCCTGATCAGCGACATCGACAAGGAGATCATCGACGCCTACGACGTGCGCATGGACTTCGCCGACCTGGGCGTCCACGGCGTCGCCAAGCGCGCGGTGTTCGTGATCGACACCGACGGGATGGTCGCGTACAAGTGGGTCAGCGACGACCCCGGCGTCGAGCCGGACTACGACGAGGTCGCCGCCGCGGCCGAGGACGCCGCGTAACGGACGCCGCCCCGTTGCCCTTTTGCCGTCGCTCCACGAACCCCGTTCGTATGGCTGACACAGCGAGCGACGGAAACGGTCGCACGTACGCCCCGGACGCGGACCACGCCTTCCCCGACGACCGGCTCAACGCCGTCCTGGAGTTTCTCGACGACGACCCCGAGGTGCAGACGTATCTCGACGCGCAGAACGTCAACCCCGTGCAGCGCAAGGGGTACAACGACCACGGGTCGAAACACATCAGCATCGTCCGCAACCGCGCGCTCTGCCTGTACGACCTGCTGAAGGAGGCGGGCGTCCCGTTCAACGGCGCGGCCGACCAGGGGCTGGACGAGGCCGACGAGTCCGTCATCATCGCGCTGGCCGCGACGCTGCACGACATCGGCCACGTCGTCCACCGCGACAGCCACGCCTACTACTCCATTCCGCTGGCCGCGGACATCCTGGACCGTATCCTCCCGGAGTTCTACGACACCGAGGACGCGGTGCGGGTGAAAGGGGAGACGCTCCACGCGATCCTCTGTCACCACACCTCGGAGGACCCGCTCACCACGGAAGCCGGCGTCATCCGCGTTTCGGACGCGCTGGACATGGAACGGGGGCGCTCGCGGATGCCCTACGAGATGGGCGGGCGCGGAATCAACACGCTCTCCAGCCAGGCGATCCGCAACGTCTCGCTCCAGCGCGGCGACGAGCGCCCCGTGCTGGTCGAGATCGAGATGACCAACGCCGCGGGCGTCTACCAGGTCGACAACCTCCTGAAGGCGAAGCTCCGGGACTCCGGGCTGGAGGACGACGTTCGCATCGTCGCGGTCAACATCAACGAGGACACCGACCAGCTGGTCGAACGGATCGAGCTCTGAGATTTTTTGGTGTGTGTTACCATAACACTCATGCGCTCCGCAGTCGTACCGCCCCGTATGACCCCGAGCAAGCTACGCCAGCGGCTCGCGGAGTCCGAGGGGGCGGTCGACCCGGAGGAGTACGTCACCGCCCTCCAGTACGTCCGCGGGGATCCGGAACGGCAGTCGGGCAGGTAAGGACCCGTTAGTCGCGGGCGTTTCGCCGGAACGGTCGACTCCTTTTACCGCGTCAGCGGCGTCGCTCCGACCGGGGGAACACCATGGCAGACTCACCAGGCAGAGACACGACCGGCGAACGGACGGAAACGACCGATGACCGAACGGCCGAGGACCGACACGCCGACGACGGGAGGCACGTCGACCTGCGCGGGTCGAAACTGCTGGCCGGGTTCGCGTCGCTTGTCGGGGCCTGGCTCGCGGTGTCGCCGTTCGTGTACGGCGACGCGGCCGGCATCTCGCTGGAAGCGGCTGGCTGGAACAACGTGATCGTCGGGGCGGCGATATTCCTCGTCGCCGGCTACAACTACTACCGGATGTCGAACGGTCTGAACGTGAGCGAGGCCGCGGCCGGCCTCGTCGCGCTGCTCGGCCTGTGGCTCATCGTCGCGCCGTTCGTCGTCTTCGACGTGTCGACGGGGATGCTGTCGAGCACGGCGGTCAGCGGGCTGGTCGTCGCGGCGATCGGTGCGTACAACGCGTACAGGGGACGCGAAGCCCGCGACCGGCCGGCGGCCGCCCGGGCGACCTGATCGGAACCCGGCCGCCGACGGGCGAGCGGATCGGTCAGTCCGCCGGCTGCTCGGCCGTCGCCGACCACGCCTCGTCGACGCGTCGGGCGGCGATGTGATACTGCGTCGCGGCGACGGCGAAGGCGACCAGTGCGAGGGCGAACAGCGCCGGGAACAGCAGCGATACGCCGTGGACAAGGCTGTTGGCGAACTGTGCGGCGGCGACGAGGACGGGGAGAGCGGTGTAGGTGAAAGCGCGGCCCGGGTCGGCGCGGGCGAGCGCGAGCAGTTCGGAGCCGGACATGGTAAGCGTCTCTTATCGGGCGTTGGCTGCCGGCGCTATGAACTTTCCCATCCGGTAAGCGTCGCGTCGGGGACGTGTCCAGCCATGGATAGACCGGCCGTCGGTGACGGCGTCGCGGGACGCTACAGGTAGTCGTCGACGAGCAGGTCGAGTCGCTCCCGGGTGTCGTCGGGGACCGCCTCGGCCGGCGTGTTGAGCGTGCCCTCCAGCGCGGAGCCACAGCCGCAGTCGCGCTCGTCGGGCAGCGTCCGGATGGCGTGCTCGACGATCGCCTTGATCGCTTCCTCGTTGGCGGCGGCGTTCTCCAGCACCTCCGCGAGGCGGTCGTCGGTCTCGCCCTTCCAGACCCCCCAGTCGGTGACGCCGGTGATCGTCGCGTAGCACAGTTCCGCCTCGCGGGCGAGTTTCGCCTCCGGGATGGTCGTCATCCCGATCACGTCCCAGCCCTGTGCCTTGTAGAACTCGCTCTCGGCCTTCGTCGAGTACTGCGGCCCCTCGATGCAGACGTACGTCCCGCCCTGCTCGACGTCGGCGTCCGTCTCCGCGGCCTCGGCGGACTCGACGAGGTGGTCGGCCATATGCGGGCAGTACGGCTCCGCGAACTCCATGTGCGACACCAGGCCGTCGCCGAAGAAGGTCGGCTCGCGGTGCTTGGTGCGGTCGAACGTCTGGTCGGGCACCACGAGCGTCCGGGGCGGCAGGTCCTCGCGCAGGCTGCCGACGGCGTTGCTCGACAGCACGCGGTCGACGCCGACCTGCTTCAGCGCGTGGATGTTCGCGCGGTAGGGTACCTCCGTCGGGGAGAACTGGTGGTCGCGGCCGTGCCGCGGCAGGAACGCGACCTCCTCGCCCGCGAGGTCGCCGACCGTGATCGGCGCGCTCGGGTCGCCGAAGGGTGTCGTCACGTCCTCCTCCCGCACGTCCGAGAGCGGGAGCGCGTCGTAGATGCCGGAACCGCCCATGAAGCCTATCATGGTCGCGACTGCGAACCGCGCGGTCTTAAAAGGGGATCACTGCCGGAAGTCGGGTCGACGGGGGACCGGTCGGTGGTGCGGGGCCTACTCGGCGAGCGACCACGCGCCGTCCTCGCCCTCGACCACGTCGCGCCGCTCCATCTCCGCGAGCACCTCGTCGAGCCGGTCGGGCTGGGCGATCTCCATCTCGATGCGCTGGACGTCATGGAACTCCGCGAGGTAGTGCCGGATGTCCTCGCGGTCGAACGTCTCCTGGTCGGCCTGCTCCATGACCCCGGAGATCAGGTCGACCATGTCCTCGATGAAGTTCCAGGGGTAGACGACCCAGGTCCACTCCTCCAGGCGCTCGCCGACGTGATCCGGCTCGAACTCGCTGGACTGGAGCAACTGGAGCGTCGCGGTGCGGACCTGCCCGGGGTTGCGGTCGTTGACGTACTCGTAGGCGCGCTGGATCGACCCGCCGGTGTCGGCGATGTCGTCGATGATCAGCACGTCCTTCCCCTCGACGCTCCCCTCCGGCATCGGATAGCGGACCTGCGGCTCGCCGGCCTTCTGTGCGGTGCCGACGTAGTGTTCCATCTTCAGGCTCGTCAGGTCGTTCAGCCCGAGGAAGTCACAGATACACCGGCCGGCGAACCAGCCGCCGCGGGCCAGCGCGACGATCACGTCCGGCTCGAACTCGTCCTCGCGGACCTCCTCGCTCACGTCCCGGCAGAGCCCGTAGATGTACTCCCAGTTGGTGATAGTGCAGTCGAAGTCCTCCGGCAGGTCGCTCATGGGCGTGAGTCGCGCACGTCGCCACTTAACCGTTTCATCTCCGGCCGCCCGCCGTCCGACCGGCGGAGGCCGACGGCGAGCGTCACACCAGATTCATGCCCCGGGCGGGCGTCCGGACTGGCATGGACACCGTGCGCGCGCTGCAGGTGGATGCGTTCACCGACGAGCCGCTGACTGGCAACGCGGCGGGGGTCGTCCCCGACGCGTCCGGGCTGGTCGCCGAACAGATGCAGGCCGTCGCCCGCGAACTCGCGGTGAGCGAGACGGCGTTTCTCCTGCCGAGCGACGACGCCGACCGGCGGGTGAGGTACTTCACGCCGACGCAGGAGGTCGACCTCTGTGGCCACGCGACGGTCGCCGCCCACGCCCACCTGTACGCCGACGGGGCGATAGCCGCCGGGACCCACACGCTGGAGACGAACGTCGGCGTCCTCGACATCGACGTGACCGACGACGGGGCGGTCTGGATGACACAGGACACCCCGACCGTCCGGCCGGTCGACGCCGATTACGACCGGCTCGCGGACGCGCTCGACGTGCCTGTCGGCGCGCTGCAGGACGTGGGTGCTGACATGCCGACGGCGGTCGCCTCGACGGGCCTTCCGTTCCTCGTCGTCCCGGTGAACTTCCTCGAACACGTCGGCGACGCCGACCCGGACATGGCCGCCGTCGAGGCGATCTGCGACGAGTACGACGCGACGGGGCTCTACCTGTTCACGTTCGACGCGCTGTCGGGCGACGCGACGCTCCACGCCCGGATGTTCGCGCCGGGCGCGGGCGTCCCGGAGGACCCCGTCACCGGCACCGCCAGCGGCGCGGCCGGGGCGTACCTCCGGGAGGTGAGCGCGTTCGACGGGGAACTCCCCGAGGAGATGACCTTTGAGCAGGGTCACTTCGTCGACCGCCCGGGGCACGTCCGGGTGCGCGTCGGCGACTCGGTCCGCGTCGGCGGCGACGCGGTGACGGCGCTCGACGGCACGCTGTCGGTGCCGGACGCCGACGAGGACGAGATTCTGGAGGCGTAGCGGCCGCGCTGGCGCTGGAGCGACCCGGCGGCGCTACAGCTCCGCGCCGCAGTTCATGCAGAAGGAGACGTCGTCCTTGTTGGGGTAGCCACAGTCGGGGCACGCGACGCCCTCGGGCGTGTCGTCGGTCCCGGCGTCGTTCGGCTCCGTGGCCGTCGACGCGCTGCTCGACGAGCCGTCGGCCGCCCCCGACTCGGTGCCCGTCCGCTGGTCGCTCGATTCCTCGGCCGGAGCCGTCCCGGTGCGGGTGCTCCCCTCGTCACCCGAAGTCGGCGTGCCGGTCCGCGTCTCGGTGTCGGAGTCGGCTCCCGCGGACTCCTCGGAGGACCCCGTGTCGGACGCTTCGGCAGGACCGCCTGCGCTGGACGCGCCGGCGGGACCGCCGGCGTCGGACGGTTCCGCGGGGTCGCTTCCCGGCCGGTCCGCGGCGGCCGTCTCGCCAGTCGAGTCAGTCGGTCCACCGGCCGGCTCGTCGAAGCCACCGGATGACCCGCCGGTGTCGGTCGTTCCCCCAGACGGCTCGTCGAAGCCGGACCGGTCGTCGGGGCCGCGTGCGTTGCCGCCGGCGGGCGCGGCTCCTGCGGCGGGCTCCGTCTCGGCCGGCTCGGGCCGGGGCGCGCCGGCAGGAGCGGCCTCGGCAGCGCCGCCCGCGGTCGCCTCGTCGACGGCTGACGAGAGCGTCCAGTAGAACCCGATCGCCTTCCCGACCTGCCAGACGAGGACGCCGACGACGAGCGATCCGACCGCCAGCGGGACGTTCGCCGCCTCCTGTGCCTCCTGTTGCTGTGCCGGGTAGTTGTTGATCACGATGCTTATCGCCTCGCCGAGCCCCGACGAGAGCCCGAAGTAGGCGATCCCCATCCCGACGATGAACGACAGCGTTGCGATACCACGGTAGTAGCCGGCCCACTTGACGGCTCGTTTCGCTTCCATACTCCCTGTGACAGTATTCATCAGTTAAAATATCTTGGGCGACCGGAGTGGTACTCGGATCCGAGTTGGAATTTTTCACCAACGTTCGCAAAGTACTTTGGTGCGGTCGTGGTCCCTCCGGGTACAGCATGCCAGTACTGTCTCTGGAGGCGATCGGGGCGGGCGACGTCGACACCGTCGGCGGCAAGGGTGCGTCGCTCGGCGAACTGACGGGCGCGGGACTCCCCGTCCCGCCGGGGTTCGTGGTCACTGCGGGCACGTACCGGACGTTCATCGAGGAAGCCGGGATCGACGAGGAGATCTTCGAGGCCGTCGACGTGGACGTGGAGGACTCGGCGGCGCTCTCGGCGGCCGCCGACCGCGCGCAGGAGCTGATCCGGAACGCGCCGTTTCCCGACCACCTCCGGTCGGAGGTACTGGAGGCGTACAGCGGGCTGGGCGACGGCGACGCGTTCGTCGCCGTCCGCTCCTCGGCGACCGCCGAGGACCTCCCCGACGCCAGCTTCGCGGGCCAGCAGGAGACGTTCCTCAACGTCACCGGCGAGGCCCTGCTGGAGCGCGTCCGGGAGTGCTGGGCGTCGCTGTTCACCCAGCGGGCGATCTACTACCGGCAGAACCAGGGCTTCGACCACTCCGCCGTGAACATCGCGGTCGTCGTCCAGCGGATGGTCGACGCCGAGAAGAGCGGCGTGATGTTCACCAGCCACCCCTCGACCGGCGACCCGCGGATGATCATCGAGTCGGCGTGGGGGCTCGGCGAGGCGGTCGTCTCCGGTTCGGTGTCGCCGGACAACTACGTGCTCGACCGGGAGTCGGGGACCGTCGAGGAGGCCACCGTCGCCGAGAAGAAGGTGATGCACGTCCGCGACGACGACACCGGCGAGACCGTCGAGCGCCCGGTGCCCGAGGACCGCCGGAACCAGCGGGTGCTCTCCGACGCCGAACTCGACCGCCTCCGGGAACTGGGCGAGCGCGTCGAGGACCACTACGGCACGCCGCAGGACGTTGAATGGGCGATCTACGACGGCGAGGTGTACATGCTCCAGTCCCGCCCGATCACCACCATCGACGACGGGGAGATCGGGGAGGTCGACGGGTCCCAGATGGACGACGGCATGGAGCCCGAATCCGACGCACAGGCGACCGACGGAAGCGGCGTCGTCGAGAGTGCTGGCGAGGATGGCGGCGCGGACGACGGCGGCATCCTCGTCCAGGGGCTCGGCTCCAGCCCCGGTACGGCCAGCGGCGCGGTCCGGCTCGTCGGCAAGCTTGACGAACTGGACAAGGTCGGCGAGGGCGACATCATCGTCACCGAGATGACGACGCCGGACATGGTGCCGGCGATGAAGCGGGCGGCCGGCATCGTCACCGACGAGGGCGGGATGACCAGCCACGCCGCCATCGTCTCGCGCGAGCTCGGCGTGCCGGCGGTCGTCGGCTCCGGCAACGCGACGACGGTGCTGTCGGACGGCCGGGAAGTGACGATAGACGGCGACAAGGGCGCGGTTCGGGAGGGACGGAGCGCCGCCGAAAGCGGGGACGAGCGCGAGCCGATCGAGGACGCGCGGCCGGAGACGCCGGTCAAGCCGATGACCGCGACGGAGGTCAAGGTGAACGTCTCCATCCCCGAAGCGGCGGAGCGCGCCGCAGCGACCGGCGCGGACGGCGTCGGCCTGCTCCGGATCGAGCACATGATCCTCTCGCTGGGGAAGACGCCGAAGAAGTACGTCGCCGACCACGGCGAGCGCGCGTACGTCGACGAGATCGTCGACGGCGTCCAGCGGGTCGCCGACGAGTTCTACCCCCGCCCCGTGCGAGTGCGGTCGCTCGACGCGCCGACCGACGAGTTCCGCGAACTGGAGGGCGGCGAGGACGAACCGGACGAGCACAACCCGATGCTCGGCTACCGGGGCATCCGCCGGAGCCTCGACACGCCGGAGGTGTTCAAACACGAACTGACGGCGTTCCGACGGCTCTACGAGATGGGGTACGACAACCTGGAGATCATGTTCCCCCTCGTCAACGACGCCGAGGACGTGCTCCGCACGAAGCGACTGATGGAGGAAGCGGGCATCGACCCGGACAAGCGGACCTGGGGCGTGATGATCGAGACGCCCGCCTCGGCGCTGGGCGTCGAGCGCATGGCCGAGGCCGGCATCGACTTCGCCAGTTTCGGCACGAACGACCTCACCCAGTACACGCTGGCGGTCGACCGCAACAACGGCAACGTCGCCGACCGGTTCGACGAACTCCACCCCGCGGTGCTGGAGCTCATCGGCAAGACGATCGAGACCTGCCGCGAGCACGACGTTGCGACGAGCATCTGCGGGCAGGCCGGCTCCAAGCCCGAGATGGTACAGTTCCTCGTCGACGAGGGCGTCAGCTCCATCTCCGCGAACATCGACGCCGTCCGGGACGTGCAACACGAGGTCAAGCGCGTCGAGCAGAAGCTGATGCTGGAGTCAGTCCGGTAGCGCAACCCTCCCCGCGAGCGGACGCTTTTTACCTCGGGCCGCGTCAGTAGCCGGTAATGCGCTGGAAGCGAGCCGCGGCGGTCGGTCTCGTGGTTTCGATGGTCCTCCTCGCCGGCTGTAGCGGCATCTTCGGCGGCGACGCGACCGAAACGCCGACGAGCGACACGACGGCGGGCGAGGTGACGAACGACACGCCGGCGAACGCCACGACGCCGCCCGGGGTCGCCGGCGGCGAACTCGCGAACGCGACCGCCCTGACCGCGGCCCACAACGCCAGCCTCTCCGGCGAGGCGTTCGCACTGCAGATCACGCAACGCAACCGCCTCTCACAGGGCGGCCAGAACGTCACGACCGGCGCGGACCGGGCCGTCGCCGTCGGCGACGACGGCAGGTTCGTCATCCGGGCCAGCAACAGCCGGGTGAATCAGACCGTCTGGGGCAACGAGTCGGTCGCCGTGAGCCGGACCGTCACCGGCGGCGAACCCGCCTACGAGACGATGGACCCCGACCAACTCCGACCGCAGCTGTCGGGCCACCTCCTGCTGTCGAACTACCTGTCCGCCGGCTCCTACGAGGTCGCATCGACCGAAACGGTCGACGGGGAGACGGTGACGACGCTCCGGTCGACGGGGTACACCGGCTCCGACGCCATCGGCATCGACCCGGCGAACGTCAGCGTCTACGAGTCGACGGCCACGGTCGGACCGGACGGCCGAGTCCGCGAACTGGCGGTCCATCTCGAAGGATCCAGCGGCGGGAGCAACGTGACCCTCGACGTGCGGTTCGAACTCGACGCCGACGGGTCGGTCGACGTGTCGCGCCCGGGCTGGACCGACGAGGTCTAAAGGATAACGGATAAACCGCCGTCGCCGGTACGCTACGCCATGCGAGCCGAGCCGCAGGATTTCGGCCGGGTCCTCTCGTCGATGTGCACCGAGCCGCATCCGGCCGCGCGCGAGGCCGCCGAGCGCTTCCTGGCGACCAACCCCGGCGACCCGGGGACGTACGAGGCGGTCGCCGACCTGGAGGAGCGCGTCGTCGACGACCTCGGAGCGATCGTCGGGCTGGACGACCCCGTCGGCTACGTGGCCAGCGGCGGCACCGAGGCGAACATCCAGGCCGTCCGGGCCGCCCGGAACCTCGCCGACGCCGCGAATCCGAACGTCGTCGCCCCCGAGAGCGTCCACTTCTCGTTTCGGAAGGCCGCGGGCGTGCTGGACGTCGACCTCCGCCTCGCGCCGCTGTCCGACGACTACCGGGCCGACGTGGACGCGGTCCGCGAACTGGCCGACGACGACACGGCGCTCGTCGTCGGCGTCGCCGGCACGACGGAGTACGGCCGCGTTGACCCGATCCCCGAACTGGGTGCGGTCGCGCGGGACCACGACGCCCTGTTCCACGTCGACGCCGCCTGGGGCGGCTTCTTCCTCCCCTTCACCGACCGCGAGTGGAGCTTCGCGGACGCCCCCGTGGACACGATGACGATAGACCCCCACAAGGTCGGGCAGGCGGCGATCCCCGCCGGCGGCTTCCTCGTCCGCGACGAGTCGCTGCTCGACGCGCTCGCGGTCGACACGCCGTATCTGGAGTCGACCGGTCAGGCGACGCTGACGGGGACCCGGAGCGGGGCGGGCGTCGCGAGCGCGGCGGCCGCGATAGACGAACTGTGGCCCGACGGCTACCGCGAGGGGTACGAGCGCGCGCAGGCCGACGCCGAGTGGCTGGCCGCCGCGCTCACCGACCGCGGCTACGACGTGGTCGAGCCGACGCTCCCCCTCGTCGCGGCGGACGTGCCCGAGCGGGAGTTCGAGGCGCTCCGCGACGCAGGCTGGCGGATCTCGCGAACCGGCGACGACGAGCTCCGGATCGTCTGCATGCCCCACGTCACGCGGACGATGCTGGAGTCGTTCGTCGCTGACGTCGACTCGGTCCGGCCGCGACGAAACGTCAACACTTAGGATGCGAGGGTCAACGGTTCGACCGTGACCGGACCAGTCCCTCACGCGCCGGCCGACGCGATGGGGACCGTGGCGGGCGTCGCGGCCCAGCTGTTCGGCCCAGCCCTCCCCGCTTCGAGCATCGCGGCCGAATTGTTCGGCCCGGACTTCAGCGCCTTCCGCGCGGCCGTCGAGACGGCGACCGGCGTGAGCGGGCTCGTGTTGATCCTCGTCTACTCGTTTCTGATCGCCTTTATCCTCCCGTTGCCGAGCGAGGTCGTTCTCTTCCCGGGGTACGCCGGGATGGGGTTCGGTCTCCCCCAGAGCGTCGACTTCGCGCTGATCCTCCTCACGAGCGGCATCGGCAAGGCGGCCGGGAGCGTGTTCGCGTTCCACATCGGACAGGAGGCCAAACAGTCGGGACCGGTGATCCGCGCGCTCCGGAACTCCCGGTTCGACGTGGTGTCGTGGTCGGAGAACCGGACGGTCGAACTCGCCCGCGAGTACGGCTATGCGGGGCTCGCCCTCGCGCTCTGTGTCCCTGGCTTCCCCGACACCATCTCCATCTACGCGTTCGCGGTGCTGGAACGCGACTACTACCGGTTCGCTGCGGCTACCTTCGCCGGGAGCGTCGGCCGCCTGCTCCTCACCATGGGCGGGATCGGGCTCGGTATCTCCGTGCTCGGCCTGTAGCGCGGTCCCCGGCTCCGAAGCGCTTATCCTCGCGCTCGGCCAACCTCGCCCCGTGTTCCGAACCGACGGTCGCCGCGCTCGTTCTATGCGCCCGTAGCGGCAGGACCAGTCGGGAGGACCGTCGCGCCCGGGCCGGTCATGCGGCCGTCGCGCGGCGCTGAAACCCGCGGCCACGAACGCACCGCCCGCACAGCGACGCCGACGCGACCACGCACCGATGTACACGACCGAGATCCGCGGGCTTTACACCCGCACCGGCAAGAGAGCATAGCATGAGCCACGAGGACTTCCCCACCGAGGACCCCGCGGTGGTGACCTGCGGGCTGCCGTACGCCAACGGCGACCTGCACATCGGCCACCTGCGGACGTACGTCGGGGGCGACGCCTTTGCGCGCTCCCTCGAAAAGCTCGGCCAGGAGACCGCCTTCGTCAGCGGGTCGGACATGCACGGCACGCCGATCGTCGTCAACGCCGAGCAGGAGGGCGTCGACCCCGAGGACTTCGCGCTGGACTGGCACGAGCAGTACGCCGAGACGTTCCCCGAGTTCGCCGTCGACTTCGACAACTACGGCCACACCCACGACGAGACGAACACGGAGCTGACCCTCGACATCGTCGAGAAGCTCGACGAGGCGGGGTACGTGTACGAGAAGGAGATCAAGGTCGCGTGGGACCCCGAGGACGACCAGCCCCTCCCCGACCGCTACGTCGAGGGGACCTGCCCGTACTGCGGCGAGACCGCCCGCGGCGACGAGTGCGACGAGGGCTGTGGCCGCCACCTCGAACCCGGCGAGATCGAGGACCCCGTCAGCACGATCACCGGCAACCCGGCGGAGTACCGCGACCGGACGCACAAGTTCTTCCGCGTCTCGGAGCTGTCGGACTACCTCTCGGGCTTCCTCGACCGACTGGAGGGCACCGACAACGCCCGCAACCAGCCCCGGCAGTGGATCGAAGACGGCCTGCAGGACTGGTGTATCACCCGCGACCTCGACTGGGGGATCGACTACCCGGACGTCTCCGCGTCCGACGAGGACGCGGAGGCCCGCGGGACGGAGTCCCGCGCTGAAGACGATCTGGTGCTGTACGTCTGGGTCGACGCGCCCATCGAGTACGTCGCCTCGACCAAGCAGTACAGCGAGCGCGTCGGGCGCGACGAGTACGACTGGGAGCAGGCCTGGAAGGAGTCGGGCGAGATCGTCCACGTCATCGGCCGCGACATCATCCAGCACCACACGATCTTCTGGCCCGCGATGCTCCACGTCGCGGAGTACCAGGAGCCGCGGTCGGTGATGGCCAGCGGCTTCATGACGCTGAACGGCGACGGCTTCTCCACCTCGCGGAACCGCGCCGTGTGGGCGCGGGAGTATCTCGACGAGGGGTTCCACGAGGACCTCCTGCGGTACTACCTCGCGACCAACGGCGGGTTCCAGCAGGACGTGGACTTCTCCTGGGAGAAGTTCCAGGACCGCGTCAACGGCGAACTCGTCGGCACCGTCGGCAACTTCTGGTACCGGAGCATGCTGTTTGCCCACCGGAACTACGGCGGTACGCCCGACGCCGACCTCTCCGGCGAGGTCCGGGAGCGTGTCGAGGACGCCGTCGACGAGTTCCGCGCGGCGGTCAACGACTACTCGCCGCGCGAGGCCAGCGAGGCCGCGGTCGACCTGGCGCGCTTTGGCAACGAGTACATCCAGCGCAACGAGCCCTGGAAGCTCGTCGACGACGCGCCCGACGAGGCCGCGCAGGTGATCCGCGACTGCGTCCAGATCGCCAAGGCCGTCGGCGTCCTCATGGAGCCGTTCACGCCCGGCAAGGCCCAGGCCCTCTGGGAGCAGCTCGGCGAGGACGGCGACGTGAGCGAGGCCACCGTCGAGGCGGCGCTCGAACCGCCGGCCGACGAGTTCGCGGAGCCGACGGAGCTGTTCGACGGGATCGAGGACGAGCGCGTCGCCGAACTGAACGAGAAGCTCGAGGCCCGCGTCGCGGAAGCGACCGAAAGCGACGAGGGGCAGGCCGACGAAGCCGACGGCGAGATGAGCGACGCCGACATCGAGATCGAGCCGCTTGCCGACGACCGCATCGGGTTCGAGGAGTTCCAGGAACTCGACATGCGCGTCGGCCGCATCGAGACCGCCGAGGGGATCGAGGGCGCGGACGAACTCGTCCGACTGGAGGTCGACGTTGGCCCGGAGACCCGCCAGATCGTCGCGGGGCTGAAACAGCTCCACGACGTGGACGCGCTCCCCGGGACGAACGTGGTCGTCCTCGTCAACCTGGAGCAGGCCGAACTGTTCGGCGTCGAGAGCAACGGGATGGTGCTCGCGGCGGGCGAGCAGGCGGACCTGCTCACGACCCACGAGGACGCCGAACCCGGCACAAAGATCAGGTAGGAAACGCCCGCTATCGGCCGGGAACGGCCCGTGTTCGTCGCGCGCGGAACACCGCACTTTTTGACGGGGACAGGCGTACCGCCACGCATGAGAAACGCGAAGATCGTCTGTACGCTCGGCCCGGCCTCCGAGTCCCGGTCGACCATCCGGGAGCTGGCCGACGCGGGCATGTCCGTCGCGCGCCTGAACGCGAGCCACGGCTCGCGCGAGGACCGCGCCGCCGTCATCGACCGCATCCGCGAGGTCGACGACGCCACGAAGGACCCCCTGGCCGCGATGGTCGACCTGCAGGGCCCCGAGATCCGCACCGCACCGCTCGACGACTCCATCTTCCTCGAAGAGGACACCGAGGTCCGGTTCGTGCAGGGCGACCACGCGAATTCCGAGGAGGTCGGCCTCTCGCTCCCCATCGAGGGCGTCGGCGAGGGCGACCGCATCCTGCTCGACGACGGCCGGATCCAGACCACCGTCCTGCGCACCGAGGGCGACGCGGTCGTCGCACACGTCGACGACGGCGGCGAACTCCCCGGCCGGAAGGGCGTGAACATCCCCGGCGTCGACCTGAACCTCGACGTGGTCACGGAGAACGACCGGAAGGACCTCGAACTCGCCGCCGAGAAGAACGCCGACTTCGTCGCCGCCTCGTTCGTCCGCGACGCCGACGACGTGTACGAGGTCAGCGAGGTGCTGGAGGAACTCGACGCCGACATCCCGATCATCGCGAAGATAGAGCGCGCGGGGGCCGTCGAGAACCTGGAGGAGATCGTCGACGCGGCCTACGGCGTGATGGTCGCCCGCGGCGACCTCGGCGTCGAGTGCCCGATGGAGGACGTGCCGATGATCCAGAAGCGGATCATCCGGACGTGCCGGGACGCGGGCGTGCCGGTCATCACGGCGACGGAGATGCTCGACTCGATGGTCTCCGCGCGGCGGCCGACCCGCGCCGAGGCCTCCGACGTGGCCAACGCCGTCATCGACGGCACGGACGGCGTGATGCTGTCCGGCGAGACGGCGATCGGCGACCACCCGGTGCGCGTCGTCGAGGCGATGGACCGCATCGTCCGGCAGGTCGAGCGGAGCGAGGAGTACGCCGAACTCCGCGAGCAGCGCGTGCCGACGGCCGGGGACGCCCGCACCGACGCGATCGCCCGGTCGGCCCGGTACCTCGCGCGGGACATCGGTGCCGACGCCATCGTCGCGGCCAGCGAGTCCGGCTACACCGCGCTCAAGACCGCGAAGTTCCGGCCCGCGGTCCCCGTCGTCGCGTCGACGCCGAACGACCGCGTCCGCCGCCAGCTCGCGCTGTCGTGGGGCGTCAACCCCCAGTACGCGCCGCTGGCCGACGAGGGGGCCGACGCCGTCATCGAAAACGCCGTCGGCGCGGCGCTGTCCGCCGGCGTCGCCGAGAGCGGCGACACCGTCGTCGTCCTCTCGGGGATGATGACCGAACTTGAGGGCGCGAGCACGACGAACATGCTGAAGGTCCACGTCGCCGCCGAGACGCTGGTGACCGGCCGGAGCGTCGTCGTCGGCCGCGTCGTCGGCCCGGTCGCTGGCTCGGCCGACGGGGACCTGTCGGCCGTGCCCGAGGGAGCGATCCTCGCGCTCGACGAGTCGTTCGAGGGCGAGTTCGACGGCGACGCGGAGAAACTCGGCGGTATCGTCGACGCCGCGTCCGGGATGACCGGCTACCCGGCGCTGGTCGCCCGGGAACTCGGCATCCCGATGATCAGCGGGGCGGCGCTCGACGCCGCGGACGGGACGGTCGTCACGCTCGACGCCGAACGCGGCGTCGTCTACGAGGGCGACGTGGAGGCCGCACAGGCCGACCGACCGCGGTGAGCGACGGGGCAGCCTGATCGGCCACGGTGAGCTCCACCTCGGACGGTCTGGGCCAGTCCGTTTCGCGTCGACTGTCGACGGTTGCGGACCACGCCCCGGAGCGAACCATCGCAGCCCGTTAGAGACGTGCACCAATATCCCTTTACTCCACACGGCACTACGTTCAAACGACAGTATCGGGGAGCGGACACCGAACGCGCGACGCGGCGAGGGCTGGCCACGGATCTCCCAGCAAATGACAACTCACGACTACTGTGACGACGGGACGAACGGGCGAACCGACAGCGGGAACGATGGACCGACGCGCCGACGGCTGATCGGCATCGCGGGTACGGCCGCGGCAGTCGGGATCGCAGGCTGTCTGGGCGGGAGCGACGACAATGCGGCCGCACCCGCGGCGGTCGACGTGCCAGCGAACGCCGAGTGCGACGTCTGCGGGATGGTGATCACCAGGCATCCCGGTCCGACCACGGAAGTGTTTTACGCCGACGAGCAGCCAAACGGGCACGACAACCCGGCGCGGTTCGACAGCACGTGGGAGGCGTTCCAGTTCGACTTCGAGCGCGAGGACTGGACACGCGAGGCGTTCTACGTCACCGACTACTCGACCGTCGACTACGAGGTCCGCACGGATGGCGGCCAGCAGCTCATCTCCACGCACACGACCGCCGACGCGTTCGTGGACGCGACAGAGGTCACGTTCGTCGTCGCCTCGGAGGTGGTCGGCGCGATGGGACGGGACCTCATTGCGTTCTCGGACCGCGCCGACGCGGAGGCGTTCCGGTCCGACCACGGCGGGGAACTGGCGGCGTTCGACGATGTGACGCCGGCGATGATCGCCGAGCTCGGGATGTGACCCGGTGATGCTCGGGCGCGACCTGACGGTGCTGCTCGCCGTCACGTTGCTCGCGTTGAGCTACTCGCTCGTCGTTCCCGTTCCGGGTGGCGAGGGGCTCGAACCCGCACCGTTCGAGGATACCTACGACCTCGGCCTCACGGGGACCGACATCCGGGAGGCCGACGAGCGCGGGCTGTCGGTCCCGCGAGTCGAGGCGTACTACTCCGGCTTCGAGTACGTGGTCGGATTCAACGGGATCGGGTCGTACGTCGCCGAGCAGTCTCGCACGGGCCACCAGCGGCAGTTCGGCCGGACGGTGGCCGTCTTCGTCTCGGACTACACCGACACGAACGCCACGCTCACCGACGAGGGGTATCTGCAGACGACGCGATACGCGGGGTTCGTTCCGGCCGACGGGACGTTCGTCGTCGTGGACAGCCGTGCGCGCCTCCCGAGCGGACGGATCGCTGTCCCCTTCTCCGAGCGCGCGGCCGCCGAGTCGTTCGCCGACGAGTACGGCGGTCGGGTCGTCCCGTGGTCCGAGGTTGCATCGGCAGCCGACCCCGGGAACCCGCTGACGCGGGAGCGGTTCCGGTCGGCCGTCGAGAACCGCTCGACCTGGGCGGACGACACCGTCGCGTCCGCGCGGTCGCTCCGTGACCGTCCGACCGCGGTCGTCGTCGGGCGGGATGCGCCGACGATCGAGGCGGCCGTCGCCGAAGCGCCGCCGAACACTACCGTCGAGGTGCCAGCTGGCACGTATCGGACCGACGGCCTCGCGGTCAACAAATCCGTGACCATCGAGGGAGTCGGCCCGGCGACCCACATCCGCGGCGACGGGAACGGGACCGTCGTCCGGATCAACGCCGACCGCGTCGGCCTCGTGGACCTGCGGATAGACGGAGTCGGCGACGTCGGGAGCAGGCGGGCCGAGCTCAACGAGTCCCAGCTCGAGGACCTCGGCTGGTCCGAGAACGTCGAGCTGGCGTACGGCCGCGGGGATGCGGCGGTCGCGCTGTCCGCGGCGAATCGCTCGCTCGTCGAGGACGTCGCCATCGACACTCCAGCGTCCGGGATCATCGTCCTCCACAGTCGAGGCACGGTGATCCGGGACGTGGACCTGAACCTGAGCGGCGGCACCGAGGCGGGGTTCATGGGTCTGGTTGCGATGTACGACGAGATCGTCGTCGAGGACAGCCGGTTCCGGGGTGGACGTGACGGCATCTACACCCACCGCAGCGACGGCATCGTCGTGCGCGACAACGAGTTTTCCGGGGGCCGCTTCGGCGTCCACGAGATGTACACGTCCGGCAGCCTCGTGCGGAACAACACCGTTCGCGACGAGCGGACCGGGATCATCATCATGACGCGTCCCACCGGGAACCTCGTGGTCGGGAACGACGTCCGGGACTCCGAGATCGGCCTCTCGGTCGCGGGGTCGAACTCCTACTACGCCGGGAACGTTCTCGCGGACAACGGTCGCGGCCTCGACGTGCTCGGCAGACAGTCGCTGATCGAGCGCAACACGATCGTCGCAAACGGGATCGGGATCCGGAGCGGGTCGGGGCTGCCGACGAACCTCGTCACCGACAACGACATCGTCGACAATCGACAGGCCGTGACGGCCGGCCGCGGCCCCCTCCGCGTGTGGACCGTCACGGGTGCTGGGAACTACTGGGGCCCGATGCCGAGCGCGGACGGGGACGGCGACGGGATGTACGATCGAACCTACAGGCCTACGGGCGGTGTCGACCGCCTGCTTCAGGACACGGCGGGGTCGTGGACGCTCGCGCGGTCCCCCGCGATCGGCCTCGAACGCGGCGTGGAGGACAGCGTCCCCGGGTTGCGTTCGACCGGGGTCATCGACACGGCGCCGCGAGTGCGGCCGGCCCGCCCCGACGTGCTGACGACGGTCCGCGGGACGACCAACGCGACGGCCGGGGGGGGGGACGCATGACCGAGACGCCGACCGACGCGCCGCTGACGCTCGACGCTGCGTCGTTTGCCTTCGGCGACGTGACGGTGCTCGACGACGCCGGGGTCGAACTTCGGGCGGGCGACCTGACGGCGCTCGTCGGGCCGAACGGCTCCGGGAAGACGACGGTGCTCGAACTGCTCGCCGGCCTCCGCGCGCCGGACTCGGGCGCGGTCGGTCGCCCGACCGGGACCGCTCGTCCGGTCGCGTACCTCCCGCAGCAACCCCGGTTCCGGGCGGGCTTCAGCGTCGCCGAGACGCTTGGATTCTACGCCCGCCTCGTCGATGCCGAGGTCGACACGGACGCGCTGCTGGAGCGGGTCGGCCTCGGCGACGCGCGGGACCGCCCCGTGACCGCACTCTCCGGCGGAATGACCCGGCTGCTCGGCGTCGCCCAGGCGCTCGTCGGCGACCCGCCGGCGCTCGTGCTCGACGAGCCAACGAGCGGCCTCGACCCGGACGTCGCCGACCACATCTTCGACGTCGTCGAGGCGATCGCGGCCGACGACCGACTCGTCGTCATCGCGTCCCACGACCTCGCTGCCATCGAAGAGCGCGCCGACCGCGTCCTCGCGCTCGGCGGCGGCGAGTTCGTCCTCGACGGGCCGCCGGCGGCGCTGTGCGACGCGACCGACAGCGACAGCCTCCGCGAGGCGTTCTCCGCGTCGGTCGGTGGGGAAGCCCGTGGAGCGGTCGACGTTCGGGCTGCACGCTCGGGAGGTGACGAGTGATGCGGCGACGCGACCGCGTGTTCGCCGTCGTCGACCGGGAGCTCAGGACACTCCTCCGCAGTCGGACGGTCGTCGCCGTCGCCGCCGTCTTCGCCGCGGTCGTCGTCGGTCTCGGCGGCGTGGCGCGGGGGTCTCCCGGCGGCTACGTGTCGCTGACGTACGACCTGCTGTTGCCGGTTGAAGTGCTGGTGCCGACGCTGGCGTTCGCGTACGTCTACCGGTCCGTGCGCGGCGACGACGAGCGGGGCGAACTGGCCGTGATCCGGACGTACGACGTGTCGCGGGCGGACTACGTGCTCGGCGTGTTCGTCGGCCGCACGGCCGCCCTGCTGGTGGTCGTGCTGGCCTCCCTCGGCGCTGCCGGGGCCGTCGCCAGCCTCGGGACCGGACCCACGTCCTCGTTCTTTGCGACCCACTCCGCCGGGGACACGCTCGTGGTCTACGCGCGCTTCGTGCTCTTCGCCGCGGTGTACGCGGTCGTCGTCGCCGCGCTCGCGCTCGCCGTCTCGGCGGCGACGCGGACGAAGCGCGAGGCGCTCGCCGCCGCCGTCGGGGTGCTGCTCGCCGTCGCGGTCGGGATCGACCTGCTGCTCGTCACGCTCGTCTCCGCCGACGTGGTCGGCGGGGGCGCGATCGCGGGCCTCAACGGACTGAGCCCCGCAAGCGGCTTCCGCGGGCTGGTGCTCGAACTCGCGATCCGGCCCGCGCTCGCGGAGCCGCCCGCTGCTGCGACGGCATCACCCGTCGTGAGCGCTCTCGGTCTGCTGACGTGGGTCGTCGCCGCGCTCGGCCTTGCGACCGCGGCGGTGTGGCCCGACGTATCGTAGTGCGGGGGACCGGCGAACTTTTGCGTCCGGCGGTCCCACGGTGAGACATGGCTGACGACTCCGCGTCCGGGCGCGACACCGGGACCGACGACCCGGGTCCCGACGGGTGGGCCGACGACGACCCAGGGCCCGGCGACCCGGCGAGCGAATCCCCCGACGACGCCGAGGCCGAGGAGTGGAAGTTCGAACTGGACGAGGTCGACGATGAGGGGATCGTCGACGAGCGCGAGGCGATCGAACCCGGCACGCCATCGCTGGAGAACGCCGCCTTCGTCGTGCTCGGCGCGCTCGTGACGGTCGGCATCATCGTCCGCGTGGTGATGGTTTTCGCCCCCTGACCGGGAGCAACCTGCGAACGCTGCCGCGCCGTCTGCAAAAATGTTAATCAGTCACGGGCCCTAGGGCCGAGCATGGCTCCGACGCTACTGCAGATCCTCGGTGACGGGGGCAGTCTTCCACTCCTCCTGACTATCGCCGGGTTCGTCCTCGTCGTTCTGGAGGCGTTCGCTCCGGGTGCACACTTCATCGTCCTCGGCGTGGCGCTGCTCCTGGCCGGGCTGCTCGGTCTCGCGCTCGGGAGCCTCGCGACGCCGCTGGTGCTCGCGGGGCTGGTGTTCGTCATCGGCGCGGCGACGCTGTTCATCTACCGCGAGTTCGACTTCTACGGCGGGAAGGAGTCGGGGCGGACGAGCGACTCTGACTCCCTCTCGGGGAAGGTCGGGCGCGTCACGGAGCGCGTCACCGAGACCGGAGGGCAGGTGAAACTGCAGGACGCCGGCTTCAACCCGTACTACCAGGCCCGGAGCCTCGACGGCGAGATACCGGAGGGCGAGGAGGTCATCGTCGTCGACCCGGGCGGCGGCAACGTCGTCACGGTCCAGTCGCTCGAAGCCGACCACCGCGACGACATCGACCGCGAACTCGCGCGCGAGCGAACCGACCCCGCGGAGCGCGCCGCGCCCGACGGCGACGGGAGCGACGCGGCGCGGACCGACGACGCGACTGACCGCGCCGAGGGGGACACAGGCGTCGACGACCCCGGCGCAACCGACGAGGAGACCGACACCGAACCGGAATCGACGGGGTAGATCGGCCGTTCGGACGGGAACGCTTTTTACGTCACTGCCCTAAGGGAAGATTATGTGGTATCACACCATCCTCCAGGTGACACCGACGCTGACGGTCGTGGCGTTGCTGTTCCTGGTGCTTGCCGTGGTGACCGTGTACAGCATGGTCGAGATCGTCGACGCAACCGAGAAGCGCGCGTTGACGGTGTTCGGCGAGTACCGGAAGCTGCTCGAACCCGGTATCAACATCGTCCCGCCGTTCGTCAGTAACACGCACCGCTTCGACATGCGGACACAGACCCTGGACGTGCCCCGCCAGGAAGCGATCACCCGCGACAACTCGCCGGTGACGGCCGACGCCGTCGTCTACATCAAGGTGATGGACGCCAAGAAGGCGTTCCTCGAGGTCGAGAACTACAAGCGCGCCGTCTCGAACCTCGCGCAGACGACGCTGCGTGCCGTGCTCGGCGACATGGAACTCGACGACACGCTCAACAAGCGCCAGCAGATCAACTCGAAGATCCGCACCGAACTCGACGAGCCCACCGACGAATGGGGGATCCGCGTCGAGAGCGTCGAGGTCCGCGAGGTCAACCCCTCGAAGGACGTCCAGCAGGCGATGGAGCAGCAGACCTCCGCCGAGCGCCGCCGCCGTGCCATGATCCTCGAAGCGCAGGGCGAACGGCGCAGCGCCGTCGAGAAGGCGGAAGGTGACAAGCAGTCCAACATCATCCGCGCACAGGGTGAGAAGCAGAGCCAGATCCTCGAGGCGCAGGGTGACGCCATCTCCACGGTGCTCCGCGCGAAGTCCGCCGAATCGATGGGCGAGCGCGCGGTCATCGACAAAGGGATGGAGACGCTCGAAGCGATCGGCCAGGGCGAGTCGACCACCTTCGTCCTGCCCCAGGAGCTGTCCTCCATGCTCGGCCGGTACGGCAAACACCTCACCGGCAGCGACGTGAAGGAGGGCGAGGCCGACCTCGACAGCCTCGAGTTCGACGCCGAAACCCGGCAGATGCTCGGGCTGGACGACATCGACGAGATCCTCGGCCAGATCGACGAGGAGGCCCAGATGGACGTCGAGGCGATGGAACAGGAGGCCCAGGCCATCAAGCAGGGCGAGGACGCGGCCAGCATCCGTGACCCCGACGAGGTCATCGAGGACATGGATCAGAACTTCAACGCCGACGCCGGGTCGCCCGGCGACGACGAGAGCGAATCCAAGAACGACTAGCGAAGGGGTTTTACCCCCCACCGTGTAACGCCACCCTAATGGACGGTCCCCGCGACGTGGACGAGAGCAAGCGCGCGACGCTCCGCCGGTTCGCAGCCGTCGGAGCCGCCAGCCCGCTCGCTCGCTTCCGCGACGGGGACTCGACCGAGTCCGAGAGCAGTAGCGACGCGCGCGACGCCATCGCGGGCTACGTGACGACGACGCCGGGCGCGCACTTCTCGAAGCTCCGTGACGACCTGCAACTGGGCACCGGCGAGACCCAGCACCACCTCCGACAGCTCGAGTCGGCGGGTGCCGTCGAGAGCCGGAAGGACGGCGACTACCGTCGCTTCTACCCGGCCGGCCGGTTCTCCGCGTTCGAGCAGGTGGCGCTGGGCTACCTGCGCCGGGAGACGCCCCGCGGGATGCTCGTCGAACTCCTCCGGGACCCGACGGCGACGGGGTCGGAACTGGCGGACGCGCTCGACGTGTCCCGGCCGACGGTCAGCAAGTACGCCGGCGAGCTAGAGGAGGCCGGTCTGCTCTCCCGCGAGGACGGCTACGCGGTCGAGGAGCCGGAGACGGTGCTGACGCTTTTGGTGCGGTACGCGGACTCCTTCGGTCCCGACGCCGCCGCGCTCGCGGCGGACGCCGACGGGCTGATCCGGTTCGATCCCTGATTCGGCCTCGTCCCCGGTTTCGACGCGGCCACGTACGACCTACGCCGTCACTTTCCACGTCGTGCTGGACGAGTACCCCCACTTCTCCACGTCCACGTCGGCGTCGCCGTCACGGATCGCGGTCATGTTGGTGCCGACCTCCTTGGCGGTCATGTTGAGGTCCTCGCCGATGAGCCGCGATTTGAAGTACGTCTTCGTGTCGGCGTGCTCGCGGAGGTAGTCGAGGATGCGCTCCTGCTTGTCGGTGAGGTCGGCGGCGACTGGTGTGGCGGTCGTGCTCATACTACCGGGGAGGATGGTGACGACCTTAGGGGGTTTGGTACGCCCGGTTAATCCGTCGCTTGCTTGCGGTTTCCGGGATCGGAAATCCGGTTCTTCGGTGGGTGGAGGCGCGGGTTGGTACGGGCGGGAAACGGTGGCTTACCCACCGGTCCCGGTTTCCATCGCGGTTCGGCGCGACCGGTATCCAGAAAATTCTTACACGCGCGGTTGCGATGGCCACCAATGAGTCCCCCGGCGGTCGAGGTCAGCGTCGTTCTCCCCGCGTACAACGAGGAGGCGACGATCCGAGAGACGGTCGAGACGACGCTTTCCACCCTCGCCGACTTCCTCCCGGCGGGCACGTTCGAGGTGCTGGTCGCCGAGGACGGCTGCGACGACCGGACCCCCGAGATCGCCGACGAACTCGCCGCCGCGGACGAGCGCGTGCGCCACGTCCACAGCGACGAGCGTCTGGGCCGGGGCGGCGCGCTGGAGCGGGCGTTCGAGGAGGCGGACGGCGACACGCTCGTCTACTTCGACACGGACATGGCGACGGATATGCGCCACCTGGAGGAGCTCGTCGAGAGCGTCCGCTCCGGCGAGTACGACGTGGCGACCGGCTCGCGCTGGATCGAGGGGCGCGAGGCCGACCGCCCGGCCAAGCGCGGCGTGCCGAGCCGGGGGTACAACGCGCTCGTCCGGCTGTTCCTCCGGTCGAACCTCCGCGACCACCAGTGCGGGTTCAAGGCGTTCGACCGCGCGGCGCTGGAGGCGCTGCTCGACGACGTGGACGACGACCACTGGTTCTGGGACACGGAGGTGCTCGTCCGCGCCCAGCGGTCGGGCTACCGCGTCAAGGAGTTCCCGGTCGACTGGACGCCGAAGGGCGACACGAAAGTCGATCTGGTCCGCGACGTGTTCGGGATGGGCAGCGCGATCCTCCGGACGTGGTGGCAGGTCGCCGTCTCGCCGCGGATCGACCGCCGCGTGACGCTGGGCGCGGGGACGCTGCTGGTCGTCGTCGCGCTCGCGCTGATGACGCAGTATCTCGACCCCGAGCGAGTCATCGACAGCATGGCCGGGGCCGACAGGGGGCTGGTGGCGCTCTCGGCGGTCATCTACCTGCTCTCCTGGCCGCTCCGGGGCGTGCGCTACCGCGACATCCTCGCGGAACTGGGGTACGAGGAGCGCGTCGGCTTCCTCACGGGCGCGGTGTTCATCAGCCAGACGGGCAACCTCGTGTTCCCCGCGCGGGCCGGCGACGCGGTCCGGGCGTACGTGGTGAAGGCCCGCCGGTCGATCCCGTACCCGACGGGCTTCGCGTCGCTGGCGATCGAGCGCGTGTTCGACCTGCTGACGATCGCCACACTCGCCGGGGCGGTGTTCCTCGGTCTCGCGGCGACCGGCGGCACCGGCGGGCTGGAGTCGACGCTGTTCGGCAGCGGGCGCGAGGCGGGCCAGAGCGGGCGCTACGCGGTGACGGTCGCCGCCGGCGTCGGAGCCGCGGCCATCGCCGGCGTCGCGCTCATCGTCGCCACCGCCCGCTCGGACCGCAACCTCGTCCGCGAGGGCGTGACGCGGCTCAGTTCGGACAGCTACGCCGAGTACGTCGCGGGCGTCGTCGAGCAGTTCGCGGGCGACGTGCAGGCGGTCGCCGGGAACGGCCGCGCGTTCGTCCGCGTCGGTGCGTCCAGCCTCCTCATCTGGGGGCTGGACGTGGTGACGGCCATCGTCGTGCTCGCTGCCTTCGACGGCGTCGATCTGGCGCTCCCGACGCTGCTCGCGGTCGGCTTCTTCGCGGTGAGCGTCGGCAACCTGGCGAAGGTGCTGCCGCTGTCGCCGGGCGGCGTCGGCCTGTACGAGGGCGCGTTCACCGCGCTGGTCGTCGGCCTGACGCCGATCGGCTGGGGCGTCGCACTCGCGGCCGCCATCGTCGACCACGCCGTGAAAAACGTCGTCACGATCGTCGGGGGCGTCGCCTCGATGCTGCTGTTCAACGTCTCGCTGACGACGGCCGTCGAGGAGAGCGCCGACGCCCGCGAGACCGCCGCAGTCGACACCGATTAGCGCGGTCCCGCGACGCGATCAGTACAGGTCCGTGACGAACGGGCCGAGCGCGCCGGCGACGGCCGTCGAAAGCGCCCCCTCACGGTCGACCGCGCCGTCCGTGAGCGCGCCCGCCGCGCCGCCCTCCCGGGCGACGCCGTTCCGGTCCAGCACGTCGTCCATCACCGGGCCGAGTTCCTCACCGTCGTCGACTCTGGCGGCGATGTCGTCGGGAAGTCGCAGGCTCGGCCCGCCGCCGCGGCCCGTCCGGGTTCCGTCGGTGACGGCGGCCCACATGATCAGGAACAGCCCGTCGACGCCCGGCGGGCGCGGGTCTCCGCGCCGGTTACCGTCTCGGCGCGGCCGCGGGGCTGTTCGCTCACGCCCGAGTCGACCGGAACCGCTTCGACCGACGCGCCGCGTCCCGCGAGGACTCGTTCCGTCGCCGCTACCTTGACCGGGTTACCGCTGCCGACGCCGACGTCCATACTCGCCGGTTCGGCTCCAGCGACGAGAGCGTTGCCGTTCGGCGGTCGGGACACTCCGGGCCGGTCCCGACCGGCACGAAAACGCCCGTTTCAGTCCGAAAACGGACGTTATTCCGAAGCATATAAATAGTTTGCCCCCGAATGTGGAAAGTAAGGAACCATCTCCGGGATTTTTCCGAGCGATCTCCCCGGGTAGCTTCCGCCCTCTCGTACAATGACCGAGAACACCCGAACACGCGTACGCGGCTCCGAGGAGGAGCGCGAGACGGAACAGACCGACGAAACGCTCAGCTGCCCGGAGTGTAGCGGCCAGCTGGTCAACGACGAGGAGCACGGCGAGACGGTGTGTCAGGACTGCGGCCTCGTGGTCGAGGAGGACTCCGTCGACCGCGGCCCCGAGTGGCGCGCCTTCGACGCACAGGAGAAAAACGAGAAGTCCCGCGTCGGCGCGCCGACGACGAACACGATGCACGACAAGGGGCTGTCGACGAACATCGACTGGCGCAACAAGGACGCCTACGGCAACTCCCTTGGCTCCCGCCAGCGCGAGAAGATGCAGCGCCTGCGCAAGTGGAACGAGCGCTTCCGCACCCGCGACAGCAAGGAGCGCAACCTGAAGCAGGCGCTCGGCGAGATCGACCGCATGGCCTCCGCACTGGGGCTTCCGGAGAACGTCCGCGAGACGGCGAGCGTCATCTACCGTCGCGCGCTCGAGGAGGACCTGCTCCCCGGCCGCTCCATCGAGGGCGTCTCGACCGCCTGCGTGTACGCCGCCGCCCGGCAGGCCGGCGTGCCGCGCAGCCTGGACGAGATCTCCGAGGTGAGCCGCGTGGAGAAGAACGAGGTCGCCCGGACGTACCGCTACGTCGTCCGCGAACTGGGGCTGGAGGTCCAGCCCGCCGACCCCGAGAGCTACGTCCCGCGCTTCGCCTCCGGACTGGACCTCTCGGACGAGGCCGAACACCGCGCCCGCAAGCTCCTGCAGAACGCCAAGGAGAAGGGCGTCCACAGCGGCAAGTCGCCGGTCGGCCTCGCGGCCGCCGCCGTCTACGCCGCCGCGCTGCTGACCAACGAGAAGACGACCCAGGCCGCGGTCAGCGAGGTGGCCGACATCAGCGAGGTCACCATCCGCAACCGCTACCACGAACTGCTGGAAGCCGAGGAGAGCCTCGGCCTGGCCTGACCGGACGGATTCGGCCCTCTTCTTGCGTTCGGTCGCGGTTCAGTAGCCGTCGCTATCGTCGCCGACACGGCCCCGAACGCCCTCGACGCGCTCGCGCCTCGCCCGTGCAGTCCGCCATGGCCCGCCACCCACCGCCGACCGCCTGCCCTCCCCCGGGTCCGGACACGCTCCGCAGGGCGGAGCGGTCCGTCCCGGCCGCTGGGTGGTGGACAGGGGCGTCGGCGGGACCTTCGTCGCCGACCGGCCAGTTTTAAGTGAACTACCGTCGAATCGGCAAAGATGGCGCAGAAAGTTCTGCTGGACGTCGACCCTGGCACGGACGACGCTCTCCTGCTCGCGATGCTGCTCGAAGCGGACGACTGGGACGTGGTGGGTCTCACCACCGTCGCAGGCAACACGACCGTCGAGAAGACGACGCACAACGCCCTCTCCATCCTGGAGTTTCTGGACCGGACCGACGTGCCCGTCGCCCGCGGCGCGCATCGCCCGCTCGTCGACGAGCACGAGAACGCGGAGTGGGTCCACGGTCCGGACGGCATCCGCGGCGACCTCCCGGAGCCGACCGCGGAGCCGGTCGACGCCGAGGCCTCAGACTTCCTGCTTGAGACGGCCCGCGAGTACGGCGACGACCTTACCGTCGCGGCGGTCGGGCCGCTGACGAACGTCGCCGTCGCGCTGGCCCGCGATCCGACCTTCGCGGACCGGATCGGCGACCTCTACTTCATGGGCGGGGCGGCGCTGACCAGCGGCAACGCGACGCCGGCCGCGGAGTTCAACGCGCTCGCCGACCCCATCGCTGCCGACCGGGTGGTGCAGGACGCCGACCCGAAGATGGTCGGGCTCGGCGTCACGGAGCCGGCGATCATCCCCGAGGAGACCGTCGAGTCGTGGCGCGCCGCCGCGGAGCCGCTGGCGACCGTCGGCGAGTGGTGTAACTACCCGGACAAGCTCATGCACGACGGCGGCTACTCCGTCCCCGACGCCGTCGTCGGCGCACACATGGTCGGCGACGTGCTGGAGTTCGAGGACCTCCCGCTGGCCGTCGACACCTCCCACGGCCCCAGCCGCGGCGCGACCATCGCCGACACCCGCGACGAGGCCGAGAACAGGGAGACGCCGAACGCCGCCGTAGCGACAGATGTTGACGTCGAGGCGTTCCGGGCCGTCGTCGCGGACCTCGTGGAGTCGCTCTAAACGACCCGGTTTCGAAATTCCTCATCCGATGCGATCCGTTCGACGTTCGTCCGGACCAGTTCCGCGACGTTCCGGTGGTAGTCCCGCGTCGACCCGGCCATGTGGGGCGTGATGATGACCTCGTCCATCCCCCACAGCGGCGAGTCCTCGGGCAGCGGTTCCGCCTCGAACACGTCGAGCGCTGCGCCCGCGATATCCCCCGACTGCAGCGCGTCGACGAGCGCCGACTGGTCGACCACGTCGCCCCGGGCGACGTTCAGGAGGTACGCGTCCTCCCGCATCGCGTCCAACTCCGCAGCGCCGATCATGCCCTCGGTCTCGTCGGTCAGCGGCACCGCGAGCGCGACGAACTTGGCGTCGGCGATGGCGGTCCGGTACTCGTCGCTCGGATACACCTCGCGGACGCCCGGCACGTCCTCGGGCGTGCGCTTGACGCCGGTCACGTCCATCCCGAGGCCGTCGGCGCGGTCCGCGATCCCACGGCCGAGCGCCCCGAGCCCGACGACACAGATCGACTCCCCTGCGACGGTGAACGGTTCGTGCCACTCGGGCCGGTCCCACTCTTGGCGGCCCTGCGCGTCGACGGCGTCGTGCAGGCGGCGGGCGAAGGCGAGCACGTAGCCGGCCACAGTCTCGCCGACGCTGTCGTAGTGGACGCCGCTGCTGTTGGTCAGCGCGACGCCGCGGGCCTCGAACGCCTCCAGCGGAAAGCGGTCGTAGCCGGCCTGGACGGAGTGGACCCAGTCGACGGCGTCGAGGTACGCGTCGCGGTGTGCGAACGTGACGACGGCGTCGCAGTCCGCGAACTCGTCGGGGTCGTCGCCGACGACTGCGACCTCGGCGTCGAGGGCGGAGAGTTCGCTGGCGAGTTCGTCCGGCGGGAAGATGGCGCTCACCGACTCGTGGATCCCCAATCGACGGAGTTGCATGCGACACCTTTCGCGGAAACCGCCGTTCAATCTTGCGCCGAAAACGGACCGTACTTCGCCTCATAGTGTTTCTTCTCACTGGTGACCGGTAGTCGCCCGCACCGGTACTGGCGACAACCGGCAATTGGCGAGCAGAAACACTAGCAGGCAGTGAGTGGTGGCTCGGTGAAGTACCTCGTCACAAGGGGCTCGGTGGGGGTAACTGTCTTCATCGCCACCGGGCGTCCGTTGCGGACGCAGGTACAAAAGCGTCCGCAACCGGGCGTGGTCGCCGGCCACACCGATTTATACCGCTCCGCCCACAGTCGTCCGTATGAACGGTCGCGTTCGCGCCATCCACGTCGCGCCGGAACAGGGGGCCCCGCCGGAACCGGTCGAGGAAGTCGAGGCGGTCGCAGACGCCGGACTCCGCGGGGACCGGTATTTCGACGCCGACGGCACGTTCGCCGACCGGGACGGGGGCGACCTGACGCTCATCGAAAGCGAGGCGCTCGCCGCCGTCGAGCGGGACTACGATATCGAACTCGCGTCCGGCGTTCACCGCCGAAACGTCACCACCGAGGGCGTTCGGCTCAACCACTTCGTCGACCGACGCTTCCGCGTCGGCGACGCGGTGTGTCTCGGCACCGAACTGTGCGAGCCGTGTTCGTATCTGGAGCGCCACCTGGAGAAACAGGGCGTCCGCGAGGCGCTCGTCCACCGGGGCGGGCTGCGGTGTCGCATCGTCGACGGCGGGTCGATCGGCGTGGGCGACCACGTCGAGCCGTCGGCGCACGCCGCCGAAAGCGATGGATAAAAACGAGTAGCGCCCGTTCTCTTGGCTATGACGGACCACATCGTCGGTGGTCTGCAGGACCAGGCGACCGTCGCCGAACGGGTCGAAGCCGGCGCGGCACCCGACTGGGTCGCCGACCACTGGAACTCCTTCCGTGACGGACTGCTCGGCGAGCGAAACGGGACGCCGTTTCCCTGTTTCTTCGGGGCGGAGTCGGTCGAGAACGGCGACCCGCTGTACACGGCGGTTCCCTCAATGACGGACAAGGACGCCTTGCTCGACCTCGCCCGGACGCTCCGGACGTATCTCGGCACGTACCGCGACCACAGCGAGCGAGCGTCGCTGGTCACGTTCTTCAGGCCGCCCGAACGGCAGCTCTCGGAGGCCGAGTACCACGAGCGGCTCTGGCACGTCCTCCAGTTCCTCCACGTCCACGACCCGGAGCCGTGGCCCGAGGACATCCCGACGGACCCCGACGACCCGTACTGGGAGTTCTGCTTCGCCGGCGAGCCGATCTTCCCGACCTGCCGCGCTCCGTTCTACGGGACGCGCAAGAGCCGGTACTGCCCGGTCGGGCTGGAGATCACGTTCCAGCCGCGAGCGCTGTTCGAGGACCTCGGCGTGACCGGCGACACCGAGGCGGGCCAGCAGGCCCGGGACGTGATCCAGGACCGACTCGAAGGCTACGACGGCGTCTGTCCGCACGCCGACCTCGGCGACTGGGGCGTCGAGGGCGACCGGGAGTGGCCCCAGTACATGCTGTCGGCGGACGACGACCAGGCACCCGACGAGTGTCCCATCGCGGTCTCACGGGAGCATCCGAAGTCCGACTTGCTGCTCGACCCTGACCGCCCGGACGGAGCAACGACCGCAGCCAACGGGAGCCGATGACGCTCGATCCGGACGAGGACCCCGTCCTCCTGCTCGTCGATTTCCAGCGCGGCTTCGACGAGTCGGGATGGGGCGAGCGCAACAACCCGGACGCCGAACGGCAGGCAGAGCGACTCCTCGATGCCTGGCGGGACCGCGACCTGCCGGTCGTCCACGTCCGGCACGATTCGACTGAATCGGGGTCGCCGCTCCGCCGCGGCGAACCCGGGTTCCGGTTCAAACCCGGTCTCGAACCGCGCGACGACGAGACCGAGTTCGTCAAGCGCGTCAACGGCGCGTTCGTCGACACCGACCTGGCCTCGTGGCTCCACGAACACGACTACGGAACCCTGGTCGTCTGCGGGCTGACGACCGACCACTGCGTCTCGACGACGACCCGGATGGCCGAGAACCGCGGGTTCGACGTGGCGCTGGTCCGGGACGCGACGGCCGCGTTCGACCGTTCGCTCGACGGTGAGATGTTTGGGCCGGAAACCGTTCACCGCACGGCGCTGGCCCACCTGAACGGCGAGTTCGCGACGGTCGTGGACACCGACGCCGTCGTCGACGCCGTGTCGGTCGACTCCCGCTAACGGCCGCGGTACCGCCACGGAACGATTTATTCCCCGCCCCGTGCATTCCACTGCATGGAGATCCAGCACACCGCGGTACAGGTGTCGGACTTGGAAGCCACGAAAGCGTTCTACGAGGACGGACTCGGCCTGAAACACGCCTGGGACTTCCACACCGACGACGGCGTTCACAACTACTACGTCACCGGCGACGAACTCGACACCGAGATCCAGTTCGTCCACGACCCTGACGACGACGGTACGGTCGAACCGGACGGTATCGTCCACCTCGCGGTCCTCGTCGACGACGCCGACGCGACGCTCGACCGCCTGGTCGAGCGAACCGACTGCGAGGTTCTGAAGGGTCCGCTGACGATCGACGCGGCAAACGCCCGCGCCGCGTTCGTCGAGGACCCGGACGGGTACGAGGTCGAGATCTTCCACCGGATCGAATAGCCTCTTGGGCTGTCGGCTACCGGTTACAGTCAGTTCGGCCCGGTGTTGTATTCTCCCATCCTGGAGAAACATTCTTCCTGATCACTATATTTATAAACTATTAATCCGAGTAACTAATTGCGGAACGAATGAAGGAACTGGCTATCGCTCTACTCGTGGTGTCGGTCGCTGTGAGCGGCCCGCTGGCGGGCGTCTCGGTCGATAACGAGCCGCCACTCGCCGACGCGGGGCTTGACCAGACCGTGTCGCTCGGGTCGACCGTGTTGCTCGACGCGACCGGATCACGCGATCCCGACGGTAACATCTCGGCGTACAGCTGGCAGATCACGACACCGAACGGAAGCACGATCACACCCGACTGTCGCAGTTGCGGACGCACGGCGTTCAGGCCGACGACCACCGGCACGTACACCGTACGCGTGACCGTCACCGACGACGACGGCGCGTCGAGGAACGACACGCTGTACGTGAACGTTACTCCGGGCGACCCGCCGAGAGTCGACGTGACCGGTACGGAAAGCGTCGATACGGACTCGACGGCGACCTACACCGCCGACGTTCGACGCGGTGGCGCCCCGCTGGATCGCGTTCGCTGGCGGGTCGACGGGACGGTCGTCGAAGAGAGCCCTGTCGCTCCCGACACCGACACCGTCACCATGACACGGACGTTCGACACCCGTGGCGACCACACGGTCGAAGCGGTCGTCCTCGACACCGAGGACCAGCGGGACTCGGAGACCGTTTCGACGACAGTTACCCGTCCGTTACCGCCGACACCGGATCCGTCGGACCCTTCCGGAGACGACCCGACCGGACCCGACGACTCCGCACCGGCCCTCGAGCCGACGTTGACCGGCGAGCAAACCGTCACGGGTTCCGCGCCGTTCCGAGAGCAGTACACGGTCGACACGCGTCAGCCGACGGGGCAGGTGGCGCAAGTCCGTTGGTTCCGTAACGGCGAGCCAGCGGGAACTGGTGTCGACCAGACCGTCTCCTGGGATCCCGGCCGGCACACTCTGGTTGCGGTTCTCACCTATATGGACGGTCGCGAGCGCACGGCGACGTTCGCCGATGGAACGAACCGGGTGACCGTCGACGCTCGCCCGACCGCGGAGTTCCGGCGGATCGACAACGGGAGCACGCTCTCAGGGGCCGTCACCGCGACTGACCCGAACGGCAACCTCGAACGTCTCCGGGTGGCAGTCAACGGCGAGACGGTCGCGGCGTGGGACGCGTCCGACCAGTTCCGGACGGGTGATGTAAGCGAGCGAACGCTCGGATTCCTCACCGAAAACGTCTCGCTCGGTGCCGTCAACAACGTCACCGTCACAGCGATCGATGCACGGAACCAGCGTTCGACTACCACCCAGTCGGTGACGCCGGTCGCCGAACCGGAGATCGTCAGAGCCGAATTTATCAACGGTCCTGTCGACTCGTATCACGAGCGCATCGACGCGAGCCGGTATGCTGCCCATCACGTTGTGGAAGTCGACCTCGACGGTTTGGAGCCGAGTGATGTGTCGGTGGAGACTCATCCAGTTAAAAATGATCTAGAAGAAGTAGACAATGATGGATTCGGGCGCCACACCGAATATGATACTGCCCAAGATAGACTGATCGTACATACGTATTGGGCTGGTCCTTCTCCCAATTCTTATAAAACAACTTCCACTATCGAATCAGATGATATAGAAAAAACGAGTATAGATCAGAACGCAAAAAATGCAAGATTTAACATCACACCCAGCCCACCGGAAATCCGAATCGACATCACCCACGGCGGCAAGTATAATGAGGTCAGGCATCACGGGATGCTCGTTGACGCACGCGATTCGTTCGATCCTGACGGAACGGAACTTGAGTTCGAATGGGGAAAAGGTGCACATGGGACCGGAATCGAAGGTATTGGCAAATTCGACTCGTTCATGGGAGCCAACCTCACAGTTAGAGACGGGCACGACCTACAGAGTAAAATACCCAGTTCGTTCCAAAATTACTACACCCCGAGTGTAGCAAAGATCGAGGAGACGACCGAAGGTCCGTACAATGCTACGGACACCGTACAATTTAAACTCTACACCGAACGGTTCCATTTCACGAAGGTCACATTCCATGAAGACCATGGTATCGATGTAACCCCGTCTCACGGCGCTGATGTCGTGGCGGTCGAATCGAATTTCATCGAAGAGCGGGAAGAGAAAATCAGTCCGGATATTGATAAGAGCGGTGAACAGTTCGTCGTAACGGTCGAAGCCGAGGCCGGATCGTTCACGGACGGTCAATCGTCTCCGGAAGTAACGTTATACAACAAAGTCCATCCGGAAACGACACGCAAGTCGAGCCGATTGACGACGGAAAGTCCGGTCTTTAGTACTGGAGCGGTTCGACGAACGAATCTCTCGGTCGACGATCGGATGTATATCGCCGAGATCCCATACCGCACACGGCGACAGGTGATGTCAGCCGAGCGCCGGGACGAGTTACTCGACAACGGATATCGGCTCGACAGAACGGACACCCACGGCACCGAGTACGTCGTTGAAAAACGGGTGCAGGTACAGGAGCCGAAATATGAGGAGCAAACACGCGAGTTCAGTGCGAAGATCGCACGAAATCGACTGACGGATCGGAACGACGAATGGAAGCGGGCTGGGAGACAGTTCAGCCAGGAGACGCGAACCTACACTGAAACCGAGTGGCGGGATAGTCACGGTGGCAGCGGCGAATACACCGGCCAATCACGACGGATACAGACTGACTCTCCGGAGTATCAGACCGAACGGAAGTACGTCTACTCCACGTCGGTCCAGCGAACCCGAACCGTTACCGAAACGCGAACGATCGAAGTTCCGAAAATCATTGGCGACGGAACGCGCTCGGTTACGAGGACGGTTAAAACGGAGGAAACGTACACGAAACGAGTAAGCCACTCGTACTGGAGTTCACGCCCACGTGACCCTTCACATTCACAGGTTGCTACCCGGGAGACCCGTGTCTCACCAGCTGAGTACGAGACTCAGTATCAGTACGAGTATGAGACGGAGGAATCGGTTGAGGTAGTCGAGTACCTAGCAATGCGCCGGGTGCAGACGCAGCAGGCGGAGTACCAATGGCAGCAGTACGACGTGCTCACGAACAGAGCCGTTGCCAAGGAAATCGCCAGCAGGGACAAAGACTATCGACTCGGCGGTACCCGGCAATCGAAACGATGGATACTGAGCAAACAGACTTCGGTCCGGCGGATCACCGTCGACCAGTACGAGGATCCCGAGCGGATCGTCGAAACCACAGCCACTGTCAGTGGCGACATAGTGAAGATGTATACACAACTGAACGGGGAGAAAACTCGCCGAGAACACATCGCTACGTTCTCAAACGAGTACACTGGACCCGGCGTCGTCTCTACGGAAACGATCCTTGACAGCGTCACGGCAGACGACGAACTCCCCTGTACCCAAAATGGATACTACTCGGAGTGTGAAACATGAACCGGATACACTACGCAGTGGTTGGTGTATTATTGCTTGGGATCAGTGCGGCCTTCGTAGCCGTCCCCAGCACAGCTACAGATCTTGTCAACCCCGATCCAATAAACGAGACTGAAAACCTCACATCTGGGAATGGGATTAATTACAAAGTTAGATTTGATAGCACAGAAAATAAAATCCATGTCTTCGCGGAGAACTCGAATGACTTCAAACAGCCCGCGAGTTTTTATATAGATGTAGATGATCAGACCAATCAACATCGAACACTTGAGCTCGCCTCTGGTGAAACCTGGAACAGATCTTGGAACGTGTCGAACAGTATAGACGCGATGCAAGATAACCACACAGTCGAATTCATCGCGTACAATGCTACAACAAAGTTCAATTTCACACGGGAAATAGACGCCTCTAACTCTCCGGGGGTCCCGACTCCCCGAATCACAGACATCGAACTCGTCGAGGCAAAGGTGTACGGTGAACAGACGACAGCAGTCAGAGTGGCCGTGGAGAACCCGGCGAAGCAACTGTACAGTTCGATCATCATCGTGAACACCCGCGAGACGACGTACAGCCGCAGGGTAGCAAACGCCGCGCCACAGAACGACACTACGAGACTGGTCCCATTGGAAGAGGACCCGGATACACTCATCGCGGGTGAGGTGCGGTTACACTACGGGAACCTCTCGGTAGCCGAGGAAGGCTTCGATCAGCGCGAGTTCGTCGGCCGAGTCGACGGTGAACTCGCTGTGTACAACCGAACGTACGAACCGATCGAACCGCACTGGAGCCGAAACCAGACGTATCACTACGAGAACGAATCGGTCGAGCAGCAAATCGAGGCAAACGAGGAACACACCACGCTCGACTACGCTATCGTCGCCGCAGGTGGGCTAGTCACCCTCCTGCTGGCGGTCCGACTGGTCCGGCGCTAGTTCACTCGTTCCGCGGACTGCTCGGGTGGTAGTCGGTATCGTACTCGCCCACGTCGCCGTCGACGCGGTCCGGGTTGATCCGACCGCCGAGCAGCATGAAGTCGACGAGCGTCAGCGCGAGCATGGCCTCGACGACGGGGACGCCACGGGGCGGGAGCACGGGGTCGTGGCGGCCGATGACCTGTTCCTCTTTCTCCTCGCCGGTTTCCCAGTCGACCGTATGCTGCGACTTGGGAATCGAGGTCGGTGCGTGCAGCGTCACCTCGCCGTAGATGGGTTCGCCGGTGGTGATGCCGCCCTGGAGGCCGCCGTGGTCGTTCTCCGCCGGCACAGGCTCATCGTCTTCGCCGAACTCCCAGTGGTCGTTGCGCTCGTAGCCGGTGTACTCCCGGGCTTCGCGGCCGAGACCGAACTCGAATGCGGTCGTCGCGGGGACGGAGAGCATCGCCTGTCCGAGGCGGGCTTCGATAGAGTCGAACCGGGGCGCACCGAGACCGCGGGGGACGCCGCGGGCCTCGAAGTAGATGCTGCCGCCGATGGAGTCGCCTTCCTCCTGATACGCCTCGATGCGCTCCTGCATCCGCTCGGCGGTCTCTGGATGGGCACAGCGCACGTCGTTCTCCTCGGAGTGGTCCTTGATCTGCTCGAAGGAGACCTCGGGGGCCTCGATGTCGCCGATCTGGTTGACGTGGGCCTTGAGTTCGACGCCCTCGCGGGCGAGCAGTTTCTTTGCGATCGCGCCGGCGGCGACCCAGTTGACGGTTTCGCGGGCCGACGAGCGGCCGCCGCCGCCCCAGTTTCGCGTGCCGAACTTCGCGGAGTAGGTGAAGTCGCCGTGGGAGGGGCGCGGTGCGGTGACGAACGGTTCGTACTTGCCCGAGCGGGCGTCCTTGTTCTGGATGACCATCCCGATGGGCGTGCCCGTCGTGTAGCCGTCCTGCAGGCCGCTCTTGATCGAGACGTCGTCGGGTTCGCCGCGACTGGTGGAGATCATCGACTGGCCGGGCTTGCGGCGGTCGAGATCCGCTTGGATGTCCTCCTCGGAGAGCTCGAGGCCGGCGGGGCAGCCACTGACGGTGACGCCCATCGCCTCGCCGTGGCTCTCGCCGAAGGTGGTCACCTGGAAGAGGCGACCGAAGCTGTTGCCGTTCATTGTCCGCCGGTCGGGTCCCCTGGCATTTGAATGTTGCAGTACGTGCAAGAACGGGCGGACGCAGGAGGCACGGATCGAGCGCGTCGCCCACACGAACCAGGGGTATCACGCGTCTCCATCGTGGAGTTCAGCGAGCCGCACCGCCGCGAACGGGACCAGCATCTCGTGGGGGTGGAGCCCGCCGTGCATCCCGACGAGGTCGAGTTCGCCGGGTTCGGCGTCCCCCCACCAGGTGCCCAGATCGCGGTGCGTGAGCACGAGGTCGCCGCAGCGGCGGCAGAACGTCTCGGACGCCTCCGCGTCGCCGAACAGGCCGCGGTTCAGCGCCGCATCGCGGGTGAACACGCGGGCGTCGAGGGTAGCGTTCAGGTCGTCCCGGACTGCCGTCACGCGGTCCGGCCGAAGCTGGAGGTGGACGTTCCGCGGACTCCCCGAGATCCGGATCGGCGTGCCGTCGGCGTGCTGGCGGAGCGAGTCACCGACGCCGTCGACCGCCGAGAGGTCGACGTTGCGCTCGGGGTCGGTGTCGACGTGGCCGTGGTCGGCGGTGACGAGGAGGAGCGTGTTCTCCGCCGCCGTGCCGTCGAGTCCGTCGACGAGGCCCGCCTGGAGCTGCTCGCAGACTGCCGCGACCGTCTCGTCGTAGGTCGCGGAGTCGGTGCCCTCGGCGTGGGCCGCGTGGTCGACGTGTGGGACGTAGGTGAACACGTACGACGGCGGATCGGCGGATTCGACCGCGTCACGGAGTTTCGGGCCGACCTCGTCGAGGCTCTCGTAGGGGCGCTCCCGGACGCTCGACTGCTGGGCGGCGTGGGGGTCGACCAGCGTCGACTCGATGCCGGCGTCGGCCAGCTCGGGGTACAGCGGCTCGGCGTCGGCCACGTCGTCGCGGGTTAGTCCGGTCGGCTCGTTCCCCGCCTTCGTCCGGAACGGGAGCGCCTCGAACGCCTCGTCGACCGTCGGCTCGTACACGTTCCAGCCGATCACGCCGTGTTCGGCGGGGAGACGGCCGGTGTGAAACGTCGTGACCGCGGCGGCGGTTTCGGAGGGGTAGATGGAAGTCAGCGGCGTCACGACGCCGCGCTCGGTGATGCGGGCGAGGAACTCGGTGTCACCGTGGTGGCGCTTCCAGCCGTCGAGGCCGAAGCCGTCGACGAGCGCGACGACGACGGTGTCGATCCCCGTGGTGTCGACGCCGTCGAAGACATCGGCCGGGAGCGACCGTCCGGTGTCGGCACCCAGTAGCGAGGCGACGGTGTGCGGGACGTTCGCGAAGCAGTAGTCCTCGTACGCCGGAAAGAGGAAGCCGTCCTCGCCGTGGTCGTCCCGGAGCCGTCGCTCGACTGACTCGCGGAGCATATCGATGGGGTCGTGAGAGCGGACAAAGTAGTTGCCGGTCCTGCGGTAACGACTGACACACCGTCGGCGTCGTCACTCGTCGTGCCGCTGCACCGGCGCACCGAGCCCCTCCAGCACGTCGAAGAAGCCGGGGAACGACACGTCGACGTGCTCGCCGCCGCGGATCGTGGTCTCGCCGTCGGCGACCAGCCCGGCGACGGCCAGCGACATGACGATCCGGTGGTCGGCCCGGCCGTCGACGGTCGCGCCGACGAGGTCGGAGTCGCCGCCGTGGACGACCAGTTCGTCCCGTTTCTCGGTCACCGACGCGCCCAGCGTTTCGAGTTCCTCGGCCATCGCGCTGACGCGGTCGGTCTCCTTGTAGCGGACGTGCTCGCAGTCGACGATGCGGGTGTCGCCGTCCGCGACCGCGCCCAGCGCCGCGATGGTTGGGAGCAGGTCGGGCGTGTCGCCGACGCCGACCGTCGTCCCGGAGAGGGCCGACTGCTCGATTTCGATGACCCCTTCGTCGCGGTCCCAGTCGACCGACGCGCCCATGTCCGCCAGCACGTCGACGATGGCGCTGTCGCCCTGTGCGCTCGGGCGTGCCCCCTCGACCCGGATCCCGTCCTCGGCGGCGACCGCGCCGGCGGCGAGCAGGTACGACATCGACGAGAAGTCGCCGGGGACGCGGTACTCGCCGCCCGTGGGGGCGTACGACTGCCCGCCGTCGACGCGAAAGCCGTCCGCGGTCCGTTCGGCGTCGACGCCGAAGTCGTCGAGCACCTCGACGGTGATGTCGACGTACGGCGCGGACTTCAGTTCGGTTTCGAGGTCGACCGCGATCCCCTCGTCGGTGACCGCGCCGGCCATCAGGAGGGCGGTGACGTACTGCGAGGACACGTCGCCGGGGATCGAGACGGTGCCGCCGTCGACGGGGCCGCCGACGACGAGCGGGGCCTGCCCGTTGCCGCGCGTGCTCTCGGCGCGCCCGCCGAGCTGTTCGACCGCGTCCAGCAGCGGCCCCTGGGGGCGGGACCGTAGCGACCCGTCGCCGGTGAGCACCGTCGCGCCGTCGGCCAGCGCCGCGGCGGCGGTGACGAGCCGCATCGTCGTCCCGCTGTTGGCGCAGTCGATCACGTCGTCGGGCACGTCGGGGCGGCCGGCAAAGCCCGCGACCGCGAGTTCGCCGCCGGTCCGCTCGACCGTTCCGCCGAACGCCTCCACGGCGCGGGCCGTCGCCCGGGTGTCGGCGCTCCAGAGGGGGTCCCGAACCGTCGCCTCGTCGGCGTAGCCGGCGGCGAGGACGGCGCGGTGCGTGTAGCTCTTCGACGGCGGCGCGCGGGCGACCCCCGTGACTGCCGACTGGGAGACGGTGACGTTCATGGACGGGCAGTTTCCCCGCACCGGTATCAGGCTACCGGAGGCGGCAGCGCTGGCGCGGCGGCCGACGCCGGCAACCCCCGCGGGGAAACCAGTCACGTTTTGTGGGTTCCTCCCGCAGGGAACCGCATGGAACCGGACCTCTCCGACCTCGACGCGCACCTCGCGGACGTCGACGCGGACGGCTACCTGATCTTCGCGGACGGCGACGAGTCCGACCAGCTCTACCTCGCCGGGTTCGGCGCGCCCGACCCGTTCACGACGCTGTACACGCCCGACGGCACCCACCTGCTCGTCTCCGGGCTGGAGTACGGCCGTGCGGTCTCGGAGAGCCGGGCCGACAGCGTCGCCCGCCTCGCCGAGTACGACGCCCGGGCGAACGTCGAGGAGTACGGTAAGCACGAGGGAGGCTGCCGGACGCGCGCCGCGTTCCTCGCCGACCACGGCGTCGAGCGCGTCGCCGTCCCCGAGGACTTCCCCGTCGCGATGGCCGACACGCTCCGGGACCTCGGCGTCGACGTGGTGCCGGAGACCGACGACGTGATCACAGAGATACGGGCGGTCAAAACCGACGAGGAGGTCGACCACATTCGGACCGCACAGCGTGCCAACGAGGCCGCGATGGCCGCCGCCGAGGAGCTCATCGCCGCGGCGGACGTCGAGGACGGCACGCTCGTCCACGACGGCGAGCCGCTGACCAGCGAGCGCGTGACCGAGGAGATAGAGGTGACGCTGCTGCGCCACGGCTGCGCGCTGGACGAGACGATCGTCGCCTGCGGCGCGGACGCGGCCGACCCCCACGACCGCGGCAGCGGGCCGCTCCGGGCCGACGAGACGATCGTCGTCGACATCTTCCCCCGGGACAAGGCGAGCAACTACCACGCCGACATGACCCGGACGTTCGTGAAGGGCGAGCCGTCCGACGCGGTGCGGGACTACTACGAGGTCACGCTGGACGCTCAGGAGGCGGCGTTCGACGCCATCGAGCCCGGCGTGACGGGCGAGGACGTCCACGACGCCGTCTGTGACGTGTACGAGGACGCGGGCTACCCGACCCTCCGGAGCGACGAGGCGGCCGAGACGGGGTTCATCCACGGCACCGGCCACGGGATCGGCCTCGACGTCCACGAACTCCCGACCGTCTCCCCCAACGGCGGCGAACTCGAACCCGGCCATGTGATAACGGTCGAGCCGGGCCTGTACGACCCCGAGGTCGGCGGCGTCCGGATCGAGGACTTCGTCGTCGTCACCGAGGACGGCTACGAGAACCTCGTCGACTACGAGAAGGAACTGGTCGTCGACTGAGCCGCCGGCACCGCAGTCCGTCCGTCTGAACGGCCAAACCCCTAGCGCCGGCCCGCTGATCGAACCCCTTTTAGGACCGTGCGGGCCTATGACATCGCCATGGAGACGCTGGTCGTCGGCGCTGGCGCGATGGGTCGCTGGTTCGCCCGGACCGTGGACGCCGACGTCGCCTTCGCCGACGCCGACGCGGCGGCCGCCGACGCGGCGGCCGGGGCGGTCGGCGGGCGCGCGGTCCCGCTCGACGCCGACGGTCGGTTCGACGCGGTCTGTGTCGCCGTGCCGATCTCCGCTGCCGAGGCGGCGATCGCCGAGCACGCCCCGCGTGCGACGCGGGCGGTGTTCGACGTGACGGGCGTCATGGCCGGGCCGGTCGCGGCGATGGCCGAGCACGCGCCCGACGCCGAGCGGGCGAGCCTGCACCCGATGTTCGCGCCGGGGAACGCGCCCGGCAACGTCGCCGCGGTGGTCGACGCGGGTGGACCAACCACCGACGCCGTCCTCGCCGACCTCGCGGCTGCCGGCAACGAGGTGTACGAGACCACGCCGGCCGAGCACGACGCCGCGATGGAGTCCGTCCAGGCGAGCGCCCACGCCGCCGTGCTCGCGTTCGCGCTCGCGGCCGACGACGTGCCGGCGGGCCTCCGAACGCCCGTGCACGAGGGCCTGCTCGACCTCGTCGGGCAGGTGACTGGGAACGAGCCGGGAGTGTACGCGGAGATACAGGCGACGTTCGACGGGGCCGACGCCGTCGCCGACGCCGCCCGCCGGATCGCCGAGGCCGACGGCGACGAGTTCGCGGCGCTGTACGAGGCTGCTGGCGAGGCCGCCGACTCGGAGGGGGAGCCATGACCGACCGCCGCGAGGCCGTCCGGTCGAACGCGAAGTACCTGCGGAACGTCCGGCCGGTCGACCCCGAGGAGGTCTGCGAGTACGTCGAGGGCCAGCCCCACCCCGCGGTCGTTCGGCGGATCCTCCGCGAGGAGGCGTTCGACCTGGGGCTAGTCGAGCGCGAGGACGGCACGTTCGTGCCGGTCGCGGACGGCGCGGTCCGGCCGACGTTCCGCGGCGTCGAGGCGTTCCCGGAGTCGTACGCCGGGGCGCTCGACGACCTCCTCGTCGAGCGGTACGGCGCGGACTGGCACGCCGGCGAGCGCGGCGACGAACTCCGGGAGACGATCCGCCGGCTCAAGGACGCCTACTACCGACAGCACCCCGTCGAATACGACGAACGGGCGGCGCTTGGCTACGCCATCTACCACCTGCCCGACTACTACGCCGCCGTCCAGTACGTGCTGGCCGAACTGGGCGAGGCAGACCTGCTCCCTCGCAAACTCCGCGTGCTGGACGTGGGCGCGGGCACCGGCGGGCCGGCGCTCGGGCTCCACGACTTCCTGCCCGACGACGCGCTCGTGGAGTACCACGCCGTCGAGCCGAGCGACGCCGCCGACGTGCTGGAGCGACTGCTCGACGGGACGGGGCGGAACTTCCACGCGACCGTCCACCGGGAGCGGGCGGAGGCGTTCGATCCCGACGGCGAGTTCGACCTCGTGCTGTTCGCCAACGTCCTCTCCGAACTCGACGACCCCGAGGCCGTCGCGCGGCGCTACCTCGACGCGCTCGCCGACGACGGGTCGCTCGTCGGGCTCGCGCCGGCCGACCGGAACACGAGCATCGGACTCCGCGAGGTCGAGCGCTCGCTGACGGACCGCGCGACCGTGTTCTCGCCGACGGTCCGGCTGTGGCCCGGCGCGGAGCCGAGCGACGAGGGCTGGTCGTTCAGGGTCGAGCCGGACCTGGCAACTCCACCGTTCCAGCGCCGGCTGGACGACGCCGCGACGGACCCCGAACACGACCCCGGCGAGTTCGTCAACGCCGACGTCCAGTTCTCCTACGCCGTCCTCCGGACCGACGGGGAACGCCGCTACGACTTCGCCCCCGACCCGGACCGGTTCGCGAAGATGGCCGAGATGGAGCGCCACGTGCCGAACCGCATCGACCTCGTGGCGATCAAGCTGAGCCACGACCTGAGCGAGGGCGACGCCAACCCCCTGTTCCGCGTCGGCGACGGGAGCGAGTCCGTCGACCACTACGCCGTGCTGACCCGGGAGACGACGCTGAACGCCGACCTCGCGACGGCCGACTACGGCGATCTGGTCATTCTGGAGGGTGTGCTGGCGCTGTGGAACGACGACGAGGGCGCGTACAACCTCGTCGTCGACGAGGAGTCGACCGTCGACCGCGTGCCGCCGTAGCCGAACCAGCGGTCTGCCCGCGACGCGGGGGAACGTCGCGGTAAGCGGTGGGCTTTTCGCCCGTGCCTCCTAGTCGGAGCGCATGGACGACCCGCCGGAGATCCTCCTGACGAACGACGACGGCATCGACAGCCCCGGGTTCCGCGCGCTCCACGACGCGCTCTCGGACGTGGGGAACGTCACCGGCGTCGCCCCCGCGACCGACCAGAGCGCGGTCGGCCGCGCCATGTCCGACGAGGTCGGCGTGACCGAACACGAACTCGGCTACGCCGTCGAGGGGACGCCGGCTGACTGCGTGGTCGCCGGCCTTCAGGAACTCGGACCGTATCCGGATCTGGTCGTGTCGGGCTGTAACACCGGCGCGAACCTCGGCGCGTACGTCCTCGGACGCTCGGGGACGGTCAGCGCCGCCGTCGAGGCGGCTTTCTTCGGCGTCCCGGCGATCGCCGCGTCGCTGTACGTCCCGGTCGGCGACGTGACCTGGTCCGAGTTCGAACCCGATCCGGACGACTACGCGGAGGCGGTCCGCGCGACCAGACACCTCGCGGAGGGGGCGCTCGGCGCGGGCGTGTTCGACGCCGCCGACTACCTCAACGTCAACGCGCCGATGCCGGACGGCTCGCCCGCGCCGATGGAAGTGACCCGGCCCTCGCACGTGTACGACATGGACGCGACCCGCGACGACGGCGTCGTCACGCTCCACGACCGGATCTGGGAGCGCATGGCCGAGGGCGACGTGCCGGACCCCGAGGGCACGGACCGCCGCGCCGTCGCCGAGGGCCGCGTGAGCGTCTCGCCGCTGACCGCACCCCACACCGTCGAACACCACCAGTTCCTCGACGCGCTCGCCGCGGAGTACCCCGGCAACGCGTAGGCGGCGTGAGGGCAGGACCGTATCGTTTTGCGGCTCCGGCCCGTACCGTCGCCCATGACACACGTCGAAATCGAGTACTGCGTCCCCTGTGGCTTCCTCGACCGCGCGGAAGACGTCCAGCACGCGCTGCTTTCGTCGCTCGGCGAGCATCTGGACGCCGTCACGCTCCGCACCGGCGACCACGGCGTGTTCCGCGTCGACGTGGACGGCGAGACGGTGTTCGACAAGGCCGACGACGAGTTCGACGTCGACGCCATCGTCCGGGACGTTCGCGAACGGGCCCGATAGCCGCGTTCGTTCCCAAACGGGTCGTTGAAGTGCAGGCGGTGTGACTCCCCTGCCGAACGCGATGCCTCCCGACCTCCCCGATGTCCCCGACGGGTACCGCGACCGGCCGCCGTTCCCCGCGGTGGCCGCCGAGACGGAGCGCTGGCTCGGCGACGACTCCTCCGGCCACGACATGGACCACGCGTGGCGGGTGTTCGACCTCGGCGTCCGCATCGCCCGGGCGGAGGGTGCCGACGACGCGACGGTCGGTGTCGCGGCGCTGTGCCACGACCTCCACCGCGCGATGGGCGACGACGGCGGCGTCCACCCCGCCGAGTCGCTGGAGACGGTACGGGACGTACTGACCACCGCTGGCGTCGACGAGGACCGGATCGGGGACGTGCTCCACTGCGTGAAAGTCCACGACGAGTACGAGTTCCGCGGGGTCGAACACGAGGCCAAAACCCCGGAGGCCGAGGTGCTCCGGGACGCCGACAACCTCGACGCGATGGGCGCGGTCGGCATCGCCCGCACGTTCGCGTTCAGCGGCGTCGCCGGTCACCGCCTCTGGGACCCCGACGGGACGGAGTACGGCGCGCTGGACCACTTCGCGGAGAAACTGCTCCGCCTGCGCGACGAGATGCACACCGACACCGGCCGGGCGCTGGCGGCGGAGCGCCACGAGTACATGGCCGAGTTCGTCGACCGGTTCCGGGCGGAGTGGCGCGGCGAGCAATGAGTCGGAGCGACGGAATCCGACGGCGACCGTCCGTCAGTGTTTGTGCGTGAACAGCAACACGTCGCCGTCGTGGGTCGTCACACAGAGGTCGAGTAGCATGCTGAGTTCGAGGCTGTTCAGCTCGTCCTCGCAGACGACCAGGTCGTCGAACGGGTCGTCGCAGGCCGGGCACGTGATGCTCACGGTGTTGCGGTACGTCGTCACCCCGTCGGCCGACTCGTGGGGCGTCAGCGACGAGACCATCTCGTCGAATTCGTGTTCGTCCATGCTCCCGCGTACCATGACACCCGTCGGGTATAAACGTACAGGCCGGTCGCGATGGCGTACCGACCGGTCCAACTACGTGGACCACGGTGGCGCGTTCGGGTGTCTCGGTTCCTCACAATAGTTCCTTGCTAATGGATAGCAAAGGCTTTAGTCCGGGTGTAGCCAATAATTCCAGTAGTCGTGGCCCACACGGGCCCGGGACCTGCAACTATGACTGACAACGAACTCATCTGGCGAATCGCGGGCGGTTCCGGAGACGGGATCGACTCGACGAGCCAGAACTTCGCGAAGGCCCTGATGCGCTCGGGGCTGAACGTATTCACGCATCGCCACTACCCCTCGCGCATCCGCGGCGGCCACACCTACGTCGAGATCCGGGCCGCTGAGGACGAGGTGAAATCCCGCGGCGACGGCTACAACTGTCTGCTCGCGCTGGGCGACTCCTTCGCACGGAACCCGCAGGAGAACGCCTACTACGGCAACGAGGAGACCAAGCCGCTGTCGGAGAACCTGGACGAACTCCGTGAGGGCGGCATCATCGTCTACGACTCGGGGCTGCTCGACACGGAGGAGATCCCCGACTTCGAGGAACGCGTCGAGGAGAACGACTGGCACGTGTTCGACATCGACCTCCGTGGCATGGCCAAGGAACACGGCCGCGAGGTCATGCGGAACACGGCCGGCGTCGGCGTCACCGCGGCGCTGCTCGACATGGACCTCGACCACATCGAGGACCTGATGGCCGACGCTATGGGCGGAGACATCCTCGAACAGAACCTCCAGATCCTCCAGGACGCCTACGATTACACCAAGGAGGAGTACGAGTTCGAGCACGACCTGCGCGTCCCCACTGGCGACCACGAGGAGGAACAGGTGCTCCTCTCCGGGTCGAACGCCATCGCGTACGGCGCGCTCGACGAGGGCTGTCGGTTCATCTCCGGCTATCCGATGACCCCGTGGACCGACGTGTTCACCATCATGTCCCAGAACCTGCCGAAGTTCGGCGGCATCTCCGAGCAGGTCGAGGACGAGATCGCGGCGGCGGCGCTCGCGGTCGGCGCGAGCCACGCCGGCGTGAAGGCGATGTCCGGTTCCTCCGGCGGCGGCTTCGCGCTGATGAGCGAGCCGCTCGGCCTCGCCGAGATGACCGAGACGCCGGTCGTCCTCGTCGAGGCGATGCGTGCCGGTCCCTCGACCGGGATGCCGACCAAGCCCGAGCAGGGCGACCTCGAACACGTCCTCTACACCAGTCAGGGCGACTCCAACCGCGTCGTGTTCGCGCCCGGCACCGTCGATGAGGCGTACGACCAGACGCGGATGGCGTTCAAGATGGCCTACGAGTACCAGCTCCCGGCCATCGTCATCTTCGACCAGAAGCTCTCCGGCGAGAACACGAACCTCGACGCGAGCTTCTTCGACCGCGAGCCCAACCCCGACCCCGGCAGCGTCATGACGGAGGACGAGATCGCCGAGGCGGCCCACGACGCCTCCGGGAAGTTCCACCGCTTCCAGCACGAGACCGACGACGGCGTCAGCCCGCGCTCGCTCCCCGGCCAGAAGGGCGGCCGCTACCTGGCGACCGGCAACGAACACAACCCGCCGGGCCACATCAGCGAGGACCCCGAGAACCGCGTCTACCAGATGGACCGCCGGATGCAGAAGCTCGAGTCCATCCGGACGGAGCTCGACGAGGAACACGAGACCCAGCAGACGTACCACGGTCCCGACGACGCCGAGTACGGGATCATCACCTGGGGCAGCCAGCAGGGTGCCGTCGAGGAGGCCGTCGACCGGCTGAACGACGCCGGTCACTCGGTCAAGTCCATCGGCGTCAGCGACATGATGCCGTTCCCCGAGGCCGAGATGACGGAGTTCCTCGAGAGCGTCGACGAGGCGCTCGTCGTCGAGATGAACGCCACGGCGCAGTTCCGCGGGCTGACCCAGAAGGAACTCGGCCTGTACGGCGACAAGATGACCAGCCTCCTCAAGTACAACGGCAACCCGTTCGAGCCGGGCGAGATCGTCCAGGGCTTCGAGGCGGAGATCGACGACAGCGCCACGGACCTTGCGACCGGTACCCGGGTCGAACCCGCAGCAGGTGACTAACCATGAGCGCATTCAACGCAATCGGCGACGAACGCGACATCGACCGCGACGAGTACACTCCCGGCCTCGAACCGCAGCCGACGTGGTGTCCGGGCTGTGGTGACTTCGGCGTCCTGAAGGCGCTGAAGCAGGCACTCCCCGAGGTCGGCCGCACGCCCGACGAGACGCTGGTCTGTACCGGCATCGGCTGCTCGGGCAAGCTGAACAGCTATCTGGACACGTACGGCTTCCACACGATCCACGGTCGCTCGCTCCCCGTGGCTCGCGCCGCCAAGCTCGCCAACCCCGGCGTCGAGGTCATCGCCGCCGGCGGCGACGGCGACGGCTACGGCATCGGCGGGAACCACTTCATGCACACCGCCCGCGAGAACCACGACATGACCTACATCGTGTTCAACAACGAGATCTTCGGGCTGACGAAGGGCCAGACCTCGCCCACCAGCCCGAAGGGTCACAAGTCCAAGACCCAGCCCTCCGGCAGCGCCAAGACGCCGATCCGGCCGCTGTCGCTCGGGCTGACCTCCGGCGCGTCGTACGTCGCCCGGACGGCCGCCGTCAACCCGAACCAGGCCAAGGAGATCATCACCGAAGCCATCGAGCACGACGGCTTCGCGCACATCGACTTCCTCACGCAGTGTCCGACCTGGAACAAGGACGCCAAGCAGTACGTCCCCTACGTCGACATCCAGGACAGCGACGACTACGACCACGACGTGACGGACCGCCGCGAGGCCGCCGAGATGATGCACGAGACCGAGGACCTGCTCTACGAGGGCACCGTCCTCACCGGCCGCTACTACGTCGACGACGACCGGCCGTCCTACCAGGAGGAGAAGCAGGCGATCGGCGAGATGCCGGAGGAACCGCTCGCCGAGCGGTACTTCGACGACGACTACGAGTGGGAGCGCAGCGCGGACCTGCTCGACCGCCACAAGTAAGCGCACTGACCGGTTCCGTAGACCGAGGCCGGCCGAACTGCCGAACCTCGACGCACTCTTGCGGTTTTCACGTCTCCGATCGACCGATCACCGCCGCGATCTGACTGTTTTTGGCTTCAAAAGATATTTTTCTGTTGGAGCAAAACATATTCACATGAGTACGCAGTCCACGGAAGACCGTATTCTCTCCGTCCTGGAGGAGGACGCCCAGGCATCCTACGCGGAGATCGCGGACCGGGCGGAGGTGTCGAAACCGACCGTCCGGAAGTACATCGACAAGCTGGAGTCGGAGGGGGTGATCGTCGGCTACTCGGCCGACGTGGACCCGAAGAAGCTCTCCAGCCAGAGCATCGCCATGGTCGGCATCGACGTGGAAAGCGAGCGCTACGTCGAGGCGACCCAGCGCCTCAAGGACCTGCCGGAGGTCGAGGCGCTGTTCACCTCCAGCGGCGACCACATGCTGATGGCCGAGGTGCGCGCCGCGGACGGCGACGAACTCGGCACGATCATCAGCGACGACATCCTCGACATCGACGGCGTGACCGCCGCGCATCCGTCGTTCCTGCAGGAACGGCTTAAATAGAAAGCCCTCGGCGCTCCTTGGCAGTCGCGCCTCGCCGTTTCAATGTCTACCGGAGGACGCTTCGCGTCCTCCGAGCCTCCGCTCACTTCGTTCACGGAGACGCCGCCAGAATCGCTGCGCGATTCTCGCTAAGGTACCGCCAGTTTGCGCGAGTCGCGGCGGTCGCCGCGACACGCTTCGAGCGCCTGCCCTTCCCCGTGCGCTCGGCATGAACGCCAAGCGCGGCCGCGTGGCAATGTCGGATAGCTTCGTCTCGGTGGCTTCCCTGCGAGCGCCGCGACTGTTTTACCGCTGTCGTCCGTAGGATGGGACATGTCCGTCTACCGTCGGGAGACGCGGGTCGCCGCGCCGCTGTCCGAGGTGTGGGAGTTCCACTCCCGAGTCACGGGGCTGGAGGCGCTGACGCCCGACTTCGCCAACCTCCGGGTCGAGTCGGTGACGGGGCCGGACGGCGACCCCGACCCCGACGTGCTGGAAGCGGGGTCGTCGATCCGGATGTCGATGCGGCCGTTCGGCGTCGGGCCGCGCCAGCGCTGGACCTCCGTCATCACGGAGCGCGAGGAGGGCGAGGGGACCGCGACGTTCCGCGACGCCATGGAGGACGGCCCCTTCGACCGCTGGGTCCACACGCACCGCTTTTTCGCGGACGGCGACGAAACCGTGGTCCGCGACCGCGTCGAGTACGAACTCCCCGGCGGGCGGGTCGGCGAGGCCGTCGGCCCGATCGCCTTTGTCGGGTTCGAACCGATGTTCCGGTATCGCCACCGGAAGACGCGGGAGCTGCTGGAGGGGTGACGATGCCCGGAGCCGACCCCGACGCCCGGACCGGCACGGCGCGACGGCGACGCGAGGCGCTCCGCTCGCTGGAGGGCCGCCGGTTCGGCTCCGCGCGGCGGACCGCGACGGGACTGACGCTCGTCGTCCACCTCCACGACGACTGTTCGATGGCCGACCGCCGCGCGGCGACCGTCGCCGCGCGGTCGCTCTCCGAGGGGTTCCGGGACCGGGTCGACGGCTACGCGCTCTCGTGGACGCTCGCCGCGCCGTCGGTCTGGCCCGCCGACCGGGCGACGCTGCGGCGGTGCTGGGCCGACGCGGTCCGGACATACGGCGGCGACGCCGTCCACCTCTTCCTGCTCAACGACCCGGGCGACTACGGCAACGGCTACGGCCACCGCATCGAGCGCGTCGGCGACGGCGACGGGGCGACCGTGGCCAACGTCGGCGCGGCCCGGTACTGGGACGGGTCGGCGGTCGCCCGCAATCTCGTCATTCACGAGGTGCTCCATGCGTTCGACGCCGACCACCGCGACGGCGCCGTCGCCTACGAGCGCCGGGGCGGCGACCGCGTGTACGCCGACGCCTCGCCGATGGCCACCGCCTACGTCCGGTACGCCGGGCCGGAGTGCGGTCAGGGCGTCCGGGCCTGCGCCGACACGACCTGGCCCGGAACCGGGCGGGTCCCGGGAACGTTCTCCGCCGGCACGGCGAACGGCCAGCCGGCCGAGCGCGTGACGGGACACACGGACCGAGTGGCCGACGCGGCGTGGGCGAGCGTGCAGGCGTGGCTCGACGGGAACTGACCGCCGACCGCAACCGGCAAGGGGGTCCAACGGGACCGTCGTGCCATGAACGGGTCGCTTGCGGACCGTGTCCCGCCGATGGGGGCGCTCGCCGTCGCCGTCGTCGCGGTCAGCACGAGCGCTATTCTCGTCCGGTGGAGCGCCGCGCCAAGCACCGTGGCGGCGTTCTACCGCGTCCTGTTCACCGTGGCACTGGTCGCCCCGATTGCGGCCGTTCGCCACGCTGGCGACTTCCGCCGACTGTCGTGCCGGGACGCCCTCTCGGCGGCCGTCGCCGGCGTCGCGCTTGCGGTCCACTTCGCGTCGTGGTTCGAGAGCCTGAACCACACCAGCGTCGCGGCCTCGGTGACGCTCGTCCAGACCCAGCCGGTGTTCGTCGCCGCCGGCGCTGCGCTGTTCCTGAACGAGCGCGTGGATCGGCGCGTCATCGCCGGGATTCTCGTCGCCGTCGCCGGCGCGGCCGCGATGTCGCTGACCGGCGGCGAAACGGCGACAGTCGGCGGGAACGCGACCCTCGGCAACGCCCTGGCCCTGGTCGGCGCTGTGGCCATGGCCGGGTACGTTCTGGCGGGGCGCTCCATGCGGCAGCGCGTCGCGCTGTTCCCCTACGTCACCGTCGTGTACGCCGCCTGTGCGGCGACGCTGTTCGCGCTGGTCGCGGCGGGCGACGCGCCGGTCGTCGACTACCCGCCCCGGGAGTGGTTCCTCTTTCTCGGCATGGCCGTCGGTCCGGGGGTGTTCGGCCACACGGTCCTCAACTGGGCGCTGGAACACGTCGAGTCCAGCGTCGTCAGCGTCTCGTTGCTGGGCGAACCGGTCGGAAGCACGCTGCTCGCCGCCCTGCTCCTCGCCGAGATCCCGACGGCCGCCACGGCGCTCGGGGGCGCGGTCGTGCTCGGCGGGATATACGTGACGACGACGGGCAGGACGGATCCCGGTGGCGGCTAATCGTCGATCTGGTCCTGGAGCCGGTTTTTCGCCTCGGAGCGCTCCTTCCGCGAGACGGTCGGCGCTTCGCAGGTGAGATCAACCGTGATCTCGTCGAGCGTTCGGCGGTACACGTTCGTCCGTCGCCCCTCCTCGGAGAGATTCCGGCCCTCACACTCCAGCAGTCCCGCGTCGACGAGTTCCTCGATCCGACGATAGCACGTCGCGATGGGCACGTCGAGTTCGTCGCTCAGTCGCTGTGCGGAGGTCGGGGTCCGTGTCGCATGCAGGATCTCGACGCTGTACTTGCTCCCCAGCGCCGCGAGAAGGTCACGCGACCCCGTGTCGTCCGGCTTCGATCGGCTGCTCGCCATCCTTTCGAAACCGTTTCAAATTATCACAGTTGAATCTTCCGGGCGACCGTCGTATCGGGACGCGGTCACGATCCGGTAACCGACCGGACCGCCTCACTATCCGTTTATCGAATCCGCGTCGATCCACATCGCGCGATCACCGTCGACGTGGAGGACCCCCTCGACGTGCGGGATCGGGCTCGACGGCCGATGCACGTCCCCGATGTCCGTGCTGACGGCGTCGTACACCTCGTCGACCAGCCAGGCGTCCACCTCGCCGTCGGTCCGCGAGTCGAAGACGACCACGTGTTCCCCCTGCTCTATCTCCTCGCTGTGTCGGACCGAGACGGTCGCGCCGAACAGGTCCTTGAGGTCGACGACCCGGAGTGACTCCCCGTCGACGTCCATTCGGCCGGCGACCGACCCCGACGCGTCCTCCGGGTCGAGCGTCCCGCTGTCGAGGACGTTTCGGACCCGGTCGAGCGCGACGCAGTACCGTTCGTCGGCAAGGTCGAACGCCAGCATCCGACGGTGTTCGCTCATGGCCGGGATTGAGCTGTGCGGTGCGGTTAAGTTTACTCAATCCCGAGCGGTCAACGAACCCCTCGACAGGTGAACGTTTTTGTGTCTGTCCGCGAAAGGCGAAGCAACGAATGTCTACGGAGCTGCCGGAGGAGTTACTCGGCATCGACGACGTCGGGTTCGACGAGGAGGGACGAGACCCGGAGGGTGACGGGGACGAAGAGGAGGAGCCGGAGGAACAGGAGCGCGTTCTCGTCTTCCGTCTCGGGGACCGGACGTTCGGACTCGACGTCGGCGACGTGCGAAGCATCGTCGAACAGGGCGACCTGACGCGACTGCCGCGCTCGGGCGACGCGATAGACGGCATCATGGACCTGCGCGGGGAGATCACGGCGGTGATCGACCCCCGGAAGCTGCTCCCGGTGCCGGTGGCGGACCGGGAGACGAAACAGCGCGTGATCGTCTTCGACCGCTCGTCGGACGACCAGAGCGCCGGCATCCGGGTCGACGCGGTCGAGGGCGTCAGGTCGTACCCGGTGAGCCAGATCAAGCGCGACGACCCGGCGTTCGAGATGCCCGCCGGGAACCTCGTGAAGGCGGTCGTCGAGGTGCCGGCCGAGGACGAGTCGGCCGACGAGGTGGCAGAGCGCACCTCGATCATCGACGTCGACACGCTGGTTCGTTCGGCGAACTGACGCGTCGTCTCCCCGGATTGGGGCGTGTGTCCTCCGCATACCCGCATTATCGCTGGTGATAACCGGGCGACAGCATTTATGGTCGTACTGTCTGTAGCGGTTGCTGGTGAATCAAATGTCGACAGGGGTGCTCATCGTGGACGACTCTCATTTTATGCGGAATCTACTCCAACAGATTCTCGAAGACGACTACCACATCGTCGGGGAGGCGTCCAACGGCGCGGAAGCGGTGAAACTGTACAAGGAGAAGAACCCGGACATCGTGATGATGGACATCGTGATGCCGAAATGTAACGGGATCAAGGCGACGGCCGCGATCAAGAAACTCGACCCCGACTCGCGGGTCATCATGTGTACCAGCGTCGGCCAGCGCGAGAAGATGAAACTGGCAGTCAAGGCCGGCGCCGACGGCTACGTCACGAAACCGTTCGAGGAACCGAGCGTCAGGAAGGCGCTCACGGACGTCGTCCCGGCATGACCAGCGTCCTCGTTGTCGATGACTCAGCGTTCGTGCGGACGGTGATCGGCAACGCCCTGTCGGACCACGGCTACGAGGTCCAGGAGGCGGCCGACGGCGAAACCGCAGTCGAGATGGCCCGGGTGCACGACCCCGACCTGATCACGATGGACGTCGTGATGCCGGGGATGGACGGGATCGAAGCCGTCGAGCGCATCATGTCGACCGCACCGACGCGGATCCTCATGCTGTCGGCCCACACCGAGGCCGGCGCGGACGCGACCCTCGAAGCGCTCTCGAAGGGCGCGGTCGACTTCCTCGCCAAGTCCGGCGAGTCCGTCCCCCGGGACGCCGCGGACCTCGCCGAGCGACTGGTCGAGAAGGTACAGGAGGTCGAGCAGGTCGACCTCTCGTCGGTCGTCGCACAGCGGGCGGCCGACCGCGCCGCCGCCGCGGCACAGCAGACTGCGGCCGCCGCGACCGGCGGCACCGTGACCGGCGGCGCAGCGCCGGTCGACGGGCCGACGGTCGACCCGACGGCGTCGCCGTCCCCGATCGACGGGGACCTGTCCGCGCGGCTGGGCGACGAGCATCCGGAGCACCCCACCGTCGTCATCGGCGCGTCGACCGGCGGGCCGAAGGTCGTCGAGCGGATCCTCCGCGAACTCCCGCCCGAACTGAACGCTCGCGTGCTCGTGGTGCAGCACATGCCCGCGAGCTTCACCAGCCGACTCGCGGCCCGGCTGGACGACCTCTCGCCGTACGACGTACGAGAGGCGGTCGACGGCGACAGCGTCGGTCCCGGCGAGGCCGTGGTCGCGAAAGGCGAGTACCACATGCGCGTGGCTCCGACGGACGGGGACGACCTCCGGGTCCGGCTCACGGAGGACCCCCGTCGCCACGGCGTCCGCCCCGCTATCGACGTGACGATGGAATCGGCGGCCGAGGCCGTCGACGAGGGGCTGGTCGGCGTCGCGCTCACCGGCATGGGCAAAGACGGCGCGGCCGGCATCGAGTCGATACACCGGGCCGGCGGAACGACGATAGCCCAGGACGAGGCGTCGAGTCCCGTGTTCGGCATTCCGCGGAAGGCGATCGAGACGGGAGCCGTCGACGCCGTGCTCGACGCGGCGTCGATCCCGGCAGGGATCGTCGACGCAACGACAGCGGACGGTGATACCAATGGATGAGTACGTCAGGGACTTCGTTCAGGAGAGCGAGGAGGCGATCACGACGCTGAACAACGCGTTGCTTGACCTGGAAAGCGACCCGGACGACGACGAGGCGATGGACGAGATATTCCGGACCGCCCACACGCTCAAGGGGAACTGCGGCGCGATGGGCTTTACCGACGCGAGCGACCTCGCCCACGCGATGGAGGACCTCCTCGACGCGGTCCGGGCCGGCGAGGTCGAGGTCACGCCGTCGCTGATGGACCAGGTGTTCGAGGGGGTCGACCGCCTCGAAGCGATGCTCGACGAGACCCGGCGGCACGGCGAACCCCAGTCGGACCCGACGCCGGTCATCGAGTCGCTCCGGGCGTACGTCCCCGACTCCGCCGACACGCGGATCGAGGAGCCGACCGACGACGCCGTCGAGTCGCTGCTGTCGGCGGCGGACCGCCCGACCGACGGGGCACACGACGTGTACCACGTCCGCCTCGACATCGCGGGCGGCGACGACGGTATCCTCGTCGTGGAGGCGCTCCGGGACGCGTTCGACCTGCTCGGCACGGACCCGCCCGAGGACGACATCGCCGACGGCGAGTTCGGCGGGGCGTTCGACGCCGCCTTCGCCAGCCCGGTCGGTGAGGCGGCGATCAGCGCCGCGCTCGAACCGGTCGACGCCGTCGAGGCCGCGATCATCACGGACGCGACGGACCTCTCGGACGGCATCGCCGAACCGACGGCCGAGCCGGCGACCGGGGAGCCGACCGCCGACCCGGAAGCCGCTTCGGCGGCCGCGGCCGACGCGGAACCCGACCCGGACGACGTCTCCGTCGACGAACTGCTGGACGACGACGAGGTCGACCAGTTCGAGGACCTCGATTCGATGGTCGACGAGGTCGACGACGTGGAGGGGCTGGACGACCTCGGCGACGCCGGCTCGTTCGAGGGGATCGAAGCCGAGCCGGAGGTGTCCTCGCTCGACGAGGCGGCGGACGACGACCCGTCCGTCGACGACGTCCTCGACGAGGCCGAGGACGCGGTCGACGCGGCCGAGACGGAGTCCGACTCCGGCGAGACGGCGGACGACGGCGACGAACAGGTCGAGGACGCGTCCAGCACGTTCGCGGAGCTACAGGACGAGGTCGACCCCGTCGGCTTCGACGAGTTGCAGGACGAACTCGACGAGCTGGAGTTCGACGAGTACGAGGACGAGGAGGAGGTCGGCTTCGACGAACTGCTCGGCGACGAGGCCGAGGCGGACGACGACGCGTTCGAGGACGCACTCGACGACGTCGACGCGGCGCTGGCCGAGGAAGAGGAGAGCGACGACACGGTCGACGCGACCGCGGAGGACGCGACCGCCGACTCGGACGACGCGCTCGAAGCCGAGAGCGACGCGTTCGACGACCTCGTCGCGGACGACGGCGAGACGGCCGACGACCCGTTCGGCGACGACGAAATCGACGGGGGCGACCCGTTCGGCCAGACAGCCGACGCCGCCGCTGATGCGGACACCGTCGACGCCGACAGTACCGCCGACCCCGATGCGGACACAGCAAACGCCGACACCGCTGCCGACGAGACGGTCGACGACGTGCTCGACGAGGTCGGCTTCGGCGAGGAGTCGACCGCGACGGCGGACGAGGCTGGTGTGACGGCCGACGAGGCGGAGGGAGAGGCTGCGAGCGCCTCCGCCGACGACGCGACCGACGACACGAGCACCGTCGAGTCCAGCGACTTCGGGGACGTCGACCTCGACACCGGGTCGACCGTCGACACGACGACCGACGTCGGCGAGTTCGAGGGGTTCGACGCGCCGGCAACGGAAGACGCCGAGGAGACCGACGAACCCGCCGAGGAAGCGTCCGCCGACGACGCCGCCGCAGCGGACGCCGTTGCAACGGCCGACGCGGCGACGACCGCCGACGCGACGGCGGACGACGCCGCGCCGTCCGACGACACGGCGGCGAGTTCCCGGTCGGCGATCGACCAGAGCGGTCCGACCGGGCGGTCCGAGGAGATCCAGTCCGTCCGGGTCGACGTGGAGAAGGTCGACCGGCTGATGAACCTCGTCGAGGGGATGGTCACCAGCCGCGTTCGGCTCCGCCGGGCGATCGAGCGGGGCGACTCGCTGGCCCTGCTCGACCAGGAGCTGGACGAACTGGAGGACATCACGACCGAACTGCAGGACACGGTGATGGACATCCGGCTCGTCCCCCTGTCGACGGTCGCCAACCGGCTCCCCCGGACCGTCCGGGACATCGCCCGCGAGCAGGGCAAGGAGGTCGACTTCGAACTGCTCGGCGGCGACGTGGAGCTCGACCGGAGCGTCCTCAACGAGATCGGCGACCCGCTGGTCCACATCGTGCGCAACGCGGTCGACCACGGGGTCGAGCCGCCCGAGGAGCGCGAGGCCGCCGGGAAGGACCCGGAGGCGTCGGTCGAGCTTCGGGCGCGCCGCGAGCGCGACCGCGTCGTGATCGAGGTCGAGGACGACGGGCGCGGCCTCGACGCGGAGCGGCTCCGCGAGACCGCCGTCGAGGAGGGGATCCGGACCCGGGGGGAGGTCGAGTCGATGGACGACGAGGACGTGTACGACCTCGTCTTCACCGCCGGCTTCTCGACCTCCGACGAGGTCACCGACGTCAGCGGGCGCGGCGTCGGGATGGACGTGGTCGCGAGCACCGTCGAGGACCTCGACGGCGACGTGGCGGTCGAGAGCGAACCGGGCGAGGGGACGACGGTCCGGCTGACGCTGCCGGTGACCGTCGCCATCGCCGACGTGCTGTTCGTCGCGGCCGGCGAGGAGGAGTACGGGATCCCGATCAAGGACGTCCAGGAGATCGGCCCGCTCGACGACGTGTCGACGGCCGACGGCGAACCGGTCGTCCGCCGGGACGACGAGGAGTACCCGCTGCTGGACCTTGCCGACGAACTGGACGCGCCGGGGCCGCGGCGGAGCGGCGAGAACATGCTCGTCCGGGTGCGCGACGACGTTCGCCCGGTCGCGATAGAGTGCGACGAAGTCCGCGGCCAACAGGAGGTCGTGGTCAAACCCTACGAGGGCGTCCTCGGCGACATTCCCGGGCTCTCCGGCGCGACGGTGCTCGGCGAGGGCGACGTGGTCAACATCCTGGACGTGGAGTCACTATGAACGGAGACAGACGGAGGCAACTATGAGTCTGATGGTCGACATCCGGAAGTTGAGCTTTATCAACGAGATGGCGAAAGTCGGGACGAACGGCGTCGCCGACAACATGAGCAAACTCACCGGCGAGGACGCTCAGATGGAGGTGACGAAGACGAACTTCGTCGACATCGAGGACATCACCGCCCAGCTCGACGAGGGGCGACGGGTCGGCGTCCGGGTCCGGCTCATGGAGCCGCCACACGGGCACATCCTCATCCTCTTCCCGGAGGCCAGCGCCAAGAAGATCACGGCGCTGATGCTGTCGGACATGGTCGACGACCTCTCGTCGGTCTCCGGCGAGATGGCCAGAAGCGCCGTCGAGGAGCTTGGCAACATGATGGCCAGCGGCTTCATCGACGGCTGGGCCGACGTGCTCGGGCGCACGATAGACATCGCAACGCCCCAGCTCGTCTACGCCGAGGCCGACGAGGTCGTCGAACGGACGGCCGGGCTCGGCGGGGACGACCTGGCGCTGTTTTTCGACTCGCAGCTACACGTCCCCTCCTACGAGGTCGAGGCGGAGATATACGCGTTCCCCGACCTGGAGGAGTTCGTCGAAATGATCAACAGCATCGAGGCACAACCCGCATGAAACTGGATGTCAACGCCCTCGGCACGTTCTACCGCATGGCTCGCGAGGGATCCGGGCTGGCGGCCGGCCGACTCACCAGCATGACCGGCGTCGGCACTCGCGTCGGCGTCACGAAGCTGAACTTCATGCGCGGGTCGGAGATCCGCTCGGAGATAGACGACGGCCGCGACAAGGTCGGCATCCGGGTGGAACTCACCGCCGGGCTGGAGGGCCACTCGGTCATCATCTTCGACCGCGAGGCCGCCGAGGAGGTCGTCCGGACGCTCATTCAGGACGAGGCGACCGGCGAGTTCACCGGGATGGACCAGAGCGCCGTCACGGAGGTCGGCCAGATCATGACCAACGGGTTCATCGACGGCTGGGCCGACGTGCTCGGCATGGTCATCGACGTGTCCACGCCGGAGTTCGTCGAGGGCCAGACCGCCGAGCCGTTCTTCGGCGACCTGGACACCGCCCCGAGCGAGGACGACCTCGCGCTCCTGTTCCGCAGCCAGATCGAGGCCGTCGACACGGAGATCGGCTACAAGCACTACCTGCTCCCCGACCACGACTCCATCGCCGAGATCCTCGACCGCCAGCGCGGCGACCGCGAGGGGATCGAGTACGACAAGCTCGTCGGCTTCGACAAGCTCGCACAGCAGGGCGCGACGGAGGTCGCAAACGCCGTCACGACGCTGACCGGCATCGAGACGACCGTCGAGATCCGGCGGCTCAACTTCGTCTCGCTGGAGACGATCCCCGAGGAGCTGGCCGACGAACCGCTCGTCGGGGTCGCGTTCTCGTTCGACGGGACGCCGTCGGGCTACCTCCTCTTCCTGTTCGACGAGGACTCGGCCCGGGAGGTCGTCGAGGCGACGGTGCCGTCGCCACCGGACGACGAGTTCGGGGAGATGGGCACGTCGGCGATCAAGGAACTGGGCAACATCATGGCCAGCGGCTTCCTCGACGGCTGGGCGAACGTGCTCGACACGACGATCGACCACTCGACGCCGGAGTTCGTCCACGACGTCGGGCCGGCCGTCATCGACCCCGTCGTCATCGACCTCGGCGAGAACCAGGACTACGCCTTCGTCTTCGACACGCAGATCGAGGCCGACGACCGCGAGTTCGACTGCGACATCTACGCCATCCCCAACGAGGAGGACCTGGAACGCGCGCTGAACGACCTCGACGTGGACCGGGTCGAGGACGCGAAAACGACCGCGGAGTTCCCGGTCGACGAGGCGAAGTCACAATGAAGACGTACGGCAGCGAGCCCGGCACGCCGACGACCGACCCCATTCAGGTCGGCATCTCGGAGTTCTACATCACCGAGGAGGACGTGACGCTGAAATCCTACGGGCTGGGGTCGTGTCTCGCCGTCGCGCTGTACGACCCCGAGTCGGGGATCGCCGGGCTCGCACACGTTATGCTCCCGGACGGCGACGCGAACGACTCCAGCGACGAAAACCCGGGCAAGTTCGCCGACACCGCGATCCGCGCGATGCTCCGCCAGATGGTCGAGGCGGGCGCGACCTACACCGGCGTCGAGGCGAAGCTCGCCGGCGGCAGCGATATGTTCGAGTTCGACAGCTTCGGCGAGGCGGTCGGCAAGCGCAACGTCGTCGCGGCCCGGGAGGAACTCGACAAGCTCGGCGTCCCCATCGCCGCCGAGGAGGTCGGCGGCCAGCGCGGACGAACCGTCGAGTTCGACGCCGGGACGGGGACGCTCAGCATCCGCACGTCCGACGAGGAGGCGGGCGGCGTCACCGAACTGTGAGCGCCGAGCCGTCGTACGACGAGCTCGCGACGTTCATCGAGGAGGAGATGGCGTTCGCGACGAGTCACTACAACGACAGCTACCTCCAGCGCCGGCTGGCCTCCCGGATGCGTCGGACCGGCTGCGACGGGTACGACGAGTACCTCGAAACCCTGCGGGGCGACCCCGACGAGCAGCAGGCGCTGCTGGACGCCCTGAGCATCAACGTCACCGGCTTCTTCCGGAACGAGGACGTCTGGGACGGTATCCGCGGCGTCCTGCAGGACCTCACCGAGGAGCAGGACCGGATTTCCGTCTGGAGCGCGGCGTGTGCCGACGGCCGCGAGCCGTACTCGCTGTCGATGCTCGCCGCCGACGACCCCCGGATCGACGAGTCGTCGCTGTCGGTACTCGCCACGGACATCAACGACGCGGCGCTCGACGCCGCCCGCGAGGGCGTCTACGAGAGCAGCCAGACCGTCGACATCGACGACCAGCTCAGCTACCTCTCGAACTACCACCGCTTCATCGACCGGAGCGGCGACACGTTCGCGGTGCGGGACTCGGTCAAGGACCGCGTCGCGTTCGAACACCACGACCTCATCAACGACGACCCGAAGGATGGGTTCGACCTCGTCGTCTGCCGGAACCTCTTCATCTACATCGACGGCGAGTACAAGCGTCCGATCCTCCGGACGCTGGCCGAGTCGCTCCGTGCGGACGGCTACCTCGTCATCGGCAAGGCCGAGACGATCCCGCCGCAGTTGAAGTCCGCGTTCTCGGTGCTCGACGGCCGGCTCAGGATATACCGCCGCGAGTAGCTCCCGCTGGATCCGCTTTTCGTCGCCAAAAACCGCTTGGCATCCGCCATCGACCCGAGAGAACGATTCATCGGGAAAAACGTTGGTTCGCGGCACAGTCCGAACAGGCCGCGAACCAGTACCGGACTACGGCGGCCGGTTCAGTCCTCGTTCGGCTCGTCCTGGACGAACGAGAACATGTCGTCCTCGTCGCCGTCGTCCGGCTGATCGTCGTCCTCGGCGTCGTCGGCGTCCGCGTCGGGTTCCGCGTCGCCGTCGGTCGCCTCGAACGACAGGCCGCTGGCGTCGTCGACTGCCTCGCCGTCCTCGGCCGCCCCACCCTCCTCAGCGTCGTCGCCGAGCGCGAGCGGGTCCTCGTCGCTGCCCGCCTCCTCGTCGGTCGCATCGCCGCCGGTCTCGGCAACTACCGCGTCGTCGTCGGTCCCGGACGCCGCTTCGTCGTCGAGGGCAGTCTCGTCGCCCGTATCGTCGTCGCTCTCGACCAGGTCGTCGGACTGGATGTCGTCGTCCGCGGCCGGCGGAGCGAGCGGGTCGTCTTCGGTCCCGCCATCGTCCGCCTCACCGGTCTCACTGTCGTCTCCCGCCGGCGGAGCGAGCGGGTCCTCCGCGTCCTCGGCAGCGTTGTCCTCGTCCGCGTCGGCGGTCTCGGCGAACGGCACGTCGTCGTCGCCGATGTCGAGGTCCGGCTGGGTGAGACCCTCGTCGGCGTCTTCCGGGCCGCCGGCGTCGGCGTCCCCGGTCGGCTCCGGCGCGGCGAGCGCGTCGTCGGCGTCCGCGGGCTCGTCCTCGTCGAACGTCGCCGCGTTGCTGCCGAGCGAGCCGTCGTCCCCGCCGTCGTCTATCTCGTCGGGGAACTCGAGGTCCGTGTCCTCGATCCCGTCGACGACCGCGGGGTCGTCGTCGATCCCGGTGTCGTCTAACGCCATGCCGTCTCCGGCGTCGGGTTCGTCGGTGTCGTCCAACGCCGCACTTTCGTCCTCGTCGGTCTCCGCCGCCTCGTCCGCGTCGCCGCCCAGCAGGCTCTCGGGGTCGGTCACGTCGAAGCTGGCGTCCGCGTCGGTGTCGAAGCGGTCGAGGGCCTCGGAGAGGCGGGACGCCTGTCCGGCGAGGTCGCTGGCGCTCCGGGACACCTCCGTCAGCGCGGTCGTCTGCTCCTCGGCCGCGGCCGCGACGTTCTCGGCCTCCGCCGTCGTCTCCTGGCTGATCGTCGCCGCCTCGTCGACCATGGCGACGACCTGCTGTGTCGAGGCGGCCTGCTGCTCGGTCGCCGCGCTGATCTCCTGAACGCCGGTGTTGGTCTCCTGAGCGTAGCCGGCGATCTCCTCCAGCGCGTCGACCGCGTTCTCGACGGAGTCGGTGTGTTCGGCCACCTGGTCGCTGGCGTTCTGCACCTCCGCGGCGGTCCGCTCGGTCTGCTCGCGGATCCGTTCGAGGCGTTCCTCGACCTCCTCGGCCGCCTCCTTCGTGTCCTCGGCCAGGTCCTTGACCTCGCCGGCGACCACCGAGAAGCCCTCGCCGGACTCGCCGGAGCGGGCGGCCTCGATGTTGGCGTTCAGCGCGAGCATGTTCGTCTGCTCGGCGATCTCGCCGATGAAGTCGATCAGTTCGTCGATCTGCTCCATCTCGGCCTCCAGCTGTTCGATCTCCTCGACGGCCTGCTCGGACTCGTCCTCGATCTGGCGCATCCCCTCGATGGCGGCCTCGGCTGCTTCACGACCTTCACGGCCGGTTTCGGCGGTGCGCTCCGCGATGTCGGCGACCTCGTTCGACGAGGACGCGATCTCCTCGACCGTCGTCGACAGGCCGGACATCTCGCTGGACACCGACTGGAGCTGGTCGTTCTGGCGCTCGGCCCCGTCGGAAATCTCCTGAATGGACTCCGTCACCTGTTCGCTGGCCGACCGGACCTCCTCGGAACTGGCCGTCACCTCCTCGCTGGAGGTGGCCACCTCGTTCGCGAAGTTCTTGAGCTGCTCGGTCGTCTCCTCTATCTGCCCGATCATCTCGTTGAACTCCGCCGCGATGTCGTCCATCGCCTCGTTCGCGGGGTCGGGCTCCATCCGCCGGGTGAAGTCGCCGTCGGCGGCGTCCTGCATGACCTCGCTGTACTCGTCGGCCTTCGATTCGAGGTGCTGGTTCATCTCCTCCGCACGGGCGCGTGCCTGCTCGGCCTCCTCGCGGGCCTCCTGTGACTCCTGTATCTGGTTTTTCAGGGCGTCACGCATGCTCCCAAACCCGGTGTAGAGACGACCGATGTTGTCGATACGCTGGGTCTCGAAGTCGACATCCAGGTTCCCCTGCTCCATCTGCTCGGTCTTGCTCGTCAGGCGGTCGATTGCGGTCGCCGTGTTCCGCCCCAGCACCGCGCCGACGAGACCGATGAGGAGGACTCCGCCGATCGTCGCCAGCGTCCCGTACTGGGAGACGCTGCCGGCGAACCCGTACGCGCTGTCGCTCGGCTCGTGAACGAGCACGACCCACTCGGTGTCGAGGTCGTCGACCTGTGCGTAGCCGACGACGTACTCGCCGCCGTCGCGGTTGTAGGGACCGGACGGTCCTTCCTCGTTCCAGTTGATGACCTCGGTGGTCCCGGACGTGGTCGCGTTCGCGATCAGCGAACTGTCCTGAGAGTATCGCTGGCCGAACGTGCTGGTGGCCGACTGACCCTGCACGTCGTCGAAGAGGATCCTTCCGTTCTGGTTGGTGACGACCGTCAACACGTCGTCGTTGTCCGCGCTCTGGAACCGACTGGAGTAGACGTCGAGGTTAAACGTGTACGCGATCGTGTGATTGGGATTGAGCGGGACCGAACGGAGGTAGGTCACCATCGTCGTCCCGTCGTTCGTGTACACCTCGGAGATTTTGACGTCCTCTCCCATATCTGAGGTCACGTTTGCGGTCCACGGTTCGTTGAGTTCCGAAAACGCTACGTTGCGCCGTTCGGCATCAGAACTCGCCTCAACCCGGTTATCAGCTGCGTTGACGTAGTCGATATTGACGACCCCTCTGATTTCGCTCTCACGGTTGTTGAGTTGTGTATTGATAAAACTCGGGTTCCCGTTCTGGACCGTGTCGGACGAGGCCAACGATTCGGTCAGGATCTTGTTCCGTTCGTTCCAGTTATTGAGGTTTTCGGCCTCCTGCTGGACGGTGTCGGCGTAGTCCTGGTTGATGTTCTGTGTGACCTCGCTCTGAATCTGTGCTGTCCCCACGTAGCCGATGGCACCGACGGAAAGACCGAGTATCAGGAGCGCGATCCCGAACTTGAGCGCGTATCGTTTCCTGATAAACGTCGGTACGATCCGCCGAAGACCGCCTATCATACCTTCGAAGCGAAGCTACCTTCACATAAATCCTCACCGACCGTTATCATCACTGATACCGACGGACTGAACGTGGATCGATGTGGCGGGTCCGAGAGTACGTGACGGACAGGTTACCTGTAGGGGAACTGTTTTGGTAGCCCGACACACAGCCCCGGAGGATGACGTTCGTCAACGGATCGGACTGCCCCGACTGCGGAACCGTCGTCGAAACCGCGAACGGCACCGATTACGAGTGTCCGGAGTGTGGCAGAGCCTTCGACCACGCCGACCTGTTCTATCCGTAGCTACTACTACGACTGACCGCAAAGCACAGTTCGATGACCGACCCGGACCTCGAGGCGTTCGTCGAGCGGGCGCGAGCGTCGGTCGCCGGATCCGACGACCTGTCGGTTCGGAACACGGAGCTACGGCTCGTCCAGCCGTTTCTCGCGGCGCTTGGCTGGGACGTTCACGGCCAGGAGATGACGGCCGGCGTCACCGTCGAAGCCGACCGCGACCCGGTGAACTACGCGCTCGCCGTCGACGGGCGGCCGGCGGTGTTCGTCGACGTCGTCGCCTGCGAGGACCCGCTCCGCGAGGCCGACGCCGACCGCCTCGCCGCGGCGCTCGACGCGGCCGGCGTGTCCCACGGAGTCCTCACGAACGGGCGGTCGTTCGTCTTCCTCGCCCGCGGCGACGACCGTCTCCAGTGTCGCCTCGACGAACTCCCGGACCGGACGGACGCGGTCGCGATGTACTCCCGCGCGGCCGCCGCCTCGCGAGTCGGGGACGAGGCGGAGCGCCGCACCGCGGCGGAACGGATCGCGGCACAGCGCGGGCCCGTGGCGGACGACGTGACCGCGCGTCTCGTCGCGGCGGCCGACGGCGCTGCGGCCGACGACATCGCCGCCGCAGTCGACGAGTTCCTCGACGACCTGACCGCCGCGTGGGGCGACGACGCCCCGGACGGAAGCCCGTCCGATCAAGACGGGGGTTCACGGGACGACAGTGGCCCCCCGGACGTGAACGCGGACAGACCGAAGGCGAGCGCCCCGGAACCGGTTGACGAGCCGGCGGAGGAGACCCGCGAAGACGGCCCGGAGGAATCGGACGGCGATGACGAGGGGCAAGGGCCGGACGACGACGGCGAGACGACAGCCCCCGACAGTACTGAGGAAGCGGACGACGACGGAGCAGGGGAGTACGTCGTCCGTTTCTTCGACGGTCGCACGTCGGTCGGGGCGATCGGGACGGACACACCCATCGGCGCGACTGCGGCCGCGGTCGAGTATCTGATCGAGCAGCACGCGCTCGACGCCGGTCTCTCGCTGCCGTGGCGGCCGGACGCCGCGGACGACGACGGCCGTGCCGTACTCGCTCACGACCCCGTCCATCCGAACGGGACGCCGATGCGGGCGGCCGAACCGCTCTCGAACGGTTCCCACCTCCTCGCGACGCTCGATGCCCCGTCGGCGAGGACGGTCGTCGAGGAACTCGCCGGAGAAGCCGGCCTTCGGACGATGTTCCAGGGGGACTGGTAGTAGGACCGTTGAAGCGGGTAGCTGGTGGTCGCTGTGTCCGGACTCCACCAGTCCGTTTCAGGCGAGCGCGATAACGAGAATGCCGATCATGGGCGCGAGCACCAGGAGCACGCCGATGATCGCTTTGAGGCTCAGCATCGTCCCGATCCATCCTCCACCGTGTCCCGGAATTGTTATTCGTCCTATAACTCGGGTGCCGCGAACGGTATTCGCTGTTTACCGCCGGTCTGGCCGGTGCTGAAGGACTGTCCCCTCGGGAACGGATGCCGGCCGTCAGTGCCGGCGTCACGGGGTATAACCGTCGTGAGCGCCAACTGCGGGTATGAACATGCTCGTCGACGGCGAGTGGCGCACGGACGCCTACGAGTCCACGAACGAGGAGGGAGAGTTCGAGCGACAGGAGACCGCATTCCGGGATTGGGTCGAGGCCGACCCGAACGCCGAGTTCCCCGCCGAGGCGGGCCGGTATCATCTCTACGTCTCCTGGGCGTGTCCGTGGGCACACCGGACGCTCGTCACCCGCGCGCTGAAAGGGCTGGAGGACGCCATATCCGTCGACGTCGTCGACCCCCACAGGAAGAACGACGGCTGGGAGTTCGCGCCCGAGAAGGCGGGCTGTACGCCCGACTCGATCCACGGGTCCGACTACCTCCGCGAGGTGTACACCGCGGCCGACCCCGTCTTCACCGGCCGCGTTACGGTCCCGGTGCTCTGGGACAGGGAACGCGAAACCATCGTCAACAACGAGTCCGAGGAGATCATGCGGATGCTGGACGTTGCCTTCGACGAGTACGCGACCAACGACGTGGATCTGTACCCCGAAGGGTACCGCGACGACGTGGACCGGATCATCGACGAGATCTACGACCCGATCAACAACGGCGTCTACCGCGCTGGCTTCGCGAGTTCACAGGCTGCGTACGACGAGGCCGTCACCGACCTGTTCGACGCGCTCGACCACTGGGACGACGTGCTGGCCGACCAGCGGTACCTCGCGGGGGACCGGCTCACCGAGGCCGACGTGGCGATGTTCACCACCCTCGTCCGGTTCGACGCCGTCTACCACACCCACTTCAAGTGCAACGTCCGGCAGATAGCGGACTACGACAACCTGTGGCCGTACCTGCGCGAACTGTACCAGCTCCCGGGGGTCGCCGACACGGTGAACATGGACCACATCACGGAGCACTACTACCGGTCCCACACCGACCTCAACCCGTCCGGGCTGGTGCCGGCAGGGCCGGACGTCGACTTCACCGCGCCCCACGACCGTGACCGGATCCCCAGCGATCCGCCGGTGTCACTATAAAAATGTGATACTACTGTTCATTTATGATCTGCGGTAAATTTATTATATATACCGTTGACTGACTTGTAAGAACTCGACATGCTGGCAGATTCAGGATCCGATAACCGGGGGGTGTCGAACACGGTGGGGATAATCCTGCTGTTCGGCATGGTCCTGACCGGTGCGACGCTCGTGTTCCTCGTCGGAGGTATGGCACTCGACGCAACCGAGAGACAGAGCGAGATGCGCTCGGCCGAGATGTCGATGCAGGAGGTCCGGTCCGACCTCTCCTCGCTGGCGGCCAGGGGCGAGGGGTCGACCCGGTTATCGGTCGGCGGGAGCGACGACGGCTCGATCCGAACGGACGGGTCGATGTCGTTCACGATCCGTGGACAGACCAAGGCCGGGACGACGCGGGCCTGTACGACGGATCTCACACTCAGTTCGCTCCGCCACGACGACGGCGACGGCCAGCACGTCGCGTACCAGGCCGGCGGCGTCTGGCGGATGAGCGAGGACGGCGAGAGCACGACGATAGTCTCCCCGCCCGCGCTCTCGTACCGGACCGAGGAGATAAACGGGGTGGAGTACCGGACGTTCGACTTCGACGTCGCCAATCTCACCGGCAGCGTCGACACCGACGGCGAGACGACCGCCTCGGTGAACCAGACGCGCTCACAGGAGCGTCGGAAGCAGATCACCGACGAGATGTTCTGCAGGGACGACGACGAGGGGGACCTCCGGCAGATCCGGAGCCTCACGATCGTCGTCCGGAACAGCACCTACTACGACGCGTGGGGACGCTACCTGCGGGACCGGATGGGCGACGCCGGGAGCGTCACCGTCTACGACAACCGGACCGTGGTCGCCAGCGACATCCCCCTCGGTCGACAGGTGAACGGCAGTACACCGCGGCTCGCGTCCGACGACCTGCTCATCGCCGTCAACGACACGGCGGGGGCCGAAACCAGCCACAAACTGCGGTTCGACGTCAGTGAGGATGCCGAAGGGGACACGCTGGAGTCGGTCAATATCACCTACAATGACGACGAGACCGACCTCTCGCGGCTCGCCGGCAAGGGATCGGGGGCCAGGGGCCATACCAACCCGGACCAGACGAAGGTCCACCGTGCGGACGGCGACGTGGTGGACCTGAAGAAGCATCTGGAGAGCTACGAGGTGGACACGGACGACGGCACGATCGAGTTCCAGTTCGACGAATCCGTCGAGCTCTACTCCAACGACACGGTCACAGTGGAATACGGGAGTCAGACCCGCAACGGCAAGGACGGGAAGGTCACGAACCCCGGCTCCCCCGGCCAGTACAACGTTACTGCGACGCTGAACGGCGACGATGACTCACGCCGAACAGGCACGCTGAGCATCGGCGACGTGAACGACGGCATCCCGGGGAACGGCACCGACAGCGACGACGACGGCGTCCCGGACCACGCCGACCGCTGTCCCGACACGGAAGGCGACGGCCGATACGGCTGCGGCGTCGTCTCCGAGGACGAGGACGCGAACGCGCTCCGCGTGAACAGCTCGTCGGCGACGCTGGAACTCGTCGGGACGCAGGTCGCGGAGGAGCGGATCGTCAACGAGAGCGTCGCGGAGCGACAGCCCCTCGACGTGATGTTCGTGCTGGACAGGTCAGGGTCGATGCGTGGGTCCTGTAGCATCGAGAACGTGGAGGGGAGCTGGCAGGAGGTCTCGGCCGATAGCTTCGACTGGGCACATGCTGACAGCACCGAGTACGTGGTTCCGAGGGGCAAACTGGTCCGAATCGAGACGTGGGGCGGTACGAACTACTACACTCCTGGTAGTGTAATCTCCCATCCAATAATCGGTGACATAGCCGCTATCGATGTCGAGCTGTCTTGTTCCGGGAGCGACCCCGACAACAGGCGAGTCGACGCCACCAGAAGCTTCGTCGGCGCGCTCAACGCCTCCGCTGGCGACAGAGCCGGCGTGGTCGAGTTCAATTCGGACTCGAAACTGCTGAGCGGACTCACAGACGACCTCGACGACGTGAACGACAGCGCGACAGGCGCGGCGGACGGCGGCACGGATATGGGGTCGGGTCTCTACGAAGCGGTCGACCAGTTCGACGACGACGCAGGGAACGAACGCGTCGCCGTCCTGTTGAGCGATGGGCGAAACGACGGGCCTGGCAACCTAAACAAACGGACCCGTCGGGCAGCCGAGGAGGCCGCCGAAAACAACGTCACCGTCTACACCATCGGTCTCGGATCGGGCGCGGACGAGGACCTGCTCACCGATGTCGCCGACGAGACCGGCGGGGAGTACTACTACGTCGACGACGACAGCGAACTGGAGGAGCAGTTCGAAGCGATCGCCGGGAACGTCACCAGAAACCGCGTCCGGCAGGTCGAGCACAAGGCAGTCGAAGCATCGGTCAAGATCGGCGGCAGCAGCTACCCGCTTAATCTGAGTGCCGGCAACAGCAGGGTCGACCCGAACGACACCGCGTCGGCGATAAACGACCCGACGACCAGTGACCCGGTGGCGTTCGACATCAGCGGGGTCACCCCCGGCTCGCTCCTGTCGTTCAACGCGACATCGGTCGACTGTACGAACTCGACCGCGAGCGGGACGCCGGCGGACAATCTGAACGCCACGCACGACGGCGAGACGTACGACCACACCAGTTGTACGGGGACGGCCGACGGCCGGATCGACAGCACCACCAACGCGACGAACGACCACGAGATCTACACCGACGGGGACGACCTGCCGACGCTCGACACGGCGTGGTGGCAGCCAGGCATCGAGGCGGTGCTCGACACCAGCGACGAGGACCTCTACAGCGGCGACGAGTTCACCCTGGACGACAGCCAGGCGGTCGTGGTCGTCGAACTCGACGGCAACGGGGACCATACCGACTACGCGGTGTTCCTGTACGACGCCGACGCGGGCGACCGCGGCGGCTACGGCGACCCCGACGAGGACGAGTCGACCGACGGGACCAACCGCTACGTGATCGACATCACGCCGACGCAGGTCGAGGTCGGCGACGAGGAGTAGCGGGGCGACATGCTGACTCCCGGGCGGGCGGCTACTCGGTGACGACGATCGTCCCGACCATACTGCTGTTCTCGTGGGGCAGGCAGACGTAGCCGTACTCGCCGGCGACCTCGAAGGTGTGCTCGTACGTGTCGCCGGACGTGAGCAGCCCCTCGCTGCTCCGCCAGCCGTCGCGGGCGGCGGACTCGGAGTCGAACCCGCCGGAGGCGAAGTAGTCGGCGTCGTCGGGGATCTGGTTCTCGTAGGCGGTGACGGTGTGGCCCTTCGAACTCGTGTTCTTCCAGACGACGGTGTCGCCGACGCTCACCTCGTACTCCTGTGGGTCGAAGTCCATCGCGGTCATCCCGATATCACAGTTCCCGTCACAGGACTCGCCGGCGGAGCCGAGGCTCGCGAGACAGCCCGAGAGGCCGGCAGCGCCTCCGGCGCTCAGGGTAGCGAGGTACGTGCGGCGCTTCATAGTCCCGACTCGGGACGGCGGGGACAAAGGCTCGCCGGTTCGGCGGCGGGGAGAACATAAAAACGTAAGGACGGCCCCTGCAACCCCGAGCATATGCAACCCCGGTTCGTCGGGCGACTCTCCCTCGCCGACGCGGTGACCGTGACGAACGCGATGGTCGGGTTCGTCGCCGTCGTCGTCGCCGGGGGGAACCCGGATCTCGCGGCGCGGCTCGTCCTGCTCGCCGCCGTCGCGGACGGGTTAGACGGCGTCGTCGCGCGGTGGGCCGGGAGCTCCGCCGCCGGCGAGTATCTGGACTCGCTCGCGGACGTGGCATCCTTCGCGGTCGCGCCGGCCGTCGTGGTCGTCGCCGTCGTCCGCGAGTCGTGGGGGCTGTCGCTCGGCGACCCGACCGCGCGGACCGCACTCACTGTCGGCCTGCCGGCGCTGTTCGTCGCCATGGCGGTGACGCGGCTCGGGATGTACACGGCGTACGACACCGCGGCGAAACACACCGAAGGGGCACCGAGCACGCTTGCGGCGACGATCCTCGCATCGACGGTGCTCGCTGGCATCACCGCACCGCAGGTGTTGCTCGCAGGGACCGCAGTGTTCGTCTACCTGATGGTGTCGACCGTTCGGTACCCGGATCTCCTCGCCCGTGACGCGCTGCTGATGGGCGTGGTCCACTCGCTCGCGGTTCTCCTCCCGAACGTCGCCGGTATGGCGTTTCCGTACGCGCTGCTCACGCTCGGCCTCGCGTACCTGACGCTCAGCCCGTGGTTCTACTGGCGGGACGACGACCCGGCCGCGAACGGAAACGCTTAGGGGGCGTAGGAACGCAGTTCCCGGTATATGAACCGGAGTGCGCCGTCGGCGGTCGCCCCGCGCCGCGAATTCGGCCGGAACGCCCGTCAGGAGGTGGAAGGATGAGCGAGGACGGTGACGACGAGACGTCCGAGGAGACGGAACTGACCGAGGCGGTCACCGTCGAATCGCTCCGCGAGCGCCTCGACGCGATCGAGGAGCGACTCGACGAGGCCGAGACCGAGGACGACCTGGACGAGGTCGAGGCCGAGATCGAGGAGCTGGAGGCCGACCTCGAGGCGGCCGACCTGCCGGAGCCGGACGACGAGGACGAGGAGCCGCCGGCAGAGGAAATCGCGGACGAAAAGGAGGACCTCGAATCCCATCTCGAGGAAGCCCGCGGCCCCTACGCCGAGGACGTCGTCGCGGAGATAGAGGACGCCGAATCCACCGTCGCCGACACCGAGTGGACCGAGGACGGCGAAGCGGCGGTCGCCGAGGCGGTCGAGTCGTTCGTCGACACGGTCGGCGAGACGCTCGACGAGTCGCTGAGCGTCGACGACGAGTCGATCGAGGGGCTGACCGACGCGCTGGCGGAGACCGCGACGGCCGTCGAGGCGGCCGACCTCGACGCCGACGACGACGCGGAGACCATCGCCGACCTGCTCGACGCGACCGGCGAACTGGCCGACGACCTGGAGGCCGCGGAGACGTGGGACGACCTCTCCGTGCGCGAACAGCTCCAGGCCCAGGGCTACTACGACGTGCTCGACCACCGGAAGGACTACCCGCCGGAGTGGGGTGCGATGAAGGTCTGGATGAAGCGCGGCCGCGCCGACATGGTGTTGCTCGCGCTGGAGACGTTCGACTCGGACTTCATGGAGGAGCACGCGCTCGACGCCCTCAAGCGCATGGCACCCGAGGAGGCCGTCGACCCGATGCTCCAGCGCGCCGGCAAGCGCGACCAGGACGCCATCGAGATCCTCGGCAAGATCGGCAGCGAGGAGCCGGTCGACACGCTCGTCGACTACGTCGACGACGAGGGCAACCCCGGGCTGCAGACGGTGACGATGAAGGCGCTCGGCGAAATCGGCAGCGAGGAGGCCACCCAGCCCATCGCGGACAACCTCGCATCCGACAACGAGACCATCCGGAGCCACGCCGCCCGTGCGCTGGGGCTGCTCGGCGACACCCGCGCGGTCGAACCGCTGGCGGACGCCCTGGAGAACGACGACTCCGACACCGTCCGGGCCAGCGCCGCGTGGGCGCTCAACCAGATCGGCACCGAGCGCGCGCTTGAGGTCGTCGCCGACTACGCCGACGACCGTGCGTACCGCGTGCAGTCCGAGGCGGAGAAGGCGGTCTGATCCTGCAGGTTTAAATCGGAGGGGGCGGCCAGCCCCGCTGTGTTCCGGCACGCGCTGGCCGTCGCCTGTGTGGTCGCGTTACTCACCCCGGCCAGCGGCGTCGCTGGCGTGGCGGCGTCGTCCGCCGCCCCGAACCCCGACCACTCTCCGGCGGCCGATCCCCGGATCGCCGCCGTCTACCCGAACCCCGTGCCGGACGGCGACCGCGGCGAGTACGTTGCGGTCGAGTTCCCCACCGAGACGGACCTGTCCGGCTGGTCGATCGCGGACGACGACGCGACCGTCCGGCTCCCGAACCGGACCGTCTCGGGCCGGGTCGCATTCAGCGCCGCCCCAGCAACGGCGCGGAACGTCACCGACACACCGGTCCTGCCGCTCCCGGACGGTCTCACCCTCGCCAACGGCGGCGAGACGGTCGAACTCCGTCGCGGGAACACCACCGTCGACAGCGCGGCGTACCGCGACGCGCCCGAGGGAGAGCGACGGATCGACGGGGAGTGGGTCCCGTTCGGCGCGACCGACCACGCCCCCGTCGGCGTCGGTGGGACGGCCGTCGAGGCGTTCGCCCTCCCCGACTCGCCGCGCGTTCCGCGCCGCGCGCTGACGAACGCCGACGACCGGATCCTGCTGGCGGGCTACACGCTCACCTCGGACCGCGTCGTTCGGACGCTCCGGCGTGCCGCCGACCGCGGCGTGGAGGTCCGCGTCCTCGTCGACGGCGCGCCGGTCGGCGGCACGTCCGCGCGGCAGGTTCGTGCGCTCGACCGCCTCGCCGAGAGCGATGTCACCGTGCGGGCGGTCGGCGGGGACTACGCTCGCTACCGGTTTTACCACGCGAAGTACGCGGTCGTCGACGACCGCGCGCTGGTGCTGACGGAGAACTGGAAGCCCGCGGGTACGGGCGGCGGTTCGAGCCGTGGCTGGGGTGCGGTGGTCCGGGACGGCGAGTTCGCAGCCGAACTGGCGACCGTGTTCCGGTCGGACTGGCGAGCGCGGGACGCGCGTCCGTGGACCGACTACCGCGACACCGTCGACCCAGTGGCAGGCGAGGCCGACCGCTCGTCGTATCCGGAGCGATTCGCGCCGCGGAACCTGACGGTGGACCGCGTGCGCCTGCTGACTGCGCCGGACAACGCCGAGTCGGGGATCACCGGCGAGATCGCGGCGGCCGAGGAGTCGGTACTTGTCCAGCAGGCGTCGCTCGGCGGGCTGGACACGCCGCCGGTTCGGGCCACGGTCGCGGCCGCGCGTCGTGGCGTCCGCGTCCGGATCCTGCTTTCCAGCGCGTGGTACGCCCGCGAGGAGAATCGGGCTACGGTCCGTCGGCTGAACGACCTGGCCGACCGTGAGGGACTGGATCTGGCGGCCCGGATCGCCGAGCCACGCTCGCGCTACGGGAAGATCCACGCCAAGGGCGTCGTGATCGACCAGCGGCGGGTGGTCCTCGGGAGCATCAACTGGAACAACAACTCGCTGCGGGCGAACCGGGAGGTCGCCGTCGTCCTCGTCGGCGACGAGGTCGGAGGGTACTACGCCCGGCTGTTCCGGGCGGACTGGCGGGGCGGCGCGTGGCGGCTCCCGGTCGGCGTTGCCGGCGGGGTCGCGGCGGCGACGCTGGGGGCATCGCTGTACGCGCGGCGAAAAGTCGAGTTCGGCTAGTCGCGCTGGAGCGTGCTCGACAGCTCCTCGTCGATGTCCGCGGCGGCCATCTTCTCGACGAGCGAATCCAGCACCTCCTCGCGACGGCCCTGGACGAACTTGATCGAGCCGACGACGAGGTGGCCGCCGCCGCTGACGCCGCCGCCGACGATCCCCTCGTCGAGTTCGGAGACCATCGTCGGGATGTCGAGGCGGACGCCGTCCGAGCGCAGGACCGCGAAGTCGGGGCCGTAGCCGATGGTGATGACGGGGTCGCCCGTCTCCTCGACCTTGCGGTCGTGGATCTCGCCGGTCGTCTTGCCGGGCGCGGGGTAGGTGAAGCGGTGAGCGTGGTTCTCCACGTCGACCCGGTAGAGGTGCGCGCCGTTGTCCAGCTCCTCGTGCTTGACGTGGGACATGGCGGCGTCTAGCTGGTCGGCCACGTCCTCGCGGGCGCGGTCGGCGAGGAAGTCGACCAGCTCGCGGTGGCGGTCCTCGTCGTCGCAGTCGACGTTCAGCACGTCGTTGATGAGGTGGCGGCCGTCGTCGTAGCGGAGCCAGTGGGCCTCGTAGTCCAGCGCCTCGCTGATGTCGCGCAGGGTGTCCTCGTCGTACCCCTCCTCGGCGGCGAGTTCGAGGTAGTCGTCCATCGCGTCGGCCTTCGAGCGGTCCGAGAGGCCGGCGACGGCGGGGACGTGGTTGAGTTCGTCCTCGATGTCCGGGTAGATCATCCGCGCGAGCTCGACGCACATCATCCCTGTCGTGATGCGGTAGTCCTCGTCGTGGAGGTACGGGTTGACGTGGGCGTCGAGCAGGTCCTCGACGGCGTCGGGGTCGGGATGGTGGTGGTCGACGACGGCGATGGGGATGTCGTAGTGCGCGAGGTTCTCGTAGGCGGGCACGTCCTCGGCGGTGCTACCGTTGTCCAGCATCAGGAGCAGGGGGAGCTTCTGCCCGTGGCGGGCGCGGTCCTCCAGCGCGAAGTTGAGGTCGCGGGTGGCGTCCTCCATCTCGTAGAAGGGAGCCTTGCTCGGCAGGCGCTTGAGGAGGTGGCGCGGGGCCTCGGGGTCCTCGTGAGTCTCCGCGATGAACTGCTCCAGGGCGTACTGGACCGGGACGGAGGCACACATCCCGTCGCCATCGGCGTGGTGGCGGACGCGGATGGGGCGGCTCTCCAGCACGGTTTCGCGGAGCAGCTGCGCGACCTCGCGGAGGTTCGGGTGGAGCTTCTCGAAGGCCGGCCAGTCGACGAGCGGGTCGACGTCGTGCGGTTCGGCGCGTTCGGCCATCGCGGCGTCGAGGCGGTCGCGAACGTCGGCGGCAGCGTCGCCATCGAGTTCGTCGAGTTCGTCGACCTCGACCTGAATCGCGTCCTCGCGGCGCTCCACGTCGCCGCCGACGCGGACGAGGTCGTCGACGTCGATCTCGGGGTGGGCGCGGACGCCCGCCTCCTCGAACGCCGCACAGGGGACGGTCCCGGTCTCGTCGCGCACGTGGAAGATCGTCGGGCCGCCGGTCTGTTTGACCTGGACGACCTCGCCCTCCAGCGTCACCGTCTCGCCGACGCGCTCCTCCAGCGACCCGGCGTCGGCCACGTCGTACTCGTGGTCGACGGACTCGACCTCGTACTCGTCGAGGGTGACGGCGTCGAACGCGACGTCGCCGTTCTCGCGGACCTGTTCGAGTTCGACGACGAGTTCGTCGCCGACTGCGAACGTGCCCGAGAGGTTCGACTCGTGGACGAGCCCCGAGACGTGGTCCGAGAGGTCGACGAAGACGCCGTAGTCGACGACCCCGTTGACGGTGGCGAGGTATCGGTTGCCCTCCTCGACATCCGCGATCGTACAGCCCGGCGCGAGATCGTAGACAGTGGTGCCGGCGGAATCGCCGGCGTCGTCGGTAGTCATCTTGCGACAACGTTCGGAACGGCCGGGTTTAACCCTTGTCAAGACACACGACGCCGTGCGCCGCCCCGCATCCGGAACGTTTAGCATCCGGAGTCCCCGAGTGGCGGACATGGGCCTGTTCGGGTCGCTGTTCCGGTCGAGCGAACTGCTCGGCATCGCGTCCGAGACGCTCGAGTTCGCGCTGGAGGCCTCGGAGGACGCGCACCCGAACGAGTACATGGGCTTTCTCCGGGGGACCGACGCCCGCGACCTCGGTCTCGACCGCGACGGGACCGTCATCACCGACGTGGTCGTTATCCCCGGCACCGAGTCGAACCCGGTCAGCGCGACCGTGAAGACGAGCATGAAACCGAACGACATGAAGTCGCTCGGATCGGTCCACTCGCACCCGAACGGCGCGCTCCGGCCGAGCGACGCGGACCTGGCGACGTTCGGGTCGGGCGACGTACACATCATCATCGGCGCGCCGTACGGCCGGACCGACTGGCGCGCCTTCGACCGCAACGGCGACCCCCGGGACCTCGACGTGCTGGACGTCGCGGTGCCGGACGCCGAGGACTTCTTCGATTTCACACAGATGGACATCGACGACGAACTGCGCCGCGACGACGACCTGAGACGATGAGCGCGCACACGACCACCGTGATCGCACAGGGCACGTTCGACGTGCTCCACCCCGGCCACGTCCACTACCTGCGGGAGGCGGCCGAACTGGGCGACGAACTCCACGTCATCGTCGCCCGCCGGGGGAACGTCACGCACAAGGAGCCGCCCGTCCTTCCCGACCGGCAGCGGCGGGACATGGTCGACGCCCTGGAGGTGGTCGACCGCGCCCGCCTCGGCCACCGCGAGGACATCTTCGTCCCCATCGAGGAGATCGCGCCCGACTACATCGTGCTGGGCCACGACCAGCACCACGACGAGGACGCCATCGCCGACGAACTCGCCCGACGCGGGATCGACTGCGAGCTCCGCCGGGCCTCCGCCCGCGAGCCGCGGTTCGAGGGCGAACTGCTGTCGACGGGCGACATCTACGAGAGGGTCGTCGAGGAGCGCGGGTAGCGCCGCGCGACGGGGCAACCGTGCGAACTGTTTTGTCGGCTCGCGGAGACGCCTGCCACGTGACTGAACATGGGGACGGAACGACGGTGGGACGGCGACGGCTCCTCGCGCTGACCGGCGTCGGTCTCGCCGGAGCCACGGCGGGGTGTCTCTCGGGGACGGACGACGACGGGGCAGAGACGCCGGACGAGGCGACGGTGACCGTCGGCATCAGGAACCGCGACGACGCCGAGCGCGAGTACGAGGTCGTCGTCCGGCAGGGCGGGCGCACGACGAACAGCTTCTCGGGCGTCCTCCCGCCGGAGTCGGACCGGTACGAGATGGTCGCGACGCTCCGCCCGACCGACGAGCAACACGAGGTCACGGTCAACACCCCGGCCGGACAGCGCGGCCGCACGTGGGACCCCCTGGAGTGTGGCGACTTCCTCGTGGAGGCGACGGTGGAGAACGGCGACCCCGCGTTCGAGGCGGAGTGCCGGAGCGGCTGACTCGTGGCGGCCGGCCGACCGGCGCGTTCTATTAGGCCGGCCCGACAGGTGACGCGCATGGACAAGCAGGAGCTTCGCGAGCGCGTCTGGGACGACCTGGAGGACAGCGGCGAGGCGCGGTTCCCGTTCCCGCCACACGGCCGGATCCCGAACTTCGCGGGCGCGAAGGAAGCAGCCGACCGCCTGACCGAACTGGCGGCGTGGCGGGATGCCGACGCGATCAAGGCGAATCCCGACTCGCCGCAGCGCCCGGTCCGCCGCCGCGCGCTGGACGCCGGGAAGACCGTCTACGTCGCGGTCCCGCGGCTGGCCGACGAGCGGCCGTTCCTCGAACTCGACCCGGACCGGATCGACGACTACGACGAGGCGACAACCATCTCGGGGGCCGACGAACTCGGCGTGCAGGTCCTGCCCGAGGAGATGGCTGCAGTCGACCTGATCGTCTCCGGCAGCGTTGTCGTCGACGATCGCGGCGCGCGGATCGGCAAGGGCGAGGGGTACAGCGACCTGGAGTTCGCGCTCCTGCGCGAGGTGGGGCTGGTCGACGACGACACGACCGTCGTCACGACGGTCCACGAGTTACAGGTCGCCGACGAGGGGCTCCCGCGGGACGCCCACGACGTGCCGATGGACCACGTCGTGACGCCCGAGCGGACGATAGCGACGGGGACCGGATACGAAAAACCGGACGGCGTGGACTGGGCGGCGCTGGACGACGAGAAGATAGCCGAGATACCGATACTGCAGGAAAAACGGCCCTGAGCCGGCGGCGTCGAAGCCTTACAGATACCCTTCCGCCGCCAGGCGGTCGACGGCCTCGCGGAGTCGCTCCTTGCTGTTCGCGTAGGAGATGCGGGCGTAGCCCGGCGTGCCGAAGGCGCTGCCCGGCACCGTGGCGACGTGGGCGTCCTCGATGGCACCCTCACACCACGCGGTGTCGTCGTCGTCCACGGGCAGCATCATGTAGAACGCGCCGTCGGGCGTGGCCACGTCGACGCCGTGGTCGGCGAACAGGTCGACCAGCATGTCCCGGCGCTCCTCGAACGCCTCGGCCATCTCCGCGACGGCCTCGTCGGTGTTTTCGATCGCCTCGACGCCGGCGTGCTGGACGAAGTTGGTCGCACACGAGACCGAGTGGGAGTGGAGCTTGCCGGCCTGGTCGATCAGCGCCTCGGGCGCGGCGACGTAGCCGAGCCGCCAGCCGGTCATCGAGTAGGCCTTCGAGAAGCCGTTTATCGTGACCGTGCGCTCGGCCATCCCGTCGAAGGTGCCGAGGCTGGTCGGCTCCGCACCGTACGTGATCTCGCGGTATATCTCGTCGGAGATGACCGTGATGTCGTGTTCGACGGCCAGGTCGCGGACGCCCTCTAACGCAGCGTCGGAGTACACTGCACCGTGGGGGTTGCCCGGCGAGTTGACGACGAGCAGTTCGGTGTCGTCCGACACCGTCTCGGCGAGGTCGTCGAGCGCGGGTTCGAGCTGGAAGTCGTGGGCGGCGGTGTCGACGCGGGAGACCGACCCGTCCGAGAGCTTCACCATCGCCTCGTAGGACACCCACGCCGGGTCGAGCAGGACGACCTCGTCCCCATCGTCGATCAGCGACTGGAACGTCTCGAACAGCGCCTGCTTGCCGCCGGGCGTGACGATGACGTTGTCCGCGTCGTAGTGCAGGCCGCAGTCGTCCCGCAGGTAGTCGGCGATCGCCTCGCGAAGCTCGGGGATGCCCTTCGAGGGCGTGTAGCCCGTGTGGCCCGCGTCCATCGCGTCCTTTCCGGCCTCGACGATGTTCTCGGGCGTCGGGAAGTCCGGTTCGCCGACGCTCAGGTCCACCACGTCGACGCCGTCGGCCTCCAGCGCGGAGGCCTTGTCGCTGATGGCGAGCGTCGCGCTCGGTTCGACTCGTTGTACTCTGCTGGCGAAGTCCATGCTCATAGTTCCTCGGCGAGTTGGACGGCGCTCTCGACCGCCTTCGCGCCGTTGTCGGTACGCGCTCGGGCCTCGTCGGCGCTCATGCCGGGACCGGAGACACCGAGGGCGACGGGCGTGTCGCGGTCGAGGCTCACGTCGGTGAGCCGCCCGTACGCCGCGTCGGCGATCTTCTGGTCGTGGTCGGTGTCGCCGGTGATGATCGCGCCGACCACCGCCACGGCGTCAACCTCGTCCCGGCGAGCCAGCCGGTCGGCGGCCAGCGGCGTGTCGTACGCGCCGGGGACGCGGAGCGTCTCCACGACCTCGGCGTCGGCCGCGTCGGCCGCCTCGCGCGCCGACCGCTCCATCTCCTCGGTGACGGGAGCGTTGAACTCCGCGACCACCAGTCCGAGCGTTACCATACCAACCGGTTCCGGGAGCACCGACTAAAGGACTGCCGTTCGGGGCGAGGCTGACGCCGGCCGGAAGATAAAGAATTTCAACCCGGGGCCACCGTGAGGGAACCGATGGCAGACGGATCCTCCGCCCGCGACGCGCTCCGCGACCGGACCGTGGGTGCGGTCGTCGGACTGGCCGCCCTCGCGCTGCTCGTCCGCCTCGTCGGCCTGGGCTCGCGGATCGCCCACTGGGACGAGGGACGACTCGGCTACGCCGTCCTCAGCTACGCCGACACGGGCGCGTGGACGTACGACCCCGCGCTGCACGGCCCGTTCCTCTTTCACGTCAACGAGTTCCTCTTCGGCCCCCTCGGCCCGACCGACTTCGCCGCGCGGCTCGTCGTCGCGCTGGTCGGCGGCCTGCTCCCGCTCGCCGCCCTGCTCTTTCGGTCGCGGCTCGACGACGACGAGACGGTCGCGCTCGGGCTGTTTCTCGCGCTGAACCCGGTCCTCGTCTACTACTCGCGGTTCATGCGCAACGACGTGCTGGTCGCCGGGTTCATGCTGTTCGCCCTCGGCTTTTTCGTCCGGGCGTACGACCGGGGATCGCCGTGGTCCCTCTACGCCGGCGCGCTCGCGCTCGGCCTCGGGCTGACGACGAAGGAGAACGCCCTGCTGTACCTGCTCGCCTGGGCCGGGGCGGGGCTGCTCGTGGTCGACCACCGGATCCTGCGAGCCACGGAGCCGACCGGATCGGCCGCCACCGACGGGGGCGAACCGGCCGACGCCGGCGAGCCGGCGGACGCGACCGACGCCCCGAGCGAGGCCGCCGGATCAACCGACCCGGTCACCCGCATCCGGGCGGCGGTCGAGGCCCGCGCCGACGACCTGCGGTACTGGAGCGGGCCGGTCGCGCTGGCGTTCGTGCAGGTGGTCCTCGTGCTCGTGCTGTTCTACGCGCCGCGGGGTGACGCCGCCGCGACGAATCTCGGCGACGCGCTGGCGAACCCGGCGCTGCTGCCCGCCGTCGTCGACACGGCGCTTTCCGGCACCTGGGACCGGGTCGGCTTCTGGACCAGCGGCGTCCAGTTGAGCCATCCGTACATCTCGTGGCTGCTGTACTACGTACGGACGCTTGCGGTCGCGGCCGCCCCCGTGACGGTGCTCGCGGTGGTCGGCTTCCTCGCCGACCGGTACGCCGAGAACGGCCCCCGTGCCCTGGTCGGACTCGGCGCGTACTGGGCCGGCATGAGCATCGTCTTCTACCCCATCGTCAGCGCGACGAAGGCCGCCTGGACGCTCGTCCACTTCGTCGTCCCGCTCGCGCTCCCCGCGGCGGTCGGCCTCGCGCTGGTGTACCGGAAGGGGTCGGCCGCGATCGCCGCCGACGACGCGGTCCGGACAGGGCTGTCCGCGCTCGTCCTCGTCGCCGTCGTGGTGGCGATGGTCGGCTCCGGCGTCCACTACGCTCACGCCGCCCCGCAGTCCGCGGACAACCCGATGGTGCAGTACGGCCAGCCGGCCGGCGAGATGCGCGGGACGCTGGCGGATATCGACGCGGTCGCCGGCGGAAACGACGGCGTCGACGTGCTGTACTACGGCGACTTCTTCCACGTCGATAACGAGAGCCGGACCGCCAGCCTCCCGGTCGAGAACGCTACCGACGAGAATGGGGTGCTGGTGGAGAACAACGCCAACTGGTACCACCGGCTGCCCCTGCCGTGGTACTTCGAGGCCGCGGACGCCGAGTCGACCAGCGTGGCGGAGGCGGACGCGCTCGAAACCGCGATGGCCGACGAGTCGCCGCCGGTCGTGGTCACGCGGGCGAACAACTCCGCGACCGTCGCCGAATACGCCGAGGGATACGACGCCCGGACGTACGAACTCACGGCCCCCGGGACCGAGGTCGTGGTCTTCGTCGACCGCGCGGCGCTGAACGAATCGACGTAGTTAAACGACGACGCGCGGAACCCCCGCCCACATGACTTCGCCGCTGTCGACGCCCGGACCGACGCTCGGGGTGGTCGGCGGCGGCCAGCTCGGCCGGATGCTCGGCGAGGCCGCCGCGCCGCTCGGCGTCGAGCTGGTCGTCCTCGACCCGACGCCCGACTGTCCCGCATCGCCGGTCGCCCGCGACCAGATCGTCGCCGAGTTCGACGACGAGGCCGCAGTCCACGAACTGGCCGAGCGGGCCGACTACCTCACCTTCGAGATCGAACTGGCCGACCCCGACCTGCTCGCCGCCGCGAGCGAGGCGGCCGGCGTGCCGGTCCACCCCGACCCGGGGACGCTGCGGACGATTCAGGACAAACTCGTCCAGAAGCGGACGCTCGCGGACGCCGGGATCCCCGTGCCGCCGTTCCGCGCAGCCGACGACGCCGACGACCTGCGGGCCGCGCTCGACGACCTCGGGACGCCCGCGATGGTGAAGGCACGGACCGGCGGCTACGACGGCCGCGGCAACGCGCCGATCGACGACCCGGACGACGCCGAGGACGTACTCGCCGCGGTGGGCGCGGACGACGGGGGTGCGATGGTCGAGTCGTTCGTCGACTTCGAGCGCGAGGTGTCCGTCATCGGCGTCAAGGGCGACGACGAGGTCGCGACCTTCCCCGTCGGAGAGAACGTCCACGAGGACGAGATCCTCCGGGAAACCGTCGTCCCGGCGCGGACGAGCGACGCCGTCCGCGAGCGCGCGCAGTCGGTCGCCCGCGACGTGCTGGAACTGCTCGACGGGCGTGGGACCTACGGGATCGAGCTGTTCGAGACCGAGGACGGCGACATCTCGGTCAACGAGATCGCGCCGCGCCCGCACAACTCCGGCCACTGGACGATCGAGGGCGCGCTCACCTCGCAGTTCGAACAGCACGCCCGGGCGGTCACGGGCCGGCCGCTCGGCGCGACCGACCTGCGCGCGCCGACGGCGATGGCGAACGTGCTCGGCGACGTGGCCGAGCGCCAGCGGGCCGAACTCCGCGGCGTCGACGACGCGCTCTCGACGCCCGGCGTCGGCTTCCACTGGTACGGCAAGCGCGAGGTGTACCCGCTCCGGAAAATGGGCCACGTGACGGCTGTCGGCGACGGCGACGACCCGGCCGAGGCGCTCGAACGGGCCCGTGCGACGCGCGACGAACTGACCTTCGAGTGAGTCCATCACCAATGACACAGGCAGACTCCGTCTCCGACCTGATCGCATCGCTCGAAGCCGAGGCCGAGCGGGACCGCGACCCCGCCGAGACGCCCGACGTGGGGATAATCATGGGGAGCGACTCGGACCTCGACGTGATGATGGGGACCGACGACGACCCCGGCGCGTACGACGCGCTCCGCGAACTCGGCTTCCAGGAACTGACCGACTACGACGACCCGCCGGACGTTCGGTTCACGTTCGAGACGTACGTCGTCTCGGCCCACCGGACGCCGGAACTGATGTACGCCTACGCGGAGACGGCCGCCGACCGCGGCGTCGACGTGATCATCGCCGGGGCGGGCGGGAAGTCCGCCGACCTCCCGAACATGACCGCCTCCATCGCCTACCCGGTCCCGACCATCGGCGTCCCGGTTCAGGAGAAGTCCGTCGACAGCGTCATCGGGATGCCGACCGGCGCGCCGCTGGTCGCCGTCGACGCGGGCAAGTCGTTCAACGCGGCGCTGTCGGCGGTCCAGATCCTCGCGCGCGAGCACGAGGTGCTCCGCGACCGCCTCGTCGCGTACCACGACGGCCTCCAGCAGGAGGTCGGGGAGGTCTCCCGGGACCTCCACGAACTCGGGACGCCCGGGTTCCGCGACCGGGACGGCTGATCGGCCTGCGACTCACGACCTCTGGGGGCCGGCGAACCGCACAGTACCCGGATCGGCCCGACACGAATCGCCGTGGAATCGAATCCCGGCAAAACGGCAAGAATCAACCCTTATATGGGTGCGTTTCTAACCTGCGCACGTTACGGAGAATGAACCAGTGGATAGCAGTCGGCGCGCTGGGTCTGGTGGGACTCCTCATTCCGCTCGGAATGATGGGCGTTTCGAGTCTCCTCCGGCCGAGCGTCCCGGAAGACAGCAAACGCGCCACCTACGAGAGCGGCGAGATCCCGACGGGGGGGACCAAGATCCGGTTCAACATCCAGTACTACATGGTCGCCCTGCTGTTTCTCGTCTTCGATATCGAGACCGTCCTCATCTTCCCGTGGACGGTCATGTACCGCTCGGCACTGGAGAACGGGGCGAGCCTGATGCAGGTGCTGGCTCCGATGCTCGTGTTCGTCGGTGTTCTCGTCGTCGCACTCGCGTGGGCGTGGCGCAACGGCGCAGTCGAATGGGCGCAAAGCCCTGAGCAAACACGGAGGGTAACCAATGAGCAGCGATAACCCGCGGGAGTCGATCGTCGACAGTACAGCCCCACAGACCAAGACGCGAGAGGCCCGCATGGGCGAGGGCGTCGACGACCGCTTCAACTCGAAGCTCCGCGAGGCGTTCGGTGCCTCCCCCTTCATCCTCACCAAGTTCGACAAGTTCATGAACTGGGTGCGGGGGTCGTCGATGTTCATGCTGCAGTTCGGGATCGCCTGCTGCAGCATCGAGATGATGCACACCTACGCGGTCAAGCACGACCTGGACCGCTTCGGCGCGGGCGTCCCCCGTGCCTCTCCGCGCCAGGCCGACGTGATGATCGTCCCGGGGACCATCGTCTCGAAGTTCTCGCCGCGGATGAAGCGCGTCTACGACCAGATGCCCGAGCCGAAGTTCGTCGTCGGCATGGGGTCGTGTACCATCTCCGGCGGCCCGTTCCAGGAGGGGTACAACGTCGTGAAGGGGGCCGAGGAAGTCATCCCGGTCGACATCCACGTCCCGGGCTGTCCGCCCCGCCCCGAGGCGCTCGTCTACGGCGTCGCGAAGCTGCAGGAGCGCGTCGCCAACGGCGAGTCCGCGCCGGTGACGGTCAAGCCCTACGAACTGGAGCAGTTCGCCGACCTCGAACGCGACGAGATCGTCGACGAACTGGCACAGGAGATAGACGAGGAAACCCTCGTCATGCGCTACAACTGGGCTGATTCACCATGAGCAAGCAGGAAGAGCCCCCCGCGCCGGTCACCGAGGGCGTCGACTACGACGCGCTCGCAGACCTGCTCGGGGAGACGGCGATCGACCGCGAGTCCCACCGCAACGCCGAGGGGTTCGTCGTCCGGCCCGACGAGGTGCAGGACGCGCTGTCGACGCTCCGGGACGAGGCCGGCTTCGACCATCTCGCCTGCCTCACGGCACAGGAGTACGAGGACCGCTACGAGTCGATCTACCACCTGCGGAAGTACGACGACCCGACCGAGGAGGTCAGCGTCGTCGTGCCGACGCCGCGCGACGACCCGGTCAGCGAGTCCGCCGAACCGGTGTTCCGGACCGCCGACTGGCACGAGCGCGAGGCGTACGACCTCGTGGGGATCGACTATCAGGACCACCCCGACCTGCGCCGGATCCTCCTGCCCGAAACGTGGCAGGGGCACCCGCTGGGTCGGGACTACGACCAGGACAAGCCCCAGATCGTCCCCTTCGAGGAGCACGCCAACCCGCTGGAGGAGGACCACAAGGATGCCGAGTCCGACACGATGTTCGTCAACATCGGCCCGCACCACCCGGCGACCCACGGCGTCCTCCACCTGGAGGCGACGCTCGACGGCGAGACCGTCGCCGACGTGAAGCCGGACATCGGCTACCTCCACCGCTGCGAGGAGCAGATGGCCCAGCAGGGCACCTACCGCCACCAGATCATGCCGTACCCGGACCGCTGGGACTACGCCTCGGCGGGGCTGCTGAACGAGTGGGCGTACGCGCGCACCGCCGAGGACCTCGCGGACCTGGACGTCCCGGAGTACGCGCAGGTCATCCGGACGATGGGCGCGGAGCTATGCCGCATCGCGGCCCACATGCTCGCGGTCGGCACGTTCGCGCTCGACGTGTACGGCGACTTCACCGCCATCTTCATGTACGCCATGCGCGACCGGGAGAAGACCCAGACGATCCTGGAGGACCTGACCGGCCAGCGCATGATGTTCAACTACTTCCGGCTGGGCGGCGTCGCCTGGGACCTCCCGGAGCCGCGCGACGAGTTCTTCGAGAAGACCCGGGACTTCCTCGACGACCTGCCGACCGCGCTGGAGGAGTACCACGACCTCCTGACGGGCAACGAGATCTTCCAGTCGCGCTGTCTCGACACGGGGATCCTCGACCCCGAGACCGCAAAGCAGTACGGCGCGACCGGTCCGGTCGCCCGCGGATCGGGCATCGACTACGACCTGCGGCGGGACGACCCGTACGGTTACTACGACGAACTCGACTGGGACGTCGTCACCGAGGACGGCTGCGACAACTACTCGCGCGTGCTCGTCCGCCTGCAGGAGGTCGAGGAGTCCGCGAAGATCATCGAGCAGTGCGTCGACCTGCTGGAGGACTGGCCGGAGGACGACCGCGAGATCCAGAGCAACGTCCCGCGGACGCTCAAGCCGGACCCCGACACGGAGATCTACCGCGCCGTTGAGGGCGCGAAGGGCGAACTCGGCATCTACATCCGCAGCGACGGGACGGACAAGCCCGGCCGCTTCAAGATCCGCAGCCCCTGCTTCCACAACCTCTCGACGCTGCCGGAGCTGGCAAACGGCGAGTACGTCGCCGACATGATCGCCTCGCTGGGTAGCCTCGACATCATCCTCGGGGAGGTGGACCGCTGATGTACGCGGTCGCACAGGTGGGCGACGGCCCGCTGCTCCCCCAGCGCGTCAGCGACCTGCTGGGCCTCGGCCAGTTCGGCGTCGCGGGCGACCTGCTCGCGGCGTTCCTGGCCGCCTTCCTCGTCGGCAACCTGATGCTGGCGATGACCGGCGTCGCCGGGCCGTGGGCAAAGCGGAAGATCACCGCCGCGTTCACGGACCGCATCGCGGTGAACCGACACGGGCCGTTCGGCCTGCTCATCATCGTGGCCGACGCGGTCCGCCTGCTGTCGAAGGAACTGATCGTCCCCGAGAACGTCGACCGCCCGGCGTGGGACCTCGCGCCCATCGTCGTCGCGTCGTCGGCGCTGCTCGGCTTCGCGGTGATCCCGATGGGCAGCGGCGTCCAGCTGGCCGACCCCGAGGTCGGCCTCGCGTACGTGTTCGCCGTGGCCGGTATCGCAAGCGTCGGGCTGGCGATGGGCGGCTACGCGTCGGCGAACAAGTTCTCGCTGCTCGGCGGTCTGCGCGCCATCGCGCAGAACATCGCCTACGAGATCCCGCTGGTCATCACTGCGGCGTCGGTCGTCATCTTTACCGGCTCGCTCCAGACCTCGGTCATCGTCGAGCAGCAGGCCGAGCCGCTGGTGACGCTCGCCGGGATCACGATCCCGTCGTGGTTCGCGTTCGTCAACCCCTTCGCGTTCGTGCTGTTCGTGGTGGCGAACCTCGCGGAGGTCGGCCGCAACCCGTTCGACACGCCGGAAGCGCCGACCGAGATCGTCGCGGGGTACCAGACGGAGTACTCCTCCGCGTACTTCGTGCTGTTCTACCTCGGCGAGTTCCTCCACATCTTCCTCGGCGGTGCGATCATCGCGACGGTGTTCCTGGGCGGTCCCGCAGGGCCCGTCCTGCCGGGACTCGTCTGGTTCATCATCAAGATCTGGGCGGTGTTCCTGTTCACGCAGTGGTGCCGCTCGGCGATCCCGCGCGTTCGTATCGACCAGCTCATCGAGATCGGCTGGAAGGGGATGCTCGTGCTCTCCTTCGCTAACCTGGTGCTCACGGCCATCATCGTGGGAGTGATAGCATGATCGGACTGCTCAAATCCATGGCGACGACGATGAAACACGCGCTCGACGGCAACACGTTCACCGTCGAGTACCCCGAGACCGCGCCCGAAGTCAGCCCGCGGTTCCGGGGCGTCCACAAGTTCAGTCAGGAGCGGTGCATCTGGTGTCGGCAGTGCGAGAACGTCTGCCCGAACGACACCATCCAGATCGTCACCGACGACAAGCGCAACGGCGAGCAGTACAACCTCCACATCGGCCAGTGCATCTACTGCCGGCTCTGCGAGGAGGTCTGCCCCGTCGACGCCATCCTGCTGACCCAGAACTTCGAGTTCACGGGCGACACGAAGGACGACCTGGTGTACAACAAGGAACAGCTGAAGAACGTTCCGTGGTACAAGGACATCGACCCGCTCGAATCGCGCGAACCGGACCGCGGTGCGTGGATCGGCGAGGGCGAGGGCGAACTGGACTACCAGTAGTCGGCTCCCGGTAACCGACTGCGTTTTTTGTTGTTCGGGGTCTGAGAGACCCTCGTCTCGTGATCGGGTTTTTTATCGCCCATGTAAATTCTGGAAGCATGGTCGATATTGATCGAATAACCCCCGATCGGATCGCACCGGGTGCTGTCGGAGCTACCGGCCTCAGTATAATCGTCTATACGCTCTACCGCAGGCAGGTGCTCATCGAACGAGCCCGCTGTGACGGGTGTGCGCCGAATCATCCGCTGTTTACGATCACGCCGCTGCTCGTCGGGACGGTACTCCTGCTGATATCACTCTATTTATACAAACGGTAGCGTCTTGCCGGCGTGGCGACTGAACCCCGCCCGGATCGCACCGATCTGCCTCGATGTCTCGCAACAGTCTCGAAATCTTGAAAGGGCGTCCGGAAAGAGAGTGTACCAATGGCACCTTACGAGACCATCGCGTTCGCGCTGTTTGCCGCCATCACGGTGGCGAGCAGTCTCGGCGTCGTGCTGATGCGGGACGTGTGGCACTCCGCACTACTGCTCGGCGTCGCGCTGCTCAGCGTCGCGGTGCACTACGTGATGCTGCAGGCCGAGTTCCTCGCAGCGATGCAGGTCCTCGTCTACGTGGGCGGGGTCCTCATCCTCGTCACGTTCGCCGTGATGTTCACGCGCGAGACCGACGCCCAGGAGGTGGTCGAGACATGACCACGAAGCCGGAGCTACGGCTGGGGAAGCACCTCCTGCCGGGGGTGGGGGCGGTCGCGCTGTTTGCCGTCCTCGCGTACACGTTCGTCACCGCCGAGTTCGGCGACCCGGCGGGGTTCCCCGGCGGCGAGAGCATCACCGAGAACATCGGGCTGGCGATGTTCGACCTCGCGTCGCTCCAGACGATCCCGGCCGAGGGCTTTCTGGTCTCGTTTATCCTGATCGCCGTCGCGCTGGACGCTGCGCTTGAGGGGTCGATCATGCTCGCCAAGCGCGAGGACGAGGGGGACGTGGTCAACCCGCTCCGCTCCGACGCCGAGGACGAGCCGACGGCCGCGGACGGCGGCCGTCAGGGGGGTGAGAACTGATGGCGGTTGCGGTCGAGTACTATCTGCTCCTGTCGGCCGCGGTGTTCTGTATCGGTCTCTTCGGCATCCTCACCCGCCGGAACGCGCTCATGTTCCTGATGTCGGTCGAGCTCATGCTGAACGCGGCCAACATCAACTTCATCGCGTTCTCACACTACCACGGCAACCTCACCGGCCAGGTGTTCAGCCTCTTTACGATGGCGCTGGCCGCCGCCGAGGTCGCCGTCGGTATCGGCATCATCCTCGTCCTCTACCGGAACTTCCGGGACGTGGACGTGACGAAGGCGACGACGATGAGGTGGTAACAGCATGTACGAATACGCACCCGCGATCTCGCTGCTTCCGTTCGTATCGTTCCTGATCGCCCTGTCGGTCGGGAAGTACATGCCCAAGAAGGGCGCGTTCGCCGGGATCGCCGCGACGGGCGGCTCCCTGCTGCTGTCGGTCTGGGCCTTCGTCACCGTCGCGACCGGCGACCCGTACAACGCGCCGGACCTGTACACCTGGGTCGCCGCCGACGGGATCAGCCTCCAGTTCGGCATCCTCATCGACCCGCTGTCGGCGCTGATGCTCGTCATCGTCAGCCTGGTCGCGCTGCTGGTCCACGTGTTCAGCCTGGGCTACATGAACGACGAGGGCGAGACCGGGCTGCCGCGCTACTACGCCGAACTCGGCCTGTTCACGTTCAGCATGCTCTCGTTCGTGTACGCGAGCAACCTGCTGATGGCGTTCATGTTCTTCGAGCTGGTCGGGCTCTGCTCGTACCTGCTCATCGGCTTCTGGTTCCGCACCGAGAGCGCGGCCAGCGCCGCCAAGAAGGCGTTCCTGGTCACGCGCTTCGGTGACTACTTCTTCCTCATCGGCGTCGTCGGGGTCATCGCGACGTTCGGCACGGCGCAGTTCGCCGGGCCGGAGTCGTTCCCCGTCATCGCCGAACAGGTGCTCGTCGACGGCGAGGGCTCGTTCACCACGTTCCTCGGCCTGAGCGAACAGGCCTGGGTCACGGTGCTGGGGCTGCTCGTGCTGGGCGGCGTCATCGGCAAGTCCGCGCAGTACCCGCTCCACACCTGGCTCCCCGACGCGATGGAGGGTCCGACGACCGTCTCCGCGCTCATCCACGCGGCGACGATGGTCGCTGCCGGCGTCTACCTCGTCGCGCGGATGTACGGCTTCTACGCGCTCTCGCCGACGGCGCTGGCGCTCATCGCCTTCGTCGGCGGCTTCACGGCGCTGTTCGCCGCGTCGATGGGCGTCGTCAAGGACGACATCAAGCAGGTGCTCGCCTACTCGACCATCTCGCAGTACGGGTACATGATGCTCGGCCTCGGCGCGGGCGGCTTCGTCGCCGGGACCTTCCACCTGATGAACCACGCGTTCTTCAAGGCGCTCCTGTTCCTCGGTGCCGGGTCGGTCATCGTCCTGATGCACCACGAGCAGGACATGTGGGAGATGGGCGGGCTGAAGTCGAAAGCGCCCGTCACCTACTACACGTTCCTCGCCGGCGCGCTGGCGCTCGCCGGCATCGTCCCGTTCTCCGGGTTCTGGAGCAAGGACGAGGTGCTGTACGAGGCGATCCACTACGGGCTCGGCAGCCAGCCGCTCCTGCTCGGCGCGTACGCGATGGGGCTCATCGCCGTGTTCTTCACCGGCTTCTACACCTTCCGGATGGTGTTCCTGACGTTCCACGGCGAACCCCGCAGCGACGACGCGCGCGACCCGCACCCGGTCGGCTGGTCGATCAAGCTGCCGCTGGTCGTGCTCGGCCTGCTGGCGACGTTCGTCGGCTTCGTCAACATGGTGCCGGTCGCGGAGCTAACCGGGGCCGACATCGAGTTCCTCCACCAGTGGCTCGATATGGGCCCGTCGTCCGTCTCGGTCCACCACTACGAGGCGCTGGTCCACGACGCCGCGGGCTACACGGCCGCCGACCTCGCTCCGTACCTGCCCGCCGCGCTGTCGCTCGGCCTGGCGCTTGCCGGGTCGGGGCTGGCGTACAAGCTGTACAACGTCCCCGACCCCGAGCCCCACACGGAGAAGCTCGGGAGCATCAAGACGCTGCTCGAACACAACTACTACCAGGACGAGTACCAGGTCTGGCTCGCGGAGGGCGTCACCCAGCCCATCTCGCGGGCGGCCAACAAGTTCGACCAGACCGTCGTCGACGGGGCGGTCAATGGCATCAGCCGCGCCAGCCTCGCCGCGGGGAGCCGCGTCAAGCGGATCCAGACGGGGGTCGTGTCGAACTACGCGGCCCTGATCACGCTGGGGCTGGTCGCCCTGCTCGTCATCGTCGGCATCCAAGGAGGGTGGTTCTGACATGTTGATAGAGACGCTCATCGCGGTCACGTTCGTCGGGTCGCTGGTCGCCTTCGCCGCGCCGAACCGCTACGCCGGCGAGCTGGCGGCGGCGATCAGCGTGCTCCCCCTCGTCGGGAGCCTCGTGATGTACAGCCGCTTCGACGGGTCGGGCAACGCCCTGCTTGAGGGCGGAACGCTGGCCTTCGAGAACACGGCCGAGTGGATCACGCTCGGCTCGTACTCGCTGAACTGGCACGTCGGGCTGGACGGCATCAGCATGCCGCTGGTCGTCCTGACGACGGTGCTGACGACGCTTGCCATCGTCTCCGCGTGGACGCCCATCGACGAACGCCAGTCGCAGTTCTACGGCCTCGTGCTGTTCATGGAGGCGGGCCTGCTCGGCGTGTTCGCCGCGCTGGACTTCTTCGTCTGGTTCGTCTTCTGGGAGGCCGTGCTGGTCCCGCTGTACCTGCTCATCGGCGTCTGGGGCGGCCCGCGCCGCAAGTACGCGGCGATCAAGGTGTTCGTCTACACCAACGTCGCCAGCCTGGCGATGTTCATCGGCTTCGTCGCCCTCGTCTTCAACCTGCCAGTCGACACGTTCGACCTGCCGACGGTCGCCCAGTCGCTCAACGCGGGCGAGCTGACCGCACCGGCCTGGACGAGCGTGAGCACGCTCAAGAACGCCGCGTTCCTCGTGATGTTCGCCGGGTTCGCGGTGAAGGTGCCCGTCGTCCCGTTCCACACGTGGCTGCCGGACGCCCACGTCGAAGCCCCGACGCCGGTGTCGGTGCTGCTCGCCGGCGTCCTGCTGAAGATGGGGACGTACGCGCTGCTCCGGTTCAACTTCACGATGCTGTCCGACGTGGCCTCGGCCAACGCCGAACTCATCGCCATCTTCGCCGTCGTGAGCGTCATCTACGGCGCGCTACTGGCGCTGGCCCAGCAGGACCTCAAACGCATCGTCGCGTACTCCTCCGTCTCCTCGATGGGGTACGTGCTGCTGGGACTGGTCGCGTACACGACGTACGGCGTCGGCGGCGCGACGTTCCAGATGATCTCCCACGGGCTCATCTCCGGGCTGATGTTCATGGCGGTCGGCGTCATCTACAACACGACCCACACCCGGATGGTGACGGACATGTCCGGGCTGGCCGACCGGATGCCGGTGACGGTCGGCATCCTCATCGGCGGCGCGTTCGGCTACATGGGCCTGCCGCTGATGTCCGGTTTCGCCGCCGAGTTCTTCGTGTTCCTCGGCGCGTTCCGCTCGGAGACGCTGTCCGGCGCGCCGGTGTTCACCGCGGTGGCGATGTTCGGCATCGTCATCGTCGCCGGCTACCTGCTGTTCGCGATGCAGCGGACGCTGTTCGGGCCGTTCCGGCTCGACACCGACTACGAAGTGACGCGTGCGCCGCTGCACGACGTTGCGCCGCTGTTCGCCCTGCTCCTGCTGGTCATCGCGCTCGGCGTCGCGCCGGATCTCTTCTTCGAGATGATCCGGGACGCCGTCAATGAGATGCCCCTCGTCGAAGCGGGCATCGGAGGTGGTAACTGATGGCTGCGTACGAACTCCCAACGTGGGCCGCGCTCGCGCCGGCGCTGATCCTGGCCGCGACGTCGCTGGTCCTGCTCGTCGTCGACAGCATCGACCCCGACTCGTCGAACCGCCCCCTGCTCGCCGGCACCGCGACCGCCGGCAGCCTGCTCGCGCTCGCTGTCACGGGCTGGTATCTCGTCGCCGGCGTCGGCGACCCCAGCGGTCGCGGCGTCATCGAACTGTTCGGCGGCCAGCTGGTCGTCGACCGGATGAGCCTGCTGTTCACGTTCATCTTCACGAGCGTCACGTCGATGGTCACCGTCGCGAGCTACGACTACCTGCGTGACCACAGCTACCAGGCCGAGTACTACTCGCTGATCATGCTCGCGGCGACCGGCATGGCGACCATGGCCAGCGCCGCGAGCCTGGCGACGGTGTTCGTCAGCTTCGAGCTGCTCTCGCTGTCGTCGTACGCGCTGGTCGCGTTCCTGAAGGAGAACCGCGGCAGCGTCGAGGCGGGCCTGAAGTACTTCCTCATCGGCGCGCTCTCCTCGGCGGTGTTCGTGTACGGCATCAGCCTCGTGTACGCCGCCACCGGCTCGCTCGAACTGACCGCCGTCGCCGAGGCCGCCGCCGGCACCGAACTCGTCGGCGTGCTCGGGCTGGGCGTCCTGATGGTGCTCGCCGGGGTCGCGTTCAAGACCGCCAGCGTGCCGTTCCACTTCTGGGCACCCGAGGCGTACGAGGGCGCGCCCGCGCCGATCAGCGCGTTCCTCTCCTCGGCGTCGAAGGCGGCCGGCTTCGTCGTCGCGTTCCGCGTGTTCATCGTCGCGTTCCCCGTCGAGTCGTTCCTCAGCCTGGGCGTCGACTGGGTGTTCGCGGTCCAGATCCTCGCGGTCGTCACGATGACGCTCGGTAACTTCGCGGCGGCGACCCAGGACGAGGTCAAGCGCATGCTCGCGTACTCCTCGGTCGGGCACGCCGGCTACGCGCTCATCGGGCTGGCGGCGATCACCGGGCCGAACAGCGAACTCGTGCTCGGAGCCGGGATGATGCATCTGGTCGTCTACGGCTTCATGAACACCGGCGCGTTCCTGTTCGTGGCGCTGGCCGAGTACTGGGACGTGGGCCGCACGTTCGAGGACTACAACGGCCTGGCCTCCCGCGCGCCCGTCGCCTCGCTGGCGATGACGGTGTTCATGTTCAGCCTCGCCGGCCTGCCGCCCTTCGGCGGCTTCGCCAGCAAGTACATCCTGTTCATGGGCGCGGTCAACGCCGGCTTCTGGTGGCTGGCGGCGGTCGGCGCGATAAACAGCGCGCTGTCGCTGTACTACTACTCGCGGGTCGTCAAGGCGCTCTGGATCGAGGACCCCGGCGACGACGTGGCGAGCATCGGGCTGCGGAGCCAGCCGGTCGGCCTGTACGCGGCCATCGTGGTCGCGGCGGTCATGACGTTCGCGCTGCTGCCGGCGTTCGGTCCGGTCTCCTCGACCGCGGTCGACGCGGCGACGATCCTGCTGCCCTGAGACGGCCGCAGTTTCTTTTCCCGGCGTGTCGCCGGCGGAACTCCGACGTTCGAACTCGTGGTGACAACCCGTCCGTAGCGCTACGGTTTTACCGCCGGAGCCGAGAATGGGCGTATGGTATCCCGGCTACTGCTGGGGTGTGGGACCGTCGGCCGGCGGATCGTCGAGGCGACGGCGGACCGCGGGGACGACCTGACCGTCGTCTGTGCCGACCGTGACCGCGTCCGGGCGCTCCGGGAGGAGGGCGTCCCGGCGTATCACGCGGAGCCGACCGACGGAGCGGCCGTCTTGGAGGCCGTTTCCGAGGCGGACACCGTCGTGATCGCCGGCAAGGACCCACAGGCGAACGCCGAAGCGGCCGAACTGGCGAAGGAACAGTACCCCGACGCGTTCCGGCTGGCGTACGTCGGCGTCGACGCGACGGATGCCCAGCGGGAACGGATCGAGGCGGCCGTCGACTCCGTCGTCGACCCGGGTGCGGTGACGGCCGACCACGTCGTCGACCTCGTCGCCAGCGAGGCGGGGGTCCAGTCGCGTCGGCTCCGGCGAACGCTCCGGCGGATCGACGGCACGCTCGCGGTCGTCATGCACGACAACCCGGACCCGGACGCGATCGCAAGCGCGGTCGCGCTGTCGCGCATCGCGGCCGCGGTCGGCGTCGAGACGGTGGTCTGTTACTACGGCGAGATCAGCCATCAGGAGAACCGGGCGCTGGTGAACCTGCTGGAACTCGACCTCCGACAGCTTGGTCCCGGCGACGACATCAGCGTGTTCGGCGGCGTCGCGCTGGTCGACCACTCCCGGCCCGGCGTCAACGACCAGCTCCCCGAGGACACGCCGGTCGACGTGGTGATCGACCACCACCCGCCGCGGGCACCGGTCGAGGCGAAGTTCGTCGACCTGCGGAGCGACGTGGGCGCGACGAGCACGCTGCTGACCGGCTACCTCCGGCAGTTCGGGGTGGAGATCGACCGGACGGTCGCGACGGCGCTCTTGTACGGGATCCGGATCGACACGGCGGATTTCAGCAGGGAGGTGTCGTCCGCGGACTTCGAGGCCGCGGCGTCGCTGACCCCCCACGCCGACGCGGGCGTGCTGGAACGGGTCGAGTCGCCGAGCGTCGGGTCGGAGACGTTCGAGACGGTCGCCGCCGCGATCCGGAACCGGGAGGTCGAGGAGGGGGTGCTCTGCTCCTGCGTCGGCGAGGTAGCCGAGCGGGACGCGCTCGCGCAGGCGGCCGACAGGCTGCTCGACATGACCGGCATCCACACCACCGTCGTCTACGGCTACCTCGACGGCGTCATCTACCTCTCGGCCCGCGCTCGCGGCTCGGAGATGGACCTCGGGGCGACGCTGCGGTCGGCGTTCGACCGGATCGGGAGCGCCGGCGGCCACGCAGACATGGCCGGCGCGCAGATCCCGCTCGGGGTCATCGGCGAGGTAGAGGGCGACGAGCGACTGGACGCGGTCGTCCGCGACGTGGTCACCGACCGCTTTTTCGACGCGGTGCGCGAACGCCGGCTCGACCGGGAGAGTCCGTTCGGTGCCGGCGTCGACACCGAGTTCACCTTCTCCCGCGACGGCGGCACGGGCGCGTCCGACGACCAGGTCCGCTGACGCGGCGGGCCACACGAGAGCGCGACTCAGGGGGTTTTTCAGCCGTGCCGGCCTGTACACGGCCATGAGCGACACCGAGGGAAAGGCCCGGGTTCGGGAGTACATGACCCGCGACGTGGCGACCGTCTCGCCGGACGACACCGTCGGGACCGTCTCCGAGCGGATCGCGGCGAGCGAGGAGCACTCCGGGTTCCCGGTGACGGACCGCCGGCGCGTCGAGGGGTTCATCACCGCCCGTGACCTCCTGCTGGCGGGCGACGACGAGCCGATATTCACGGTGATGACGGACGACCTCATCGTGGCCCACCCGGAGATGAAGGTGACCGACGCCGCCCGCGTCATCCTGCGGTCGGGGATCCAGAAGCTCCCGGTCGTCGACGACGCCGGCAACCTCGTCGGCATCATCAGCAACGCCGACGTGATCCGCAGCCACATCGAGCGGGCGACCCCGGAGAAGGTCGGGAAGCTCCGGCGGACGCTGGAGAACATCCACGATATCGAGCTCCACGAGGAGCGCGACGAGGTTCCGCTGGCCGACCTCGTCCCGACGCAGGGGCGGGTGTACGCCGACGAACTGGAGGGCCGGCGGTACGAACTGGAGCGCGGGCTGGCCGAACCCCTCGTCGTCATCGACAACGCCGGGACGCTGCTGCTGGCCGACGGCCACCACCGCGTGCTGGCGGCCGACCGGCTCGACATCGACGAGATGGACGCCTACGTCATCGTCGTCGAGGACGACGTGACGCTGGGGATGGAACGCACCGCCGACGAGGAGGGCCTGGAGACGCTGTCGGACGTGGAAGTCGTCGACTACGCCCGGCACCCGCTCGTGGAGACGACCGAGCGCCTGCAGTGAGACGCAAGCGCTGTCAGGGCTCGTCGACCGAGACGACTGCTGTCGACTCGTCGAGGAGGACCGTCAGCCGGTCGCCGTCCAGTTCCACGTCGACCCGGACGCGGACGGGGTCCTCGCTCACGACCTCGCCGTTCTCACCCGTCAGGAACCCCATGTCGAGGTAGCTCTGGTCGCGGATGTCGACGCCCCGCTCGTAGTGGAACGAGACGACTGCCGGGTGGTCGACCACGCAGGCCGCGGCCGGGACCCGGAACACCATCCCGCAGTCCTCGCACGCCAGCCGAGCGAGGACCTGTTCCGACTCCTCACCGTCGGGTGGTTCGGCCGGCATCGTCGCCGTCACGGTCCCCCAGCAGTGGACGCAGGCACCGCGTCGTGCCCGCTCGGTGTCGCGTCGCGCCTTCATGTCGGCCAGGGCCAGCAGTTCCGTCGGCTCGCGGTCCGCCACCGCGCCGCCGGGGAGGCTGTTGCCGAAGATCACGCCGTGTTCGGGACAGGTCAGCAGGAGCGTTCCGTGGCGGTACGCAACCTCGATCTCGGCTCCACAGCCGGGACACGACCGGTCGGTGCTCGTCCGAAAGCGCCGCCGTTCGGTGTACGTCCCCGCCCGGATCGCGCCCGCAACCTCCATGCCGGCGGTCGTCAGCACGTACTCGCCGTCGTCGTCCACCACGAAGGTGTCGAGAAGCTGGTCCAGATGGTAGTTGAACCGACCGGCGTCGCGCACGCCGACCGCTTTCCGGAGTTCACTGAACGACAGCCCGGACCACGCCCAGTTCTCCCGGCGATGGGCGGCGAGCGTCTCGACGATGGCAAGCCGTGTCCCGTCGCCGAGCGCGTCGAACGCGTCGGCCGGGTCGATCCTGGTCGATGCGTCCGTCGGCGGGTCGGTCTCGACGGCGTCGTCCTCCGGGTTCGGTCCGTCTGTCGCGTCGTCCGCCATGCTGGCGTGGTCGGTCGCCCCGCACATTTCGGTTCCGGCCACAGTTGTCAGAACAGTAACTGAATGACCGTTCTGGAAACGGTTAATTGCCTCCCCGAACCAGTGGGAGCCATGCCGAGCGAAGCTCTCCAGGGAACCGACAACCGCGCCGCCGACAGCGACGGCGCGGATAGCTACGCGGACGAGTCGACGGACGCCGCCCTCTCGGTGCGGGACCTGACGAAGGTGTACGGCGACGGCGACGCCGCCGTGCGGGCCGTTGACGGGATCAGTTTCGATGTGGAACCGGGCACCGCCGTCGGTATCCTCGGGCCGAACGGCGCGGGGAAGACGACGGCGATCAAGTCGATGCTCGGGCTGATCGAGCCGACCGACGGCACCGTTCAGCTCTCGGGCCACGACGTGGGGTCGAACCGCCGGGCCGCGTACCGCACCGCCGGCGCGATGCTGGAGGGCGCGCGCAACGTGTACTGGCGGCTCACCGTCCGGGAGAACCTCCGGTTTTTCGCCGCGCTCGGCGGCCGTGAGCCGGCCGCACTCGCGGAGCGCCACGACGCCCTGCTGGAGCAGTTCGGGCTCGCGGACAAGGCCGACGAGCCGGTTCGGGACCTCTCGCGCGGGATGAAACAGAAGACGTCGCTCGCGGCCACGCTCGCCCGGGGCGGCGACGTGGTGTTTCTCGACGAGCCGACGCTCGGGCTGGACGTGGAGAGTTCGGTCGAGCTCCGGCGGGAGCTGCGCCGGCTGGTCGACCGCGAGGGGACGACGGTCGTCCTCTCCAGCCACGACATGGACGTGGTGCAGGCGGTCTGTGACCGCGTGATCATCATGAACGAGGGCGGGATCGTCGCGGACGACACCGTCGAGAACCTGCTCGACCTCTTCCGGACGCGCGCCTACGAGGTCACCGTCGCGGAGCCGCTCTCGGAGGCGCTCCGGACGGAACTGCGCGACCGCTACGGCGGCGAGGCGTTCGAGCGCGTGGGCGAGCGCGAGCGGTTCTCCGCCCAGGTGACCGGCGACGAGTTCTACGCGCTCGTCGACACGCTCCGTGACGCCGGCCACACCGTCGCGTCGTGGGACGCGGTCGAGCCGGATCTGGAGGACGTGTTCCTGCGCGTCACCGGCGACGACGGGGCCGCCGCGAACGGAGGTGACGGCTCGTGAGCACACCGTCGGTGAGCGGTCCGACCGCGGGCCGGCTTACGCTCCTCCGTGCCGTCCTCGTCAAGAAGGCGCTCCTGCTCGTGCGTTACCCGGTGAACACGCTCTCGCAGATCGTTTCGGTGTACCTCTTCTTCGCGGTCATCTTCTTCGGCGGGCGCGCAGCGGCGTCCAGCGTCGGCGGCGTCGGGAGCCTGTCGTCGACGCTGGACGGGCTCGTCGTCGGCTGGTTCCTCTGGACGATGTCGCTGACGGCGTACTTCGGGCTGGCGATGAACGTGACGCGGGAGTCCCAGTGGGGGACGCTCGAACAGCTGTACATGTCGCCGTACGGCTTCGGAACGGTGATGGGTGCGAAGGTGGTCGCGAACGTCCTCGAGAGCCTCGTCTGGGGCGGGATCGTGCTCGCGCTGATGCTGCTGACGACGGACCGGACGCTCGCGGTCGACCTGCTGACCGTCGTGCCGATCAGCGTGTTCGCCGTCGCCTCCGTCGTCGGCATCGGCTTCGTCTTCGCCGGGCTGGCGATGGTGTACAAACGGGTCGAGAACGTCACCCAGCTGATGCAGTTCGTGCTGATCGCCCTCATCGCCGCACCGGTCTCCGAGGTCGGCGCGGTTCGCTTCCTGCCGCTGTCCCAGGGGAGCGCGATGCTCCAGTCGGCGATGCGGGACGGCGTTCACATCTGGGAGTTCTCGGCGACGAACCTCGCCGTCCTCGTCGGGACGGGCGTCGGCTACGCCGCGATCGGCTACGCCGTCTTCGCGTACTGCACGGGGGTCGCCCGCCGCCGCGGCGTGATGGGGGATTACTGATAGTGTTTGCTCTCGCCAAGTACCGGTGGTCGCCCGCGGGTGCCGGCGACCACGGTGAGCAGTGAGAGCAAACACTATGAGGTCGCGCCGTTCGGCCGCCGAACCCGGATCATTAATGGGCACGCCGGCAATATTTTCGTTCATGTACGACGATGACGATCTCGCGGCCATCCGGGAGGGCAAGGAGCGGTGGGAGGCGGAGACGCTCGACCCGACGCTGGAGCGCCACGGCGAGCGCAGCGACCGCTTCGCGACGGTGTCGAACATGGAGGTCGACCGCCTCTACACGCCCGACGACGTGGCTGACATCGACTACGAGGAGGATATCGGCTTCCCCGGCGAGCCGCCGTTTACCCGCGGTCCCTACCCGACGATGTACCGCGGCCGGACGTGGACGATGCGGCAGTTCGCCGGCTTCGGCACCGCCGAGGAGACCAACGAGCGGTTCCACTACCTCACCGACGAGGGCCAGACCGGGCTCTCGACGGCGTTCGACATGCCGACGCTGATGGGAAAGGACTCGGACGACCCCCTCTCGGACGGCGAGGTCGGCAAGGAGGGCGTCGCCGTCGACACGCTCCGGGACATGGAGATCCTGTTCGACGGGATCGACCTGGGCGAGGTGTCGACCTCCTTCACGATCAACCCCTCCGCGCCCGTCATCTACGCGATGTACGTCGCGCTGGCCGACCAGCAGGGCGTCCCCCGCGAGAAGATACGGGGCACCCTCCAGAACGACATGCTGAAGGAGTTCATCGCACAGAAGGAGTGGGTGATCCCGCCGGAGCCGAGCCTCGACATCGTCACCGACACCATCGAGTTCGCCGTCGAGGAGACGCCGAAGTTCAAGCCGATCTCCGTCTCGGGCTACCACATCCGCGAGGCCGGGTCGACCGCCGTCCAGGAACTCGCCTTTACCCTCGCCGACGGCTTCGCGTACGTCGAGGACTGTCTGGACCGCGGGCTGGACGTCGACGAATTCGCCCCACAGCTGTCCTTCTTCTTCAACTCGCACAACTCCCTCTTCGAGGAGGTGGCGAAGTTCCGCGCCGCCCGGCGCATCTACGCCCGCGTCATGAAGGAGTGGTACGGCGCGGAGGCCGACGCCTCCCGACAGCTCAAGTTCCACACCCAGACCGCCGGCCAGTCGCTGACGGCCCAGCAGCCGCTGAACAACGTCGTCCGCGTCACCATTCAGGCGCTGGCCGGCGTGCTCGGCGGGACCCAGAGCCTCCACACCAACAGCTTCGACGAGGCGCTCGCCCTCCCCAGCGAGGAGGCCGTCCGCGTCGCCCTGCGCACCCAGCAGATCATCGCCGAGGAGAGCGGCGCGGCCGACATCGTCGACCCCCTGGGCGGGAGCTTCGCCGTCGAGAGCCTCACCGACGACGTGGAGGAGGAGGCGATGGCGTACATCGAGGAGATCAGGGAGATGGGCGACGGCTCCGTCCGCGACGGCGTGCTGGAGGGGATCTCCTCGGGCTACTTCCACCGGGAGATCCAGGACGCCTCCTACGAGTACCAGGAGCGCGTCGAGGCCGGCGAGGAGACCGTCGTCGGCGTCAACGAGTACGAGATCGAGGAGGACACCCGCCCCGACATCCTCAAGGTCGACGAGGAGGTTCAGGAGCGCCAGCGCGAGCGCCTCGCCGACGTGAAGGCGGAGCGCGACGACGAGGCCGTTGAGGCCGCGCTCGCCGCCATCGACGACGCCATCGCCGCCGGCGAGAACGTGATGCCGCCGATGGTCCGGGCGGTGAAGGCGTACGCGACGATGGGGGAGATCATGGACGTGTTCGAGGCCCGCCACGGCTCCTACCGGGAGACCGTCGGAATGGCCTGACGGGACAGCTACTCCCACGCGCTCAGGACGCCGGGAGTCGCGGCGCGCCGGTCCCACGGGGTGCGGGTGGCGTGTCACCCGAGTTCCCAGTCCCCGGGAACGTCAATAACTTCTATTATGGTTTCGCCCGTCGTGCGAACCGCCATGGAAAAGCCACTGCTGGTTACGGACTTCCTCGACCGCGCGCGCCGCCACTACGGGGAACAGGACGCCGTCGTCGCGACGACCGGGGAGCGGTACAGCTACGACGAACTGGGCGAGCGAGCCGACGGGTTCGCCGCCTTCCTGCAGGACCGGGGCGTCGAGAAGGGCGACCGCGTGGCGGTGCTGGACCCGAACACGCACTACCACCTCGAAGCCGCCTTCGGGAGCATGCAGGTCGGTGCGGTCCACACGCCGCTGAACTACCGGCTGGTGCCGGACGACTTCGAGTACATCCTCACGGACGCGGGCGTCGACGTCGTCTACGCCGACCACGAGTACGCCGACCGGATCGAGGCCGTCCGGGACGACGTACCCACGGAGACGTTCGTCACCAACGACGCGGACGCCGTCGACGGCGACTGGGCGGCGTTCGACGACGTGGTCGAGTCGGCCGGCACCGACTACGACCGCCCGGCGATGAGCGAGGACGACGACATCACCATCAACTACACCTCCGGGACGACCGGTGATCCGAAAGGCGTCGTCCGGACCCACCGGACCGAGACGCTGCACGCCTACCTCGTGAGCGTCCATCAGGAGCTCAGGGACGACGACGTCTACCTCTGGACCCTGCCGATGTTCCACGTCAACGGCTGGGGACACATCTACGCCGTCACCGGGATGGGTGCGACGCACGTCTGCACCCGCGGCGTCGACGCCGGGGAGATATTCGACACCGTCGTCGCCGAGGACGTGTCCTACCTCTGTGGCGCGCCGACCGTGCTGAACATGCTCTGTGACTACTACGACCAGCGGGACGGCGACGTCGCGACCACCGGCGACTGCGACGTCCGGATCGCGACCGCCGGCAGCGCCCCGCCGGAGGCGACCATCCGCACGGTCGAGGACGAGTTCGGCTGGCGGCTGAAACACGTCTACGGCGCGACCGAGACCGGGCCGCTCATCACCACCTCCGACGCCCGCCGGCTGTTCGACGCGGACAGCGACGCCCGGTTCAAGGTGAAAAAGCGGCAGGGGCTGGGCTATCTCGGCACGGATGTCCGCGTCGTCGACGAGGACGGCGATGACGTTCCCCGGGACGACGCGACCATCGGCGAGGTCGTCGTGCGTGGCAATCAGGTGATGGACCGCTACTGGAACAAGCCCGAGGCGACCGAGGAAGCGTTCACGGACCGGATCGAGGGGTACTACCACACCGGCGACCTGGCGACCGTCGACGACAACGGCATGGTGGCCATCAAGGACCGGAAGAAGGACATCATCATCTCGGGCGGGGAGAACATCTCCAGCATCGAACTCGAGGACACCCTCTACGACCACGACGCGGTGCAGCAGGTCGCGGTCATCCCCGCCCCCAGCGAGCAGTGGGGCGAGACGCCCAAGGCGTTCGTCGTCCCGTCGAACGACGACCCCGACGACCCGCCGGTCTCGCCGGACGAACTCAGGGAGTTCTGCGAGTCACGGCTCGCGGGGTACAAGGTCGTCCGCCGGTTCGAGTTCGTCGAGGAACTCCCGACGACCGCGACCGGAAAGGTCCAGAAGTACGAACTCCGGGAGTCGGAGTGGGACGACGAGGACGGGATGGTCGGGCAGGGTTAGGCGTCGGGATACCGGTTCGAGACGGCCGACATCAGGAGGATGAGCGCGCCGAGGACGAGCGCGATGTTTATCGCCCCGTACAGCGCGAAGTTCAGCGGGTTGATCTCGAAGACGAACGGACCGAACCCGGCGGTCTCGGGGGCGTTTGCCTTTGCCGGCAGCACCAGCCCAACCATCGCGCCGAAGACGGCGGCGAGCGCGACGATGGCGGTGTAGATGCCGATCACCATCCGCTTTCCGCCGATCCGCTCATCCAGCAGCGTCGACATGGTCCCGGCTAGGGGCGGGAACGGTTAGGCTTTTGCGCTCTCCGGTCCTACCGCGAGTATGAGCGAGAAGGAACTGCTGGGGCTCGTCCTCGGGGGTATCGTCGTGTTGATGTTCGTGATGGGCATCGTCCTCGTGATGGGGTGAGGACGGAAGCCGTCCCGCGACGTCGTATCGACCGAACGAAAAGCGCCGTCGAACTGACCGCCTACGTCTCGTCGTCCGCGGTACGGCCGTCGTCGACCGACTCCGTCCCGCCGTCCGGCAGCGCCTCCTCCTCGTCGCCGCCGTCCGTGAGGGCGGTGTCGAGCTGGCGGTCGAACCAGGTCCACTCGCGGGTGTGGACGCCGCTCTCCTTGAGGTTCCACGGGTCACCGTCCTCGACTTTCGGCCCGTCGATCCACGAGCTCACCATGTTCCAGACGAAGATGATCTGCCCGATGAGCAGGATGAACGCGCCGACGGTGGCGAGCTGGTGCAGGATGGTGATCATCTCGATGGGGCCGACCGTGATCCCGGAGTAGGTGGCGTACCGGCGCGTGAAGCCGGCGTAGCCCAGCAGGATCATGGCGAAGAACGTCAGGTTGGTGCCGATCATCGAGAGCCAGAAGTGCCACTTGCCGAGCGTGCGCTGGTACATCCGGCCGGTGTACATCGGGTACCAGTAGTAGAGGCCGGCGAAGCCGGCGAAGGAGATGGCACCCATCACGATGTAGTGGAAGTGCCCGACGACGTAGTACGTGTCGTGGAGCACCAGGTCGACCGGGATGGCCGCGAGGAACACCCCGGTGACGCCGCCGATGATGAAGTTCGAGATGAAGCCGATACAGAACAGCATCGGCGTGGTCAGCTTGATGCTGCCGTTCCACATCGTCGTGATCCAGTTGAACGTCTTGACCGCGCTCGGGATGGCGATGGCCAGCGACACCGCCATGAAGCTAGCCCGCAGCCGCGGGTCGATGCCCGTCGTGAACATGTGGTGCGCCCAGACGCCGAAGGAGAGCACCCCGATGGCGAGCGTGGAGTAGACGACGAACTTGAAGCCGAACAGCTTCCGGCCCGCGAAGCGCGGGAGGACGTAGCTGACGATGCCCATCGGCGGGAGGACGAGGATGTACACCTCCGGATGGCCGAAGAACCAGAACAGGTGTTGCCAGAGGATCGTCCCACCACCTTCCACGGCGAAGAACATCGTGTCGAAGTTCCGGTCGAGCAGGAGCATCACGATGGCGCTGCCCAGGAGGGGGAACGCGAAGAGGATGAGGCCGGACTGGGTGAGGATCGTCCACGAGAAGATGTCGAGGTTCGACCAGCCGACCTCCTCGCCGCGCTCGGTGAAGATGGTCGCGATGAAGTTGATCGCGCCCATCGTCGCCGAGACGCCCGTCAGGTGGAGACCGAGCAGCATCAGGTCGACGGTGGGGTTGGTCTGCTCGACCGACAGCGGCGGATACATCGTCCAGGAGGTCGCGGCGGCGTTCGACACCGCGTCGGTGAACGGCGCGATGAAGAAGCCGCCCCAGATGAGCAGTGCGCCGGGCGGGAGCAGCCAGAACGCGATGGCGTTGATCCGCGGGAACGCCATGTCGTCCGCGTCGATGAGCAGCGGCACGAGGTAGTTCGCGAAGGCCGCGATGATCGGCGTCCCGAACAGGAACAGCATCGTGATCCCGTGGCTCGTCAGCAGGGCGTTGTACACCTGCGTGTTGCCCAACAGGGCGATGCTCTCCGTCGACAGTTCGGCCCGCATGAGGACGGCGGCGAGCCCGCCCCAGACGAACGCGATCAGCGCGTACGTTCCGTACAGGATGCCGATGTCCTTGTGGTCGACCGTCGTAAGCCAGCGGATGAGCCCGCCGGGTTTCTCGTGATGTCCGTATCCCGTCTCCTCGCCGACGGCACCGCCGCCCGCGAGCGGCGTGTACGAGCGCCAGTTCTCGAGGCGCGTGATCCAGACGGCGACCCCCAGAAGCAAGGCCCCCATCAGCACCGTCAGCGCTAACTGCCCTTCGATTGCCATAGGCGTTGCTCGGGATTGCAGGATAAAGAAAGGTTCGGGTCGACTTTCGGTGGGCGATTCACACCCTTCCTAAACGGCGTTTGCCCCGTACGTGTTCGGGCGGGATCGCCGGTCGGTCCCGGCCGGTCGCTCACTCCGCGTTCGCGTCCTCGGCCGCGTCCTCGCGGGCCATCTCGTCCTCGGAGATGAGCTTGCCGGACCAGTACGTCAGCAGCGTGAGCAACACCATCATCGACCCGACGATGGCGAACTGCAGCGTCGAGTAGACCACGTCCCAGCCGAAGGGGTTCGCGAAGGTGAACGCCCCGATGAAAAACAGCATGATCCCGAGGGGGATCACGTTCACCGTGAGGTCGAGCAGGGTCTCCCGGTCGAAAACCTTCTCTGACATGTTGGCGGCTAGTTCGTGGCCGGACGGAAATAGGTTGTCGGTTCGCCCCCGGTCCGGGGCGGGTCGGTCGGCGTTACACCCGCGGTTCGGCGTTCGCCGTCGTCCAGTACTTGCCGAGGACGGCACCGGCGAGCGCCAGCACGCCGGCCACGGCGATCGCGAGGCCGCGCAGGCCGATGCTCCCCGGCGTGCGCATGCTCTCCGTCACGCTGTTGACGGCGATCGCGCCGCCGCTGTACAGGAACAGCCCGACGCCGATGGCGACGAGCGCGACCGCGAACCCGGACAGGAGCGGCCACGGGCTCTCGACGTAGCCCGCCTCCCGGAGGATGCCGACGACGCTCCCGACGAACATGAGCAGGCCGCCGACCGCGAGCGGAACCAGCGGCCAGACGATCCCGACCTCCGCGATGGCGAGGCCGAAGGCGATGAGCACCGGCCACGGGCTGGACATCCGATACTGGTCGCTGAGACCCGGCTCCTCGTCCATGTCCTCGCCTAGGGACGGACCGTATAGAAACCCAACGGAACCGCCCGCGGCCCGATCCCTTTAGCCCGTCGGTCGCCTACCTCGTGGTATGACAGGCGTACGCGTGGCCGGCGTCGGGCTGACCGAGTTCGGGGAGTCGCCGGAGCGAACGGGCCGGGAGCTGTTCGGGACTGCGGCCGACAGGGCGTTCGGGGACGCGGGCGTCCCCCGCGACGACGTCGAGTCGCTCCGGTACGGCAACTTCATGGGCGAACTCTCCGAGCGGCAGGGCCACCAGGGACCGCTGATGGCGGAGACCGCGGGCGTCCGCGCCCCGGCGACCCGGTACGAGAGCGCCTGCGCGTCCTCCGCTGCTGCGCTCCGCTCGGCGGTCCGGGACGTGCGACACGGCGAGGAGGACGTGGTCCTCGTCGGCGGGGCCGAGCGGATGACCAACCTCGGGACGGCCGGCGCGACGGAGGCGCTGGCCATCGCCGCCGACGAGCTGTGGGAGGTCCGGGCCGGGATGACGTTCCCGGGGGCGTACGCGCTGATGGCGCAGGCGTACTTCGCGGCGTACGGCGGCGACCGCGAGGACCTGGCCGCTATCGCGGTGAAGAACCACGAGCACGCGCTCGACAACGAGCTCGCGCAGTACCAGCGGTCGATCACGGTCGACGACGTGCTCGACGCGCCGCCGGTCGCCGAGCCGCTCGGCCTGTACGACTCCTGCCCGATCAGCGACGGCGCGAGCGCGCTGGTGCTGGTCAGCGAGGAGTACGCCGCCGAGCACGGCGTGGACGCGCCGGTCGCAGTCACCGGCTCGGGACAGGGCGGCGACGGGATGGCGCTGCAGGACCGCGAACATCTCGCACGGACGCCCGCCGCCGACGAGGCGGCCGCGGCGGCGTACGACGACGCCGGCGTCGGGCCGGACGACGTCGACTTCGCGGAGGTCCACGACTGCTTCACCATCGCCGAGGCGCTGGCCCTGGAGTCGCTCGACCTCTACGAGGTGGGCGAGGCGATCGGTGCGGCCCGGCGCGGCGAGACGACCCGCGACGGCGACCTGCCGGTCAACCTCTCCGGCGGGCTGAAGGCGAAGGGCCACCCCGTCGGCGCGACGGGCGTCTCGCAGGTCGCCGAGGCGACCCAGCTGCTCCGCGGCGACCACGTCAACAGCGACGCCGTCGCGGACGCCGAGGTCGGCGTCGCGCACAACGCCGGCGGGACGGTCGCGAGCTGTATCGTCCACATTTTGGAGGTCGCAGCATGACCGACAATCCGACCGGCGCGCGGGACGCGGGCTACGACGACTTCCTCGACGCGGTCGAGACCGGGGAGCCCTACTACCTGGCGTGCCCGGAGGGCCACGGCTGGCTCCCGCCGCGGACGGTGTGTCCCGACTGCGGGAGCGCCGACCTCTCGGAGGAGTCGCTGCCCGGGGCCGGCGAGGTGGAGACGTACACCGTCGCCCACGTCGCGGCACCGTCGTTCGCCGACGACGCCCCGTACGTCACTGCGATCACGCGCTTCGGGCCGGTCCGGGTGACCGGCCTGCTCCGCGGCGTCGCCCCCGACGACGTGGAGCGGGGGCTGGCCGTCGAACTCGCGGTCGGGGCGTCGGAGACGACGGGGCGGCGGCTACTCGCCCTCGACCCGCGGTAGGTCGGGCGCGACGGCGTCGACGAACTCGTCGGGGTGTTCGGCGTGGGGGAGCAGGCGGGCGTAGTCGACGACGACCAGCCGCGCGTCCGCCTCGTCGGCGAGGGCGCGGCCGTCGGACAGCGGCGTGATGTCGCTCTCGCGGCCCCAGACGAGCGTGACCGGAACGTCGAGGTCGGCGATCGCTTCGTCGAGGTCCAGGTCGGGGTCGAGGAAGCCGCTGATGAAGGAGGCCGGGGCGTACCGCGCACCGGGCTGGTGGGCGCTCTGCCACTGGTAGTCGGCCTTCTCGGGGTCCCGGTTGTCGGTGTCGTAGTAGCCGTGGTCGGCGCTGAAGTACTGGATGGAGGGCCGGCTGGCGATCAGGTTGAACAGCGCGGTGCCGACCAGCGGCGACCGCAGGAGGGTCCGCAGCCACACCCGGCGGCCGGGCATCGACGAGTCGGACGGGCAGATCAGCACGAGCCGCTCGAAGCCGACCGTCTCGGCGGCCGCGACGGCGTACGACCCCGTCAGCGACGAGGCGACGCAGACCGCGTCGTCGGTCAGGTCCCGCGCGAAATCGGTCACGAACGACTCGTACAGCGACGCCGAGTACAGCAGCGGCGGCCGGTCCGACCGCCCGAAGCCGGGCAGATCCGGCGCGATGACGTGGTACGACTCCGCGAGCCGTTCGAACACCGGCGCGAACTCCATGCTCGTGCCGGCGGCGTTGACGCCGTGGAGGAGCAGCAGGTCGGGGTCCTCGGGGTCGCCCGCCTCCGTGTAGGCGACGTCTAGCCCCCGCCAGCGGTAGGTTCCCTCGTCGCCGGGGAGCGGCGGGTCGAGCGGCTCGGCACGCCGCGCGAGCGCCCTGTTCGCCAGCGCCGTCGCGCCGAGGCCGCCCACCGCGGCGGCCGCGGCCTTCCGAAGTTTCATACGCCGGACTACGGCGGCCAGTAACTTAAGCCGACCCGTCGCGGTCGTCCAGATACGCCTCGAACGGCTCGATCACGTCGTCGGCGATGGCGTACGGGTCCGTCTCGCCCGCGCGGACGGCCGCGACGAGCGACTCGACCCCGCCGCGTCGGTCGAGTTCGCGCTCGACAAGCCGGCTCGCGTCCTCCCGGAGGAGCAGCCGGATCTCCTCGGCGATTCGGCTGCGGGCTTTCTCGTCCAGCCGGCCGCTCTCGACCATGTGGCTGCGGTGGGCCGCGAGCGCGTCGATCAGCTCGTCGACCCCCTCGCCGCTCGTGGCGACCGTTTCGACGACGGTGGGCGTCCAGTCGTCAGCCTCCCCCTGGTCGGCTGCCTTCGCTTCGGCCGCCCCGCCACCGCCGTCGCCGAGGGCGTGCTCGTCGGGACCGTGGTGGCCGACCGCGGCCGGGCCGGCGTCGCCGGCGAGCTGGATCATCTCCTTCAGCTCCTGTACGGTGCGGTCCGCGCCGTCCATGTCTGCCTTGTTGACGACGAACACGTCGCCGATCTCCAGGATGCCGGCCTTCAGCGTCTGGACCTCGTCGCCGCTGCCCGGCGGGACGAGCACGGCGACGGTGTCGGCGGTGCGGACGATGTCGATCTCGTTCTGTCCGGCCCCGACCGTCTCGACGATGATCCGGTCCTTGCCGAACGCGTCGAGCGCCTTCACCGCGTCCGCGGTGGCGGTGGAGATGCCCCCGAGGTTTCCCCGGGCGCTCATCGACCGGAAGAACACGTCCATGTCGCCGACGTTCGAGGCCATGCGGATGCGGTCGCCCAGCACGGCCCCGCCGGTGTACGGCGACGACGGGTCGACCGCGATGACGCCGACGGTGTCGCCACGCTCCCGGTAGGTCTCGGTCAGTTTGTCGACCAGCGTCGACTTGCCCGCGCCGGGGCTGCCGGTGACGCCGATCACCTCGGCGTCGCCGGTGTGCTCGTACAGCGCGGAGACGAGTTCGCGGTACCCCGGCTCGCGGTTCTCGATGGTCGTGATCGTCCGGGCGAGCGCGCGCTGTTTGCCCGCCAGTAGCCCGTCGACGAGCGACGCAACGTCCGCGCTCATCGCTCGCGGGCGTTCTCGCGGACGAACTCGATGGTCTCCTCCATCTTGGTGCCGGGGCCGAACACCTCGGCGACCCCGAGCTCCTTCAGGTGGTCCTCGTCCTCGTCGGGGATCACGCCGCCGACGAGCACCAGCGTGTCCTCGAACGCGTCGTACTCCTTCAGCCCGTCTATCACCTTCGGGACCAGCGTGTTGTGTGCGCCCGACAGGATCGAGATGCCGAGCACGTCGACGTCTTCCTGCACGGCGGCCTGTACGATCTCGTCAGGAGCCTTGTGCAGTCCCGAGTAGATCACCTCGAAGCCGGCGTCCCTGAACGCCCGTGCGATGACGTGTGCGCCGCGGTCGTGTCCGTCCAGCCCGACCTTGGCGACGAGACATCGGATGGACCGCTGGGTCTGGCTCATGCCTCATGGTTCGACGGCCGATAGTTTGACTCTAACGGAAGTTCCTGAGGGACGGCGCTGCCGTTCGTCCCCTGTCGGACCGGTCGGCAGGTTAGTTTCACCGCTAGAACCGGTGGTATTCACTGGTTTTCGAACCGTGTTAACAACTAACGTTAATATCGATCGAACTGTCTTTCGACGCGAAGGCGAAACGAACGTCGAACTATCAGGTGTCACGAACCACGGAGGAATAGTTCTCATGCAAGAAGCTGGAGACCCCAGGCACACGACGGCAGTCGTACGCGACCTGCAGCGGTCCGAAGACGGCTCGGCCACCGAGGACCGCGACGCGCTGTTCGACGCGCTCTCGCACCGGTACCGCCGGTTCGCGATCGACGCGCTCGATTCGTGTGACGGGTCGCTGGCGCTCGCCGACCTCGCGGCCGAAGTCGCCGAGCGCGACGCGGAGAGCGACGCGAGCGTACCCGACCACGTCCGCCGGGTCGAGGTCGAACTGTACCACGTTCACGTCCCGAAGCTCGCGGCTATCGGGGTCGTCCGGTTCGACCGCGACCGGAACGTCGTCGGGCTGACAGGCCGGTCCCAGTAACCCGGCCCAGGTCGGTCAGTCGGTTCGGGGGATCGCGGCCGCGCCGACGGCGAAGGCGACGACGGCGAGCGCCGCAAGCACCGCCACGTCCACGACCGGCGAGGTTCCGGCGTACGTCACGGCCCGGACGCCTCGTGAGAAGTACGTCAGCGGCAGGAGGTCGACCAGCGGCAGGACGAATTCGGGCAGCAGGTCGTCGGTGACGAACGTCTCCGCGAGGAACAGCATCGGCAGGGCGATGGTGTTGCTCGCGGCGATCACGCCGTCCTGCGAGTCGGCGACCCGGCCGAGCGCCGCGCCGATCCCGCAGAACAGCGTCACGCCGAGCGCGACCAGCGGGACGAGCCACGGCGACGGCGTGACCGCCGCGTCGGTGACGGCGACGATGATCCCGAGCAGGAGCAGGCTCGCCGCGCCGATGATCGCGACGTTGACGGCCGTGTGGGCCGCCAGCCACTCCGCCCGCGTCAGCGGCGTCGTGGCGAGCTTCTCGAACCGGTTCCCCTCGCGGTGCCGGGCGACCGTGCTGCCGACCCGCGACAGCGGCGTGAACAGGACGACGACCGCGAGGTAGCCCGGCACGTAGTAGCCCGGCGGCTCGGTGAACAGCCCAGTCCCGGTCGGGTCGGTCCGCACCAGCGCGCCGAAGATCAGGATCAGGATCACCGGGAAGAAGAAGGTGAAAAACACCGCCGTCCGCCGCCGGACGAACGACCGCCACGCGGCACCCGCCTCGGCTCGCACACGGGCGACCCGGCTCATCGAGCATCACCTCCCGCGACGGGGCTAGCCGGCGGGCGCACGGCCTCGCGGTCGCCGGTCAGTTCGAGGTACACGTCTTCCAGGTCCGGCTGGGTCCACGTCAGTTCGCCGTAGTCCACGCCGGCGGCCGAAAGCGCGTCGACGACGCCGCCGATCGCCTCCGCTTCGACGCCGTGGACGACCAGTTCGCCGTCGCGTGCCGTCGTCGGTGCGTCGAGGTCCACCGCGTCCGGGTCGGCGTCGGTCCGCACGACCAGCCGGCGCTCGCCGCCGTGTTCGGCCACGAGGTCGTCGGGCGTGCCGACCGCGACGAGGTCGCCGTCCGCGAGGAAGCCGACGCGGTCCGCGACGCGCTCGGCCTCCGCCATGTCGTGCGTCGTGAGGAAGACGGTCGCGCCGCCCGCCGCGAGGTCGGCGATCCGCGACTGGACCGTCCGCCGGCCGGCCGGGTCGATCCCGGTCGTCGGCTCGTCGAGAAAGAGGGCGTCGGGGTCGTTGACGAGCGCGATGCCGAGGCAGGTCCGCCGCTGCTGGCCGCCCGAGAGGTTCTCGTAGCGCACGTCCGCCGAGTCAGCGACGCCGACCGTCGCGAGCACGTCGTCGGGGTCGCGGGCGTCGTCGTATAGGCCGGCGTAGTACGCGACCAGTTCCCGGGCCGAGAGGCGGGCCGGCGGGGAGAAGGACTGGGGCAACACACCCAGACGCGACCTGTTGACCGCCGCGGGGCGCTCGCCGAGCACTCTCGCCTCCCCGCCGGTCGGCTCCGTCGTCCCGGTCAGCGCCCGGACGAGGGTGGTCTTCCCCGCGCCGTTCGGCCCGACGAGCGCGAACACTTCCCCCTCCGCGACCGACAGCGAGACGCCGTCCAGAGCGACGGTCTCGCCGTACCGCTTCTCCAGGCCGTCGGCGACGAGCACGTCCATATCGGGAGCAATGACGGCCCGGAGGTAAGCGGTTCGATCGCCGCCGCGGCGCGGACCGTGCGGTCGCCGTGGGGGGCCCCGGCTCGGTACACGTATACCCGATCAACGATAGACATATTTCCGGTACGTTCGGGTAGGTATTCTGGTCGATCAGGGTCGAACGTTCGCAAATATCGGAGATACAGTACGCGCAATAGAAACCTCAGAGCCATCGATTTTGGCAGTAGAAAATCCTCGTAGTACTATTTCAACCAGAATTTTTAAGTTAGGTCATGAAGATCCGTTGGGTATGTCAACCCCGAACAAGGGAGACGGGACTGACAGTTCGACGAACAGACGGCGCGTCCTGCAGGGGCTCGGCGCGGCCGGCATCGCGGGGCTTGCCGGCTGCGGTGGCCAGGAGGCGTCCGACAACACGGAACGGACGACGCCGGACATCGGCGGCAGCCAGACCTCCGTGGAGAGCCAGGAGGCTCAGAACGTCGTGCAGGAGCTGGCCTGGCTCACGAACCAGACGCTGCCGGTGCTGCCGATCCAGGAGAAGCTGGCACAGACGTTCCTCACGACCGACGACTGGGACGTGCCGCCGACCGACTCCGAGGACATCCAGGTGTACTGGCCGACCGAGTGGCTGCCCCGCGAGGGCAAGTGGCAGGCAACAGGCGACGACGACCGGCTGACCGTCGCGCAGTGGGCGGTCCCGTCGGACTCGCAGTACAACCCGTGGAACGGCCGCAACTACGCCGAGCCGCGGCGGATGCTGTTCGACCGCTTCATGAAGTACAACCTCGCGAACGCTGAGTTCTCGGGGTACGCCATCTCCGACTGGGAGTTCGGCGACCAGTCGCTCACGCTGACCGTTCGCGACGGCCTCACCTGGCACGACGGCGACGCGGTCACGGCGACCGACGTGGTCACCCAGCTGAAACTGGACATGTACACCGGCGGCGCGCTCGCCACCTACGTCAACGGCAACGACGACGACGGCGAGTTCGGCCCCGACGACGTGTCAGCGATCGCCGACGGGATCTCCGCGCCGGACGACTCGACGGTCGAGATCCAGTTCGCACAGCAGGTCAACAACCAGATCGTCCTCTCCTATCTCCAGCCCAAGCGCCTCGTCGGCAAGGAGAGCGAGTACGGCAGCTACGTCGAGGAGTTCGAGAGCGCCGGGAGCGTCGACGAGATCACCGATGTCACGGGGAACCTCTCCTCAGCCAGCGTGAGCGAGCCGGTCGGCTGTGGCCCGTTCCAGTTCGAGGACGCCGACTCCAGCCGCACCCTGCTGACGAAGTTCGAGGACCACCCCGACGCGGGCAACATCAACTTCCCCGAGTCGGAGTACCTGTTCCAGCCCAACAACAACGGCCGCTGGAGCGCGCTCATCAACGGCGACACCGACGGCTCGGCGACGCTGTTCATGCCGAGCAACCGGCTGAACCAGCTGCCGGACCACGTCAAGGTCGGCCTCATCCCGCGCCACTGGGGGATGGGCCTGCTCTTCAACCACGGGCACGACCACGTCAGCAAGGTCAACGTGCGGAAGGCCATCGCCCACGTCATCGAGCGCGAGAGCGTCGCCACGAACTCCGGCGCTGGGACCAACTCGAAGGTCGGCGTTAGCATCCCCTGTGGTCTGACCGGCAACTTCAGCGGTCAGGTCGAGGACATCTGGCTGGATGGCGTCGCCGGCGAGTTCAACAAGTACGAGACCGACCACGACGCTGCCGCCGCGCTCCTGGAGGAGGAAGGCTACAGCAAGGAGGACGGCACCTGGATGACGCCGGACGGCGAGCCGCTTGAGATCCCGCTGAAATGTCCCGCCGGCTTCTCCGACTGGGTGGCCGGGGCCGAGACGCTCGTCGACCACCTCGACGAGTTCGGCTTCGAGACCCAGCTCATCACGAAGGACAACGGCACGTACTGGGGGACCGACCTGGCAAACAGCGACTTCGTGCTGGCGCTCGACGGCTGGGCGAACTACAACCACTCCTACCCGTACTTCCACTTCGACCGCATCTACCGGAGCAACGCGGCGACCAACCAGTGGCAGGTCCCCTCGGAGTGGGAGGCACCGCCGCTGAGCGACCCCGAGGGCGAGGCACAGACGTGGAACCCCGCCGACATGCTCGCTGAACTCTCACAGCAGAGCCAGATCTAGGGGCCGGCTCCGACCGCTCTCACAGCTATGAACTACGTTTTCAAACGACTCGCACAGGCGGTGTTTACCCTGTACGCGGTCGTCACGCTGTCGTTCGGCCTGATCCAGATGCTTCCGGGTGGGCCGGCCGACTACCTGCGGGCACAGATGCGCCAGCAGGGCGGCACCCGGATGTCCGCCGAGGAGCTGAACCGCCGCATCGAAGCACAGTACGACGTGAACGAGCCGATCCACCAGCAGTACATCGATTACATGGCCTCGGTACTGCAGGGGGACCTCGGCGAGTCCGTCCGTCACGGCGACGTGGCGGACGTGCTCGCGCAGGCGATCCCGTGGACGGTGTTCCTGCTCGCCACCTCCCTGTTCCTGATGTTCACGATCGGCGTCGTGCTCGGCGCGTTCATGGCCTACCGCGAGGGGAGCCGGTTCGACCTCGGGTCGACCGGCCTCTCGCTGGTGCTGAACTCGACGCCGTACTACGTGGTGGCGCTACTGTTGCTCACCTTCCTGGCCTACCGGACGGGCCTGTTCCCGACCGGCGGCCACCACGCGTCGAAACTGGAACCCGGGCTGTATCCGGGGTTCGTGCTCAGCGTCCTGCACCACGCCGCGCTCCCGATCGCGTCGCTCGTCGTCACCGGATTCGGCGGCTGGGCGCTCAACATGCGGGGCAACAGCATCCGGGTACTCGGCGAGGACTACCTCCGGGTCGCCCGGCTTCGCGGCCTCTCGGAGTCCCGGATCGCCATTCGGTACGTCGGCCGGAACGCGATCTTACCGATGTACACCAACCTGATGATCGCGATCGGCGGCGTGTTCGGCGGCGCGATCATCCTGGAACAGATATTCAGATACCCCGGCGTCGGCTGGTATCTGATCAACGCGATCGGCCAGCGCGACTACCCGATGATGATGGGGACGTTCATCATCATCACGGTCGCCGTGCTTCTCGGGGTCGTTATCGCGGACCTGACCTACGGCTGGATCGACCCGCGCGCCAAAGGAGGTGCCTCGCGTGAGTCCTACTGACGAGCCGCGGACCGACGGCGGCGTCTCCGACTTCGAGACCGTCGCCGAGTCGGAACTCACCAGTCGCGAGCGCTACCGGGAGGCGCTCGATGCGATGGTGCTCGCTCCGGCGCGTATCGTCTGGAGCGACTGGCGGGCGCGTATCTCCGTCGTCATCCTGGCCGGCTACGTGCTGATGGGCACGGTCGGCGTCATGGTCGTGACCGAACCCTCGACGAACCAGGGTCCCAGGCTGACCGGCGCGTTCCGGACGATGGAACATCCGCTCGGCACCACGTCGCTCGGGCAGGACATCATGTCGCAGATCGTCCACGCGACGCCGTTCATGCTGAAGATGATCACCGCCGGCGCGGTGTTCACTGTCGGCGTGGCCACGGTCGTCGGTACCCTCGCGGGCTACAAGGGTGGTCGGACGGACAGCCTGCTGATGACGTTTACCGACATCATGCTCACGATCCCGGGGCTCCCGCTGGTTATCGTGCTGGCGGGGGTGCTGGACCTGCAGGGTGACCCGTACATCATCGGGGTTCTGCTGTCGGTCAACGCCTGGGCCGGCCTCGCGCGGTCGCTCCGGTCGCAGGTACTGACCCTGCGCGACCTGGAGTACGTCGAAGCCTCCCGGCTCATGGGCATCTCGACGCCCAGGATCGTGAGCCAGGACATCGTCCCGAACCTGATGCCGTACATCACGATGAACTTCGTGCAGAACGCCCGGCGGGTCATCTTCGGCTCCGTCGCGCTGTACTTCCTCGGTATCCTGCCGTACAACAGCGTCAACTGGGGCGTGATGATGAACAAGGCCCACTACAACGCCGGGGCGGCGGCCTCGCCAGCGGCCTTCCACTGGCTGCTGATGCCGATGCTCGCGGTGATCATCCTCGGGCTGGCGCTGACGCTGTTCGCGCAGGCGGCCGACCGGCTGTTCAATCCACGCGTTCGCGCACGACACACGAAGACCGTCAGCGACGCTGACGGCGACGAGGGCGACGGCGACGAGACGCAACCCACTGGGGTGATCAACTGATGGCACTCACACACGACACGCGAAGCGACGAGGACGTCATCCTCGAACTGCGGGACGCACGGGTCACGTTCGACATGGACCGGGGCGAGTCCCGCGTCCTGAACGACGTGAGCCTGGACGTCCGCCGCGAGGAGATCCTCGGCGTCGTCGGGGAGAGCGGGAGCGGCAAGTCGATGCTCGCCTCCGCGATGTTGGACGCCGTCGAGGAGCCCGGCGAACTGAGCGGCGAGATCATCTACCACCCGGAGGACGGCGACCCGGTCGACGTACTGAACCTCTCGAAGTCGGAGCTAAAGCGGCTCCGCTGGGAGGAGATATCGATGGTGTTCCAGGGGGCGCTCTCCTCGTTCAACCCGACGATGACGATCCGAGGGCACTTCGAGGAGACCCTGGACGCCCACGACGCCGACCGCGAGGCCGGGATGGATCGGGCACGCGAACTGCTCTCGGACCTGTATCTCGACCCCGAGCGCGTCCTCGACTCCTACCCGCACGAACTCTCGGGCGGCATGAGCCAGCGCGCGCTCATCGCGCTGTCGCTGATCCTCGAACCGAACGTCCTCGTGATGGACGAGCCGACGGCGGCGCTCGACCTGCTGATGCAGCGGTCGATCCTGAGCCTGCTGTCGGAACTGCAGGAGAAGTACGACCTGACGGTCGTGTTCATCACCCACGACCTGCCGCTCGTCGCGGGGCTCGCCGACCGGCTGGCGGTGCTGTACGCCTTCGAGATCGCCGAGCGCGGCCCGGCAGACGAGGTGATCGACAACGCGGCCCATCCGTACACCCGGGCGCTGCTGCGCGCGGTGCCGAACCTCGACGCGCCGCTGTCGACGATGCAGCCGATCGAGGGCTCCGCGCCCGACCCGGTGAACATCCCCGCGGGCTGTTCGTACGCCTCGCGGTGCCCGCTGGCCGACGAGCAGTGTCGCCGGGACGACCCCGCGCTGGCGGGCGAGGTGCAGCCGTTCCAGGAGGTGTCCGAGGACCACGCCGTGGCCTGCTTCCATTGGGAGGAGTCGGCCGAGGCGATCCCGTTCGAGAGCGAACGCACGGAGGAGCAGATACAATGAGCCGCGCGAACGACGTCGTCACGCTCGACGACGTGGCGGTCCACTTCGAGAAGGAACAGGGGCTGATCGAGTCGTTCCGGTCCGACCCGGACCGCGTCAGGGCGGTCGACGGCGTCTCGCTGTCGATCCCCGAGAACGACGTGGTCGCGCTGGTCGGCGAGAGCGGCTGCGGTAAGACGACGCTCGGGAAGGCCGCCATCGGGGCCGAGCGCCCGACCGACGGCAGCGTGCAGTACCGCGGGCAGGACATCTGGGAGGCCCGGGACGGCGAGGGCGACGTGCCGTTCGAGGAGATCCGCCGCTCGCTCCAGATCATCCACCAGGACCCCGGCTCGTCGCTCAACCCCAACCGCACCGTGATGAACAGCCTCGCAGCGCCGCTGAAGCGCTGGGAGGAGGACATGGAGACCGAGGACCGCCGCGCCCGGATCCTCCGGATGCTCGAACGGGTCGGCATGGAACCGCCGGGCGACTACGCCCAGCGGTACCCACACCAGCTCTCGGGCGGCGAGCAACAGCGCGTCGCGCTCGTCCGGGCGCTGCTGATGAACCCGGACCTCATCCTCGCCGACGAGGCCGTCAGCGCGCTGGACGTGTCGCTCCGCGTCGAGATCATGGACCTGATGCTCGAACTGCAGGCGCAGTTCGACACCTCCTTCCTCTTCATCTCGCACAACCTCTCGAACGCCCGCTACCTCGCGGAGAACGCGGGCGGCCGGGTCGGCATCATGTACCTCGGCGAACTCGTCGAGATCGGGCCGGCCGACGACGTGCTACAGGACCCCAAACACCCATACACGAAGGTGCTCCGGTGGGCGACCGCGGACCTGGACACCGGCGGGGAGGTCGACGAACCGCCGATCCGGAACATCGACATTCCGGACCCGGTGAACCCGCCGAGCGGCTGCCGGTTCCACACCCGGTGTCCGGAGGCCCGCGAGGTGTGCAAGGAACGGACCCCGAGCGTTGACGACGACACGGACCGTGGCCACAGTGCGGCCTGCTTCCGCACCGATCCGGACCACGACTACTGGGACAGCCCGCCGGTCGAAGGGACCGAACCGACATCTATAGAAGGCAACGTGCAGGGGTAACGAGTGGCTACAATGGACGATTCGACGCTCCGGACCCACCTCGAGGAGTTCGGGCTCTCGGAGAAGGAGGTCGACACGTACTTCGCCTGCCTCGAACGGGGCGAGGCAAAGACGAGCACGATCGCGGAGGACTCGGGCGTCTCGCAGCGGTACGTGTACAACATCGTCGAGAATCTCGCGGACCGGGGCCTCGTCCGCGTCCACGACCACGTCGTCCCGACGAAGATAGAGGCCCGCCCCCCGGAGGATGCGATCGCGTCGCTGGTCGATCGGCTGGAGACGATCGAGTCCGGGCTGGCCGAGCGGTACAACGCCCAGGAGACGGAGACGGCGACGTTCGAACTCATCAAGTCGCGCCAGACCGCCATCAAGCGGATCCGGACGACCCTGGCGGAGGCCGAGGAGGAGGCGTTCATCGCGCTCCCCGCCGACGTGATCCCGGAGGTCGAGCCGGCGCTCGCCGACGCCCGCGACCGCGGGGTGATGGTCCTGCTGCTGGCGGGGAACGTCGACGGGGCGTCGACGGACGGCGTGCAGACGCGCTACGCCGGGATGGCGAGCGTGGTCCGCGAGTGGGAGCGGGACATCCCCTTCGCGGTGACGGTCGACGCGGAGGCGGGCATCGTCGGCGAGGCGGCGCTGATAACCGCCCGACACGGCGACGAGCAGGCCGTCGCGCTGACCCAGCAGCAGATCGTCGGCTCGGTGTTCGGCTCCTTCTTCGCCAACTACTGGCCCCGCGGCACCGAGGTGTACACCGACGAGCGCGACGCGCTGCCGCGGACGTACCGTCTGCACCGACCCGCGGTGTTGCAAACCGTGTTGCACGACGCCGCGGGCGATACGGTCGTCGCCACAGTCGAGGGGACCGACCTCGACACCGGCGACCCGGTGACCACCACCGGTGCGGTGGTCGACGTGCGGCAGGGGCTGGTCGAACCGTTCTCGAACTCCTTCATCGTCGAGAACAGCTTCGTGATCGAGACGGATGAAGGGGAACTGAGCGTCGGCGGCCACGGCGCGTTCGTCGAGGACGTACAGGCCGACGAGGTCACGCTCGAACTCGCATGACCTCCCTCTGGAAGGCGCTGTTCGTCGCCAACGCGATCCTGCTCTCGCTGCTCGCGCTGTCCTATCCGGCGCTGGAACCCGGGACGGCGTCGTACGTCGTCGCCCAGCTGAGCCTCGGATTCATCGTCGCGTCGATGGTCGGCCTGTATCTGGTGATCCGCGCCGAGTGGCGGCCGTTCCGGTAGGCACTGACCCGCAGTCGGGCCACCTTTCTCACGCGATCCCGGCGTCCCGGAGCAGGTCCGCGACGACGTGGGCGTACACGACGACGGCCGCGAAGACGGCGACCGGGACGGAGACGAGCGCCAGCGCCGCCGTCAGCGCGCCGCCGACCACTGCGTGGGTGAGCAAGCGCTCTAGCTGGATCTGCTGTTCCGGGATCCCCTCGAACACCTCGTCCTGCTCGGTGAAGGCGAACACGGGGTCCCGGACGCAGGCTCGCAGATGTGACCAGTCGCCCGCGTGGCGGCGCGCGACGAGGAAGTGGTCCAGGTCGATGAACACCGACAGCAGGACGCCGCCGGCGAACAGCCCCGCCAGGACGGGGAGCGAAAACGCGTCCCGGAGGGCCGCCACGCCGGCGGTCGACACGACCGCGCCGATGAGGAAGTGTTCCCGCGAGTACATCCTACCGGCCGAACGGTCGCCAGTACAATAACCCGACGGTGACGACGAACACCACGGTCGATATCTCCTGGGGCCAGTTCTGGACGGCGGCCGCGAGGGCGGAGGACCCCCCGAGCACGCTCGTCGCCACCGTCGTCAGGACCGGCCAGGTACAGCTGACACAGGAGAGCAGGCCGAGCACGCCCGAGACGGCCGCGCCGGCGGCGTCCAGCACCGTCGCGTACACGAGATAGGCGAGCGCGAAGTAGCCGACCAGCTTGTACGGCTGGAGCGAGACGGTCACCAGTTCGCCGCCGTACTGGACGGCCGGTCCCCAGCCCGGGATCAGCCAGGCGATCCGGGCACCGGTCGCCGGCAGGTCGGCCGACGCGAACGTGGTGCCGAGGGTCACGAGGCCGCCGACGTACAGCAGGACGGCGAAGTAGCCGGCCGCGACGACGAACGCGGTCCGGCGCTGGTCGGGCGACGCGGGCGCGGGGTCGGTCCGCAGCACCGCCCACGCGCCGACGTTGATCCACACCAGCGCGAGCGCGACGTGCAGCCACCCCTGGGCGGTGAGTCCGGCGATGCCCGGGTGGAGCAGCACGAGCAGGAGTTCCGTGTTGAGAACGAGCGCTCCGTACAGCAGGGTTCGGCCGTTCGGGAGCGACGGGAGCGACTGACGGACGTTCATGGCGGGGGATCAGAGCGCGAGCGAGTCGACGACGACGGCCAGCAGGAGGACGCCGAGATAGGCGTTCGAGGCGTGGAACGAGCGCATCGCCGCCGCCTCGGTTCGCTCGCGGTGCAGGCGGACGACCGCCCAGAGGAACACCGCGCCGAAGACGACGCTCGCCAGCGCGTACAGCAGGCCGAGCTCGCTCACCGCCGACAGGGTCGCCGCGCCGACCAGCGTCGCGGCGAGGTAGAACACGATGTGTTTCCGCGTCGTCGCCTCGCCGCGGACGACCGGCATCATCGGGAAGCCGCCGCGGGCGTAGTCCTCCTTGTACGCCAGCGCGAGGTTGTAGAAGTGCGCCGGCGTCCACAGGAAGATGACGCCGGCCAGCGCCAGCCCGGGGACGCCGACGGAGCCGGTGACGGCCGCCCAGCCGATGATCGCCGGGAGCGCGCCGGCCGCGCCGCCGATGACGGTGTTCTGGACGGTGTTTGGCTTCAGCACGAGCGTGTACACGACGCTGTAAAACAGGATGGCGGTCAGCCCGAGCCCCGCGGCGAGCAGGTTCACCTGCAGGAAGGCGACGAGCGACAGGCCCGTCAGGAGCCCGCCGAACGCCAGCGCGTTCCGGACCGACACCACGTCGGTGGCGATGGGGCGGTCGGCGGTGCGGTTCATCTTCCGGTCGATGTCGCGTTCGAGGACGTGGTTGAACGTCCCGCTCGCGCCGATGGCGAGGACGCCGCCGAGCAGGGTGAGCGTCACCGTTCGGACCGTCAGCGCGGGGCCGGCGGCGAGCGCCATTCCGGCGGCGGCGACGAGACAGAGCAGCCACATCAGCCGGGGCTTCATCAGGCGGACGTAGGCGCTCCCGTACACCTTCGCGCGGGCGAGCGGCGCGTCAGGCAGCGACGGGCGCTCCGGCTCGGGCGCGGCCTCGTCGTCGACGGGGTCCGGCACGTCGACCGGCTCGCGGTCCGTCTCGGTCGCCGTCTGGTCCTCCAGCAGCCAGGCGACGCCGACGACGAGGCTCCCGAAGATCAGCGTCCCGAGCGCGAGGTGGACGGCGGACAGCAGGGCCGTGGTGCCGGCGACGGCAGCGACCGCGCCGATGCCGACCTGCACCGGGTAGGTGAGCGTCGCGACCGTCAGCGCGGCCCGAACGCGCCGCGGCGGCTCGCCGAGCCATGCGGCGACGCCGGTCGCGAGCACGAGCAGGCCGACGAGCAGCGCGGCGACCCGGTGACCCCACGCGATCGCGAGGTCCGTGTTCCCGAAATCGACGAGCCACGCACCGTCGCAGGCCGGCCACGTCGAGCACGCTGTAGCCGCGTCCGTGATAGCTGTCGTCGCCCCGACGATGATGAGCAGGTAGACCCCCATCGCCGTCCCGGCGACGAGTCCGGTGAAGCGGTCGCCGGTGTGGATCGGCTTCGGATACCCCTGCGAGTCCCCGTCCATTCTCTATCTGAACTTCCGGTTCCGCGTACTTAGGCTCGCCGCTTTCCACGGCCGGAGGGACGGCGACTGACCGGTAGCCGGCGGGGCCGCGCGGACGAAAAGTCAGCAGTTATTTAACCGCGAGTTCCTAAGCACCGGCCTGTAATGAAGCACAAGCGGATTGCCGCCATGACGCTTTTCGGGGTGGCGTTGCTGGCGCTGGCCGCCCAGCCCGCAGCGGCCGCGGACTCGACGACGGACGACCTCATCAGCTCCCTGAACCAGGAGCTGCTGTTCGTCGCGGTCCCGATCACGCTGCTGGTGGAGGGCATCCTCATCTACACCGTCGTGCGGTTCAAGGACAACGACGAGGCGAAGCCGACCCGGGAGAACCGCCGACTCGAGATCACCTGGACGATCGCGACGGCGGTCATCCTCCTGTTCGTCGGCGTCGGCGCGTACAACGTGATGGGGTCGGGCGACGTGATCGCGACCCAGGACATCCAGCCCGACGAGAACGACGAAGTGATAAACGTCACCGCCCAGCGGTACGCCTGGACGTTCGAGTACGAACGACACAACGTGACGACCGGAACGCTCGCGGGGCCGGGCGTCTCCGAAGGGCCGTTGGTGATACCGGCAAACGAGAAGGTGTACCTGAACATCGGGACGCGTGACTGGCTCCACGCGTTCCACGTCCCCGAACTGGGACTGAAGCAGGACGCGGTGCCCGGCCAGCAGAACATGATCCGGACCGAGGCGCTCGAACCCGGGAACACCTATCAGGGGTACTGCGCGGAGTACTGCGGACAGGGTCACTCCCAGATGATGTTCGAGGTCGAGGTCGTCACCCAGGAGGAGTACGAGCAACGGATGGACGAACTCTCCTCGGGTAACGAGACCAGCGGCAACGCAACGAGCGGCAACGCATCCGTCGCGGCCTGAACCCGGCTTCTTCCGTTTCTTACAGCGGTTTTCTGCCCCGCCTGTCGGCGGCGACGCAGTTGGATGGATTTTTGGTAGTCCAAACGAAAGCGTCAGAGTATGACAGTAGCGGACGACTCGACGGAGGACCACGGGCACCACCTGCCCGCGGTGGAGGACTGGCCGCGGGGATTCGGCGAGGCCAGCTGGTGGCCATTCATCACCGCCCTCGGCGCAGGGGGGTTCTACGTGGCGGCGTCGCTGTACCTGCTGGGCGGCGACGGGGGGCTCGTGGGACCGGACATCGGCCCGTACGCGTTCGTCGCGAGCACGTTCGTGTTCCTGCTCGGCCTGTACGGCTGGGTGTACCACGCGTTCGTGAAGGCGTTCTGGGACCGCGGCGCGGACCACCAGAGCGAGAGCAAACTGCGGTGGGGGATGATCGCCTTCCTCGGCTCGGAGATAGCGACGTTCGGCGCGGGCTTCGTCTACTACTTCTTCATCCGGGTCGGCGAGTGGCCGCCGGGCGAGGTGCCCGGCCTGACCGGGCTCGTGCTCGCTAACACGATCATCCTGGTGATCAGCAGTATCACGCTCCACTACGGGCACGTCGCGCTCCGGAAGAACAACCGCGGTCGGTTCCTCGGGCTGCTCGGCGTGACGCTCCTGCTCGGCGTGATCTTCATCGGCGGACAGGTGTACGAGTACTACGAGTTCATCATCGTCGAGGGGCACACGCTTACCGGCGGCATCTACTGGAACGCGTTCTACGGCCTGACGGGCCTGCACGGGCTGCACGTCTCGCTGGGCGCGGTGATGCTCGCCGTCGTCTTCGCCCGCGGGCTGACGGGGCAGTACTCCGCGGAACGGCACACCTCCGTCAGCACCGTCTCGATGTACTGGCACTTCGTCGACGCCGTCTGGATCTTCCTCGTCGTCGTCCTGTACGCCGGCGCGGCGGTCTGACGGCAGTTCCTTCATGGACCGTTCCGTCTCACCGAAACTCCGGAGCGTCGCGGCGGCCGTTCTGCTCGCAGCCGTGACGCTCTCCGGCCGTGCGATGGCACACGGCGGCGCGCTCCGCTCGTCCAGCGAGTCGCTCGCGGTGCCGACGTGGCTGTTTCTGGCGACCGGCGGCGGCGTCGTCGGGGCCTCGTTCCTGCTCGCCAGCCTCGTCACCGATCGGCGGCTCATCCGCCGGATCGACGGGTACGGGCTGACGCTGTCGGTCGACCGGTCGCGCGCCGTCGAGGTCGCCGGGTCGCTGTTCGGCCTCGCCGGGCTTGCCGTGGTGCTGTACTTCGGGCTGACCGGCCCGCCCGACCCGTTTCGCAACCTCGCCGTGTTGCTCGTCTGGGTCGCCTGGTGGGCCGGCTACGTGATGTCGGTGTACCTCGTCGGGAACACGTGGCCGGCGATCAACCCGTTCCGGACGCTGGTCGAACTGCTGCCGTCGCTGGACCTGTCGTACCCCGAACGCCTCGGCGCGTGGCCGAGCGTCGCCGGCCTGATCGCCCTGGTCTGGGTCGAGGTCGTCAGTCCGCTGGCGGACAACCCCCGGCTTCTCGCCGGCGTCGTGGCCGCCTACGCCGGCGTCACGGTCGTCGGCGGCGTCGCGTTCGGCGCGGAGCGGTGGTTCTCGACCGTCGACCCCGTCTCGCGGGTGTTCGACTACTACGGCCGCGTCGCCGTCGCCGCCCGAACCGCCGGCGGGGTCGACCTCCGCCTGCCGGGGATGGGGCTGACCGACGCAAGCGGCGTCGACGGCGCGGACGAAGTGGCCTTCGTCGTCGCGCTGCTGTGGGTGACGACGTACGACGGTCTGGTCACCACGCCCGCCTGGGCGGACGCCGCACGGGCCGTCGTCGGCGCGGGCGTCCCGCCGGCGGTAGTGTACGTTGCCGGGATCCTGGCCGGCTTCGCCCTGTTCTACGGCGCGTACGTCGCCGCGTCGCGGGCCTCCCGGGAACTGGCCGAGACGTATCTCACGTCCGGCGCGCTCGCCCGCCGGTTCGCGCCGCCGCTGCTGGCCATCGCGGCGGGCTACCACCTCGCGCATTTCCTCGGGTACTTCATCAGCCTGCTCGCGTCCCTGTCGGCGGTGCTTGCAGCGCCGTTCGCGCCGCCCGCGAACCCTCAGCAGTACGTGCTGCCGTCGTGGTTCGGCGGCGTCGAACTCGGCTTCGTGCTGGTCGGCCACCTGCTCGCGATCTGGGTGGCTCACGCCGCCGCCTACGACCTGTTCCCGAGTCGCCTGCAGGCGATCCGGAGCCAGTACCCGTTCATCCTCGTGATGGTCGCCTACACCGTCGTCAGCATGTGGATCGTCGCCGAACCGAGCCTCACGCCACCGTACCTATGACCGCGAACGCATCCCCACAGCCGGCCGACGACGTGGAACTGCCCGCCGACGAGCAGACGGAGGACTGTCCGTACTGCGGACGACCGTTCGCATACGAGGAGTACCGCACGCTCCACGTCGGACTCGACCATCCCGAGGCGTGTACCGAGGCTGAGGTCGAGGCGTTTCAGGCCGCGTACCGCGAGGAGAGCGAGGACCTGCGGCTGTTCCGCCTGAAGGCGATCGGCGGGATCGTCCTGCTGTACTTCGGGTTCCTGTTCACGTACTCGCTGGTGACGTGACGCGGCAGCCTTCGACTGGCGTATCCCGCCGGCCTACATGCCCATGTCGTCCGCGCCGTCGGGCACCGGCAGAGCCGTCGGCGACACGCCGAGCAGTTCCGCCGCGTGGTCGAGCGCCATGTCGAAGCCGTAGTAGCGCTCCAGTTCGTCGCCGTCGGCGCTCGGGCGGACCTTCAGCATGGCGTACCCCTCGCTGTTCTGGGCGACTGCGGCCGTGTGGCCGTCGCGCTCGAACTCGATCACGCGCTCGGTGTCGGTCTCGTAGTAGCGGGCGGTGACGCCGTTCGCGGTCGCCGTCTCGGTCATACCCGGAGTTGGGGCCGCCGGTAATCGAACCTGTCGGTTTCCGCGGTCGGCCGGGGACCGAAAGCGCCGTCGCCCGACGGCCGAAACGCAACGCCTGTGACGGGGGGCCGCGTTGGCTCCCCCATGAGCAAGTGGCTCCAGAGCGGGACGCGCCGGGACCTGTGTGCGCTGCTGTACGGCGAGGAACTCCGCGGGCAGGAACTGAAGTCAGCCATCGAATCCCACTACGACGGCCGGCTCCGTCCGGATCGGTTCTACGGCGCGATGGAGAAACTGGAGCGGGCCGGCTACGTCGAGGAGCGGACGGAGGGACTGCACGACGTGTACGCGCTCACCGACGCGGGCGAGCGGGCGATGGCGGACCACTTCGAGTGGCTGACCGGACAGGTCGAGGAGTAACGCGCCGGACAGTGGCGGGCCTCAGTCGAGTAGCTGGTCGCCGATGGTGTTCCGGAGCACCTCGCTGGTGCCCTCGTAGATCTCGTTTAGCTTCGCGTCCCGGTAGAACCGCTCGGCGGGGAAGTCCTTCGTGTAGCCGTAGCCGCCGTGGATCTGGATCCCCTCGTTCGCGACCTCACGGCTGACCTCGCTGGCGTACAGCTTGGCCTGCGCGGCCTCCTTGATGAAGTCCTTGCCGCGGATCTTCCGGTCGGCGGCGCGGTGCATCAGCATGCGCGCGGCCTGGAGCTTCGTGTCCATGTCCGCCAGCTTGTGCTTTATCGACTGGAACTCCGAGATGGGCTGGTCGAACTGCTCGCGCTGCTGGGCGTACTCCAGGGCCTCGTCCAGCGCCGCCTGCGCGATGCCGACGCCGCGGGCCGCGATAGTGATCCGCCCGCCGTTCAGCGTCTTGAGCGCGTGGACGAACCCGTCGCCCTCGTCGCCGAGCCGCCGGTCCGCGGGGATCCGGCAGCCGTCGAAGCGCAGTTCGGCGGTCGGACAGCCTTTGTCGCCGAGCTTGTCCTCCGTCCCCTCGACGATGAACCCGTCGTCCTCCTCGGGCCGGACGACGAAGGAGGAGATCCCCTTGCGCCCGGCGTCTGGGTCGGTCTTGGCGAAGACGGTGACCGTGTCCGCGACGGACCCGTTCGAGATCCACAGCTTCCCGCCGTCGATGACGTAGTCGTCGCCGTCGCGCTCGGCGGTCGTCTCCATGGCGGGCACGTCGCTGCCGGCCCCCGGCTCCGAGAGCGCGAACGCGCCGATGTCCTCGCCGGTGTTCAGCGGCGTGAGGTACTTTTCCTTCTGGTCCTCGTCGCCGAAGGCGTACAGCATGTTCCCGGCGAGGCTGGTGTGGGCGGCGACGATCGTCCCGAGGCCGCCGCTGCCGCGGCTGATCTCCTTGAGTCCGATGGCGTAGGAGTGGTAATCGAGGCCCGCACCGCCGTACTCCTCGGGGAACGGCATCCCCATGAGCCCCAGGTCGGCCATCTCGTCGACGAGGTCGGCCGGGAACTCGTCCTCGTGGTCGATCTCGGCGGCACGGGGAACGACCTCCTCGTCGACGAACTCGGCGACCATGTCGCGGATCTGTGTCTGCTCCGCGGAGAGGCTGAAGTCCATGCGTCGATCTGTGACGGTCGTTGCATTAGTTTTCCCGATCCCTCGACCGGCCCGACGCGCTCCCCGGAGGCTTTTATTTCGGGGGTGCCTAAATGGATCGAGTCGAATGCATTCGGGCCGTACCACGCGGACGGTCGACGAGAACCTGAAGTGGTGCCACGACGCCGTACAGGGTGTCTCGCGGACGTTCGCGATCACGATCGACGCGCTGAGAGAGCCGATGTCGTCGCGGATCTGCGTCGGATACCTCCTGTGTCGGATCGCCGACACGGTCGAGGACGCCGGCCACGTCCCGGCCGAGGAGAAAGCCGACCTGCTGCGACGGTACGACCGTGTGCTGGCCCCATCGGACCCGACGACCGTGGAGTCGTTTCGATCGGCGGTCGAGCCGTGGATCCCCGAGGAGCGGACGAACGACTGGGACGTGGTCGCGTCGGTGCCACGCGTCACGAGCACGTACGCGTCGCTGCCGGAGGGCACCCGGACCGCGCTCCGCGGGCCGGTCCGGGAGCTCGTCAGCGGCATGGCGACGTTCGTGGAGCGCCACGCCGACACGGGCGGTCTCCGGATCGAGACGGTCGAGGAACTCGAGGAGTACTGCTGGTACGCCGCCGGCACCGTCGGCGACCTGATCACGAACCTCCTCGTCGAGAACGCCGAGGCCGAGCGCGCGACGACGCTGGAGGAGAACGCCCGCTCCTTTGCGCTGTTGCTCCAGCTCGTCAACGTCGCGAAGGACGTGTCGGTCGACTACGACGAGGAGAACAACGTCTATCTCCCGGCGACGTGGCTCGACGAGGCGGGGATCGACGCCGACGAGGTGGCGGACCCGGCGCGCGCCGACGACGTGGCCCGAGTCGTCGAACGCGTCACCGAGCACGCCGCCGGCTATCTCGACGACGCACAGGCGTATCTCGAAGCGCTCCCTGAGACCGACGGCAACACGCTGTCCGCGTGGGCGATCCCGTACCTGCTCGCCGTGGCCACGATCCGCGAACTGCGCGACCGACCGACCGACGTGGTCACGGAAGGGACGGTGAAGGTGCCCCGAACCGAGGTTCACGCCCTGATACAGCTGTTCGAAACCGGCTCGGTCGGCCGCGACGACATCGGCGACCTGCGCGCCCGGATGGCCGCGCAGCCGCTACACCGGGCGGACGACCTCTCTCAGTCGTACTCGTAGAACCCCGTCCCCGTCTTCTTCCCGAGGTCGCCGGCCTCGACTTTCCGTTTGAGCAGATACGCCGGCTTGTACCGGTCGCCCAGTTCCTCGTGGAGCGTCTCGGTCGCGTGGAGACAGACGTCCAGCCCGATGTGGTCGGCCAGTTCGAGCGGTCCCATCGGAACGTTCGTGCCGAGTTTCATCCCGCGGTCGATGTCCTCCTTCGTCGCGACGCCCTCGTCGTAGGCGCGGATCCCCTCGTTGATCCACGGCATGAGGATCCGGTTGGAGACGAAGCCGGGCTTGTCGTCTGCCTCCCAGGTGGTCTTGTCGAGCGACTCCGAGAACGCGTGGGCGAGCGCGACGGCGTCCTCGCTCGTCTTCTCGCCGACGACGACCTCGACGCCCTCCATGATCGGCACCGGGTTCATGAAGTGGATCCCGACGACGTTCCCGGGGCGCTCGGTGGCGCTCGCGATCGTCGTGACCGACAGCGTCGAGGTGTTCGTCGCGAGCGCGACGTCGTCGTCGGTCACGTCGTCCAGGTCGGCGAAGATATCCCGCTTGATCTCCATCTCCTCGACGGCCGCCTCGACGACGATGTCGCAGTCGGCCAGGTCGTCGAGGTCGGTCGTCCCGTCGATCCGTTCGCGGGCCGCGTCGGCCTCGCTCTCCGAGAGCGCCTCTTTCCCGACGAGGCGGTCGAGGCTGTCGTCGATCGAGTCGAAGCCGCGCTCGACGAACTCCCGCTCGATGTCCCGCATCGTCACGTCGTACCCGCTCGTGGCGGCGACCTGTGCGATGCCGCTCCCCATCGTTCCTGCTCCGACGACGCCGACGCGGTCGATTGACTCCAGTCCGCGAACCATGGAGGCAATTCTTGCGACCCGCACCTAATTCTGTCGGGTTCGGCCGCGAGGCCGTCGACTTCGGTCCCCGGGTCGCTCCCGGAAAATCACGGATAGTTCCCGGAAAGTTTCAAGGGGGCGGGGTGTAAGCTTTCGACAGAGCGGTGACGAACGTGAGCCAGGACGAGACGGGCGACGACGCGGACCGCACCGACCTGCTGTACGTCGGCGAAGCGACCGCCACGGTCATGGCCAAAGCGGGGATCGACGCGGCCGACGTGCGGCGGAAGACGGTGTCGTACCGGGAGCTCGTCGACGCCGGCGTCAACCCCGGCGTGGCGACGAAGATACGCCGGGAGCACTCGCTCCACTGGAGTCTGGACGAGGAGGGCGCGGACCTGGACGACCGCTCCCGGACCGTCCGCGGCCTCCGGGACGGCGAGCGCGACTGGGTCGCGGAAAGCGGGATCGACCTCGACGACGGCTCGGCGGACGACGAGTCGACGGCGGACGGCGACTGGACGCCCTCCGGCGGCGACGGGACGGTGGACGGCGGACCGGCCGACGACGGGCGGTCCTCGCTGACCGACGGCGACTGGACCCCCACCGGTGACGTGACCGAGGAGACCGCCGACCCGGCCGGCGACTGGACGCCGTCGGCGGACGACGGCGGCGGGGCGGCGGAACCGGCCGAAACCGACGGAAGCGGCGGGGCCGAGGCGGCCGAGTCGGCGTGGCGCGAGCGATCCCGCCCGGACCCCCTCACGGAACTGCCGGCGATAGACGAAGCCGACGCCGAACGGCTCGGCGACGCCGGCGTGACCTCGATCCGGCGGCTCGCCACGGCCGACCCCGAACACGTCGCGGACGTGCTGGACATGGACGAGGCGACGGTCGCCGAGTGGCACGACGCGGCCGCCGACCGGATCGGGAAGTGAATTTACTATTTCAGTAGTAAGTCCAAGAGCTGCAGGAAAAGCGCATCTATCGGCGGTAGCGTCTTTGTACTTCGAGATAGACGTGATTCTTCTCTAGAGGCGTCGTACGAAAGCTTTATATCTGAGTTCATTGGAATTCGAAACAGATGATCCCGCTGACCGACGAGGCTATCACCCGGGACGGGAAGGTACTGATCCTCGCGATGGACCACGGGCTGGAGCACGGCCCGACCGACTTCGAGGCGGTGCCGGAGACGCTGGACCCCGAGACGGTGTTCGACATCTCGACCCACGACGCGGTCACGGCGATGGCGGTCCAGAAGGGGGTCGCCGAGACGTACTACCCCTCTTACGAGGACGACGTGAGCCTGCTGGCGAAGCTAAACGGGACGAGCAACCTCTGGATGGGCGAGCCGTACTCCCCGAAGAACTGGACCGTCGAGAACGCGGTCGAACTGGGCGCGGACGCGGTCGGCTACACCGTCTACTCCGGGTCGAACCACGAGCCGGAGATGTACGAGGACTTCCGGGACGTGCAGGAGGCCGCCCACGACCGCGACATGCCGGTCGTCATGTGGTCGTACCCGCGCGGCCAGGGCCTCAAGAACGACACCAAAGACGAGGTGATCGCGTACGGCTCCCGGATCGCGCTCGAACTCGGGGCCGACGTGGCGAAGGTGAAATACCCCGGCAGCAAGGAGTCGATGGAGTGGGCCGTCGACGCCGCGGGCGACGTGAAGGTCGTGATGAGCGGCGGGTCGAAGACCTCCGACTACGAGTTCCTCTCCAGCGTCGAGAGCGTGATGGACGCCGGCGGCGCGGGCCTGGCGGTCGGCCGCAACGTCTGGCAGCGCGACGACCCCGAGGCGATCCTGGACGCGCTCGAACGGGTGATCTACGAGGGCGCGACCGCCGAGGAAGCCCTAGAATGAGCACGATACAGCGCGAATCCGTGGCAGACGAGGTACTTGACGCCGTCGCCGAGGCGGTGCCGCGGGTCCGCGAGGGCCTGCGCGGCCGGCGCGAGACGGTCGGCTCCGAGAACGCCAGCGGCGACGACCAGAAGGCCGCCGACGTGTGGGCCGACAAGCATCTGGCCGACCGGATCACCGAGATTGAGGGCGTCGGGGAGTTCGTCAGCGAGGAGCGCGACGCCGTCGTCGACTGCGGGAGCGGGCTGTCGGTCGCGCTCGACCCGCTCGACGGCTCGTCGAACCTCGAATCGAACAACTTGATGGGCACCATCGTCGCGGTCTACGAGGACGACCTGCCGGCGCGGGGCCGGTCGCTCGTCGGCGCGGCGTACGTGCTGTACGGCCCGATCGCGACGATGGTGTCGGCCGTCGACGGGACAGTGACCGAACACGAGATCGTCGACGGCGAGCGCCGGCCGATCGAGCGCGACATGGCGATCCCGGCGGACCCGACGGTGTACGGCTTCGGCGGCCGCACGCCGGAGTGGAACCCCGAGTTCGCCGAGTACGCCGGCGAGATCGAGTCCGAACTGAAGCTCCGGTACGGCGGTTCGCTCGTCGGCGACGTGAACCAGGTGATCGGGTACGGCGGCGTGTTCTGCTACCCCGCCCTGCAGTCTCGACCCGAGGGGAAACTGCGGCTCCAGTTCGAGGGCAACCCGATGGCGTACATCGTCGAGTCCGCCGGCGGCCGTTCCTCGGACGGCGAGCGGTCGCTGCTGGACGTCGATCCGGAGCGGATCCACCAGCGCGTCCCGCTGCACATCGGCAACGAGGAACTGATCGACCGGCTGGAGTCGAAGGTCGAGCGCTGAGCGGCAGCCTCTTTTCGGCGGAGCGCGGATCGGGGACCATGCTCTCCGAGGGCGGAACCGCACCGGACCTCGCGCTGCCCGGCGTCCACGGACGGGACCCGGCGACGTACGAACTTGTGCGTTCGATCGAGGACGTTGCCGCGACGGTGCTCGCGTTCGTCCCGTCGGCCCACGCGCCGGTCTGCGAGGACGACCTGCGCGCGCTCGGCACGGCGGGGTGGGCCGAGCGCGACGACCTCATCGTGTGGGCGGTCACCGGCGACACCGTGTTCGCCAACGCGGCCGCGGGCGAGCGTCTGGCCCTAGATTTCCCGCTGCTCAGCGACCGCCGCGGCGCGATCGCCGACGCCTACGGCGTTCGGCTGGACGACTGGCACGCCCACCGCGACCTTCCCGGTCGCGCGCTGTTCGTCGTCGACCCGGACTGGACGGTCCGGCACGCCCGGGCGCTCGACCCCTTCGAGACGCCCGCCGAATCGCCGCTGACGGGCGTCGCTTCGGCGCTCGCCGACTGCGGCGTCGCTGTCGAGGCTCCGACAGTCGAGTACCGTGTCGACGGGTGAGCAGGGCGTTGCGACTGCCGTGGAGCTGACAGGGGGCGAACTGGCGACCGCGCCGGCCGCTGGCAAATATTGTAAATGGAAAACGGTTTCAAAAGACCCGTCTCACGAACAAGCATGAAAGTCCGCATCGGCGAGGCGGCGAGCGACGAGGAGGCCTCGGCCATCGCGGCGGCGCTGGCCGAGCACGTCCGCGACGACGTTGAAGTGTACGTCGGCGACGCCGACGAGCCGGCGGCGACGCACGCACTCGACGCCGTCGGCGACGTTCCGCCGGCCGAGGACGGCTTCGGCCCGACCGAGCGCGAAAAGAAGCTCCGCGAGGAGATAGCCGACATCGAGGCCGGCGGCCCCGAGAAGTACCGCGAGCGGCTGGAGGAGCAGGGGAAGCTGTTCGTCCGCGACCGGCTCGACCTCTGGTTCGACGGGGGCGACGGCGACGGGATCGTGTTCGAGGACGGCCGCTTTGCCAACTTCGACAGCTGGCACCCCGACGGGCTGGACGCCGACGCGGACTCGGACGACCGCCTCCCGGCCGACGGCCTGCTGACCGGCGCGGCCGAGTTCGAGGAGCGGGACCTGCATTTCATGGCCAACGACTTCACCGTGAAGGCCGGCAGCATGGCCGAGAAGGGCGTCGAGAAGTTCCTCCGGATGCAACAGCGCGCGCTGAAAAGCGGCCAGCCCGTCCTCTACCTGATGGACTCCTCGGGCGCTCGGATCGACCAGCAGCGCGGCTTCTTCGCCAACCGCGAGGGCATCGGGAAGTACTACTACAACCACTCGATGCTGTCGGGGCGCGTGCCCCAGATCTGCGTCCTCTACGGACCGTGCATCGCCGGCGCGGCGTACACGCCCGTCTTCTCCGACTTCACGGTCATGGTCGAGGGGATCAGCGCGATGGCGATCGCCAGCCCCCGGATGGTCCAGATGGTCACCGGCGAGGAGATCGATATGCAGGACCTGGGCGGTGCCCGGATCCACGCCGAACACTCCGGCAGCGCCGACCTGGTCGCCCGCGACGAGCAACACGCCCGCGACCTCGTCGCACAGCTCATCACCTACCTCCCCGACAGCGCGGACGACGACCCGCCGCGCGCGGAGCCGCAGGCCCCCGCCCAGTCGCCCGCCGGGATCGACTCGGTCGTCCCGGAGAGCCCGAACAAGGGGTACGACATGGAGGACGTGATCGACCGGGTCGTCGACGCCGGCTCGTACTTCCCGCTCCAGCCCGACTACGGCCCGGAGATCATCACCGCCTTCGCCCGCGTCGACGGCCGGTCCGTCGGAATCATCGCCAACCAGCCCGCCCAGCGCGCCGGCGCGATCTTCCCCGACGCCGCGGAGAAGGCGGCGGAGTTCATCTGGAAGTGCGACGCGTACAACATCCCGCTGCTGTACCTCTGTGACACCCCCGGATTCATGGCCGGCTCCGACGTCGAGAAGGAGGGTATCCTCGAACAGGGCAAGAAGTTCATCTACGCCACCTCGTCGGCGACGGTGCCGAAACAGACCGTCGTCGTCCGGAAGGCGTACGGCGCGGGCATCTACGCGATGGGCGGGCCCGCCTACGACCCCGAATCGACCATCGCGCTTCCGAGCGGCGAGATCGCCGTGATGGGGCCGGAAGCCGCCATCAACGCCGTCTACCGCCGGAAGATAGACGAGATCGACGACGAGGAGGAACGCGAGCAGTTCGTCCAGGAGAAACGCGAGGAGTACCGCCGCGACATCGACGTGCATCGCATGGCCAGCGAGGTCGTCATCGACGAGATCGTCCCACCCAGCGAACTGCGTGAGGAACTGGCCGCCCGCTTCGCGTTCTACGAGGACGTGGAGAAGGAGCTTCCGGACAAGAAACACGGGACCGTGCTGTAGCGGAGTCGACCGCCGTCCTCCCCGTCGGGGTCAGTCCGGGCGCAACGAGTCCACCAGCACCGCCCACGCCAGCGCGGCCAGCCCGACATCCCGGACCAGCACGTCCACGAACAGCCCATCGTAGGTCACCGCGACGACAGCCAGATACGCGACTGTCGCCGAAAGGGAGACTGCTGCCACCGCCGACGAGAACGCGGTGTACCGGTCGACGAGGATCGCCGCGCCGAACCCGACTTCGAGAACGCCGTTGACCAGCATGAACGTCACCGGCGTCACGACGAGCCACGGCGCGAGCCAGCTCACGACGTACTGCGCCCACGCCTCGGGCGCGAGCAGCTTGTGCACGCCGGCCAGCAGGATCAGCAGGCCGAGACCGACGCGTGCGATGGTCGCCGGTCCCGGCGCGTGCGCCGCCGCGTCGACCGCGCTGTCCCTGACTGCTGCCAGCACGGTCACTCCGGTTGCTTCTCCGACAGCACGGTGCGGTCGAACTCGCAGACGAGTTCGTCGTCGCGGTTGACCGCGAACGCCTCGACGTGCATCGTGACGACGCCGCGCTCGCCGTCGCTGGTCTCGCGCTTGTCGGTCACCGTCGACTGCGCGCGGATCGTGTCGCCGTGGAACACCGGTGCGGGATGTTCCACCTCGTCGTACGACAGGTTGGCGACGATGGTGCCGTCGGTCGTCTCGGGGATCGACATACCCACCGCGAGGCTCATCGTGTACAGCCCGTTGACGAGGCGCTCGCCGAACTGCGTGTCCTCGGCGAAGTCGGCGTCCAGGTGGAGCGGCTGCTGGTTCATCGTCATGTCGCAGAACGCTTGGTTGTCGCGTTCGGTCACCGTGCGGCGCGTCTCGTGTTCGATCGTCTCGCCGACGGTGAACTCCTCGTAGTAGCGTCCGGACATGGATCCGACCGACGGCGACCGGGGAAAAAAGCGCGTCGGCTCTCGGGGCGACCGGCGGCGGTCAGTCGGCCTCGACGTCGACGTAGTTCACGCTCAGGTGGAGATGCGTGATGTAGGGGACGGCCGTACCTTTCGGGACCGGTTTGACGTTCGTCAGCGCCTCGTCGAAGTGCAGCTCAGCGTTGCTTTCGATTTCGGCGTCACCGCCTCCGACGACGCCGCCGAACACCTCGGCGTTGCTCTCAATGGCGACCCCGTCGCCGTCCGGAATGTACAGGACGCCGGTGAATCTGGTGTTCCCTCCCTCGAACTCGATCTCGGAGTCAGCCATCCCGTACACCCACAGCCGGGTGGACCTGTCCTCCGGGATGTGGACCGTCGCGGCCTCCATGTCGAAGTCCTCCCGAAGGTAGATCCGTGCGGTGTTGTCGCCCCTCACGGTGATGTTCGCGTTCTCCTCCATCTCTATGTCCTCGTTCACCGCGAGCCTGATCTCGCCGTCGGTCGTGTCGAGGATGAGTTTCTCGCCCTCGAGTTCGAGGTCGTCGTTGACGTAGTACTCCCGGCCGCCCGCCGCGCCGTGGAGCGTGGCGACGTCGTCGTCGCCGAACTCGACGCTCGCCTCGTCCTCCTCCACGGAGATGTTCTCCTCCTTGTCGTTGTCGTTGACGTTTGTCGAACTGTTGTTCAATCCGCTGAACGTATTGATGACGTACCCCTCGATCGACGGGGCCGAACGTACCGACGCGTTGGAAGCGTTCCACCCCTTGATATCTGCGTTCTTGTGGATCTCGGTGTCGTCCAGGTTCCCGTACGAAATGTTCCCGTGGATAGTCGTGCTCGCCTGATCGATCTCGATCGAACGGCCGGCGACGAGGTCTCCCCTGATGGTACTCTTCCCGTCGATCTCGACGCTCCCGGCCGTCGTGAGCGTCCCGCTGCCGCCGGTGGTTTCCGCGTAGGACCCATTCGAGGAGTTGTAGCTGTCCGCAAACGCGCCGCTGCCGAACTCGAGATCCGAGTCCGGCCCTGTCTGGAACAGTGCCCCGCTCACCGCCTTCCGCTCCGTGGGCGTGATGAGCGCTATCGACACCGTCTGGTTGGTGTGGTCGTACGCCGGCTCCCCACCGGTCAGGTCTGCGAAGTAGTCGCCCCACGCCAGGTAGTACTCGCTCTGGACGGTGAGGTTGATCCGCGTGTTCGAGGTGACCGGGTTCGTCCGGTTATCGACGCCGCGGACCGGGTAGCGGAGGTCGGTCCCCGCGTCCGAGAGCGTGAGGTCGTTGCCGCGGGCCGCCTCGCCCTCGACGATGGTCAGCGGGATCGTCACCGTGGGCTGGTCGGCGGCGTCGTTGCGGTAGTGGATGTCCGGTCGGGAGAGCATTCGGCTTCCGTTCCCGCTCTTCCGCCAGACGCCGCCACCCTCGAACGCGATCCGCTCGCCGTCGAGTTCGTACGTGATACGGCCGAGGGAGTCGTTGAGAAGTACGTCCTCGGTCGCCCCCGTGGTCTGGTTGACGAGCGTCACGTTGATATCGCCTGCATCCGGGTCGACTCGGGTCGTTCCGGCGTCGCCGTCGCCGACGGTGATCTGTTCGGTGTTGTTCGTCCCGAGGCTGACCCGACTCGCCTTCACGTTGACCTGCGCGAGCGAGTTTTCGGCGCTCTCCAGGTCGGCCTGCTGCTGGCCGGTGTCCAGCGCAGTGGCACCGACGAGCATGACTGCCGCCGCGCCCGCGATGGTAAGCCCGACCAGCAGGACGACCGCGATGACGCTCGACTGTGCGCGCGCCGTGGTCCCGTCTGTTTGCCCGGGGCTCCCGGATCGACGACCCGTATTCGGCGGTTTTGTGTTACTGTCAGTCATGATTGCGAGGGGAAAGTGTCGGTTCTCCGGAGAAGAATGTCACGCGACCGGCTTAAACGTTGTCACGCTCGATGGGCATGAAAAGAACCCCCGACGGTTCCGGGGGGTTTGAAGCCCCCGCTGGCCGGACACTCGGACATGGCTCGCAGAAGCGTCCTGTTCAGCCCCGGCGACCAACCGGACCTCCTTCGGAAGGCACCCGATGCGGGCGCGGACGTGGTGGTGTTCGACCTCGAAGACGCCGTCGCCCCGGCGCGGAAAGCCGAGGCCAGGGAGGCGGTCCGGTCGGTACTGGTCGACCCGGCGTTCGACCCCGCGTCGGAGGTGTGCGTCCGCGTCAATCCGGTCGGCGTCGCTGCCGCGGCGGACGTAGACGCCGTCCTCGGCGACGATGCGGCCGCGGCGACCGTCGACAGCGTCATGCTTCCGAAGGCGGGCGACGCCGACGACGTGCGGACGCTGTGGCGACTCCTCGACGAGCGCGACTGCCCGCGCCCCGTGCTGGCGCTCGTCGAGTCGGCCGCGGGCGTGTTACACGCCGAGGCGATCGCGGCGGCCGAGGCGACGGACGCGCTCGTCTTCGGCGCGGAGGACCTGGCGGCCGACATCGGCGCGTCCCGGACCGACGAGGGGACGGAGGTGCTGTACGCCCGCGAGCACGCCGTCCTCGCGGCGAGCGCCGCCGGCGTCGACGCCGTCGACACCGTGTTCACGGACATCGAGGACATCGAGGGGCTTCGGGACGCGACCCAGTTCGCGGCCGAACTGGGCTACGACGGGAAGATGGCGATCCACCCCGGGCAGGTCGACCCGATCAACGAGGCGTTCACGCCCGACGAGGACCGGATCGAGTGGGCCCGCGAGGTGCTGGCCGCGAAGGAACGCGCCGACGAGGCCGAGCGGGGCGTGTTCCGCGTCGACGGCGAGATGGTCGACGCGCCGCTGGTCGCGCAGGCGGAGCGAGTGATAGAGCGGGCCGAGGCGGCCGACCGGATCTAGGGCCAGAGACCGCGTTTCTCGTGTGACTCGGCGATCCGGGAGAGCGCGACGACGTAGGCGGCGTCGCGCCAGGTCACGTCACGCTCCTCGACTTCCGCCCGCACCGCCGCCCAGGCGTCGAGCATCTCGGACTCCAGTTCCTCGTTCACGCGTTCGAGCGACCAGGAGCGCCGGTTGATGTCCTGCAGCCACTCGAAGTAGGAGACGGTGACGCCGCCGGCGTTCGCCAGGATATCGGGGATGACGGGGACCCCGCGCTCCTCGAGGATCGAGTCGGCGGCGAACGTCGTCGGGCCGTTCGCGCCCTCGACCACGAGGTCAGCCTGCACGTCGCCGGCGTTGTCCTCGGTGATGACGTTCCCGACCGCGGCCGGGATCAGCACGTCGACGTCGAGTTCGAGCAGTTCCTCGTTGGGGATGAGGTCGTCGGCGTACTTCGTCACCGCCTCGGGCTCCTCCTCGTGGGTCGGCACGTCGCGGGTGTCGATACCGTCGGGGTCGTAGACGGCCCCGTTCACGTCGCTGATGGCGACGATGTCGGCCCCCCAGTCGTCGAGCAGGCGCGCGGCGTTGGCCCCGACGCTCCCGAACCCCTGGACGGCGACGGTCACGTCGTCGATCTCCATGTCGTAGTAGTCGATGGCCTCCCGGGTAACGATCGCGACGCTGCGGCCGGGCGCTTCCTCGCGGCCGTAGCTTCCGCCGACGACCGGCGGCTTGCCCGTCACCACGCCGGGGATCGTCTCGCCCTCCTGCATGCTGTAGGCGTCCATGAACCACGACATCGTCTGGGCGTCGGTGCCCATGTCCGGCGCGGGGATGTCGCGCTTCGGGCCGATGACATCGCGGAGTTCCTGTGCGAACCGCCGGGTGAGCCGCTCCTTCTCGCCCTCGCTGAGCGATTTGGGGTCGACGACGACGCCTCCCTTCGCGCCGCCGAACGGCAGGTCCATGACGGCGCATTTCCAGGTCATCCACATCCCGAGGCCGATGCATTCGTCCTCGGTGACGCCCGGGTGGAAGCGGAGGCCGCCCTTGAACGGCCCGCGGACGCTGTCGTGCTGTGCGCGGTAGCCGGTGAACACATCCAGCGAGCCGTCGTCGCGCTCCAGCGGCACCGCGACCCGGTGGACGCCGGCGGGATGTTTCAGTCGCTCGACCACGTTCGAGTCGATGTCGAGGTGTGCGGCGGCCCGGGAGAGCTGTCGTCGCGCCGTCTGCAGGGCGGACTCGGGCTCCTCGTCTTCATCTCGCTCCGGTGTCGTGGTTCCCGTCTCGGCGGTTTCAGAGGACATGCCGATCACGCGGCCTCCTGCCCGGCAGCAGGCTTCGGGGCGCGTTCGGTTCGGTCGGCCGTCGCTGTCGGCGGCCGTCTGCTGTCGTTCGAGTCGACTCGCTCGTCGGCGATAGCGTGCATCGTTCGTGGACAGCCGACTCGTAGGTATAATACTTATTCTATTACGACATATAACCACACTATATTCTGGTCGTCGAGAACAGCTGTTTCAGGCGTTCTACCGACGGTCATGTCGTTCGTTCGCACGGCGATTCCGGGCAGACCGAGCCGATACTGCCCGAACGATCGGTTCTTGCCCGTCGGTCAGCTCCGTCTTCCCCTCACATCCCCACCGTATTATGACACCGGGCTAATTATTACCATCGTTATACGGAAACCAGTACGTTTAACCTGAAACCCGGGCGTTCTCTCAGACATGTCCGAAGGGGTCAACCCGTTCGAGAGCTTGCAACAGCAGGTCGACGAGGCGGCCGAGTACCTCGACATCGACGAGGGGGTGCTGACGCGCCTGAAACGCCCCGAGCGCGTCCTCGAAACGAACCTCTCGGTCGAACTCGACGACGGCTCCGTCGAGGTGTTCAAGGCGTTCCGGTCGCAGTTCAACGGCGACCGCGGGCCGTACAAGGGCGGGATCCGTTACCACCCCGGCGTCAGCCGCGACGAGGTGAAGGCGCTCTCCGGGTGGATGGTGTACAAGTGCGCCACCGCCGGCATCCCGCTTGGCGGCGGGAAGGGCGGTATCGTCGTCGACCCCGCCGAGTACAGCGACGGGGAACTGGAGCGGCTCACACGCTCGTTCGGCAAGGAGCTGACCCCCATCATCGGCGAGGACAAGGACATCCCCGCGCCGGACGTCAACACCGGCCAGCGGGAGATGAACTGGATCAAGGACACCTACGAGACGATCGAGAACACGACCGCGCCCGGCGTCATCACCGGCAAGGACATTTCCAGCGGCGGGAGCGCCGGCCGCGTCGAGGCGACCGGCCGCTCGACGGTGCTGGCCGCCCGCGAGGCGTTCGACTACCTCGACAAGGACTTAGAGGGCGCGACAGTCGCCGTCCAGGGCTACGGCAACGCGGGCTGGATCTCGGCGAAGCTGATCGACGAGATGGGCGCGACGGTCGTCGCCGTCTCCGACTCCAGCGGCGGGATCTACACCGAGGACGGCTTCGACCCCGTCGCCGCGAAGGACCACAAGCGCGAGACCGGCAGCGTCGTCGGCTACGACGGGGCCGACGAGGAGATCACCAACGAGGACCTGCTGACCCTCGACGTCGACCTGCTGATCCCCGCGGCGCTCGAAAACGCCATCGACGAGGCGATCGCCCGGGACGTGTCGGCCGACGTGATCAGCGAGGCCGCGAACGGCCCGATCACCCCGGACGGCGACGACGTGCTGGAGGACAAGGACGTGCTCGTCGTCCCGGACATCCTCGCGAACGCCGGCGGCGTCACCGTCTCCTACTTCGAGTGGGTGCAGAACCGCCAGCGGTTCTACTGGTCCGAGGAGAAGGTCAACGACGAACTCGAACGGCGGATCGTCGACCAGTTCGACACGCTTGTCGACGCCTTCGAGGAACGCGACCTGCCGAGCTTCCGGGTCGCCGCCTACGTCGTCGCCATCCAGCGCGTGCTGGACGCCTACGAGCAGGCCGGCGACTGGCCCTAAAGAAAGCCCTCGCGGCGGACTGGCGTCCGCCGCGTCGCCCTTTCAATGTCCTCCACGACGCGCTCGCGCTGCTCGCGCGTCGGTCCAGGCCCGCCAGTCTGCGCGAACGCCGTGGGACCGAAGGTCCCACGAGCCTTCACTCGCTTCGCTCGTGAAGACGCTGACGGATGTCAGCGCACGCTTCGAGTACCTGCCTTTCCCCGTGCGCTCGGCATGAACGCCGAGCGCGGCCGTGTAACCATGTCCGAATAGTGACGTTCTCGGTGGATCGCTGGCTGGTACAGCAACCGGTGTGGTCACCGTTTCGGTAACCAATCCGGTTGTAACCAAATCGGCCGAAACCAACCCGGATGACTCTTGGCCGTTAGTGTCGTGTCGGTCCGACAATGGCCGCAACGCGTTCAGTACCGTCGTGCACACCCACCGCGAAAGGCGCGATTACCGGTCGATACAGGCCGATTCTGGCGGTAACGGGATGATAACAAAGTGCCCCACCGACACCAACGCCGACATGGCGACCCGCCGGTACGTCCAGCGGACGCGGACGCGGCTGCTCGCCGCGACGATCGGCAGGTACGGTCTCGTCGCAACCGCCACGGGGGTCGAGACGCTCGCGCTCGTCGTCTGGCTGGCGTTCGTCGAGGACGCGGCGCTGTTCTCGCGGGCCGCGGTCGCGGGCGTCGCCGTCCTCGCGCTCGGCCTCCTGCTGACCCACTACCTGCTGGACCTGGCGGTCAACGGGATCGACGGCGCGTCGCTCGGCCTGACCGACGCGGCGGTCAGCGCGTCGGGAACGGCGCTGTGGGTGGCGTGGCTCGCCGCCGTGGCGTGGGTCGGGAGCCTCGCCGGCCTGCTCGGTGCCGGCGTCCTGCTCGCCGTCCTGCTGGTGTCCCAGCACACCGTCGCGGACAGCGCGTTCCGCGGCCGCGCGCTCCCGTCGAACGTGGCCGACCTGCGGACGCTCGGGTTCAGCGTCGTCCAGGCCGGCGGCGCGACGCTGTGGCTGTGCTCCGCCCGGTGGAGCGACCTGGTCGCGCCGTTCCTGGCCGAACTCGGGCTGAGCGCGATCGAACCCGCGGTCGCCGGCGTCGGTGCGCTGGCGGCGGCGCTGCTGGTCGAACATGTCTGTGCCGTCGCCTTCGCGCGGCGGTAGGACGGTAGCGGCGCGCGGCCGACCCGACTACAGGCCGAGTTCGCGGCCGATGACGAGATGCTGGATCTCGCTGGTTCCCTCGCCGATCTCCATCAGCTTCGCGTCGCGGTAGAACCGCTGGGGGGCGAAGTCCGTCGTGTAGCCGTAGCCGCCGAGCGTCTGTACTGCCTCCTCTGCGACCTCGCGGGCGGCCTCGCTGGCGTCTAGCTTGGCGAGCGCGCTCTCCTTCGTCACCGACTCGCCGCGGTCGTACCGGCAGGCGGCCTTGCGGGTGAGCAGGCGGGCGCGCTCGGTCTTGCGCTCCATCTCGACGACCTTGTCGCGGACGGCGTCGAACTTCGAGATGGGCTGGCCGAACTGCTCGCGCTCCGTCGAGTACTCCTTTGCGGCCTCGTAGGCTCCCTGCGCGAGGCCGACGGAGAGCGCCGCGATGGAGATGCGGCCCCCGTCGAGCGTCTTCTTCGTCTGGTCCCAGCCGTCGCCTTCCTCGCCGAGCAGGCGGTCTTCGGGGACCCGGACGTCGTCCAGTTGGATCTCGCAGGTCGGTGAGGCGTTCAGCCCCATCTTGTCCCACACCGTCGTCACCTCGAACCCGTCGTCGTTCCGGGGGTCGACGATGAACGTCGAGATGCCGTCGTAGCCGGCGTCGGGATCGGTGACGGCCTTGACGAGGACGCTCCCGGCCTCGCTCGCGTTCGTGATGAACTGCTTGGTGCCGTTGATGACCCACTCGTCGCCCTCCTTCCGGGCCATCGTGTCCATGTCGCTGGCGTCGCTCCCGCTGTCCGGCTCCGTCAGCGCCCAGCCGCCGACGTACTCGCCCTCGGCGAGCGGCCGGAGCCAGCGCTCCTTCTGTGCCTCGGTGCCGAACAGCTCGATCGGCTTGGTGGCGAGGCTGACGTGGGCCGCGTAGGAGAGGCCGACCGAGCCGGACACCCGGCCCAGTTCCTCGGTGACCAGCGAGTACATCAGCTGGTCGCCACCCAGACCACCGTACTCCTCGGCGACGGGGACGCCCATCATGTCCAGCTCGGCGAGCTGGTCGAACACCTCGGCGGGGAACCTGTGCTCGTCCTCGATCTCCTGTGCGATCGGGGCGATCTCCGACTCGCAGAAGTCCCGGACGCTGTCCCGGATCATCCGGTGCTCGTCGGGCAGGTCGAACTCCATACGCAACACTTGCCGAACCCGGAGATAAAACCATGGGAGATACGCCGGGACAGCGAGCCGACTGCCGCGGAGAGATTTATCAGCGTGGGTCGTCTTCGAACCGACATGGAGGTGCGCGACCTGGTCCGCGGGACGGTCGACTGGGCGGCCACGGAGGCGGTCGCCCGGGAGCTAGCCGACCGGACCGGGCGCGACGAGGTGCGCGTGGAGTTCCTCGACGCCGACAACTGGCTGTCGACCCCCTGCGTCGTCGACGAGGAGTGGTTCGTGAAGATCGTTTCCCGGCAGAACGCGTTCGTCCACGCCGTGTTCACGACCGGCCGCAACCTCGGCGCGGTCACCAGCGGCCGCGAGGGGTTTTTCGACCACGTCGGAAGCCCACTGGAGATGGCCGAGCGCGAACTCGCCGCGACGGTCCGGATGCGTGAGATCGGTGTCAACGCCCCCGAACCGGTCGAGGCGTTCGAGGTCGACGGGCACGGCGTGCTCGTGCTGGAGTATCTGGACGACTTCCGGACGTTCGACGACGTTGCCGCCGACGAGGCCCGCCGACTCACGCCGGAGCTGTTCGAACACCTGTGGCGGATGCACGACGACGGACTGGCCCACGGCGACCTCCGGGGCGAGAACGTCCTCGTCAAGGGCGGCGAGGTGTACTTCATCGACGCGACGAGCGTCCGCGAGGACGGGATCGCCAACGCACGGGCGTACGACCTGGCCTCCGCGCTGGCGACGCTCGAACCGATGCTCGGCACGCGAACCGTCGTCGAACTCGCGCTGGACGCGTACTCGCCGGGCGACCTGCTCGACGCCCGCGAGTTCCTCGACTTCGTCAACGTCCGCCCGGACCACGACTTCGACGCCGAACGGCTGAAAGGCGAGATCGAGAAGGTCGCCGACGCCAGCGGTTGACGGGGTCGCCGGTCGACCCGGCGGGCCGCCGCCCGGCGACGGACTAGATGATTTTTTAATTGTGGACGATCCAATTTTTGCCACGCATGAGTCAACAGACCGGCCAGGAGACCTACCGCCACTACATCGACGGCGAGTGGACCGACGGCGAGGGAACGGAGACGTTCGAGAGCGAAAATCCGGCGACGGGCGAGACGCTGGGCGAGTTCCGCCGGGGCACCGAGGCGGACATCGACCGCGCGATGGCCGCCGCCGACGAGGCCTTCGAGGAGTGGCGCGAACTCTCCCGGATCGAGCGGGCGGAGTACCTCTGGGATATCTACCACGAACTGCGGGACCGACACCAGGAACTGGGTGAGGTCGTCACCAAGGAGTGCGGCAAGGAGATCAGCGAGGGGAAAGCCGACGTGACCGAAGCGTGGCACATGGTCGAGTGGGCCGCCGGCGACGCCCGCCACCCGAAAGGCGACGTCGTGCCCTCCGAGATCCCCGAGAAAGACGCCTACATGCGCCGCAAACCGCGGGGCGTCGTCGGCTGTATCACGCCGTGGAACTTCCCGGTCGCCATTCCGTTCTGGCACATGGCCGTCTCGCTGGTCGAGGGCAACACCGTCGTCTGGAAGCCCGCCGAGCAGACGCCGTGGTGTGGCCAGATCATCGCCGAGATGTTCGAGGACGCCGGCATCCCCGACGGCGTGTTCAACATGGTGCAGGGCTTCGGCGACGCGGGCAACGCCATCGTCGAGGACGACCGCACCGACACCGTCCTCTTCACCGGTTCGGCGGAGGTCGGCCAGGAGGTCGCCAGCAAGGTCGGCGGCACGCCCGGCAAGCTCGCGGCCTGTGAGATGGGCGGCAAGAACGGCATCGTGATCACCGAGGAGGCCGACCTGGACATCGCCGTCCACTCGGCGGTGATGTCGAGCTTCAAGACGACGGGGCAGCGCTGCGTCTCCTCCGAGCGGCTGATCGTTCATTCGGACGTGTACGACGAGTTCAAGGAGCGGTTCGTCGAGGTCGCCGAGCAGGTCGCCGTCGGCGACCCGCTCGAGGAGGACACGTTCATGGGGCCGGCCATCGAGCCGGGCCACGTCGAGAAGATCCAGCGGTACAACGACCTGGCCGAGCAGGAGGGCGCGAACGTGCTGGTCGACCGGGCGGAACTGGACGCCGAGGAGATCCCGGAGGGCCACGAGGACGGGAACTGGGTCGGGCCGTTCGTCTACGAGGTCGACTACGACGAGGACCTGCGCTGTCTCAAGGAGGAGGTGTTCGGCCCCCACGTCGCGCTGGTGGAGTACGAGGGCGACGTCGACCGCGCCATCGAGATCCACAACGACA
>NZ_RCIH01000006.1 GCF_003675855.1 Halostella salina | reverse complement strand
TCCGGGGTCGTAACCGGACGGCGACCGCTGACGCGGGACGCGAAAGCGTACCTCACCGCCGAGGAAACGCGTAACCTGAATATCCCCTTCGGGGAATCCCACCCCTTCAGGGGTGGGAGGAGGTCAACGTGCGTGAAACTGTCAGACGCTCCCAAACACTTACCCCGTCACCCGCTGTATCACATAATATGAGTAATTCGACTGACAATGCACTGGTCGACTGGTACAGCGACAACGTGGCCACGCCGACCACGTCCGACGAGGCGTACGGCTACTGGGCGTTCGTCGTCGGGGCCGCGCTCGGACTCGTCGGCTTCGCCCTGTTCCTGCTGAGCACGACGGCGACACGCGGGACTGACTCGTTCTGGCTGTATCGCACGTTCGCCTTCTCCATCGGGGCGCTGGCGCTCCCGGTGCTGATGTACGGCTTCATCGTCGTACTGCCGTTACAACAGCGGGCGACACAGGTGGCGTATCTGGGACTCGCTGTGAGTCTGGTCTCGGTCGTCGCCTTCGTGTTCGCGTATCCGAGCAACTGGAACGTCGCCTCGGGCGACTACAGCACGCTGATCCTCACGGCGTACGCGGTCGGTATCGGGATCGAGGTCGTCGCCGCGTTCCTGTTCCCGGCGGTCTCAGCGGAGACGGCCGCTGCCCCCGCAACCGGAGGGGCGGCTGGTACCGGTGACGACGACGCCAGCCCGGCAACCGACGAGCCGGAGAGCAAGGCGACGTTCGAACTGTACCCCGACCGCAAGGAGGAGTGGCGCTGGCGGCTCCGGCACGACAACGGCAACATCGTCGCCGACGGCGGCGAGGGGTACACCGACGTGCGCAACGCGAAGAAGGGCATCGAGAGCGTCCGCCGGAACGCACCCGGCGCGGCCCTCGACAAGCAGGAGACGCCCCCGAAGGGCGTCGACCACACCGAGGAACCCGCCGCCACGGAGGACGACGCCGCGAGCGGCGACGAGGTGGCGGCGGCGCTGCCGGAGCCGGACGCCGACCCGGACGACGGCGCGACCGTCGAGGTGTACGAGGACCGCGGCGGTAGCTGGCGCTGGCGGCTCCGCCACGACAACGGCAACATCGTCGCCGACGGCGGCGAGGGGTACGCCTCGCGGTCGGCGCTCGCCGACGCCGTCGAACGCCTCACCGAGCGCGTCGCCGACGCCGACACGCTGGAACACGACCCGACGGCGTTCGAGATCTACCGCGACAACGCCGACGAGTGGCGCTGGCGGCTCCGCCACCGCAACGGCCGCATCCTCGCCGACGGCGGCGAAGGATACGCCTCCCGGAGCAACGCCGTCGACGCCGTCGACCGCGTCCGCGAGCGCGTCGACGCCGACCCCGAGGTGTACGAGGACGCCGCCGGGAAGTACCGCTGGCGGCTGAAAGCGGGCAACGGCGAGATCATCGCCGACAGCAGTCAGGGGTACGCGTCGAAGTCCGGCGCGGAGGCCGGCTTCGAGCGCGTCCGGAGCTACGCGCCCGACGCCGACACGCTGGAGTTCGACCCGCTCGGCTTCGAGGTGTTCGTCGACCGCGCGGGCGAGTACCGCTGGCGGCTCCGCCACCGCAACGGCAACATCGTCGCCGACGGCGGCGAGGGGTACTCCTCCAAGCAGAACGCGAAGAAGGGGATCGCCGCGGTCCAGCGGACCGCGCCCCACGCCGACGTGGTCGAGGAGTAGCTAATCAGCGTCGCTTTTTTCCGCGACGGGCCGGCGACTAGCGGAGCACGGACGCGTCCGCGATGACGCCGTCGACGCCGCAGACGTCGAGGAGTCCGGCGACGGACCGGCGCTGTACCGTCCACGCGTTCACGTCGAGTCCGGCGTCGTGAGCCCGGCCCACGATCCGCGTGACGAGACAGAGGGGGAACGACGGGTGCAGGGCCTCACAGCCCAGCCCGGCGGCGGTCGCCACGGGCGCGTCGTCCCGCAGCGTACAGAGGTACGCGGTCGGGGTCCCGGGGTCGGCGTCGGCGACCGCCCGGAGCACGTCGGGGTCGAACGCCGAGACGAACACGTCCACGTCGGCGGCGTCGGCGGCCGCGACGGCGTCGGCCGCCACCCCGGACTCCTTCAGTTCGAGGTTGACCCGGACGCCGTCGGGGACGGCGTCGAGCACCGCCGACAGGGGTGGGATCCCCTCCCCTGTCCCGAGCACGTCGAGCGCCCGGAGCTCGGCCAGCGAGAACTCGCTCACCCGGCCGGTGGCGTCCGTCACGCGGTCGACGGTCGCGTCGTGGGCGACGACGAGTTCGCCCGACCCGCAGCGCCGCACGTCGACCTCGACCGCGTCGGCGAGCGCACCGGCCCGCTCGACGGCCGCGACCGTGTTCTCGGGCGCTTCGGCGGCGAACCCGCGGTGGGCGATCAGGTCCACGCGCGGGACCACGGGTGCGGCGGGCAAAAGCGTTCGCTCGCCGGACGAGCCCCGGTCACCCGGCGTTCGACCGGTTGAGCCGCCGGTACTCGCGGTAGGAGAAGACGGTCGTGTAGACGGCGACCAGCAGGACGGGTGCCACGAGCAGGGCGATGGCGTACTCGGGGAAGACGACGCCGAGGGCCGCCAGAACGCCGGCGACTTTCAGCAGCCGGCCGCCGCGGCTGTGGGTGCGCTCCCAGACGCGGTCGTCCGACAGCGTCCACGGCGTCCGGAAGCCGACGAACCAGTTCCGCTCCGCGCGCTCCACGACGTACCCGGCCACGACGTACACCGCCGCCACCGCGGGCGCTATCGCCGCGCTCACGGCGAACTCGTTGCCGAGGTTCCACCAGATCACGAGCCCCTGAACGTACGCCAGAAGGCCGACGGTCGTGACGACCATGAGGTCGTAGGCGGCCCGGAACTCGTCGATGTTCTCACCCAGCGGGTCGATCCGCGGGACCAGCGCGAACAGGCCGACGAGGAGCAGCCCCAGCGCCGGGAACAGCGCGAGCCCAACCGCCCGGGGCATCGTGTCGTCGACGGCGTTGTCCGCGTTCCAGTGCGTCGCGAGCTGTTCGGGGAGCCGGTCGTAGAGGAGGACGCTCACCGCGACCATCGCCGCGACCAGTGCGAGGCTGGCGAGCGTGCGCTTGCTGACCTGCATGGTCGCCGATTCTCGGTCCCGGTACTAAGGCGCTTCCCGCACTCTCACGCGCTGAGACGCACCCAGCTTTATATGGCGGTCCACCACTGAGGCGCTCCCCCGCACCGTTTTTGTCTATCCATTCCTACATGTACGCCGCCACGACACACTTTTGCCCGCACCGCCAGTGGGGAAAGACATGCGAGCAGTTCGCTATCACGAACACGGCGGACGGGACGTACTGCAGGTCGACGACGTGCCGCGGCCCGAACCGGGGCAGGGGGAGGTACTGATCGCGGTCGAGGCAGCGGCGGTCAACCCCGTCGATACGTACTTCCGCGAGGGGTCGTACCAGCCCGCGGAACTGCCGATGACCCCCGGGTCCGACTTCGCCGGCGAGGTGACGGCGGTCGGCGAGGGCGTCGACGGGTTCGAACCGGGCGACAGGGTGTTCGGCACTGGACTCGGCAACGACCGGCAAGGGTCCTGCGCGGAGTTCGCCGTCGCGCCGACGGACCGGATCGCACACCTCCCGAGAGGGGCGAGCGCCCGCGAGGGTGCGGGCGTCGGCGTCGTCGGCGTCACCGCGTGGCGGGCGCTCGTGGACCACGCCGACCTGGAGCCGGCCGAACGCTGTCTCGTCCACGGCGGGAGCGGCGGCGTCGGCCACGCGGCCGTCCAGATCGCAGCGGCCGCGGGCGCACAGGTCACGACGACCGCCGCGCCGGAGTACCACGACCGCCTCGAAAAGCTGGGTGCCGACACGGCCATCGACTACGCCCGGGACGACCTGGCCGACGCCGTGACCGCAGCCGGCGAGCCCGACGTGATCCTCGACCATCGGCTCGACGACTACCTGCAGTTCGACGCCGACGTGGCCGCACAGAACGCCCGCATCGTCGGGATCGGCGGCAACAGCGCCGAGAGCGGCTTCTCGAACACGCCGGCTGCCCGCGCCAAGGAGCTTCGGGTCCACCTGATGAGCATGTTCAACACGCCCGACATCTCGACGGTGCTCGACCGCCTCGCCGTGCTGCTGACCGAGGGCGACCTCACCGCGGAGGTCGACGGGGTGTACGGGCTGGACGAGGTCGGGGAGGCCCACCGCGCCGTGCTGGAGGACAGCGTCTTCGGCAAGCTCGTCGTCGAGCCGTAGCGGCCCGGAGCGCCGGAGCCGGCCCCCCGGCTTTATTCGCGCAGCGACCCTTTCGACACGTATGTCCGTGAGTTTCGACTTCGACGGTCGCGTGGCGGTGGTCACCGGTGCGAGCGGCGCGCTCGGCAGCGCGGTCGTCGACCGGTTCCGCGACGCCGGGGCGACGGTGTGCGCGCTGGACGTGGTCGCGCCCGACGACGAGGACGCACAGCTCGACCCCGACGACGACACGCACTTCTACGAGGCGGACCTGACCGACGAGACCGCCGTCGAGACGACGGTCGCGGACATCGTCGACGACCACGGTCGCGTCGATGCTCTGGCGAACATCGCCGGGACGTGGCGCGGCGGCACGCCGATCGAGGAGACCGACATCGCCGAGTTCGACTTCCTCATGGACGTGAACCTGAAGTCGGCGTTCCTCGCCTCGAAGCACCTGATCCCCCACCTCCGGGAACACGACGGCGCGATCGTCTCGGTCAGCGCCCGCTCCTCGCTGGAGGGCGGCGAGGGCGACGGCCCTTACCGCATCTCGAAGGCGGGGATCCGGATCCTCACCGAGACGATTGCGGAGGAAAACGAGGGTGACCTGCGCGCCAACGCCATCATGCCGAGCGTCATCGACACGCCGATGAACCGCGAGATGATGCCCGACGCCGACCACGAGTCGTGGGTCGACCCGGCCGACATCGCGGACGTGGTCGCGTTCCTGTCGAGCGACGGCGCGAGCGTGACGAGCGGGGCCGCGGTGCCCGTGTACGGCGAAGCATGAATTTCACATGGGCGAGCCGATGCGAGCCCACGAAATTCATGCTTCGATGAAGCCTGATTCTCGCACGGCCGAACAGGTGTGAGGCCGCGAGAATCAGGCTTCGTTGCTGCGTAGCTCTCACACGGCCGAGTGAATACGAGGCCGAGAGAGCTACGCTTCGGTTGAAGCATGAATATCACGCGCCGACCGCCGTCGGCTGTCGTTCGCTAACGACCAGCAAAACGCTACCGAATGGCAAGCCGTTTTCCGCGTCATCGTTGAGACGGCGACACACATGGCACAACGCGAAGCCTGGGGGACCCGCCTCGGGTTCATCCTCGCGGCGGTCGGCAGCGCGGTCGGACTGGGGAACATCTGGCAGTTCCCGTTCAAAACAGCCACGAACGGCGGCGCGGCGTTCGTGTTCGTCTACCTGCTCGCCGCCGTCCTGATCGGCCTGCCGGCGATCCTCGGCGAGTTCGTCGTCGGGCGGCGGGCGGAGATCAACGCGGTGGAGGCGTTCAAACGCCTCGGCAAGCCGGGCTGGACGGTCGTCGGCGCGCTGGGGCTGTTCACCGGCCTGTGGATCCTCTCGTACTACAGCGTCGTCGGCGGCTGGGTGATCCGCTACGTCATCGGCAGCGCGACGGGCGCGTACTTCGGTCAGGCGGGCGAGTACTTCGGCGCGGTGTCGGTCGGGTGGGAGGCGATCGCCTTCCACGCCGTGTTCATGGGGCTTACCGCCGCGATCGTCGCGTTCGGGATCGAGGACGGCATCGAGCGCGCGACGAAGGTGATGGTCCCCTCCATCGTCGTCATCCTCGTCGGGCTCGCGGCGTACGCGTTCACGCTCGACGGCGCGGGGCCGGCGTACGGCTTCTACCTCTCGCCGGACTTCGAGTACCTGGCGAACAACCTCGGCAACGTCGTGCCGTTCGCGGTCAGCCAGGCCTTCTTCTCGCTGTCGCTCGGGATGGGCGCGATGATCACCTACGCCTCCTACCTGAGCGAGGACGACAGCCTGCCGGCCGACGGCGGCCTCATCGTCGTGCTGAACACGTTCGTCGGGCTGCTCGCGGGGCTTGTGGTCATCCCGCTGCTGTTCGTCCAGTTCGGCAGCGTTCCGGACGCCGCAGCCGGTGGCGGGGCCGGCGCGCTGTTCGTCTCCGTCGCGCAGGCCTTCGGCAACCTCGGGATGGCCGGCCGCGCGCTCGGCGTCGTGTTCTTCCTCGTCGTCCTCATCGCCGCGCTGTCCTCGGCGATCAGCCTGCTCGAAGTCGTGACGGCGTATCTCGTCGACAACTACGGGTTCGACCGCGCGAAGGTCGCCTTCGGCTTCGCCGGCGCGCTCTTTGCCCTCGGGACGCTGTCGGCGTGGAACACCGCGTGGCTCACCTGGTTTGACACGCTGGCGTATCAGGTCCTGCTGCCCGTTTCGGTCCTGCTCGGCGTGATCTTCGTCGGGTGGGTGTACGGCCCGGAGGCCGTCGACGAGATCAAGAAGGGCACCGGTGGCGGCGAGACGTTCGCGGTCGCGTGGCTCTGGTCGGTCCGGACGTTCGTCCTGCTCGGCGTGTTCGCCACCCTCTACCTCGGCGTCACGTCGATCTATCCCGCGCCGGCGATCCCGCTGGTCTGACCGGCGCGCGAGCGGACCCGTGCCCGCCTTCAGTACGCGTAGCTCTCCGCCGCGACGACGAGGTTCCCGCCCTCCGTTCGCGCGAGCGGGGCGTATCGGTCGTCTTCGATGTCGTCGAGGTACGCCGCGAACTCGTCCCGGAACCCGTCCGGCGGGTCGTCCCACAGGTCGACCGCGTAGTCGACGAGCGCGCCGTCGGCGACGGCGTCGCGGTCGGCGTCGTGCGTGAGCCCGTAGAACGCCGAAGCGGCCAGCTCGCGCATGAGGATCGTCGGTTCGGCGCAGTACATGCAGCCGTCGAACGCCGCGTGGAACTGGACACCGCGCTCGCCGTGGCGCTCGCAGTCGATCCGGTCGAGCGTGCCGATCCGCCGCACGTCGACGTCGAACGGCGGGGCGTCGTCCACCTCGACGACGACGTAGCCGCCGAACGACTGCTCCCCCGTCTCCCGGTGGGTGTACTGGAGGAACGCGGAGTTGACCCGGCGGCCCTTCGACCGGCCGAGGTGGGTGTTGCCGCAGAAGTGCGCCCGGCCGTCGAAGTGGTCCAGCAGCCGCCAGGTCTCCATGTGCGTGACGAGGATAACGTCCGACTCGACGGCCGCCGGCGAGTTCGCGAACCGCTGGCCGCCGACGGTGACCGTCCCCTCGTCGGGAACGCGCGTCCCGACGTCGAGGTCGTAGTCGAAGTCGCCGAAGTAGTCCCGGTTGCCGTACACCCAGACGAGGTCGTGCCGCGTCCGGTCGGCGACCGTTTCGAGGTACGGTTCGACCGCCCGGAGCTGCTCGGCCGCCGTCGCCCTGTCCTCGCGCATCGCGTCGGTGAAGTCGCCGACATGGACGGCAAAGTCGAACCGTTCGCCCTCGGTGTCGTCGAGCAACCGTTCCAGTGACTCCGTGTCGCCGTGGTGGTCGCCGAAGACGAGGAAGCGCTGGGCCATCGGTTGGTACGTCGACCGTTCGGGTGGTAGTTCTTGTCCTCCGGAGCGACGACCGCAGCCGGTCCATCGGGTTGTACGGTTGTGCCGGCAGACACCTTTCCGGAGCCCGTCGGCTCCGGTTAAGGGCGTTCCCGGCGTCCGTACGCACATGGAACCGCGAACGCTGCTGCGGGTCGAGGGTGGGGTCGTACTCGGACTGTCGGTGGCCGGCTATCTGTCGCTCCTCGACGGGCCGGTCTGGCTGCTGCTGGCGCTCGCGCTGGCACCGGACCTGTCGATGCTCGGGTATCTCGCGGGGCCGCGGACCGGCAGTCGCCTGTACAACGCGGTGCACACGTACACGGTACCGCTGGCGCTCGGGGCGGTCGGCGTCGCGACGGAGACGCGGTTCGCCCTGCTCGTCGCGCTCGTGTGGACGGGCCACATCGGCGCGGACCGGCTGTTCGGGTACGGACTCAAGTTCGAATCCGGCTTCGGGGACACGCACCTCTCGACGCAGCCAGCCCCGGCGGCGGCGTTGACCGCCGACGAGGACTGACCGTGGTTGTGACGCCGACGCGTCGCGGCACACCGGGCGTGAGCGCCGCGGGAAACGGGACCTTCTTTGACGCGGGCCGACCACGCCGAACCATGACCGACCGACCCACTCAGCCGGGACCGACGGCGGGAACGCACGCGACAAGCGCCCCGAGTGGAGGTGCCCGGCCGTGACCGGCCGCATCGTCGACTACGACCTGTACGAGGTGCCGCCGCGCTGGCTGTTCCTCCGACTGGAGACGGCCGACGGCGTCGTCGGGTGGGGCGAACCGGTCGTCGAGGGCCGGGCACACACCGTCCGCGCCGCCGTCGAGGAACTGCTGGAGGGCTACCTCGTCGGCGAGGACCCGGCCGACATCGAGGACCACTGGCAGACGATGTATCGGGGCGGTTTCTACCGCGGCGGCCCGGTGCTGATGAGCGCCATCGCGGGCATCGACCAGGCGCTCTGGGACATCAAGGGCAAGCGCTTCGGCGCGCCCGTCTACGAACTGCTCGGCGGGAAAGCGCGGGACCGCGTCCGCGTCTACCAGTGGGTCGGCGGCGACGAACCCGAAGACGTCGCCGAGCAGGCGAAGGCGAAGGTCGACGCCGGGTTCACGGCGCTGAAAATGAACGCCACGCCCGCGCTCCGGCGTAACGACACGCCCGCCGTCGTCGACGACGCGGCCGACCGCCTCCGACAGGTCCGCGAGGCCGTCGGCGACGAGGTGGACGTGGCCGTCGACTTCCACGGCCGCGCGTCGAAGACGATGGCAAAGCGCCTCGCGGTCGCGCTGGAGGAGTACGACCCCTTCTTCATCGAGGAGCCGGTGCTGCCGGAACACAACGAGTTCCTCCCGAAGCTGGCGGCACACACCTCGGCACCCATCGCCACCGGCGAACGGATGTACTCGCGGTGGGACTTCAAGGAGGTGTTCGAGGGGGGCGCCGTCGGCGTGATCCAGCCGGACCTCTCGCACGCCGGCGGGATCACCGAGGTCAAGAAGATCGCAGCGATGGCTGAGGCGTACGACGTGGCGATGGCTCCGCACTGCCCGCTCGGCCCGGTCGCGCTGGCGTCGTGCATCCAGGTCGACGCCGTCGCGCCGAACGCGCTGATCCAGGAGCAGAGCCTCGACATCCACTACAACGAGACCAGCGACGTACTGGACTACCTCGCCGACCCCTCCGTGTTCGACTACGACGACGGCTACGTCGACCTGCCCGACGGGCCCGGCCTCGGCGTCGAGGTCGACGAGGCCGTCCTCCGCGAGCGCGCCGGCGACGTGGACTGGCACAACCCGGTCTGGCGGCACGACGACGGTAGCGTCGCCGAGTGGTGAGGCGATCGGCGCACGAACGCCCAGTCGGCACCGCCGCGCCGCTGTGTTCCCCGACGTTCGTGTAGTTTTTCGCCCGACACCTCGGAATTCGCAACGCTCTTTTGTCGCCCCGGGTGAGTGGTTCCCAGTGACACGCGAATCGTGGACGACGCGGACGGGCTTCATCCTCGCGGCGGTCGGGAGCGCCGTCGGCCTGGGGAACGTCTGGCGGTTCCCCTGGATGACGGCGGAGAACGGCGGGAGCGCGTTCCTGCTGGTGTACCTCGCGCTGGTGCTTTCCGTCGGCGTCCCGGGCCTGCTCGCGGAGTTCGTCATCGGTCGCCGGTCGCGGCGCAACCCGGTCGGCGCGCTGGCCTCCCTGTCCGACTCCGACCGGTGGGGGATCGTCGGCCTGCTGCCCGTCGCCACGACCGTCCTCCTGCTGTCGTTCTACAGCGTCGTCGGCGGGTGGATCCTCCGCTATCTCGTCGCCAGCGCGGGCGGCACGTACTTCGACGCGCCGGGGGCGTACTTCGACGCCGTCTCCTTCGGGCCGTCGGCCGTCGTGTATCAGGTCATCTTCCTGCTCATGACCGCCGGCATCGTCCTCGCGGGCGTCCGACGCGGCATCGAACTGGCGACGAAGGTGATGATGCCCGCCATCGCCGCCCTGCTGGTCGGCCTCGCCGCGTGGGCGGCGACGCTGCCCGGTGCCGGCGGCGGGTTCGAGTACTTCCTCGCCTTCGATCTGGCCTACCTCCGTGCGAACTTCGCGTCGGTGCTCGGCGCGGCGCTCGGGCAGGCGCTGTTTACCCTCTCGGTCGGCGCGGGGACGATGATCACCTACGCCTCATACATCGGCGAGGACCGGTCGCTCCCGGCCGACGGCACGACGATCGCCGTGCTGAACACGCTCGTCGGCGTCGTCGCGGGGCTGGTCGTGTTCCCGCTCCTGTTCGCCGGCGACCTGCCGGTCGGCGGGAGCGGCCCGGGCGCGCTGTTCGTCAGCCTCGCCAGCGCGTTCGCGACGCTCCCGGGCGGTCGGGTCGTCGACGGCGTCGGCGAAATCGTCCTGTGCGCGCCGGAATCGGCGGTTCGACGGCGTCGGGACCCATTCGGGGATGAACGCAGTCGCGCTCGACGAGTCGGCCCGACGGTTCAGTTCGGCGGCGGCGCGGGTGATCGCCTCGCCCCGGCCGTCGGCGTCGACGTCCACGTCGAACAGCGAGTCGGCGAGGATCCGGAGCGTGAGGTCGGAGAACCGCTCGTTGGCGACGACGCTGTCGCCGTCGCTCCACTCCGCGACCATCTCGCGGGCGAACGCCGTCATCCGGTCGCCGTACGCCCGCACGCGGTCCAGCTGGAACGCCGGCTGGGCGGTGGTTCGCTGCTCGCGCCACTGCTCGCCCTCCGTGAACAGGAGCCCGTTCGGCGCGAACTCCGTCCCGAAATCCTGTAGCTGCCACTTGCCGTACCTGTCGGCGTCGGTGACGAGCACGCGCTCCACGTGGTCGGGATGGAGCACCGTCACCATGTCCTGTCCGGCGACGCTGTAGCCGACCACGTCGCCGTGCTCGGCCAGCGTCTCGTAGAACCCGTGGGGGTCACGGACGAACTGGTGGGTGTTCCCGAGCAGCGGGAGCCCGGACGGGCCGGGCGGGAACCCACCGCGCCCGTCGTCGCCCCTGGCGTCGCCGTCGTCGCCCGCCGCGTCCGCGCTGCCGGTCTGGCTGGAGGAACTCATTGGTGATCGATACGCCGCCGCGGTCCAAGCCGGTTCTGTCGGTGTGGCTAGCCGATTTATAAGCGCGGTCGGCACCGTTTAGTCCCCCGGCTCCCGACGTGCGGGCGTGAACTACGTCGACGTCCGGCTTCGCCAGCCCGACGGGATGCTCCACCCGATGCAGACGTTCATCCGCGAGGGGGACGCCGTCGAGCGCGAGGAGCTTCGGGCGTGGCACCTGCTCCGGGAGCGGGAGATCGAGTACACGCTGTTCTACGTCGAGGGCGACCGCGACCGCTACGAGGCGGCCATGGACGGCGTCGACTCCGTGCGGTGGTACGACTGCACGTCGGTCGACGACGGCTCCTTTCACGTCTACGTCTGCCAGGAAACGCGGGCCGAGGACCGGCGGTGGCGGTCGGCGTTCGCGGCGCTGGACCTCGTCGTCGTGCCGCCGATCGTGTACGACCGCGAGGCCGCGATGCGGCTGGTTGTCGTCGGGGCGAGCGAGGACATCCAGACCATGCTGGACGGCCTCCCCGACGGCATCGACGTGCAGGTGAACGCGATCGGCGAGTTCGACGAGCGACGGCCCACGCTGGCCGGGGCGCTCACCGCCCGGCAGTCGGAGGCGGTCGAGGTCGCTGCGGCGCTTGGCTACTACGACGTGCCGCGGACTGCGTCGCTCGCCGACGTGGCAGCCGAACTCGGCTGTGCCGAGAGCACCGCGTCGAACCACCTCCGGAAGGCCGAGTCGGCCGTGATGACCGAACTGGCCGGGCGGTGACGCCACGCTCGTCAACCTCCTGTCTATCTGGGTTCACGATACGGTAGCGAAACAATAAGGTGCCCGCTCCGTGTCACTACTCTCAAGAATGTTCAGGAAGGTTCTGGTGGCCAACCGCGGGGAGATCGCAGTCCGCGTGATGCGAGCCTGTGAGGAACTGAACATCGGCACCGTCGCCGTCTACAGCGAGGCCGACAAGAACGGCGGACACGTCCGCTACGCCGACGAGGCGTACAACGTCGGCCCGGCGAAGGCGAGCGAGTCGTATCTGGACCAGGCGGCGATCATGGAGGCCGCCCGGAAGGCCGACGCCGACGCCATCCACCCGGGCTACGGCTTCCTCGCGGAGAACGCCGAGTTCGCGGCCCGCGTCGAGGAGAGCGAGATCACCTGGGTCGGCCCGGAAAGCGACGCGATGGAGCAGATGGGCGAGAAGACGAAGGCCCGGACGGCGATGGCATCGGCCGACGTGCCCATCGTCCCCGGGACGACCGACCCCGTCGAGGACCCCGCCGAGGTCGAGCACTTCGGCGAGGAGCACGGCTACCCCGTCGCCATCAAGGCCGAGGGCGGCGGCGGCGGCCGCGGGATGAAGGTCGTCGAGAGCGCCGACGAGGCCGCCGACCAGCTGGAGAGCGCCAAGCGCGAGGGCGAGGCGTACTTCGACAACGATTCCGTCTACCTGGAGCGCTACCTCGAAAACCCGCGACACATCGAGGTACAGATCCTCGCCGACGAGCACGGCAACGTCCGCCATCTCGGCGAGCGGGACTGCTCGCTCCAGCGCCGCCACCAGAAGGTGATCGAGGAGGGACCGAGCCCCGCGCTCTCGGACGAACTCCGCGAGAAGATCGGCGAGGCCGCCCGCCGCGGCGTCAGCGAGGCCGGCTACACGAACGCCGGCACCGTCGAGTTCCTCGTCGAGGAGGAGGACCGCGACCCCGACGACCCGCTCGGGCCCGACGCGAACTTCTACTTCCTCGAGGTGAACACCCGGATTCAGGTCGAGCACACCGTCACCGAGGAGATCACGGGGATCGACATCGTGAAAGAACAGCTCCGGGTCGCGGCCGGGCAGGAACTCGAGTTCGCGCAGGACGACGTTACCTTCGACGGCCACGCAATCGAGTTCCGGATCAACGCCGAGAACGCCGCCAACGACTTCGCGCCCGCACAGGGCGGCGAACTGACGACGTACGACCCACCGGGCGGCATCGGCGTCCGGCTGGACGACTCGCTCCGGCAGGGCGACGAACTCGTCACGGACTACGACTCGATGGTCGCGAAGCTGATCGTCCACGGCTCCGACCGCGAGGAGTGCATCTCCCGGAGCCTCCGGGCGCTCCGCGAGTACGACATCGAGGGGATCGTCACCATCGTCCCGTTCCACCGCCTGATGCTCACCGACGAGCGGTTCACGAACGGCACGCACACGACGAAGTATCTCGACGAGGAACTCGACCGCGACCGCCTCACGGAAGCACAGGAGCAGTGGGGTACCGAGGGGACTGGAAGCGCGGACGATGACGACGAGGATGTGGTCGAGCGCGAGTTCACCGTCGAGGTCAACGGCAAGCGCTTCGAGGTGAACCTGGAGGAGCGCGGCGCGGCACCGGTCGCCGTCGAGTCCGCCGGCACCGGCTCCGCGACGGCCGAACGGCCCGACTCGGCCGGATCCGGCGGCGACGGTGGCGACGGCGGCACCGAGATCACCGGCGAGGGCGAGCAGGTGACCGCGGAGATGCAGGGCACCATCCTCGACGTGAACGTCGCCGAGGGCGACGAGGTCGCGTCCGGTGACGTGATCTGCGTGCTGGAGGCGATGAAGATGGAGAACGACGTGGTCGCCGAGCGCGGCGGCACCGTTACGGGGGTCGCCATCGACGAGGGCGACAGCGTCGACATGGGCGACGTGCTGGTCGTGCTGGACTGAGGCGGCCCGTCGTGCCGGGACGACCAACGGGCAGGATCCGGACGAAAACGGCGAGAGGGCAACGTTTTTCTCCCCTCCTTCTGACACGAAGACGAATGCCGGAGGAAATGGAGTTCTGCATCGAGTGCGGCGAGAGCCTCCCAGACACGGCTGCGTTCTGCCCGAGTTGCGGTCTGAACATCGACCGTGCGAGGGAGTCGAACGCCGGCGGTGGGTCGGCCCGGGCGGCCGAACCGGCGCGTGGCGGGACTGCCGACGCAGCGACGGGAGCGACCGCCGGTGGGACGGCGGACCGGACGAAGGAGCCGAACGCCGGCCGAGCGCCGGCCGGCGGCGGGACAGCGCGCTCGGAGGCGGCGTACGACGACGCCGGCGAGTCGCTCGTCGAAGAGGGCGAACAGATCAGCACGGTGGCGCTCCTGTTCATGGGGGTCGCCGGCGGGCTGTTCGTGCTTGCAGCGTTCATCCCGACCTGGTACATGAAATGCGTCGAGATGGAGCAGTTCGGGTACGGCTGTGCGAGTCACGCACCCGCCGATGTCCCGGCAGAGTGGCGGGCCTGGGTCGCGTTCTGGGGCGGGTTCGTGTTGCTCTCCCTGGCCGACGAGTACGCGAACCTCGGCGTGTTCGGTTCCTGGCGGATCAAGAAGTCGAAGGTCCTGCTCATCGCCGGGATATTCGGGATGGCACCCACCAGCGCGCTCGAACCGGTCAACGGGGAACTCCAGCTCGGCGCCGTCGTCATCCTGGCCGCCGGGTCGCTGATGTTGCTGTACGCGGTCCCTGCGATAGTCTGGCAGTGGCTGTTCGACAAGCGCATCGGGAGCCGGTGAGCCGCCCCGGTACCACAACAAACTTACAGTTTCGCCGGGGTGAGTCGGATATGCAGGAACCGGAGGCGGCACAGGAGGCGGCCGAGGCGGAGTATCTCCGGTCGCTCGCGGGGCGACTCGAGGGGGCCGGACTGTCCGAGCGCGACGACGGCCCGGAGGGGTACCGGACGAGGGTGTTCCACCGTCGTGGCGTCTCGCTGAAGAAGCTCGGCTACGTGGACACGTTCGTCGTCGTCGCGGAGTTCGATTCGCTCACGCCCGAGCGGGCCGAGGAGTTCAGCAAGGCCGCTTTCAAATACGGACTGGCCAACAAGTCGTGGTTCCCGCGGATTCTCGGCACCGCGCTGGTCGTCTATCCGGTCATCGTCGGCGAGGAGTTCGACCGCTCGGTACTGGACTGGATCAACTCCTACCGGAACAACCACCTGTCGTCGTACGAGTTCCCGGTCCTCGTCGACCCGACCCACCGGCGGACGTTCTACAACGACAAGCGGTCCATCATGGGGTGGCTCCACTACGGGAGCTTCCAGCGGTTCGCCGACCGGCGGATCGGGCCGGCCGGCGAGCCGGTCGAGCCGTCCCCGGCCGGCGACGCCGCCGAACCGGGAGGCGACGCACGCGGGCAGGGGGTCGAAGTGAACTACTGCCCGAGTTGCGGGTCGGAGATCAGCCACGACGCGGCGTTCTGTGGGTCCTGTGGCACCGAACTGTAGCGCCGGCTGACCGATCCGCGCTCACCGGTCCGCGCGCGACTCGACCGTTGCCCGTCAAAGCTGCCCGCAACCACCGAGTATTTACCTCCTCTTTGGCATGAACGACCATGGAGCCGTCAGGTCCGACATCGCTGACAGTCCTCCACGTCGAGGACGACCCGGCCTTTAGTACCTTGACGGCCACACGGCTCGAACGCACCGACGCCGTCGGGTCCATCCTCCAGGAGGCGACGGTCGACGACGGACTCGCCCGGGTCGAGGCCGTCGGGACGGGCGAGGGGGGCATCGACTGCGTGGTGAGCGACTACCGGCTGGACGGCGACGACGGGCTGGCGTTCCTGCGGTCGCTTCGTGAACGGTATCCCAACCTCCCCTTTATTCTGTTCTCCGGGGAGGTCGACGACGAACTGACGACGACGGCGTTCGAGGCGGGCGCGGACGACTGCGTCGCGAAGGGGACCGGCGAGCGGTTCGAGACCCTCGCCGCGCGGATCGAGCGCGCCGTCGAGAGTGCGCGGACGGCCGACGCCCTCGCGGAGAAGCGCCGACAGCGTGAGACGTTCGTCCGCAACCTCCCCGGGGTTGTCTACCGCGCGGCCATCGAGGACCCGTGGGAGATGGAGTTCGTCGGCGGACAGGCCGAGGCGGTGACCGGCTACCCCGCCGAGGCGTTCGAGCGCCGCGAAGTGTCGTTCGGCGACGACCTCATCCTGCCGGAGGACAACGACGAGGTCAACGACACCATCAGCGAGAGCGTATCGTCGGGGACGGCGTTCGAGGTGACCTACCGGATCCGGACCGCCGACGGTGACCTCCGCCACGTCTGGGAGCGCGGCGAACCGGTGTACGACGGCGGCGAGGCCGTCGCGCTCGAAGGGTACATCATGGACATCACGCCGCTTCGGGAGCGGGAACAGCGCCTCCGCGAACAGAACGAGCGGCTGGACGAGTTCGCGTCGCTCGTCTCCCACGACCTCCGGAACCCGCTGAACGTCGCCGTCAGCCACGTGTCGATGCTCCGCGAGGAGGTGGACGAACCGGACCGGCTCGATGCGATAGAGCGGTCGCTGGCGCGCATGGAGTCGATCATCGAGGACCTGCTCACGCTCGCCCGCGAGGGCCGCGGCGTCACCGACCCGACGCCCGTCTCGCTGCACGAGGTCGCCCACAGGGCCTGGCGGACCGTTCCGACCGACGACGCCGACCTGGTGGTGGCCGACGACCGCCGCGTCGTCGCCGACGAGGGGCGACTCGGCAGGCTCCTCGAGAACCTGTTCCGCAACTCCGTCGAACACGCCGCCTCCGACGGCGTCACCGTCACCGTGGGGACGCTCGACGATTCCGATCCGGAGGGCTTCTACGTCGCCGACGACGGGCCGGGGATCCCCGACGAGCGCCGGGACGCGGTGTTCGACCGCGGGTACACGACCGCGGAGACGGGGACCGGCTACGGGCTTGCAATCGTCGAACGGATCGCGGAAGCACACGGCTGGACGGTCGCGGTCGCGGGCGACGACGACGGGACGCGAATCGAGTTCACCGGAGTCGGCGACGCCTGACGACCGTCGGCAGCAACGGTGCGCCACGGACTCGCGGTTCACGAACGGTTTTGCCGGTCTCGGCCGTGTGCCCCCGCATGGAGAAAGTCGAGATCGACGAGGTCGAGAACCGGGTTAACCCGCTGAAGGTCCACAGCGTCCGCAAGCCGGTGTCGAAGGAACTCGGCACCGAGCACTTCGCGATGAACTACTTCGAACTCGCCCCGGGCGAGTCCTTTTCCGGCGGCCTCCACGCCCACGGCGACCAGGAGGAGGTGTTCTACGTCGAGTCCGGGACGGCCACGTTCGAGGTCGGTCTCGACCGCGAGACGGTCGCGGTCGACGCCGGGGAACTGGTCCGGTTCCCGCCGGGGCAGTTCCAGAAAGGGTACAACGACGGCGACGAGCGCGTCGTCGGCTGGGCGCTCGGCGCGCCCGGCGCGAGCCACGACTGGGACGAACTGCAGTCCAGAACCTACTGCCCCGAGTGCGAGGGCGAACGGACACACGACGTCGACATGGCCGAGGGGGCGTTCGAACTCACCTGCACCGACTGCGGGACGGTCCAGGGCTGACGGGACTACGACCCGCCGGCGATCTCCACGTCGCCGGTATCGGTCGACACGGACAGCGAGTTCGTCCCCTCGGCGACCGTCGCCTCGAACGTCGACTCCGTCTCGATCCGGCCGATGTCGCCCAGCGTCTCGACGACGATGTCGCCCGTCTCCGTCGAGACGACCACGCCGGCGTCCAGCGGCTCGGCGAACGACAGCGACACGTCGCCGGTGTCGGCCGAGACCGACGCGTTGCCCCCGACCCGCGTCGCCGACACCTCGATATCTCCCGTATCTGTTTCGACGTCGCCGAGTCGGGACGCGCCCGTCGCCGTCACGTCGCCGGTGTCCGCAGTCGCGCTCAACCGTCCGGCCACGCCGTCGATTCGCTGGTCGCCCGTGTCGCTCAGGGTCGTGAGGTCGCCCTCGACCGACACGGCCTCGATGTCGCCGGTGTCCGTCTCCACCCGTAGCGGGCCGGTCGCCCGCTCGACGGTCACGTCGCCGGTGTCGGCGATTACCTCCGCGACCCGGAACCCCTCGGGCACCGCGACCGCGACGTTCGCCAGCGGCGACGGCGAGAGCTGGAACAGCCCGTTCTCCTCCTCCTCCCGGTCGGTCGTGACCGAGACCGTATCGCCCTCCCGGCCGACCTGTACGTCGACCCGGTCCAGTCCCTCCTCGCCGGCGGCCCGCTTCGTCGCCTCGACGCGGACGTCGTCGCGTGATTCGGCGGTCACCGTCACGTCTCCAGCGTCCCCGTCGACGACCAGCGAACTCACGCCGTCGACCGCAACTGTCTCGGTGACGGTCTCTTCGGCCTCCCTCGAGGTGGTGATACAGCCCGCTAACCCGCCGAGGACGGCCGTGACACCGGTCCCGAGCAGGGTCCGTCTCGTCAGCGTGTCGCTCATACTACAGCCTGCGACCGGACACCCATTAAAACCGGAGCAGGTGTCGTTCGCGCGGGGATCCTGGGAAACGTATTTATAGGAGGTTCGGATCCGGCGAGTAGGGTCCCGCGTAGGCGTCGTTCCCGGGGGGAGGAGCGGTCACGACCCGAGATTCGCTCCCGATACCGTCCGAGAGGTGAGTCGACCGAAACGAATACTGACAGCGACACCGGCGAACAGACCGTTGCCGTCGTTCGCTCGTCGGCGCTCTCCCGATAACCCATCTGTCAGGTGCGTTTATTACGGAGTCCGGACTACTCCGAATTGTGACTGCTCCGCTCCAGTTTGCCCTGTTTCGCGCTCTGCAACTCCAGCCCGACCCCGGTTTCCACGTCGACATCGATATTGGCACCCTCGGCGGCGGTGCCGTCGGCGGGTTCGTAACGACGCTCACCATCGGAGCGATCATGATCGCGGTCGTTCCCGAGTACACCGAGCGAACGATGGCGTCGCTGGTCGACGAACCGGTCGACTCGGCCGTGTACGGGCTCCTCTGTCTCGTCGGCGTCGCCGCTCTGGCGGTCCTGTTCGTACTCACCCTCGTCGGTATCGTCGTCGCGATACCGCTCCTGATCGTCGCCTGGCTGTTGTGGGCGGTCGGGGCCGCCGTCGCGTACCTGGCCATCGGCGAGCGGCTGGTCGGCCGGGAGGACGGCTGGCTGAAACCGCTGTTCGTCGGTGCGGCGATCAACGGCGGGCTGTTGCTCACCGGCGTCGGCGGCATCGTCGCGTTCATCATCGGTGCGACCGGGTTCGGGGCCGTCGCCCGGCAGCTATAGTAGACACTGACCGTCGTTGCTTGCGGATCGCACGACCGCGTTGCGTTCAGCGTGTGAATCGTTCCAGTAGCAAGGGCGGGGCATTCAGCAGTGTGAGCCTCTGGAGCCGACGGTACCGACCGGACTCCGCCCGGCGGCGTCCGGGCGGCGGGCCGAAGCTGCGGGACGAAAAATGCGGCAGGGGGAGAGGGGGCGGCTGGTGGGATGTCAGGGCGGCGGTGTCGGATACTTGGTCCCGCCTCCGATCCGGGCGGGCATCTGTGGATCGAGGCCATGGGAATATCAAACGGAGTCCAGCGTTTCAGGCTCTGAAACAGTGGCGGCGTTCGGCGGGCCGATACGCCGTTGTCCGCGGGTTCGTTCCCGGCCTGCGACGGTCGGGACGCGTCCGCAGCCCACAACCCCGGAACCCATAAATATAATTACCTGTCGGGGGTGTGATTACGAGTGAGTAGCGCAGCGCAGTCCATGGCTATCCTGATGGTTATCTGTGCCGTCCCGATAGCCGGCTTCGCTGCGTACGCGTTCACCAACCGACAGCAACCCGGCGCACGCGGCTTCTTCCTCTGTCTCGTCGGCGAGGCCGGGTGGTCGGTCATGCTCGCCCTGATAACGTGGCCGACCCCGATACTGCCGGTGTATCTCAACACCGCCCTCCGCTTTGCGTTCCAGTCGCTGGTCATCTTCGGCTGGCCACTGCTCGTCTGGGAGTACACCCAGCGCGACACGGTCCAGTTGCGTCCGCGGTACGTCGTCGCCCTCCTCGTCGTTCCCGTCTTCACGGTCCTGCTCACCGCGACGAACCCGCTGCATCATCTCGTCATCATGCCCGAGACGCCCGCGAACCCGGTCGGTATCAGCGGGATCGTGCTCGGCCCCGGATATCTCCTCCAGATGGCGTTCGCGATCACGCTGGTCATGCTGCCCGTCGGCGTCCTGCTGTACGACCTGCGCTCGGCCCACGGCGACCACCGCAGGCAGCTCCTGTTGTTGCTCGCCGGCTGGGCCGTCGGCTTTCCGGGGGCGCTCCAGACGCACCTCTTCAGAACGATCGAGAGCATTCCCCTGTACGTCGACCTGACCCCTGTTACGTTCATCGTCGCCACGGGATTTTGGGGTGCGGCGGTGTTTCGCTACCGGCTGTTCGGCATGGTTCCGGTGAGCCGTCGCACGACGGTCGAGACGATGGCCGACCCCGTCGTCTCGGTCGACACCGAGGGGACGGTCGTCGACAGCAATCCGGCGGCACGCCGTCTCTTCGGTGCCGACGGCACCGTCATCGGCACGGACTTTGCCGAGTTCTGCCGGGACTATCCGGCGGTTCTCTCCCTGTACGAACCGGGCGTCGAGCGCAACGAGGAGATCACCCTGAACACGGACGACGGGACCAGGCACTTCTCGCTCCACGTCCGTCCGATCCAGCAGGGGACGACGGTGACCGGGTCGCTGATCGTCCTCCGGGAGATAACCAGACTGCGGGAGCGCGAGCGCGAACTGGACCTCCTGAAACAGGTCTTCGGTCGCGTGTTCCGGCACAACATCCGAAACGAGTTGACCGTCCTCCAGGGGCAGGCCGAACTCATTGAGGAGCGGGACGAAGACGGCACGTTCGAGGCACAGACCACCCGGATCTCCGGTTCCACCGACAGGCTGCTCGCCCACACCGAGAAGGCCATCAGCCTCCGGAAAGTGATAGACGGCGAGACGACGGCCCGACGCGTGAACCTGGGTTCGGTGACAGCCGACCGGGTGCGAGACTGCCGGACAACGTATCCGGAGGCCCGTCTGGAAACGGATCTCGACGACGTGTCCGTCAGCTCCCTGCCGGTAGTCGGGAAGGCCATAACGGAACTGATCGAGAACGCCATCCGACACTACTCCGGCGACGAGCGTGACGTGCACGTCCGGCTGACGACCCGCCGAGGGGAGACGACCGGAACGCTCGTGATCGCGGACAACGGACCGGGGATCGACCCGTACGAGGTAGCCACCCTCGAGGAGAACGAGGAGTCGGTTCTGCAACACGGATCGGGCGTCGGGCTGTGGATGGTTCGGCTGATCATCCAGAAATCCGACGGAACGTTCAGGATCAGCGCCGACTCGGAACTCGGCGGGACCCGGGTCGAACTGACGTTCCCGCTCGCGGCGTCAACCGACGGTGACGATGACGACCGGCAGCGGTAGCGACTGCTGCTCGCGGGAGCGTATCGGCAGTAGTGGGGACTGGGATCAGGGAGACGCGAATCTGCGTCCCACCCGGATCTCCGCGGTTCCTGTCCCGCATATCCGTTGACTGCCCACGAATGCTCGCGACACGGCAGTCGCTCGCCGAGTGGTTCGCGGAAAAGTGCTCCGGCAGGGATTTGAACCCTGGTCCTTGCCGTGAGAGGGCAAGATGATTGGCCGGACTACACCACCAGAGCGCATCCTACCCTAAACCGGGCTGGTAATTTAACGGTTGCGCTTCGTCGTCGCCGTGTGGCGGTTCCCCGTGTCACTCGTCGTCGAAGGGGGAGCCGGCGGCCGCCGGTTCGTCGCCGTCGAGGCTGATGATGTTCTCACGGCCGACGCGGAGTTTGCTGATGGTCCCGTCCTCGGCCATCTCGGAGAGAAGCATGCTCACCTTGGACTTGGACCACTCGGTTTCCTCGACGATGTTGACCTGCTTCATGCGGCCGTCGTTCGCCTCCAGCAGCGCGACGACGCGGTCCTCGTCGGAGAGGGCCTCGGGTTCCTCGTCCGCCGGTTCGGCCGGTTTGGCCGCATCCGCGACATCGGGTTCGGGCGGGTCCGGTGTGCCGTCCGCGTCCACCTCGTCGGAGCGTCCCCTAAGCGCTGCGGCGGCGACGACGCCGGCGACGAGCAACACGACCACTCCGACCATCGGGTCGGGGTCGACTGTGGCAGGGCCAGCGGTCCCGTCCCCGGCGACTGCGACCCCCGCGTGGGGGCCGTCGGGAGGAAGAAGCGCGACGGCGAAACCGAACGGCCCAGTCATTCGTGTAAGCCAATTCGTGGCTGTATGAAAATCCTTGCGACCGCCGGGTCGGGCGTCCCGCTGCAACGGCCCGGGACTGATACCGTCACGTCAGGGCGCGAGACGGTTCTTGCGGCCCTTCATGTGCTCCTCGTAGTGTTCGAACGTGATCGGACACCAGTCCGCCGCAAGGTCGAGCACCGCCTCGGTCAGTTCGCGGATCTCCCACTGGGCGTCCGCCGCGGCGCGCATGTCGGCGACATGCATCAGCATCCGCGCGTTCATCGACATCACCATGTTCACCTCGGTTCCGATGGGGAGGACGAACCGCGCGTCCTCGGGCGGCATCCCGAGTTCGAGCAGTTCCTGATACTCCTCGACCGAGCGCCGCACGGATTCGCGGAACAGCTCCTCGCGCTGCTCGACCGTCTCCTCGTCGACCGTGCCGGACTGCTGGTTGCGGCCGACCCAGTCGGGGTCGGTCGCCGAGGGCGGCGTGACGACCATCTCGCCGTCCTCGACGGCGGCGGGGTCGACCTCGTCGAAGGAGACGTACCGCATCGACTGCACGTCGAAGCTGACGTGCCGATGTCGGGTGATCTGGGCCATACAGGAGCGGCTGATCCCCTTCACCGCGAAGGTCGCCTGCGGGTGCTCGAACGGGCCGAAGTGGCCGTGGTCGAGCAGGTGGCCGATGAGGGTCCGCTTTTTCTCCTCGATCGTGTCGCCCTCGGTGGTCGCCATCACCTCCTCGAACGACAGGTCGCCGACGAACTCCCCCATGTAGTCGTTTCGCGCCGCGGTACAGAGCACGCGCTCCGGGTTCTCGGTCGCCTCAAGCAGTTCGACGTCCATGCTGGGTCACTGCGTTGCCAGTCACGCTCGCCCGACAAAAGCGTTCCTCGTCGCTCGCGGCCGGGGTTCCGTCGCTCGGTTCCCGGCCGCGTCCGGGACGGCAAGACACAAGCGACGTGGGGGACTACCGACCGCTATGATCCACAACCTCGCCGCCGACGTTCAGGCCTTCACCAGCAACGCGTTCCTCGTCGACGGCGACCGGACGACGCTCGTCGACGCGGGCGCGAACTTCGACATCGTCCCGTCCATCGCGGAGCGCGTCGACGACCTGGACGCGCTCGTACTCACCCACACCCACCCCGACCACGTCGGCAACCTGCCGGACGTGGTCGAGTCGTTCGGCGTCGACGTGTGGGGGTTCGACCCCGAGGGGGACGGCGTCGACCACGCGATACCCGACGAGGGGACGGTGACGATCGGCGACGACGAGTACCTCGCGCTACACACACCGGGCCACAAGGACGACCACCTCTGCTTCTACTCGCGGGCCGCCGGCGTGCTGTTCGCCGGGGACCTCGTGTTCCCGAACGGCGGGTTCGGCCGGACCGACCTCGCGGAGGGCGACCGCGCGACGCTGATCGAGAGCATCGAGCGCGTCGAGGCCGCCGTCGACGACGACCTGGGGGAACTCCACGCCGGACACGGGCCCAGCGTCGCGCGGAACGCGTACTCCCACATCGAACTGGCGTCCGAGGCGGCCCGTCACACGCCGTAAGCGGCGCGGCGTTTCTGGAATCTCTGCCCGCCGGCGGTCACTCCAGCGCCGCGGCGAGGACGGCGTCGAACGCGACCTCGTAGGCGTCGGCGACCGCCGCCGGGTCGGTGCGGTCCTCGTCCGGGAGCGCCGGGAGCGCGACGGTCGCGGTCGGGTCCACCACGTCTATCACGTCCCCGACGGACTCCTCCAGGCGACCGCCGCGGGCGCTCCCGCCGACGACTTCGGTGGCCCGCAGATACCGCTCGCCGTCGAACACGCGCACCCGGCCGGGTTCAACCGCGGCGACGGCGTCGAACGACACGTCGCGGAGCGGCACCGCCACGTCGCCGTAGGACTCGACGACGGCGCGCTCGCAGTCGACGACGCGCTCCGCGAGACGCTCCAGCGCGGGGAGGTAGCGCTCGCGGGTCACCTCGTCCAGCGCCGCCGCCGAGTCGACGACCGTCGCGCCGTCGAGCGGCAGCCCCTCGCGGACGACGTCGGGCACGTCCGCGGCCGCGCCCACGACGAACTCGTCGCCGTCGGGCGTCCGCAGTCGGTCGGCGACCAACCGGCGGTCGCCGCGGCCGACGATCCCGGTGCCGCCGGCCGGTGCGGGCCGCCAGAGCCTGTGGATCGGGTTGATCGCCTCGGGTCGAACGTCGGCGGCACTGGCCGCCGCGAGCCGTTTCGCATCCTTGCCGTAGAGCCGGCCGTCGGCGACGGCCCGCACCACGTCGTCGTGGTCGAACCAGTGGTCGTTGCCGGCGCGGGGCTTGAAGCCGAGGCCGTCGACCCGGTGGAGCAGGCCGGTCGAGAACGTCGTCTTGCCGGCGTCGACGCGGTCGCTCCCGACGACCAGCAGCCTCATGCGAGCCCGTAGTACCCCGGTTCGTCGTCGGCCCGCGGCTCGGCGACCACGAGGTCCTCGGCGTTGTTCATGATCCACGGGATCGCCCAGTCGAGCAGCACGTCCTCGGTCTCGACGTCGATCTCGGCGTCCGGCTCCAGTTCCTGGAGCATGCGGGCGATCTCGTAGACGGTGTACATCCGGTCGTCGTCGAGCAGTTCCTCCGGGGTGTAGAAGTCACAGGGGTGTAGCTCGTCGAACTCCGATTTCGGGACGGGCATGCGCCCCGTTACGCGGAAGGCAGGGGTAAATCGCACGGTGTCGTAAAGCAGGAACGGGGGTGGGTGAAGCCCCCGGGCTGACAGACGCCGACGAAGCCGGGCGTGACGAGACCGGGTGCGGGCGGCGATGGGTACGCGCCGCGTCCGCAGTCGAACGGAGCCGTCGCTACAGTATAAAAATATCGGAAATAATATATTTAGGGCTATTGAGCCGTCCCGACGCTCCCTACAGCGCGTCCGCGAGCTTCTCGACGGGGTGGGGCGACCGCTCCGCCCCGTTACGGTCGCCCAGTTGCGTCCGGCAGGACGCGCCCGGCGCGACCACCTCGTCCCCGCGGCTCTCGGCGACCTGGTCGAACAGGATCGATCCGATCTCCCGGGAGAGGTCGTAGTGCTCGGCCTCGTAGCCGAACGACCCGGCCATGCCACAGCAGCCCGAGTCGAGCGGGTCGACGTCGTAGCCGGCCCGCCGGAGCACGCCGACGGCGTGGTGGTCGGTCCCCAGCGCCTTCTGGTGGCAGTGGCCGTGGTAGGTCAGCGACTCGTCGGGCGCGTCGAACGCGATCCGCTCGTCGACCCGCCGCCGGTCCAGATACTCGCAGACGCCCGCGGCGTTGGCGGCGACGGCTTCGGCCGCCGCCCGCCGGTCGTCCGCGATCAGGTCCGGCACCTCGTCCCGCACCATCGACGCGTCCGAGGGCTCGACGAACAGGAGCGACGCCCCGTCGGCGACCCGGGGTTCGACGGCGTCGACCAGCGACCGGGCGCGGTCGGCGGCCGCGTCGAGTAGCCCCTGCGAGTAGGCGGCGCGGCCCGTCGGCCCCACGTCAGCCAGTTCGACGCGTACGTTTGCCGCCTCCAGCACGCGGACCGCCGCCTTCCCCGGCCCGGGGTAGCAGTAGTTCGTGTACGTGTCCGGGAACAGCAGGACGCTGTCGGCCGCCTCCGCCGCGGGGACGGCCGGGCCGCCGCGGGCGTCGAACCAGTCCGTCAGGGACTCGCGGCTGAACGAGGGGAGCGACCGCTCCGGGGCGACCCCGAACAGCCGCTCGGCGACGGCGTCCGCGCCCGGCAGCCGCTGGGCGAGGTTCGACAGCGGCGCGGTCGCGCTCCCGAGCGCGGCGACGCGGTCGATGTTGCCGAACAGCCGCTCCCGGCGGCCGGTCCCTTCGCGCTCGTGGTAGTCGTGTTTCAGCTCCGCCTTCAGCTTCGCCATGTCGACGCCGGTCGGACAGTCGCTCTTGCAGGCCTTGCAGCCGACACAGAGGTCGAGCACCGCCGACTGGAACCGCTCGCTGTACAGCTCGTCCGCGGGGAGTTCGCCGCTTATCCCCGCCCGCAGGAGGTTCGCCCGCCCCCGGGTCGTGGCTATCTCCTCCCCGGTCGTCCGGAACGTCGGACACATCGTGTCCGCGTCCGTCTGCCGGCACGTCCCACAGCCGTTGCACAGCTCGACAAGCTGGTTGTAGCCTCCCTCCGCCGAAAAGTCCTGGACCGTCCCCCGCTCGACGGTGGCATACTCGGGGCCGTAGCGCAGGTGCTCGCGGATGTCAGTCGGGTCATCGTCCCGGAACACGACCTTCCCGGGGTTCAGCAGCCAATCGGGGTCGAACGCCGATTTTACCGTCTTGAACGCGTCCCACAGTTCCGGGCCGTACAGCTTCGGATTGAACTGCGTCCGGGCGAGCCCGTCGCCGTGCTCGCCGGAGAACGCCCCGTCGTACTCGGCGACCAGCGAGGTCACGTCCTGGGCGATGGACCGAAGCTGCTCGACGCCGTCCTCGGTCTTTAAGTTCAGTATCGGCCGGACGTGGAGCGTCCCGACGCCGGCGTGGGCGAAGTACGCCGCCGAGGTGTCGTGGTCGTCGAGTATCTCCCGGAACCCCTCGACGTACTCCGCCAGATCCGCGGGCGGCACCGACGCGTCCTCGACGAACGGGTACGGCTTCGGGTCGCCGTCGAGGCTCATCAGCAGCGGGATGGCCGCCTTGCGGAGCTTCCAGAGCTTCGCCTGCTCGTCGTCGTCGAACGCCGCCAGCGCGTCGTAGGCGGGGCCGCCGTCCAGCAACCGCGCGTCGGCGGCCTCGACGGCCGCCGGGAGGTCCCCATGGCGCTCGTCGTCGAACTCGACCATCAGCGCCGCGGCGGCGTCGTCGGGGACGGGCTCGGCGTACGCCGCGTACTCCGCCGACTCGCGGGCCAGCCGGAACACCTCGTCGTCCATCAGTTCGACCGCGCTCGGCTCCAGGTCGAGCGCCTCGGGCACGGCCCGCATCGCGTCGACGAGGTCGTCGTAGGCGTACAGCGCCAGCGCCGTCTCGTCGGGCTTCGTCACCAGCGACAGCGTCGCCTCGACGACGACGCCGAGCGTCCCCTCCGCGCCGACGAGCAGCTTCGAGAGGTTGATCACCCTGTCGCCGTCCGCCTCCCTGATCACTTTCTGGAGGTTGTAGCCGCTGACGGAGCGCTTGAGGTCGGGGTACCGCTCGGCTATCTCGTCGGCGTTGTCCTCGACGACCGCGCGGACCGTCCGGTAGATGTCGGCCTCGCGGTCGTCCTTGCCGACGATCGCCGCCCACTCGTCGCTGTCTATCACCACGTCCCGGGTCCGGATCGCGGAGCCGTCCGCGAGCACCACCCGGAGCTCGTCGACGTACGCGTCCGTGATCCCGTAGCGGACGGAGTGTGCGCCCGTCGAGTTGTTGCCGATCCCGCCGCCGATCGTCGCCCGGTTCGCCGAGGCCGGGTCGGGCGCGAACTTCAGGCCCCACTGCGCGAGGTGGTCGTCGAGGTGGTCCTGCACGACGCCGGGCTGGACCGTCGCCGTCTGTGCGTCGGGGTCCACCGCGACGATGTCGTCCATGTGCTGCGAGCAATCCAGAACGAGACAGCCCGGCCCGACGGTCTGGCCTGCCAGCGACGACCCGGCCCCGCGCGGGAGGACGGGGACGCCGTGCTCCCCGGCGACGGTCACGGCGGCCGCCACGTCGTCCGCGTCCGTCGGGAACGCTACCCCTGCCGGCCGGGCCTGGTAGACGCTCCCGTCGGTCGCGTACAGCACCTGCGTGTACTCGTCGAAGCGCACGTCGCCCGCCATCGCCGACCGGAGGTCCGCGGCGAGGGCCGCGGACGCCTCCGCGTCGGGGCCGGCGACCCCCTCGGGAACGATGCCCTCGCTCGGCTCTCCGTCGGCTGCCATGGTCGGGCCACGCGGGCCAGCATCATCAAAGTACGTCCCGCGGTATCGCGTGTCACATCGGACGGACGGGCGATAACTTGCGGTACGACGTTCGAAAAATGGAGTCGGTGAACGGCTCGACGCTTACGGGACGGAGCTCACTCGAACAGCTCTGCCACGTCGTGGTAGTTCTCGGCGACGGTGTCCCAGTCGACCACGTCGAAGAAGCCGTCGATGAAGCTGCCGCGGTCGGGGCCGTAGTCGTAGTAGTAGGAGTGCTCCCACACGTCCAGCGCGAGGATGGGGTGTGCGCCCCAGAGCGCGCCCTGGTCGTGCTTGTCGACCGCGACGTTGCGGAGCTGCTTGGCGACGGGGTCGTACACCAGCAGCGCCCAGCCGCCCGCGGCGCTCGCGGCGGCCTCGAACTCCCCCTTCCAGCCCTCGTAGGAGCCGAAGTCCTCCTCGATCCGGTCGAGGAGGTCGCCGTCGGGCTCGCCGCCGCCGTTGGGGTCCATGTTCTCCCAGAACAGCGTGTGGAGATAGTGACCGCTGCCGTTGTGGGTCACGTTGCCGAGCGCGCCGGCGGTGGAACCGTAGTCGCCGGACTCGCGGTTCTCGGCCAGCGTCTCCTCGGCCGAGTTGAGGCCGTTGACGTACCCCTGGTGGTGGGTGTCGTGATGCCACGTGAGCACCTGTTCGCTGATGGCCGGTTCGAGCGCGTCGTAGTCGTACGGAAGCGGTGGGAGTTCGTGGTCGGACATAGTAAGTACCTCGACTAACACGTTCCCCGCGACGCCAGTTAAAGCTACATGAACCGGCCACCGTCTCCGTAAGGAAATTTCAGTAACGCCGGTGAAACGTTCGCCGACGGTCGGTCAGCGCTCGTCCCGGCCGGCCAGCGCGCGGGCGGCGACGCCACCAGCGATCCCGCCGAGCGCGACGAGCGCGCCGAACCCCGGCAGCCCGGTCCCGGTATCGGTGTCGCCGCCGCCGTCGCCGTCCTCGGTCCCGGTTCCCTCGACCGTCGGTCCCGACGCGTTCCGCGCCAGCCCGTCGTCGGGGATCTGTTCGCCGCTGAGCCGGAGGTAGTCGCCGTCGCAGTCGACCGCCTGGGAGATCAGGAACGGCGTGCCGCGCTCGATGCGCGCCGCGGTGTCGTCCACGTACAGGTCGAGCTCCCGCTTCTGCGGGTCGTCCCGGAGCCGGTCGACGAGGATGCCGTTGTACAGCTCCGCCTGCGTCGGCGTCCAGCCGACCTCGCAGTTGTCGACGGCGGCGGGGTTGCCGTCCCGGTCCGGCCGGTGCGTCGCGATCACGATCTGCCCGGCGTAGTTGTTCGTCCACGGCTCGCCCTGCGACCGGATAACGATGTCCCGCGTCGCCTGTGACTCCTGTGCCGCGGCGGGCGTCGCCGCGACGCCGGCCCCGCCGACGACTCCCGCCACCCCGGCGAGATACGTTCGCCGCCCGATACGCCGGTCGCTGTCGCTCTGGTCGCTCACGTGTCTCACCCCCCATCAGCGATCCGGGCCTCGAACTACCTAACGGCTGGGTGCGGTCCGCGCCCGACGAAGACGGTAAGCCGACGTTACTCGTCCCCTCGTGCCCGCTCGAACGTCTCGATCGCTTCCTCGCGACGCTCGCCGTGGTCGACGATCGGGGCGGGGTAGCCCGGCGCGGTCCGCTGGCGCTCGGTCAGCGACAGGTCGGGCCACTCGTGGATCTGCCCGGCGGTCGCGTCCTGCAGTTCCGGGACGTACTCGCGGACGTACTCGCCGTCCGGGTCGTATTGCTCGCACTGGCTCGTCGGGTTGAAGATCCGGAAGTACGGCTGTGCGTCCGTGCCGGTCGAGGCGGCCCACTGCCAGCCGCCGTTGTCGTTCGCGGTGTCGTGGTCGACCAGCTTCTGCCGGAACCAGTCGTACCCTTCACGCCAGTCGATCAGGAGGTCTTTCGTCAGGAACGCGGCGACGACCATCCGGACGCGGTTGTGCATCCACCCCTCCTCGCGGAGCTGTCGCATCCCGGCGTCGACCAGCGGATAGCCCGTCTTCCCCCGCTTCCACGCGTCCAGCGCCTCGTGGTCCTCGCGCCACTCGATGGCGTTCTCGTACGCCTTGTAGTTCTCCGACACCACTTCGGGGTTGTAAAACAGGACGTGCGTGTAGAACTCCCGCCAGGCGAGTTGCGACTGGAACTCCTCGACGGACTCGGCGGCGTCCGCCGCCTCGTCGTCGGGTTTTGACTCGGCCGCTGCCATCGCGTCCGCCGTCGCGTCGTACACCTCCCGGATCCCGATGGTTCCCCACTTGAGATGGGCCGAGAGCCGCGAGGTCACGTCGTCAGCCGGGTAGTCCCGGCGCTCCTCGTACTCGAAGATGGGGCCGTCCACGAACGCGTCGAGCAGGTCGCGGGCGCGCTCGGCGCTCGCCGGCGGCACGTCCGCCTCGGGGTCGTCGAAACCGAGGTCGGACAGGGTCGGAAGCTCGCCGGGGTCGACGGCGTCGGGCGCGGCCAGGTCGTCGGCCGTCGGCGGGTCGGACGGCGACTCCTTCTCGCGGTCCAGCCACTTCCGGCCGAAGTACGTGAACACGGAGTACGGGTCGCCGTCGTTGGTCGTGATCGAGCCGGGCGGGTGGTGGACGGCGTCGTGGACGCTCTCGCGGGCCACGTCGGCGTCGTCCAGCGCTCTGCGGACGGCGGCGTCGCGCTCCCGCGCCAGGCCGGAGTAGTCCTTCGCCCACGTGACGCCGTCAGCGCCGCAGGCGTCCGCGAGGTCGGGAAGGACCTCGCGCGGGTCGCCCTGCCGGACGACCAGGTCGCTCCCGCGCTCGCGGTACGCCTCGCGCAGCGCGTCAAGCGCGTCCAGCATGAACGCGACCCGCGGCGGCGAGCCGTGGGCCAGGACGTTCGGATCGAAGACGAAGACCGGGACGACGGGACCGTCGGCGGCCGCCCGCGACAGCGCGCGGTTGTCCGCGACCCGCAGGTCCCGCCGGTGCCAGTGAAGTCGCATACCCTCCATGAGGACGGTGGCGGCAAAAGCGCGGCGGGCGAGACGCTCCGTGTCGCGGCCGGCACGGGAGCGCGGTGTCGCCCGGCGAGGGAGCCACGGCCAGCGCCCGTGGTCCGATCCGTGAAACCCTGAAGCGATCCCTCGCATGTCGCCTGCGGGCGGTCTCCCCCTTCCCGGAAGGTGGTCGGTGCACATGGTTTTATACCACGGGGTGCCGAACGTCGTGTCAACTCGGAGAGATCAAGATGTCGGAGACGAGGGCAGTACTCGGAGAGTCGGGGGCGCACGCGCTCGTGTGTGCCCGGACGTTCGGCGCCGACGAGCGTGCCAGATGCCTCGACATCGTCGCCGGCCCGGACCCCGGCGCGCGGACCGTGCTGGCGGTAGCCTGTGGCCGGTCCGCAGACGGGTTCGTCAAGCGGTGGCTGGACCACGTCGACACCGTCCCCACGCATCTCGGCGTCGTCGACGTGGGCGAACGCACCCGGGCGGCGGTCGCGACGCCGTCGTCCGGGGAGAGCGCGGTCCGTGGGGTGCCCGACCCCGGCGACCTGGACGGCGTCCGGACCGCGGTCGAGTCACTCCTCGACGCCTGGACGCCGCTGTCGGGCGACACCGTGGTGTACCTCGACGCGGTCGAATCGCTTCTCCACGCCGCCTCCCTGCCGGCGCTGACGCGCTTCTTGGAGGAGTTCGGCGCGGCGCTGTCGGCGCGACCGGCGAGCCTCTGTGCGGCGTTCGAAACCGGTGGATGCGAGGACGCGACGGTCGCGGCGGTCGCCGGAGCGTTCGACAGCGTACTGGACCTGGACGGCCGCCGGCGGACTGCCGTCACGGAGCAACTCGACCCCGGGACACTGTTCGAACTGCTGTCGAACCGCCGCCAGCGGCTCGTTCTGCGACGGCTCGTCCGCGACCGCGACGGCCTCCCCCTCTACGACCTCGCAGAGTGCGTGGCCGAGGCGGAGGATGCGGACGGCGACCGGGAGCACCGCGGTCGGGTGTACACCAGCCTCCACCACGTCGACCTGCCGAAGCTGACGGACGCGGGGGTCGTGACCGTCGACGACGACGTCGTCCGGCCGACCGACGCCATCGCCGCGGTCGAACCCCACCTGTCAATGGCCGGGGAGTCGACAAACGGGGACGCACCGTGACCGATCGGGCGGCGTCGGGGATCAGAGCGGCTCCTCGCCGTCGATGATCCGCATCGCGCGCTCGCCCAGCGCCGGGACCGTCTCCTCCATCTTCGGATACAGGGGGTCGTCTGCGTCGTCCTGCAGGTAGCGCGCGAAAAACATCTCGCCCAGCGCGGCGAGCTTGTACACCGCCAGCGCGCGGTAGAAGCGGTCGTTCTCGTACTCGATGCCGGTCTTCGCCTCGTAGCGGTCGACGAGTTCCCGCCGGGTGGGGTACCCCTCCGCCTCCATGACGCGGGTCACCATGTTCGACGCGGGCGGTTCGGGGTCTTTCGGGTCGCGCCAGACCGACAGCATCCAGCCGAGGTCGGTCAGCGGGTCGCCCAGCGTGCTCATCTCCCAGTCGAACACGCCGACGAGTTCAGGGTCCTCGCTCGGCCCGTACATCACGTTGTCGAGCTTGTAGTCGCCGTGGACGAGCGTGTGGGGGTGGTCTTCGGGCGCGTTGTCGGTGAGCCACTCCATCACGTCGTACAGCACCGGTACCTCGCGCTCGTCGGCCGTCTTCGAGAACGCCCAGGTGAGCTGTTCGGACCAGCGCCGCACCTGCCGCTCGGCGAAGCCCTCGGGGTGGCCGAACTCGCCGAGGCCGACCGCCTCGTAGTCGACGCCGTGGATCGCCGCCAGCCCGTCGACCAGTTCCTCGCCGAGCCGTCGCCGCCGGTCGGGGTCGGCGAAGCGCTCCGGCTCCGCGTCGCGGATCACGTCGCCCTCGACACGCTCCATCAGGTAGAACTCGTCGCCGATCACGCTCTCGTCGTCGCAGGCCAGCACCGTGGTCGGAACCGGCACCGGCCCGTCCTGCAGCGCGTCGACGACGCGGTACTCGCGGAGCACGTCGTGGGCCTTGTCCGCCGTCTCGCCCGGCGGGGGCCGCCGGACCACCAGGTCGCGGTCGCCCCACTGGAGAAACAGCGTCTCGTTGGAGTGGCCCTCGCGGTGGCGCTGTACGTCGAACCCGTCGGCCGGGCCGAGTTCGGATTCGAGGTAGGTCCGGAGCGCGTCCTCGTCGACGAGGCGCTCGTAGTAGTCGTCCGCCATGTGCCACCGCAGGGCAGGGACGACGAATAAACTTCCGGCGCGATGTCGGTTTCTCCCGACCGCACAACTTTATGGGCGTTGACTGTGTATAAATTCGTGACAATGACACGCACGGAGGGGTCCGCGTGACGGTCGAACAGTTCCGCGTCGACGGCGAGACCGCGGTGGTAACGGGCGCGTCGAGCGGTATCGGCAAGCGGATCGCCGAGCGGTTCGCGGACGACGGCGTCGACGTGGTCGTCTGCTCCCGCGACATCGACAACGTCGAACCGGTCGCCGACGGGATCGCGGACAGCGAGCGCCCGGGTGACGCGCTCGCCGTCGAGTGCGACGTGACCGAGCGCGACGCCGTCGAGGCGCTGGTCGAGGCCACGGTCGAGGAGTTCGGCGGGCTGGACGTGCTCGTGAACAACGCCGGCGCGAGCTTCATGGCGAACTTCGACGACATCTCCCCGAACGGCTGGGGCACCATCGTCGACATCAACCTGACGGGCACGTACCACTGCACGCAGGTCGCCGGCGAGCACCTGAAGGACGGCGGCGGGAGCGTCGTCAACCTCGCCAGCGTCGCCGGCGAGCAGGGCGCGCCGTACATGAGCCACTACGCCGCGGCCAAGGCCGGCGTGATCAACCTCACGACGACGCTAGCCCACGAGTGGGCGGGCGACGGCGTCCGCGTCAACTGCATCTCGCCCGGCTTCGTCGCCACGCCCGGCGTCGAGAGCCAGATGGGCGTCAGCGCCGACGAGATAGAGCGCGACGAGGTCGAGCGACGCATCGGCACCAGCGAGGAGATCGCCGACGTGGCGCAGTTCCTCGCCAGCCCCGCCGCGTCCTACGTGGTCGGGCAGACGATCACCCCGGCAGGGCTTCCGGACATCATGGAGAACCCCGACGTATGACCGACCGCACCGTCCACCTGCCCGTCGCGGCGCAGCCGAGCGTCGACACGCTCGTCGACCTCTCGCAGCAGGCGGAGGACCTCGGATATGAGCGCGCCTGGCTCCCGGAGACGTGGGGCCGCGACGCCGTCACCAGCCTGACCAGCATCGCCCACGGCACCGACGAGATCGGTATCGGCCCGAGCATCCTCAACGTCTACGCGCGGTCGCCGGCGCTGATGGGCCAGACCGCCGCAACGCTTCAGGAGGTGTCGGACGGCCGCCTCCGCCTCGGCATCGGCCCGAGCGGTCCCGCCGTCATCGAGGGCTGGCACGGCGTCGACTTCGAGCGCCCGCTCCGCCGGACCCGCGAGTACGTCGACATCATCAAGCGCGTCCTCGCCGGGGAGGAGCTGAACTACGACGGCGACATCTTCAACCTCGCCGGCTTCCGCCTGCGCTCCGAACCGCCCGACCCCGCGCCGCCGGTCGACGCCGCCGGGATGGGACCGAAGGCGGTCGAGCTCTGCGGGCGCTTCGCCGACGGCTGGCACGCCACCGTGTTCACGCCCGACGGCATGCGCGACCGGCTGGACAACCTGCGCCGCGGCGCGGAACTCGGCGACCGCGACCCCGACGACGTGCGCGTCACGCTGTCGCTGACCTGCTGTGCGCTGGAGGACGGCGAGCGCGCCCGCGAACTCGGCCTCCAGCACAGCGCCTTCTACATCGGCGGGATGGGCACCTACTACCGCGACTCGCTGGCCCGGCAGGGCCACGAGGAGGTGGCTAACGAGGTGGCCGCGGCGTGGGCGAGCGGCGACCGCGAGCGCGCCAACGAACTGCTGGACGACGAACTCATCGACGACCTCGCCGCGGTGGGCACGCCCGAGCGAGCGCGCGAGCAGTTCGAGAAGTTCGCGTCGATTGACGGCGTCGACGCCGTCGCCGTCGGGTTCCCGCGCGGCGCGACGGTCGACGAGGCGCGCGAGACGCTGGAGGCGCTCGCGCCCGAGCAGTAGCTCACGGGCCGCCGGTAGTAGCCTATTCAATTCCTTCACCTGTCTCCGGGGCGAAATATACGTTACATACAGCAACAATATTTGTCAGGAGCCGATTTTCTCACGAGATGGCATACATCGTCCATACACTTTCCCGAGCAGACTGGCAATCGTTTCAGGAGACTGGGGAACATCGTCCGGACTCACTTGCCACAGAAGGGTTCGTTCACTGTTCGAAACCGGGACAGATAGTCATCGTTGCCGACATCAACCACGCTACCGACGATGATATGATGCTTCTCGTCCTGGACGAATCCAAGCTCGACTCACCAGTTCGATACGAATCGGGAGACGACGGGAGCAGCGCATTTCCACACGTCTACGGCCCCCTATCGTTGGATTCAGTCGTTGACTCGTTCCAGTTCAAACAGGACGAAACCGGCTATCGCCTCCCCGACGAACTACTCCGGTACTGACAGTTCCGGAATTAACAACGGTCGATTCGCCCACTCACTTACCGATCTCTCTCCCCCGTTTCACATCCAAATATAATAAAAACCGCGCTAGCGACGACTGCTACAGGTCGCGCTTCAGTCGAACCTCATCGTCGGTGACAGCGTCGACGTTCGCCTCCTGCAGCGGGTACGTGTCGTCGTCCATGTCGCCCCAGCCGAGTTTGGACATGATCCTGTCGGTCATCCCCGGGTCGGGGTCGACGTGTGCCGTGCCGGCCCGGACGTCCTTCACGATGCCCACCTTGTCGCCGTCGGCGTTGACCACGTGCTTCCCCTCGTCGTCGTCTGTGATGTTGGATCGCATTCCGACCGGAACCGCGACGGGGGATTCAATAAGCGACGGCAGTCGTTCCGTCCGTTCCAGCCCGTAAGCCGGGCTTGCCAACCGTCATCGGTCGGATGCCGACCGCGTTCCGTCCGGCGGCGACGGGTAACGAGGGCTTTCGCCAGCACGCGGACCGACGAACTCCGGCGGTTCACACGACCGACCTGTCGAAATCCCGATCGTCCGGCGGAAAGCAACGGTTATCCGTCCGCGGTCGTAGGCGTCCGTAGCGAATGGCTCCCGCCCGCGACGACCCCCGCCTCCACGACGAGTACGTGCGAACCGTCACCGCCGACGAGTCGGCTGTCGGCGACGGATCGGCCGCCCCCGGCGACGTGACGCTCGTCGGCGTCGTCCACGACCACCCCGCCAGCGTCCACCGCGTCCGGGCGCTGATCGACGCCCGCGACCCCGCGACCGTCGCGCTGGAACTCTCGCCGCTCGCGCTCCCGCTGTTCGAGGCGTACGCCGACGCGGCGGACGGGGGCCCGCCGTCTCGCGGCGGCGAGATGAGTGCAGCCATCCGGGCGGCCGACTGCGACGTGACCGGCATCGACGCGCCCAGCGCCGCCTTTGTCCACCGGCTCGCTGCCCGGATCCGCGACGAGCGCCCGTCGCCCCGCACCGTCGCCCGGGTCCTCCGCGGCGTCGCGAGCGTCACCCGGCACGCGCTCGTCTGTCGGGCCGGCGCGGCCGTCGCCCGGCTGACTGGGCGCACTGTCGAACTGGACCGGCCGGTCGACCACGACTGCACCGCGAACGACCCGCCCGAGACCCAGGCGGCGGACGAACGGCGGCAGGCGTCTCGAAGCCTCTCGCTCACCCGGGCGTTCGAGACGCCCGAGCCGGTCCACCTGCGGGACGCCACGCGCGAGGCGTGCATGGCCGCGAAGCTGGAGGACCTGCGAAGACAGGGCGACGTGCTCGCCGTCGTCGGCATCGACCATCTGGACGGCGTCGCCGCGGAACTGGCCTGAAAGCGGACACGATGAAACGCGCTCCGGCGTGCCCGGCGTGGAACGGAGCCGCGGTTTCCCCCCGTTCACGGAGCTTTATCCGCCGCTCGTCCGTACGACGGTACCATGCAGGCCATCGAGGTTCAGGAGTTCGGCACGAGCGAGACGATGAGTGTCGTCGACCGGGAGACGCCCGAGCCCGGTGAGGGCGAGGTCCGGGTCGCCGTCGAGGCCGCCGGGATCAACTTCGCCGACGTGATGCAGCGCCGCGGCCACTACGAGGGCGGTCCCGAACCGCCGTACGTCCCGGGGATGGAGGCCGCCGGCACGGTCGACGCCGTCGGCGAAGGCGTCGGGCTGGACGTGGGCGACCGCGTCGTCGCGATGACGAACGGGAACGCGTACGCCGAGTACGTCACCGCCGACACGGCCTCGCTGTTCCCGATCCCCGACGGGATGTCGTTCGAGGAGGCCGCCGGGTTCCCCGTCCAGTTCCTCACCGCCCACGGCTGCCTGTTCGGGTGGGGCGACCTGAAAGAGGACGAGCGCGTGCTGATCCACGCCGCCGCGGGCGGCGTCGGCACCGCCGCGGTCCAGCTCGCATCCCGGGCCGGCGCGGAGGTGTTCGGCACCGCGAGCACGCGGGAGAAGCTTGACCTGGCCAGCGACCTCGGCTGCGACCATCCCATCAACTACGTCGAGGACGACTTCGTCGAACGCGTCGACGAGATCACCGACGGCGAGGGCGTCGACATCGTGCTCGACGGCGTCGGCGGCGAGACGTTCTCGGAGAGCCTCGACGCTATCCCGCAGTTCGGCCGGATCGTCGCCTACGGCGCGGCCAGCGGCCGGCCCGGCGAGGTCGACACCGGAACGCTCCTCTTCGGCAACAAGAGCGTCATCGGCTACCACCTCGGGCGCGCGATGCGGACCGACCCCAACCGCGTGCTGCAGGCCGTGCCCGACCTCCAGCAGGGACTGCAGTCGGGTGAACTCGAAGTGATCGTCGGCGAATCGTTCCCGCTGGCCGACGCCGCCGAGGCCCACGAGTTCATCGAGAACCGCGGGTCGACCGGGAAGGTCGTGCTGAAACCCGCGTAATCCTCAGTCCCGGTCGGCGATCACGGCACCGAAGACGCCGCCGAGCGCGCTCACTGCGACCGCGTAGAGCGCGCTCACGAACGCCGCGACGGCGAGTACCGCCGCGACCGGCGCGGCCGAACCGGTCGCGGTCGCCGCGATCGGAAATGCGACCAGTACCACGGCCGGAGCCGCGACGCCGAGACCCGCAAGGAGACCGAGCCGGAGGCCGTCCGCCCGGTCCCCGTCGCGGTAGTACCCGAGGACGCCGCCGACGGCCGCCGGGCCGAGCGGGACCGACCCCGTGACTCCGGACGCCGCCGCACCGACGGCGAAGGCGGTCAGGTCGTCGACCGGCGGCGATGGCTCGCCGGTCCGTCGCCGCAGGCGGGTCCGGTAGTGCGGAAACGCCGCCCCGAGCACGAGCAACAGCACGCCCGCGGCCGCCGTTCCGACTCCGGCCCACGTCGTCAGTTGGGTGACCACGTCGACGAGAACCGCCTCGTCCACGACCGTCGGCTGGACCTCGATTTCCGCGACGATCTCCCGGCTCCGTGCCGGCGACGCGAACTGATAGAGGGAGACGCCGACGACGGCGAGCAACAGCCCCTGCAGGACGAGCAGGACCGAGACGACCCAGTCGAGCGTCCTGTCCGGCGAACTACCCGTCCCGCTCTCGCGGGGTTCGGACGGGTCGGTAGCTGTGGAGGGCATTCGTGCGTCGGTCTCGTCAGCGACTACACATAAACCCGGTGGAACCCCGTCCGCGGCGTCCGCGCGGCGGATTACGCGCCCGGCACGGGTTCGATACCGCCGCGCCGGCCGTCCAGCACCGCGAACCGCTCGTCGCGGCGGCGTTCGAGCCACCGGAGCAGCCGTTCGGCCCAGTCCAGTTTTCGGGCCTTCAGGTCGTCCACCGCGGGGTCGTCGAACGACCACCCCGGGAACCGGAGTTCGGCGGCCCCGAAGTGGTCCGCGAGGAAGGCGGCGCGGTCGCCGTCCGTGAACCCGCCGAAATTCCGGACCGGGCCGACGGGTTCGGCCTGCGTCGTCGGCAGGAGGAACTCGTCGGCGAACCGCGGGACGGCCGAGCGAACCGCCGGGACGTTGTCGCCGTGCGCGTGGACCGCGACCGGGACGCCACGCTCCGAGAGCGCGACGGCGGTGTCGACGTTCTTGTCGAGATCCGTCGTCATCAGGTCCACCTCGACGCCCGCCTCCGCGAGCACGTCCGCCGCCGTCGACGCGGCGACCACCACGTCGGCCTCGCGGGCCGCGGCAAGTTCGTCCCCGAGCGAGGGGCCGGCTCCGGCGATGGCGACGGTCGCCCCCGCGAACGGCGGCAGGCGGGCCTCGTCGAACGGCTCCGCGAGGTCCGCGAGCAGGTCGCGGGCGCGCTCGTCGGCCGTCCGGTCGAAGCCGAAGTCGGCGAGGATCGCCTCGTAGACGGGGTTCCACTCGTCGAAGTTCATAGCTGTCGCTGGGGAGATAGCGTCGTCAGGATCCCGTAGTTTCGTGAGCCGGAGTGGCGTCCGTGTACCCCTACCCGGATGCCCTTCCGGCTACCACGCGGGCTTTCACAGCCATCCGGCATAAGTTTTCTCTTAGCTGAGAGCGTCCCGAATGCGCCGTTCGGTCGCCCGGAAATCCGGGGCACGCTCGGCGACGGCGGCGGTGACGCCCGCGATTTCGGCGGGCGTCCCGGCCAGCAGCGCGCCATCGCGACCGTCGACGAACGTCGCGTCCCGGTCCGCGGCGGCCGTCGACAGCGCCGCCGCCGTCTCGTCGGCCAGCCCGTCGAGTTCGAACACCCGCACCGTACAGTCGGTGGCGGCGTCCGGGTCGACGCCGAGTCGCTCCAGGTGTCGCCGCGCCTCGCCGACGGTCGTCACGTCGAGTTCCTCGACGGTCACGTCGTCGCCGTCGCGGAGTCGGTCCCGCGCGAACTCCTTCCCGATGAGCGCGGCGTCGCGCGTCTCGGCCACGTCGTGCGTCCGGACGACGTGCGCGCCGCGCTCGACGGCCATCGAGGTGGCGGCGAGGCTGACGGGGAGCGCCTCCTCGGTCGACCGGCCGGCGACCTCCTTCAGGAAGTTCTTGCGGTTGATCGAGACGAGGAGCGGGCGGTCCAGCCCGCGGAACTCGCGCAGGCGGCGGAAGGTCTCGCGGTCGTGTTCGAGGGTCTTGTCCTCGCTCCACCCGCCGAATGCCGGGTCGATGATCGTCTTGTCGGTGAGGCCGTTGCGCGTCAGCGCGTCGTAGATGTCGTCGACCTCCTCGACCGCGCCGGGGCGTTCGAGGTCCGGGGGGCTGGCCATCTTGGCGACAGCGACGTCGTGCTCCCGACAGACCGCGGGCATCTCGGGGTCCGCGAAGCCGCAGATGTCGTTGACCATATCGAACCCCCGCGAGAGCGCCGCGTCGGCCACCTCGGCGTAGCGCGTCTCGATGGAAAAGACGGCGTCGCCGCTCGTCTGCTCCATCGCCGCGACGGCGGTGTCGAGCCGGTCGAGCTCCTCCTCGGCGGAGAGCACCTCGAACCGCTTGTTCGCCGACTCCAGCCCCACGTCGACGATGTCCGCGCCCTCGCCGATCAGCGCCTCGTCGACGTACGCCGCCGCCTCGGCGGGGTCGTCGTACACCGAGGGGTCGTACGGCGACTCCTCGCTGACGTTCAGCACGCCCATGATCCGCGGCGGATGGTCGTCGCCGATCCCGAGGCCGGCGGCGTCGACGTTCTGCATACCAGTCCCGGAGGACCACGGAACCAAAAGGGACACGCTACGGGCGAACAGCGGCGCTCGCCCGCGCTCGATCCGATCGCGACGGCGACGCTCCCGTCCCGCTCAGCGACCGACCGCCCAGAGCGTGCTCAGCAGCGACTTCCCGGCGAAGAAACCGACGAGCGCGCCGAAGCAGGCACCCTCTGCTCCGGCGACGCCGGCCCCCAGCACGAGTCCGGCGACGCCGAGTGCGTACCCCGGATTCCCGGCCGCGGCCCGGACCAGTCCCGCCAGCGGTCGCCCGGAGCCGTTCGCTCGTGACACAGGCAACTCGATGGGGCCGCGCCACTGGCGGGTTTCGCCGAACGTGTTCGCACGGGGGCGGCGGTCGGCGCGAGCGCCGCACGGGGCTCAGTCCAGTCGCTCCAGCACGGCGTCGAGTATCTCGACCGTCGCGGGCGCGTGGAGCGGTTCGTTCCCGTTGCCACACTGCACGTCCATCAGGCAGGCCGGGCAGCCGTTGACGCCGCCGCAGTCGCAGTCGGCGATGCGCTCGCGGGTCCGCTCCATGACGGCCCCGGCGTGCTCGTAGATCCCCTTCGCGAAGCCGATGCCGCCCTCGACGGTGTCGTGGATGAACCACGTCGGCACGCCCGTCTCGGGGTGGCGGTTGACGCTCAGGCCGCCCATGTCGCCCTTGTCCAGCCGGAGTTCGAGGGGCGCGAGCTTGATCATCGCGTGCTCGGCTCCGTGGAGGCCGCCGAGGAACGTCCACTCCTTCGTGCCGAGCGACGCCGCGCCGGACGGCTCCGCCAGCTGCTCGTCGGGCACCGCGTCGACGACGCGCTCGAACAGGTTCCGGGGCGTCTCGACCCACATGAGCTGGGTCCGCAGGTCGACCGGCGGGAGGCCGGTCGGCTCGGGCGGCCCCTTCGGCTTCCCGGTGGACACGTCGATCCGCTCGTAGTGGCTGTAGTGGACGGACACGGTTCCGGTGCCGAAACAGAGGCGGTAGCCGCCGCCCAGGTCGCGGACGCGCTCGCGCTCGATCTCCGAGACGCTCTTCTCGGACTGGGTCCGCGTGTACTCGTTCGTCCGGACCTCGCGGACCGTGACGTGGGGGCGCGGGGCGGCCTCGACCAGCTCCGTTACCTCGTACTGAACGCCGTCGTGGAGCGCGAGCGCGCCGGGGTGGAAGTCACGGTAGGCGCGCTGGCGGTCGATCGGCTCCATGTCGATCTCGCCGTTCTCGCAGCGCAACTCGAACGTCTCGCCCGAGGCGGCGTACATCGAGATGTCGGCCTGCGGCCGCGGCGGGCCGTCGTACTGGACGCCGTGGTCGAGGTGGCCGACGAACCGCCCGGCGTCTTTCCACATCTCGACGGCGCGCTCCAGCCGGTCCGCGCCGCCGAACCAGCGGGCGTCGTCGCGGTCGAGCGGGAGTTCCGCGGCGGCACACAGCAGGTGGCGGGCGTACACGGCGTCGTTGTCGAGGTCGACGACCGCGTCCTCCATGGCCTCGCCGAGCAGGTAGTCGGGGTTGTCCAGCACGTACTGGTCGATGGCGTCGGCCCGCGCGACCAGCACGCCGAGCGCGTCGGCCGTCCCGCGGCCCGCCCGCCCGATCTGCTGGAAGAACGACTGGCGCGTCCCGGGGTAGCCCGCGGTCACGGCGGCGTCGACCGACCCCACGTCGATGCCGAGTTCGAGCGCGGTCGTCGAGACGACGCCGTCCAGATCACCTGACTTGAGTCGGTGTTCCGTGCCGCGGCGGCTCTCCTTCCCGTGGCCCGCGTGGTACGGCTCGACCGAGAGGTAGCCGTCGGACGGATGTTCGCCGGCCGCGCGCTCCGCGGCCTTCGCCGCCAGTTCGACGCCCTGCCGGGAGCGGGCGAAGGTGAGCGTCTGGACGCCGTTGAGGCCGAGGTGCGCGAGCACGCCGGCGGCCTCGTCGTTGGCGCTGCGCTTCGCGCCGAGGAACTCGTCGATGTCGAACTCGTCGAGGGCGTCGTCCTCGAACGGCGGGTCCCAGAGGACGATCCGCCGGCGGCCGTGCGGGCTGCCGTCGTCGTCGACGGCGACGAACGGCGCGCCGGTCAGGGCCTCGGCGTGCTCGACGGGGTTGCCGATGGTCGCTGTCGTGCAGACGATCCGTGGGTCGCTCCCGTAGTAGTCGAGGACGCGCCGGAGGCGGCGGAGCGTCCAGGCGACGTGCATCCCGTGGACGCCGGTGTAGCTGTGGGACTCGTCGACCGCAAGCAGGCGGCAGTTCGCAAAGGCGTCGCGCCACTTCCGGTGGTGGTTGAGATACACGTTGACCCCCGCGAAGTTCGAGACGACCACGTCCGCGTTCTCCCGGATCGCCCGGCGGCGGTTCCGCGGCGTGTCGCCGTCGTACACCGCCACGGTGACATCCATCCCCAGATCGTCGTACAGGTCGTTCAGCGCGCGCTCCTGGTCGCGGGACAGCGCCTTCGTGGGGTAGCAAAACAGCGCGCGGGCGTCCGGGTCGCGGCGCTTCAGCAGCGCGAAGTAGAGGGCGTACACGTACGTCTTGCCGGAGGCCGTCGACGTGGCGACAGCGACGTTCTCGCCGTCGAGCAGGCGCGCTATCGCCGCGGCCTGGTGCGTGTACAGGTCGTGGCCGAGCGCGTCGGCCAGTTCCGCGCCGAGCACGGACTCCGCGTCGACGTACTCGGCGTCGGCGGCGGGCTGGGTCGCGACGTGTTCGATCTGGTCCTCGTAGCCGGGGAACCGCTCGCGGAGGTGGTCGGGCGATAGCACGTCCGCGCGCTCGCTCCACCCCTCGGCGTCGCTCATCGGAACTCACCCAGCGTGCCCTGCGTGGTGTTCGCCTCGCTCGTCGCCGTCCCGCCGGCCTCGCGCCCGTCCGTCTCGCGTCGCTCCCCACCGCCCCCGCCCTCGCTCCCGGCCGCGTCGAGCGCGTCGTACACGTGGGCGAGCGCCCGCACGTCGTCCTCGCAGTAGCGCTCGTGGCGCTCCCACTCCGGTTCGGCCTCGGGCGTGCGCTCGCGCATCCACCGCCGGTAGGCGCGACCGACCGCCGCGCCGGTGAGGCCGGCGTCGTCGCCGTCCCACCCCAGCGCGGCGGCCACGCCGCCGAGTTTGTCCGTCCGCCCCGGCAGAATTGCGTTGTCGTCGCGGACAGCCCAGTGGTACGGGTCGAACGTGTACGCCGACTCCCAGTCGTCGAGCAGGTCGGGACAGTGGCGCTCGACCTGCTCGGCGATGGCGGGGAAGTCGAAGGAGAGGCCGTTGTACGCGACGACCGGCCGGCCGGCGGCGTTCGCGGCGTACCACGAGACGAACGCCTCGACCGCCCGGCCGGGGTCGTCCGGGTCGCGGTTCAGGAAGGAGAGGTACCGCTCCTCGCCCGCGCGGTCAAGCACGCCGATCAGCCAGACGACCGTCGGCGTCAGTCCGTCCGTCTCGATGTCGACGAACACGGGCTCCCGGTCCGGGAAGTACTCGTCGCCCTCTCGGACGACCTCGCCCGCCGCCATCGCCCGAGCGCCGTCGTGAATCGTCCCGGCGGTGTCGCGCCCGACCCCCGCGGCCTCGCGCAGGTCGGCGACCGTCGCGTCGGCCACGTCCGCCGGCGTCCGATAGCCCGCCTCGCGGAGCCGCTCGGCGCGGACCTCGCCGACCTCGGGGAGCGCGCGCATGCCGAGGCGGTCCGTCCCGATACCGGTCGAGCAGACGGTCCCGTCGGCGTGGAGCACGAGCGTCGGTACCTCGTCCCCGCCGCGCTCGCCGCCCGGCGCGTCGTCGCCGTCGGGGTCCGCGCCGGCGACGGTCAGCCCGTCCCACTCGCGGTGGTAGCCGACCGGCGCGGCCGTCGAGACGTGCGTGTACGAGCCGTCGAGGTCGGCGGGCGAGAGCGCGTCGCGGTACGCCTCGCGCCCCTCCAGCGTCGCTTCGAGGTCGGTCAGCTGGACCGTCACGTCGAGGCGATCGGTGAGGACGTACGTCTCCGTCGTCGCGTCGAAGCGGTCCTCGCGCTCCAGCGCGCCGACGGCGGCGAGGTCGTCGTCCGCCGACGCCGCGACGAGGTCGACGCCGCAGACGCTGCGGTGAGCCGGGCCGTCGGCAGCGTCGTCCGAACCGCGCTCGGTGCCGCCGCCCGGAACCAGCGCCGGGCCGTACTCGTCGAGCAGGTCGGGGGCCACGGCGCGGAGCCGGACGAGCGCGCCCGGCGACGTGAGACAGAGGGCGTCCGGGTCGGCGTAGTCGAGCGCGTCGCGGAGCCGCGGGGCGTCGAGCCGCTCGACGAGTTCGGACGAGAGGACCGTCACGCGGGGCGGGGGTGACATTCGCGTCGATCGGTGGGGACGGAGGGGTAAAAAACGCCCGTCGGCGGCGGTCGCTACTCGATGACCGACTGGTAGTTCGCCTCTATCAGTCCGAGGCGGCGGTCCGACTCGCGTTTCACCTTCGCCTCGATGTCGTAGGGTTCGAACTCCTCGTCGAGGATCCCGTCGAACCGCACGGACCCGAGCACGAGTTCGAGGAGCGTCGTCTTCCGGTCAGTGAGCCGACGATGAGTCCAGAAGTCGTCGAGCGAATGTGGCGGGTCCTCACTACGCAGTCGGTCGATTTCCGTCTCGGTGAGCTCGCCGCCGTCGGTCGTGAAGTACTCGTTGACCCGGATCGACTCGAAGTCCGTCGTGTCGTAGTACGCGAGCACCTTCTCCGAAAACGGCTTGTTGCCGATCCTGACGTTGTCCTCGGATTCGAGCAACACCATGTTGGCGATGTCGTCGACGAAGTAGCCGGCGATCGACTCGATGCGCTCGTCGCGGTTCTCGGCCGTTTCGTCCTCGATCAACGTCTCGACGATGTCGGCGACGACCGTGTCGTCACGCCCTATCTCGAAGAAGTTCCGCAGCCAGTCGTACTCGTCCCCGTCCGGCGCGTCGTCGCGGATCGGCGTCTGCGGGAGGACGTGTTCGAGGTGGATGTTGTCGACGTTCAGCCGGCTTTCGACGGCCCCCTCGGACGCGTAAAACGCCTCCGAGGTGATCTTCCAGAGGAGCGTCCGGGCGTACGTGCTGCTCCAGTCGTAGTTCTCGTTGACCGTGTCGATGAACGACTCGAAGAACAGCTGCTGTGCCCGGTCCTTGATCCCGTCGACGATCTCCTCGAACAGCTCCCGGTCGAAGGGACGGTTCCGGAACGACTGGCAGGCTGCGATGTACACGGGGTCCTGCTTGCTCGGGTAGACGTTGGTCAGCGAGACGCGGAAGCTCACGTTCTCGACGACCTCCAGCAGGTCGACGAAGAACCGCTCGCGTGACTCCGTCGCGTTCTCCATCACCTCGCCGTACACGAGCAACACGAGCGGTCGCCACTGCTCGTACCCCAGCTTGTTCAACCGGGTGATGATTTCGTTGGCCCGGTCCTCCCGAACGTCGTCACGCAGTTCGATCCGGCGGTCCGGGTCGATGATACGATGGTAGTAGTCGGAGTACGTCTCCACGTCGTCGAGGAACTCCCGCGTCGCCTCCTTCGAATCCAGCAGCGGGCTGATCGTCCGATTGCCGCCGTTGCTCTGCTCGAACGCTTCGAGGAAGTTCTTCGTGACATCGGTCTTGGAACTGATCGCGTCCTCGCGGGCGGCGACGTAGTCGACGAGGAAGTCCTCCACGTCCCCGTAGTCGTTGTCCAGCGTCTCGATCATCGCCTCGAACTTCCGGATGTCGTCGGCCGCACCCTCCTCGCCGTTCTCGCGGAGGCGACTCACGATCCGTGCCCTGACGATGTCGACCTTCTTCAGGTTCATCCCCCGGTCGTTGAGGATCTGGAACACGTTCATCATCAGCGAGGACCGGTTGGACGTGATCTCGAAGTACCCGACGATAAAGGAGTTGAGCACGTAGTTGACGACGTTCGTCAGCGCCCGTACGCGCTGGTCATCGGTGTCGAACGTGTCGTCGAGCGCGTTCGTCAGTCGGTCGTAGAAGTAGCGGTACGCACGGAGGATCCGGTCGTTCGCGTTGTCGAAATGCCTGTTGTCGTCGTCGTACTCCTCGTACCGCTCGGGCGGAACGTTCAGCAGTTCGGCGTAGTCGTGGATCCGGATCGCGTGCCGCCGCCGGTTGCCGTGGACGCTCTCGCGGTCGAGGATGAACGCCATCCGGGACGCCTCGTCGCCGACAAGCGCCTCGTAGAACTCGCGGTTGTGTTCGTTCAGGTTCAGCGCCGGTCGCTGTCGACCGGGAATGCTCGACGGCAGGTAGAGAATGTTCTCGACCGTCGAGCGGAGCGCGTCGGCCATCCGCCGACACTCGCTGCTCTCCGGGCTTCGGTCGTCGAGCGCGTCCACGACGACCTTGAAGAAGATAGAGAGGGTGGTGAGCCGCTGCTGGCCGTCGATGACCTCAACCACGTCCGTGTTGCCCCCTTCGGAGGTCCCGCGCTCGGCGAAGAACATCGACCCGAAGAACACGTCAGGCGTCTGCTCGCCGTTCGTCGACAGCGACGCGTCGAACAGCTTCTCTATCTCGGCCCAGAGGTCCGCCCACTGCGGTTCCTCCCACTCGTAGTTGCGCTGGTACTCGGGGATCTGGAACTCGTACTCGTCGATGAACTTCGCCAGCTTGTACTGGGCGATCTCGATCTCGTCCTGGGCGAGGAGGTCGATCACCGACCCGTAGTAGATCAGGTCCTCGTCGTAGTTCTCCTCGTCGTAGTCGATGAGGCGGTTGCCGATGTCGTAGGCGTCCTCGGGCATGAGGGCGTTGTTGTCCCCAACGTGATATAAACCCATCCGCAGCCAGTGCCCCGCGCCGACCGTCGGAGCTTTTACCTCCGGGACCGGATCCTGGACCGGTGACGCTCTTCCACAGCCTCCCGGGCGGCCACACCGCCTTCCTCGTCGTCGCCCTCCTCACCCACGCGTTCGTGGGCTACGCGCTCGGCGCGGGCCTGTTCGACGCACCCCGGGCGGGGCTGGTCGGGGGCGTGCTCGCCGACGCGGACCTGCTCCTGCCCGCAGCGTGGGGGTTCCCGCTCGTCCACCGGGGGATCACCCACACCCTGCTCGCGCTGGCGGTCGTCACCGCACTCGTGGCAGCGGTCGGCGGTCGGCGGCCCGCGGCCGGCCTCGGCGTCGGCTACGCCTCGCAGCTGGCCATCGACGCGACGACGCCGATGGGCGTGCCGCTCCTGTACCCCCTCACCGACGAGTTCTACGGCGTCGTCCTCGGCGGCCACTCCGCGCCGGTAACCTTCGCCCTGTGGGCGGCCTGTCTCGGCCTGCTGTGGCGGGCAGAGCGCCTGCACCCGACCGCACTGCGGTCCTGACCGCGGCGGCCGTCGCCGTCCCGCGCCGGCCGGGACAGCGCATTTGTGGGTCGCCCCCGAGACGTGTGGCATGGGAACGACACGCACCGGCGCGGAGCTGTTCGTCGAGGCGCTGGAGCGGTACGGCGTCGAGCGCGTCTTCGGCAACCCCGGCACGACGGAGCTGCCGCTCGTCTCGGCGCTCGGCGGGAGCGACCTTGAGTACGTGCTCGGCCTGCACGAGGACGTTGCCGTCGGGATGGCCGGCGGGTACGCCAGCACCCGGCGCTACCACGCTCACGACGACCCGAGCGTGCTGCCGGTCGGCGTCGCCAACCTCCACATCGCGCCCGGCGTCGCCCACGGCCTCGGCAACCTCTACGCCGCCCGGATGGCCGGCGCGCCGCTGGTCGTCACCGCCGGCAACCACAGCACCGACTTCCGCCACGAGGAGCCGATCCTCTCCGGCGACCTGGTCGACCTCGCGGAGAACTTCACGAAGTGGAGTGCGGAGGTACTGGACGTTTCGGCGCTCCCGACGATGCTCCGCCGGGCATTCCGCGTCGCGCTCACGCCGCCGACCGGCCCCGTCTTCCTCGCGCTCCCCCTGGACGTGACGACCGCCGAGACCGACGCTGATCCGGAACCGCTCGGGCCGATCCCGAACGCGGGCCGGGGCGACCCCGCGCAGGTCGACCGGGCGGCGGAACTGCTCGCAGCCGCCGACGCGCCGGCGATGGTCGTCGGCGACGGCGTCGCCCGGTCGGAGGGCGGCGTCGACGCCGCGGTCGAACTCGCCGAGGCCGCGGGGCTTCGCGTGTTCGGCGAGATCCTCGCCTCGGAGGTCGACTTCCCGACCGAGCACGAGCAGTGGGTCACCTTCGTCCCGCCGGACGAGGGGATGGCGGCGACGCTCATGGAGACCGACACGCTCCTCTTTGCGGGCTGTTCGACCAACACGACGCTGACCCGTCACGAGCGCCCGCTGGTCGATCCGGACACGACCTGCATCCACGTCAGCGACGACGCGTGGCAGGTCGGGAAGAACCAGCCGGCCGACGCCGCGGTGCTCGGCGACCCCGGCCTCGCCCTGTCCGATGTGGCGGACGCCGTTCGGGACCGCCTCGACGGGACGGTCCGCGAGAACCGCGTCGAGCAGGTCCGGGCGCTCCGGGAGTCCATGGCCGGGACGGTCCGGGCGATGGGCGAGGACGACGCCCCGGACGACCCGCGTCCGTCGAAGGCCGAACTCGTCGACGAACTGCTCGCGGCCGCGCCCGACGCCTACGTCGTCGACGAGGGCGTCACCGCGAAATACCCCCTGCTGACGCGCTGGCCGCTGGAGGAGGGCGGACTGATCTCGAACAAAGGCGGCGGGCTGGGCTACGGCCTGCCCGCCGCCGTCGGCGCGGCGGTCGCCGAAAGCGAGCGGGCGGAGCCGCGGGACGTGGTCGGCTTCGTCGGGGACGGCTCCTACCTCTACTATCCGCAGGCGATCTACTCCGCGGCGCGCCACGGCGTCGACCTGACCGTCGTCGTCCCGGACAACCGCAACTACCGCATCCTGAAGGACAATGCGGCCGACCTGCTCGGCGACGACGCTGCCGAGTCGCTCGTCGGCGTCGACTTCGACCCCGCTGTCGACCTCGTGGCCAATGCCGAGAGCCACGGCGCAGCCGCCACGCAGGTAAAAACGCCAGAGAACATCGTGCCCGCCGTCGCGGACGCGCTGGCCGAGGACGGCCCCTCCGTCGTGGACGTGCTGGTGCACGACTGACGCCCCCCGCGGCGCTGGCTCGTCACCGGTGGCCGCTTCAGTCGAGCAGGCCGATGTCCTCCGCGACCCGGTCCGCGAGGTGTTCCCTGATCGCCGGGTCGACCTCGGCCACCGCCTCGCCGTCGTGAAGCTGGTCGTTGTGGCGAGCGACCGACTCGGACACGTCGTCGAGCGGCACCTGCGTCCGCGTGTCGCACTTGGGACAGATTACCGGCACGTCGGGCTGGTCGTCGGACATTCGTTGCGAAAGGGTGGCCGGCCGGCGGATAAATGCTTTCCGAGGTCGCCGCTACTCGCTACCGTCCTCGGCTCGCTCGTCCGCGGTCCCGGGTTCGTCCAGCAGTTCCGCCGCCTGCACCGGGTCTGCCGACGAACTTCGTCTAGCCGTAGAGGCTCCCGAACAGCTTCTGCTGGGCCGTCCGGAGATGCTGGAGGAACGTGGAGTGGGCGATGCCGAGCGACTCGGCCACCTCGGTCGCCGAACTCTGCCGCGGCTACTCGAAGTAGCCGTGATGAAACGCCGCCTCCAGCGACGTTGCCTGCTTCTCGGTGAGCGCGTGCGTGTCGACCCGGATTCGCGCCGTCTCCTCCCGTTCTGCTTCGACACAGGACAGCATCGTCGCCGACCCGTACCGCTCTTCCAGCACGTCCACGAAGGAGCGCCGGTCGCGTTTCGCGGGGAGTTCGGCCTCCAGCACCGCGCTCGTCGCCGTGACCGAGGCCGAGCGCACCACGGCACCCAGCGACGCGAGGTCGACCTCCGGGACGGCCCCCGACACCGTGACCTGGAATCGGGGGGTGTCGTCCCCACCGATGTCCGTGACCGCCGTCCGAAACGCCTCCACCGGGATCCCGTCGAGGCGGAGGTACTGGAGCAGTTCGCCGTCGCCGGTGGGCATCGTCCCCTGTACGGTCACCGCGGCGTCGGCGGCCCCGGGCGCTGCCTCGCTCACGACGTCCAGCAGGTAGTACCCGTCGCCGCTCACCTGAAGCGTCGCCTCGTGAACGCGGTCCGACGAGAGCGCCCGGCCGGCTTCGAGGCTGTGGATCGCGAACGCGACCGTGTCCGCGAGGTCGGTCAACAGCTGTCGCTCGGCCCCGTCGTACCGGTTGGGTTCCTCGTGGTACACCGCCAGCACGCCGAACGGGATGCCGTCGTGAAGCAACGGGAGCGCCGCCCCGGAGCGGTACCCGTGCTCGATCGCCGCGTCGCGCCACGGCGTCTCGAACAGGTCGCGGAAGTCCTGAACGAACTTCGGCTCCCCTATCCGGACCGCCCAGACGCTCGGCTCGCTTTCGGTCCCGTCCGTCTCGGTACAGAACTCCCGGTTCTCGACGTAGTCGGTGTCGGTCCCCTCAACGACGCGTGGCAGCAGCCGCGAGTCGCCTCGTTCGCTCCCCCGGCGACGGTGACCTGCATCGCCGGCTCGCGCTCCTCGATATCGTCGGCCAGAACCGTCGCCCACTCCTCGTTGTCGTCGACCAGCAGCACCTCGATCGGCTCGTCGGGTTCGGGGTCGTGTCGCCGCCGTGGGACGGCCATCTCGTTCATGGCTGTCCCGCTCCCGTCCCGACGCTGCGGGCGGCACCACGTACGTGGTCACTGCTAGCAGTTCTGACGGGGAACATACCGGCCCCATTCTGCCGAGAGTTTGAAAACGATTACGGCCAGCGATCGGCTCAAACCGCGGGCAGTCGTCGAGTCACGGACGCGGGCCGTGGCGGTTCGCCCGCGCCGAGTCGGCCGCCCGGTGTCTCCCCGTCCTGACGGATCGCCGCCCGCCTCACCCCGTCCCAGTGACGCCGCGGACCCACGTCGCCAGGTCGGCCACGAGCGCCTCGGCAACGTGGTTCGGCCGATAGTACTCGCTCGGGTTCGGCGTCCCCTCCCCCGGCATGAACAGGTGGTTGAGGTCCGGGTAGCGCTCGAACGTGACGTTCGCCCGCGTCAGCGCGTCCCGCCACCGCCGGAAGTCCTCCTCGACGGTGACCTGGTAGTCGCGGCCGCCCTGTGCGATGAACAGCGGACGGGAGAGAGAGGCCGCCGTCTCGACCTGGTCGTACGACTCCAGGCTCTCCCAGTAGCCCGGCGGCGCGTTGAGGACGAGTTCGCCCTCCGCGACTTCGCCCGCGCGGATCCGTTCGACGGCGTCACGGACGGCGTCGATCCGCTCGCGCTCCAGGTCGCTGACGGAGCCGTCGAGGGTCGCCAGATACTCGTACTGCTGGATCTGGAGGTCGAGCAGCGAACGCGCCGGCGGCGCGAGCATACCGCCGCCGGCGAGTTGCTCCGACCGCGCAACGATCCGCGGGGCGAGCATCGCGCCGAGGCTGTGACCGACGACGCAGGTGTCGCCGGGGCGGACGCGCTCCGCCTCCCGAAGCCGGGCCAGCGCCGTGAGCGCGTCGTCGGTCACCTCGGCATCTATCGTCACCGTCGCCGGGTCGACCCGGCAGGCCGCGGTCCGCTTCTCGTACCGGAGCACGGCCACGCCCCGGCTCGCCACCCCCCACGCGAGGTCCTTCAGCGGCTTGTTCGGGCCGATGGTCCCGTCGCGGTCGCTCGGCCCGGAGCCGTGGACCAGCACGACGCCCGGCACCTGCCCCTCGCCGGCCGGCATCGTGAGCGTCCCGGGGAGCGAACACGAGTCGGTCGCCGACAGGGACACCTCGGTCTCGGCGAACGCGTCGCGGTCCGCGTACGCCGGCGGCGACCACGACCCGCCCGTGTCCGGCGACCCGGCGACCCGGAAGCCGATCACGGCCCCCTCGTCGTCGAACACGAGGTTGAGGACCTGCCGGGCGTTCCGGAACTGTACCGTCACGCTGATCAGGTCCCGCCCCTCGACCGTCCCGTGTTCCGTCGTGGCGATCCGAACGAACCGCCCGGCAGCCCGTTCGAGCGAGGTCCAGACCGTTTCGAGCTGGTCGGTCGACACCTGCTCCCGGGCGCTCGGAGCAAAGGCGCTCCGGGCCGCCCCGTAGTCGCCGCTCGCGAGGTCGGTCACGAAGCGACGGGCCGTCGTCTCCAGCCCGGCAACGGTCGCTTCGGGGGTGGTGGTTCCCGTTGTCGGCTGCGTCGTCCCGGTTCCCGGCCGCGCCGTCGGCGACGCCGACGTACCGTCGCTCGTCGTCAGGAGCGTCGTGGTTTCGTTCGACCCATCGGTCGTCGTGGTCGTCGCATCGTCGCCAGACCCGCCACAGCCGGCGAGAGTGACGAGTCCGCCGGCACCGGCGAGCCTGAGCACCGTCCGTCTGCTGAGGCCGTTCGCGGTCATCCGTTGGACGGTGCGTAGGTGTTCAGTCTGTAGATCGTCCGGACCACCTCGGCCACGATCACGACCTCGACGACCAGCGCGAGGTACGTCGGCAGGTCGACGTACGAGGCGACGACGCCGAACACGGACACGCCGATACCGACGCGCAACACCATGTTCCCGACCATGTTCGCGACCACGTTCTCCGGAACGTCCGTGCTGTCGTCGTACCCCGCCACCAGGAACGTCCAGTTTCGGAACCGGATGAGCGCGCCCAGCGCGGTGACGAACGCTCCAGCCACGAGCCATTCGACGGCGATCGATTCGGGGACCGACATACGAGACGGTTCGCCCGGCGGGCCGATAAACATCCCCGTGCGGTCTCACGCGCTGAGACGTGCCCCGATTTTATATTCCCCTCGCCACGAATCGGTAGCGTGGCGCAGTCGAACCGACTGGACACCGTCGCGCGGCTCCTCGAAGACGACTGCACGCAGACGATCCTCAAACGGACTCACGACCAACCCATGACGGCAGCGGAACTGACGGAGACGTGTTCGGCGTCCCGGGCGACGGTGTTCCGTCGGCTGGACGACCTCACCGACCAGGACCTGCTCGAAAAGCGAACGGAACTCGACGCCGACGGCCAGCAGCGAACGGTGTATGCCGCGACGCTCGACAAGGTCGTTGTGAACCTCACGGACGACGGCCTCGAAGTCACCGTGACGACGCGACAGCGTGCCGCCGACCGCTTTACCGACTTCGTGGAGGGACTGTATGACTGAACTCACCTCGCTCCAGCTCCTGTTTCTCGTCTCGGACTACGTCGTCGTCGCGCTCGCGCTCGGCATCGCCTACGTCGCCTACACCGGGGCCAGACGGAACGACAGCCGCCCGATGCTGTTCATCGCGGCCGGGTTCGTCCTGACGTTCGGCGTCCCCGGCGGTATCTTCCTGCTCGGGCAGGTCCTTCCGATCTCCACCGCTGTCGTCGGGATCATCACCCAGACCGGCGAGGTGGCCGGAATGCTGTCGATCCTGTACGGCTTCGTGGCTCCTGCCCGGTCGTCGGGGATGGAGTAAACGAGTGGGTCGGGGCGGCGTCGAACCGGAGCCAGACGTGCTCACTCCGTTGCGCGCGACTGGCAGGGTTCGATCCGCCCAACGCTTCGCGTTGCTCCTCACGTCCGTTCGTCGCAAAACGCGAAATGGGTTGGGGCGGAGTCGAACCGCCGACCTGCTCCGTGTGAAGGAGCCGTCATAACCGGGCTAGACCACCAACCCGCACGAGAACGTACCGCCGTCGCCGTAAAAAGGGTTCCGAAAGTCAGTCTTCCCGGTAGCGGCGAAGCCGCTCGCGTGCGTCCGCGACGGCCTCCTTGGCCTCGCCCTCGGCGCGCTGTTCGATCTCTTCCAGGTCCTCGCGGACCCTGTCGAGGCGGCTCGGCTCCGGCTCCTCCTCGCGGCCGGTCAGTTCGCGGAACCGTTCCTCGACGGGTTCGAGTTCCTCGCTGACGCCTTTCTTGGCCTGTTCGCCCGCTCGCTTGATGTAGTACCGAGCGTCTTCGAAGTGCTTGTTCATACATGACAGTACGCCGGGAGAGAATATATCCTTTGTGGGAGGACAGAATTGGTCGTCGATAGGTCAGTCGGCCCGAGGCGTGTTTTTAGGTCAGCCGAAACCGAAGCGTTTTTGAATTTCTTAGGCGAACCTAAAACCGCGGGGGCGCTGATGGCGCGCGGACGTTCGGGGTCATGCCGTCTCACCGCCGTCCCGCCGACTCTGTAAGGGTACTGACCGTGGGCATCCACGGTCGAGCGCGGCCGGTCGTGGCACAGTCCCGCCAGACCACCACGACGGCGCGCCGACCGTGCCGCGTCGGTGCCGGCAACTCCTCTTCGGAGGTTCCCGGTTGCACAACCTCTTTAGCCGTGGCCGGGCGTATCGTGGTCGTAATGTTCAGTCGGCTCTCCATCCCGACGCCGTTTCAGGTGGGGCCGGTCAACGCCTACCTCGCCGGCCGGACGCTGGTCGACCCGGGTCCGGACAGCGAGGAAGCGTGGTCCGCCCTCCTCGGGGAACTCGAAGCGCGGAACCTCGCCCCCGCGGACATCGAACGCGTGCTCGTCACCCACCCCCATCCCGACCACTTCGGGCTGGCGCGCCGCTTTCGCGACGCCGGCGCGCAGGTCGTCACGAGCCGGGCCTCGGCCGACATCGTCGGCGACTTCGCGGGGCGGCTATCGTACGAGCAGGACTTCTTCGTCGACTGCTTCGAGCGCCACGGGATGGCACGGTCGACCGCCGAGTCCGTCCTCGAACTCCCCGAGGTGTATCTGGAGTACGCGCCCTCCTGCGAGACAGACCGGGTTCTGGCCGACGGCGACCAGCTCACCGTCGCAGACCAGACGGTCACCGCGCGGGCCGCCGAGGGCCACGCCGCCGGCGAACTGGTCTTCGAGTACGACGGTGAGGGGGGCCGCGAGGCGGTCGTCGGCGACCAGGTGTTGCCCGACATCACGCCGAACCCGCTGCTCCAGCCGCCGCTGGAGCGTGGCACCGAGCGTCCCCGGGTCCTCCCGGCGTTCAACGACTCGCTCGACGAACTGCGGGAGGTCGGCTACGACCGCGTCCTGCCGGGCCACCGCGAGATCATCGACGCGCCGGCCGAGCGCATCGCCGAGATCCGCGCCGAGCACGAGGACCGCTCGGAGAACGTCCTCGCGGCCGTCGACGGGAAGACGACCGCCGTCGACGTGATGGAGGATCTCTTCGGCGACCTGCCCCTGACCGAGCTGTTCCCGGGGATGAGCGAGGCGGTCGGCCACCTCGACGTGCTCGAACTCCGCGGCGAAGTGACCCGGTCGGAACAGGGCGGCGTCGTCCTCTACGAGCGCACATGAGACGGGCCCAGGCGGTCGCGCTCGGCGCGGGCACCGCGGACCTGGTCGTCGAAAACGGCCGCGTCCTGCTGACCGACCTCGGCGAGTTCCGCGAGCGCGACGTAGCGGTCGTCGGGGACCGGGTCGCCGCCGTCCCCGAGGACGCGACCCCTGTGGTCGGCGACGATACCACGGTCGTCGATGCCGACGGTCGCGCCGTCGTCCCCGGCTTCGTCGACGCACACACCCACGCCGACGTGTTCCAGACCGTCGAGACGGCGTACTCGAGCCTTCTGGAGGGCGGAACGACGACCGTGGTAACCGAAGCGTCCGCCGTCGGCGGCGCGTTCGGTGCCGACGGGGTCCGGGAACTGCTCGACGCCGCGGCGGACCTCCCGCTCGCCGTCCGGCCGACCGTCCCGCCGCACGCGTTCTTCGACACGTTCGGTGAACCGGCCGACGAAGCCACCCGGGCTGACCTGCTCGAACTGCTCGACGACGACCGCGTGGTCGGCGTCGGCGAGTCCGACTGGGTGCACGTCGTCGGCCGCGAGTCGCCCGCCGACGAACTGTACGACCGCGCCCACGAGCGCGGCAAGCGCGTCGTCGGCCACGGCGCGGGCTGCGCCGACGAGAAGCTCACCGCCTTCGCGACCGTCGTCGACAACGACCACGAGGCCATCGCGGGCGAGGAGGTAACCGACCGCCTCGAACGCGGGATCCACCCCGTCGGCCGGAGCGGGTCGGTCCGGGACGACAGCGAGGCCATCGCCGACGCCGCCCGCCGCCACGACGCCGCGCTCTCGCTGTCGACCGACGGCGTCTGGCCGGGGGCGCTGGCCGACGGCGAGGCGATGGACGGCGCGGTCCGCCGCGTGGTCGACCACGGCATCGACCCCGCCGAGGCGATCCGGATGGCGACGCTCGCGCCCGCCCGCCACTTCGGCCTGGACGACCGTGGCTCGATCGCACCCGGCAACGTCGCCGACATCGTCGTGCTCGACGAGGCGGAATCCGTCGCCGTCGACACGGTTGTCGCCGGCGGCGGGGTGGTCGTCCGCGACGGGAGCGCGACGGTCGAACCGCGGGAGCACGACTACCCCGACGCGTTCTACGACTCCGTCGCCGTCGACCCGGTACCAGAAACGTTCCGCGTCCCCGCGAGCGCCGCCCGGGACGGCGCAGTGCGCGCCCTCCACTACCGCCACGGGCTGATCACGACCGCGACGACCGTCCGGCCCGGCACCGACGGCGACTCGCTGACCGCGGCCCCGGACGACGACGTGGCGAAAGCCGCGTTGCTGGACCGCCGCCCCGACGAGGACGCCGCCTTTACCGGCTTCATCACCGGGCTCGGCCTGGACGAGGGAGCCGCAGCGACGAGTCTCACCTGGGAAGCGCCGGGCGTCGCGGTCGTCGGCGTCGACGACGACGCGATGGCCCGGGCCGCCCGCCACGTCGCCGCGATGGGCGGCGGCTGGGCGGTCGCCCGCAACGGTGACGTGGTCGCGGACCTGCCGCTCCGCGTCGCCGGCGTCGCGTCGGACCGCCCGGTCCCCGAGACTGCGGACCGGTTCGACGCGGTCAACGCCGGACTCCGTGACATCGGCTTCGACATCGAGCGGCCGCCGCTCGCCGTCCAGACGCTCACCTTCCTCGGCGTCCCCTCGCTCAAGCTGACGGCGAACGGCTACGCGGACGTGTTCGACCGGGAACTGGTCGGCCTGACGCCCGACGAGTGACCCCACTCAGTACGTCGGGCTGTCCGCAGTGATGCCCTCGCGCTCATTGACCACGCGGGCGAAGGTGAACAGGCCGTCCGAGAGCCGGTTGAGGTACTCGACCGCGAGGTCGTTGATCTGCTCCTCGCCGGCCAGCGCGACGACGCGGCGCTCCGCGCGGCGGCACACGGTCCGCGCGTGGTGGAGCCGCGCCCCCTTCTCGCTCCCGCCGGGCAGGATGAACGACTCCAGCGGCTCCAGTTCGTCGTCGTAGCCGTCGATCCACGCCTCTACCTGGTCGACGTGCTCCTCGCGCACCACGGGGTCGTCCTCGTCGGGATCCGGGTTCGCCAGGTCGGCCTGCACGACGTGGAGGTGGTTCTGGACGCCGGTCAGCTGCTCGTCGACGTCGTCGTGCCCCGTCGGAACCACGGTGCCGATCAGCGCGTTCAGTTCGTCGACCGTCCCGTACGCCTCGATCCGGGCGCTCGTCTTCGAGACGCGGGACATGTCCCGCAGGTCCGTCATCCCCTCGTCGCCGCGGCCGGTGTAGATCTTCATGCGCCAACCCACGAACGGGGTGCACTTAGTTACCACCGCGAACGTCCCAAACGAGCGTGTGTCGAAGGGATGAGTTTCCGTATAGTCGTATAGGATTTACTTGTGACGCGCGACCCGCCTCAGCCATCGGATTCTGCCGTTCAGTACCAACCGGCGGTCGCCACGGGAAAACCAGTACGTTCAACTGTATCCCGGCGGTAGCGCCGCGCATGGCTCAGGAACTGGACCACTACTGCCCATCCTGCGAGGACGAACGGACGTTCTGGCGCGCCGCCAGCACCAACCTCCACCTCGGCGAGAAAGTCAAGTGGCGGTGTCCCGACTGCGACTACGCGTTCCTCCTGATCGACGGCATCGACTCCAGCGACGCCGACATCGAGGCGTAACGCTCACAGCCGACCGGCTGGTCCCGGACCGCCGTCGTCACAGACTGCTACATGTTCTCTCTCCTCGCGAGCCCCGGGGTGGGCGTCGACGTGGAGCGGACTACCGGTCCTGCATCGATCGTGCGTGCGCGCGACCGGTGAGCAGACTTCTGCTGGTAGCACCACACCGACAGCTGGACGCTGCTGCTAGAGCCACATCGCCGCCTCGGACGTGCACCTCCAACGACCACACTACGTTTCGGCCGAACGACGCGACGGGTAACCGTCAGAGGGAGACGGTCGCGTCGGCGAGGAGATCCCCCCGGTTCTCGGTCATCCATTCCGACCGACCACCGTACCCCGACACAACAAGCCGACGAACCGGTATCGACGAATCGCACCCGGTCGCTCGTTCCGGCTGTCCGTCCTGTATCACTGAACGACAGAGTGGCACTCACGCGTGACCCCGTTTCCCCGACACAACCCCAGGGGTAGGGTCCGGGACTCTCGCTCGTCCCGATGAGTGACCCTCGGCAGTCTCAGGGCGTTCCGGTCGTCTACAGCAGAAATAGCCGACTGTCCGTCGACAAATAAATCATATACAGCTATATCAAATGTACTGTATGCGACTTGGACGCCTCTCTGTGCCATCACCGTCGGTAACGCGCGACCTACCGGCGCTACCCGTCGTCCCGGCGTTCGCCGCCGTGGCGCTCGCAGAGCACGTCGCCCGCCTCCGTGTCGAAGAAAAACGAGTCGTCTGCCTCGATGGGGTCGCCGTCGACGGCGCAGCCGTCGTCGTGCAGGAGGAAGTACTTCCCGCGGTCCTGCCCGGTCTCCAGTCTTCCAGCCGCGACGGCGAACTTCACGATCCCCTCGCCGATCTGCGTTCGCTCCGCCGAGTCGGCTGTTTCGAAATGGATTACCGGCACGGACGTACGTAGAGCAGGGAGGCCCAAAACCGCGGGGCTACTCCTCGATGGACTGCCAGGAGAGCCGCAGGTTTCGGGCCGCCGAGGTCTGGTCGATCCGGCGCGCGGCCGTTCGTTCGGGGGCGGCGTCGAGCGCGTCGTCGTCCTCGCTCGCGACGGCGTCGAACGCGGCGGCCAACTGGTCCAGCGTCTCGCGGTTTTCGATCTCGGTGGGTTCGGTCATCAGCGCCTCGGGGACGATCTCCGGCCACTTCGTCGTGGGGGGGTGGACCCCGTAGTCGAGCATGCGCTTTGCCACGTCGGCGGCGTCCTGGTCGCCGGCGCTGGCGACGAACTCGTGGTGGTACGGGCCATAGGGCACCTCGTAGTCGATCTGCTCCCCGAGGTAGTTGGCGTTCAGCACGGCCTTCGCGCTGGCGTCGCGGAGGCCGGGGTCGCCGAGACGGGCGATGTAGGCGTACGCCTTCACCAGCACGAGCCAGTTGCCCTGGTAGCCGTGGACCTTGCCGACCGTCTCGTCGGGTTCGAACAGTTCGTAGGTGTCGTCCTCGGTCTCCCGCACTCGCGGCGTCGGGAGGAACGGTTCGAGGTCCGAGACGACGCCGACCGGGCCGGCACCGGGCCCCCCGCCGCCGTGGGGCGTGGCGAACGTCTTGTGGACGTTGTAGTGCATGATGTCGAAGCCCATGTCGCCGGGCCGTGCGCGGCCGAGCAGGGCGTTGAGGTTCGCGCCGTCGTAGTACAGCAGGCCGCCCACGTCGTGGACCATCTCGGCGATCTGCTCGATGTCGCGCTCGAAGAGGCCGAGCGTGTTCGGGTTCGTCAGCATCAACGCGGCGGTGTCCTCGGAGAGCGCGGCTTCGAGGGCGTCCAGATCGACCCGTCCGTCGTCACCGCCGGGGAGGGAGACCACGTCGTAGCCGCCCAGCGCGGCGCTGGCGAAGTTGGTGCCGTGGGCGCTCTCGGGGACGATCACCTCGTGGCGGCTCCCCTCGCCGTTGGCCTCGTGGTACGCCTGGGCGAGCAGGATGCCGGTGAACTCCCCGGCCGCGCCGGCCGGCGGCTGGAGCGTAACGGCGTCCATCCCGCCGATGCGGGCGAGGTAGTCCTGCAGCCCGTGGAGGAGTTCGAGCGACCCCTGAACCGTCCCCTCGGAGCGGTCGGGGTGGACCGCGGCGTCGGGGAGCGCCGCCACGTCCTCGGTGAACTTGGGGTTGTACTTCATCGTACAGGAGCCGAGCGGGTACGGCCCGCTCTCGACGCCGTAGTTCATCTCCGAGAGGCGCGTGTAGTGGCGGGCGAGTTCCGGTTCGGAGAGTTCGGGGAGTTCGACCGAATCGCGCGTGAGGTCGTCCGGAAGCGGCGAGTCGTCGACGGTCGCCTCGGTCGCGTCCTTCTCCGAGAGGAGGGGTTCGTACCCCTCGCTCTCGTCGTCGCTCCAGCGAGCCTGGTCGAATCTCATTCGGACCACCCCCGTGGTCCGAATGAGGCTCGTGGGGCGCTCCGCGTCCCACGGTGGGTCGCCGAGCGGAGCGAGGCGAGCGTCATCGGGCCACCTCCGTCAGGGCCGCGACCAGCTCGTCCGTCGACCCGGCGTTCGCGTCGGTGACACAGAACTGGAGTTCGTGGTCGTCGACGGCGTGAACGGCGTAGCCCTCGGCTTCGAGGTCCGCGGCGACCGCGGGCGCGGGCTGGTCCGTGTGGGCGACGAACTCGCGGAAGTGATGGCGGTCGTGGACGGGTGCACGAACGCCGTCGATGGCGTCGACCGCCTCGGCCAGGTCGCGGGCCTCGGTCACGCAGGTCTCAGCGAGGTCGACCAGCCCGGACGGGCCGAGCGAGGCGACGTGGATCGCCGTTCGGAGCGCGACCCACGCCTGGTTCGTACAGATGTTGCTCGTCGCGCGCTCGCGGCGGATGTGCTGCTCGCGGGTCTGGAGCGTGAGCGTGTACGCCCGCCGGCCGGCTTCGTCGTCGCTCGCGCCGACGAGACGGCCCGGCACCTGCCGGACGTACTCCTCGCGGGTAGCAAAGAGGCCCATCCCCATCCCGTAGCTGGTCGGGAGGCCGAGACTGGCGTCGCCGACGACCACGTCAGCGTCCACGTCGGCCGGGCGCTGGAGCAGGCCGAGTGCGACGAGGTCGGTGCCGAGGACGAACAGCGCGTCGTTGGCGTCCGCGAGGTCGCCGATCTCGGCGAGTCGCTCCTCGATCGTGCCGCGGACGGTGGGATTCTCGGCGTACACCATCACCGTCTCGGCGTCGACCCGGTCGGCGAGCGCGTCGAGATCCACGTTGCCGTCGTCCTCGGGCACCGTCTCGACGACGAGGTCGGTGCCGGCGACGTAGTTCTCCAGCACGTCGCGGCGCTCCTCGCGAAGCAGTTCGGGGACGAGGACGCGGTGGCCGCTCGTGGCGCGGACGCGGTCGGCCAGCGTCGCCGCCTCGCCGAGCGCGGTCGCGGCGTCGTACATCGAGCAGTTGGCGATCTCGAGGCCCGTCAGCTCCACCAGCATCGACTGGTACTCGAACAGCGCCTGCAGGAACCCCTGGGTGATCTCGGGCTGGTACTGCGTGTACGAGGTGAGAAACTCCGAGCGCAGCGAGAGGTGGTCGACGATCGAGGGCACGTAGTGGTCGTAGTGCCCCCGGCCGAGGAACTCCGTCAGGTCGTCGTTCTCGCCGAGCGTCTCGCGGAGTTCGCGCCTGACCGCGCGCTCGCTCCGGGCTTCGATACCGAACTCGCCGTCGAAACGGACCGAATCGGGAATGTCGAACAGGTCCGCCTCGTCGTCGGCACCGACGGCCGAGAGCATCGCTTCGGTCTCCTCGGGCGTGTGCGGTGCGAACGGACTGCCTGCCGCTGTGTGATGTCCGGTCATGGTTTACGGGTCCCGTCTCCGGGGAAGGAAAGCCGCGTGGCCCGCGGCGGTTCGCGGGCGTTGGTCGAAAGCACGGGTACTGGACCGTTACGACGCTGTCCTTATGATGCCCCCGGTTTGACGCGGTCCCGCGTCGACGGCGTGCCGAGTACTGTAACTCAGTTCATCAAAACTCCCGGTAGTGTAAAAACTACAACCGCTAAAGTGGCTGTGGGCCGGAGTAACACACACGATGAGTGACGCTCAGCGGGACGCACACCTTGATCTGATGGCGGACGAGTCTCGTCGGAAAACGGTCAACTTCCTGCACCACGAGGCAACCGGACCGGTGTCGCTGGAGGAGCTCGTCGACAACGTCCACAAGCCCCCGCCCGGGACGGGGGACGCGAAAGACAGGGAGTCCGTCGCGGTCGAACTTCATCACATACACCTGCCGAGGCTAGCGGAACACGACATCGTCGCGTACGACCCGGAGTCCCGGCTCGTCAGCTACCAGCCGGACGAACAGGCCGCAGCGTCGCTCGGATCGCTTCTCGACACCGTGGCCAGCGACGACTGACACGGCCCGCACTGCCTCGCCCGTCGTTCACGCGCTGCGTTCCGCAGGTCGCACCACGACCTCGCCGTCACTGCTGACGGTCACTTCGTACTCACAGACCGTAAACGACACCGTCGGCTCCGCCGCGCCGTCCGATCGGACGACTGCGTCGAGCGCCCCCGGGTCGAGTTCCTCGAACAGCGGATCGATCAGCGTCGGCTCGCTGTCGGCTGCGAGCGCGACGGTCTCGGCGACCGCGACGGACGGACTCGTGTCCGACCATTCGAACTGCCGGCGAACCGTTTCGTCTTCGACAGGGTGATTCCCATCTTTCATCCAGTACAGACAGGGGCGACCGCCACAATAGCGTTGTTGTTACTATCCGAATAACATCACGAGATCGCAGTACGAAACTCCGCCGCGGAATGCGGCAGAGTCGGCACACGGCGGATCGGTGGTTGGGACACAGTTCCTGACCGCGTGCCAGTTAGCTACTCACTCCCCGTCCGTATAACCATTTTGTGATCAAGTGAGTAACAGACTTCGTCGGCGAGATACAGTGTCCGACGACGGCTCGCCGCCGAACGCGGCCGCAGTCCGGATAGTTGCGTTCCTGTCGCCCGTGAATGGTACCTGCCCGGACAGTAACAACGCATATCTGACTCGGGGGAGAACGTCCGGGGACTGCCGGGGTCACCCGGCTATAGGTTGGGACACATGAATCGAGACAACACTTTGGAAGAAGCGATAGACGTCCTTCAGCAGCTCGGTCTCAAGGAGTACGAGGCGAAATGCTTCGTCGGGCTGTCGCGCATGGAGACCGGGACTGCGAAACAGCTCAGCGAGGTCGTCGAGGTGCCTCGGACGCGCATCTACGACGCGATCCGCGTGCTGGAGGCACAGGGCCTCGTCGAGGTCCAGCACACCAGCCCCCAGCGGTTCCGGGCCGTGCCGCTGGAGGAGGCGGCGGAGACGCTCCGCACCCAGTACGAGAGCCGTGTCGACCGGCTTCGGAACGCGCTCGACGAGGCCGAACCGGTCGACACGGGGGACGACAGCCCGGTACAGGAGGTGTGGTCGATGTCCGGGAAGGCGGCGGTCGCGAACAGGACGGGGGACCTCGTGGCGGAGGCCGACACCGAGGTGGTGCTGGTCGTCGCTGACGGCGACCTCCTGACGGAGGACCTGGTGAACGACCTGAACGCCGTCGACGACGACATCGACCTGCTGGTCGGCGCGGTGACGGCGTCGCTGGAGGAGCGCATCCGCGACGCCGTGCCGCGCGCAGAGACGTTCATCTCGGGGCTGGAGTGGCTCCACAGCGATGCCGAGACCGAGACGGCGATCGGCCGGCTGTTGCTCGTCGACCGGTCGACGATCCTCGTGAGTTCGATCATCCCGGAGACGGGTGAGGAACAGGCTATCTTCGGCCGGGGCTTTGGCAACGGGCTCGTCGTGATCGCACGGCGGCTCATGGCTCAGGGGCTGCTGGCCGAGCGGGACCCGGCCGCGGACGACTGACGGGAGGGACCGTAGCGACGGGGTTCCGTCTACTCCACCTGCTCGCGGTACTCCGCCGCGGACATGAGTTCGTCCAGTTCGTCCGGGTCGGACGGGTCGACCGCCAGCATCCAGCCGTCGCCGAATGGGTCGTCGTTGACGAGTTCGGGGGCGTCGAACAGCTCTTCGTTGACTGCCGTCACCTCGCCGGAGACGGGTGAGTACAGGTCCGAGACGGCCTTGATGCTCTCGACGACGCCGAACTCGTCGCCCTTGGTCACGTCGTCGCCCACGTCCGGCACCTCGACGAACACCACGTCGCCGAGTTCGTCCTGCGCGAAGTCGGTGATGCCGATGCGGACGGTGCCGTCGTCCTCGTGTGCCCACTCGTGCGATTCCAGGTAGCCGCGGTCGTCGGGTGCGTCGAAGCTCATTGTACGAAAGGTGTGTCGGTGATCCGCGCGTCCTTCGGGCGGTCGCGGACGACCACCCGTATCTCGGTCCCGGCCTCGTCGTACTCGGCGGGCACGTAGCCGAGACCGATCGGTTCGTCCAGCGTCGGACTCATCGTCCCGCTGGTGACGGTGCCGACCTCCTCGCCGTCGGGCGTCGTGATCGCGTAGCCGTGCCGCGGGACGCCACGCTCGGTCAGCTTGAAGCCGACGAAGCGGTCGTCGACGCCGGCCTCCTGCTGGGCCGCGAGCGCGTCCCGGCCGACGAACTCGGTGTCCAGTTTCACCGTGAAGCCGATGCCGGCCTCGTACGGCGTCCGCGGGTTCGATTCGGGGTCGAAGTCCTGCCCGGACAGCAGGAAGCCGGCCTCGATGCGGAGCGTGTCGCGGGCACCGAGCCCGCAGGGCTGGCAGTCGAACGCCGCCCAGACGGTCTCGGCGTCGTCCCACGGGACGATGAGTTCGAAGCCGTCCTCGCCGGTGTAGCCGGTGCGGGCCACCCAGCAGTCGACGCCGGCGACGGTCGCCCAGCGCGCCTCGAACCGCGAGAGGTCGGTGACCGGGTCCGCGCTCGCGTCCGCCAGCAGGTCGGCCGCGTCGGGACCCTGCACGGCGAACATGGCGAACTCGTCGGTCCGGTTCGTCACCGTCGCGTCGAGGTCCCACTCGTCCCGGTGGCTCGTCCAGCGGTCGTACGCCTCCCCGTCGTGGCCGGCGTTGGGGACGAACAGGTACGTCGGTCCCGCCGCGTCGTCCGGCGTCGGGTCGTCCCCGAGGGCCGCGAGCCGCCCCCCGTCGTCGGGGAGCCGGTAGACGACGGTGTCGTCGAGCATCGCGCCGTCCTCGTCGGTGATCGCCGCGTACTGGGAGTCGCCCGGGCCGAGCGCGCTCACGTCGTTGGTGACCAGCCGCTGGGTCAGCTCCGTCGCGTCCGGACCGGACACCGTCACCTCGCCCATGTGCGAGACGTCGAAGACGCCCGACGCCTCGCGGACGGCCTCGTGTTCGGTCCTGATGGAGTCGAACTCGACGGGCATCTCCCAGCCGCCGAAGTCGGTGAACGACGCGCCGCGCTCGTCGTGGACCGCGTACAGCGGCGGCCTCCGTCGGGGCATACACGCACCGTCGACCGCCGGCAAGTAATGTTTTCGTATCCGCGACGGTGATCGGGTCGGGACGCAAAAAGGAGACGGCGCGTTGGGTTCAGGGTGCCTCGACCGCGCATCCGGAGCCGTCGAGTGATCGACGGATCCGTTAGCTCTTCTCGGTGATCGTCAGCGTGTAATCCCCGCTCCCGCTGTAGGAGTCGACGAGGATCTGCAGGTCCGTCGACGTGTCGGGGTTGTCGATGGTGATCGACTCCTGGCTGTCGGGCGACCACGAGCGGTAGTCGTAGTCGCTCGTGGACGGACAGCTCGAACTGCCGGTGTTCGCGTAGAGGTCGAAGTCGGAGCCGGCCGGGCCGTCGAGTTCGACGACGATCTGACTCGTCGACGAGAACTCCCAGCCGTACGTCCAGCAGGCCGAGTCCCAGTAGCCGGACAGCGTGTCGGAGACGGAGGCGGTGGTCGAATCGCCGCCGTCGCCACCATCACCGCCGTCGCCGCCGTCGCCGCCGTCGCCGCCATCACCGGGCTGTGTGTTGACGGCGTTGTCGGCGTCGACGCGGCCGCTCCCCTGCTCTTCGGCGGGGAGACCGATGTCGACCGCGGTGCTCTTGAGGTGGTTGCGCAGGTCGGCGGGCGTGAGGTCGTACTCGGAGAGGGCGAGCCCGGCCACGCCGGCGACGACCGGCGACGCCATCGACGTGCCCGAGAGCTCGCTGTACTCGCCGAACGGAACCGTCGACAGCACGTTCGACCCGGGTGCGGCGAGTTCGATCTTCGACCCCTTGTTGGAGTAACTGGCCAGCGACTCGCTGGAGTCGAGCGCGGAGACGGCCAGACACTCGTCGTAGGCCGCCGGATAGGAGACGGGGCTCCCGTAGTCGTTACCGGCCGCGGCGACCGGCAGCGAGCCGTTGTCGAAGGCGTAGGAGACGGCGTTTTTCATCGTGTCCGTGTAGCCGCCGCCGCCCAGCGAGAGGTTGATCACGTCGGCCCCCTGATCGGCCGACCAGGTGATCGCGTCCGCGATGTCCGACAGCGACCCGCCGCCGGTCTCGTCCAGCGCACGGGCGGACAGCATCGAGCAGTTGCTGATGCCGGCGTGGCCCGTGCCGTTATCCGTGCCGCCGGCGGCGATGCCGCCGACGTGTGTGCCGTGGTTCTCCTCGGCGTTGGCCGGGTAGGGGTCGCCGTCGTTGTCCGGGAAGTCCCGGCCGTAGTTCGAGACGCTCCCGTCCATGTTCCCCTGCAGGTTCGGGTGGTCGTACTGGATCCCCTGGTCGACCACGGAGATCGTCACGCCCGAATCGCCGAGCGTGGTGTCCCACGCGCCCGGCGCGTTGACCTGCTGGGGCGCGTACTGGCTCCCGAACTGCGGGTCGTTAGGGGTGTAAAACGCCTGAAGCGTTACGTTCGGCTCGGCGTACTTCACCTCGTCTTTCTTCGTCACTGCCTCGATGAAGTTCTGGCGCGCCACGTCGGCCGCCTGACTCGGGAACTTGACAGCCACGTACCGGAGTTTCTCGTTCTTGTGGACGACCCGGGCGTTCCCCGGGACGGCGCTACGAACGGTCCCCTCCAGGTCGTCGGCGCTCGCCGACACGCCGACGAGGATCTCGTCTTTCTTCGGACCGGGTTCCCGTCCCGGTGTCGCCGCCGTGACGCCGCCGAACGCGCCGACCGCGCCGGCGACTCCGGTTGCTTTGATGAAGGTACGTCGTGACCATGAGTGAGTGCCATCATCTGACATGGCAGGTGACAAGTAGTACCAACCCATAATTTAAACTTTACTGTATCGTGTACAAAATTGTTGACAGAGTAAAAATTAGGGCGGCGTGTCGAAATATCCGCACGGTTGCGGCGTGTCTGACAATCGAATAAACGACACAACGGTTGTAGTAACGAGCGTAATTCGGTGGAACACGTCGTCTCCCCGTCCTTGCATCGGCCAAGCACGCGACGGCCGCCGACCGCCACGCCTATCGTCGTCAGCGGTCAACGGGGGCGCATGACCGGACTGGTGCGGCGGGTGCTGTGCAACGGCGGGCGGACCCGGGTCGGCCTGTTCGTCGACGGCCCGAACGTCCTGCGCGACGAGTTCGACGTGGACCTGGACGACGTCCGCGAGGCCGCGGAGGCGGTCGGCGACCTGGCGATCACCCGGCTGTACGTCGACGAACACGCGACCCCGGGGCTCATCCAGGCCGCCGAGGCACGCGGGTACGAGGTCGTGGTCACCAGCGGCGACGTGGACGTGAAACTCGCGGTCGACGCGGCCGCCGCCGTCGTCGACGGGGGCGTCGACACGCTGGCCGTCGCCTCCCGAGACACCGACTTCAAACCGGTGGTCGAGACCGCAGGCCGCAACGGGGTCCGTACGATCGCCATCGCGCCCGGCGAACACGGCAACTCCGACGCGCTCGGCAACGCCGCCGACGAGACCGTCCTGCTGAACGGGTAACCCGTCGGCAGGTCGGAGTGGCGACGACGCCCGCACCGCCGGAACAGGTTCACGCCGCGGCCGACCGCCGGGATTTTCCTCGCTGGAGTACGGACGCGGAACCGATGACCGATCTCGACACCCCCGTACTGGACAACCACCTCCATCTCGACCCCGACAACGGGCGCGGGATCGAGGCCGTCGAGGAGTTCGCCCGGAGCGGCGGGACCCACCTGCTCGTCGTGAACAAGCCGTCCTGGCATCTCGGCGTCGAACCGAAGGTCGGCGAGGACTTCCGCCCCGTCTTCGACCGGACCATCGCGACCGTCGAACGCGCCAGCGCGGTGCTGGACGGGAAAGCGTGGCCCGTGCTGGGCGTCCATCCGGGGCTGATCTCGCGGCTGGTCGACGACCGCGGGATGAGCCCCGCGGACGCGCGGGACCTGATGGCGGCGGGCGTCGAGGTGGCGTCCGAGTACGTCGCCGACGGCCCGGCGGTCGCGATAAAGTCCGGCCGGCCGCACTACGACGTGTCCGACGCGGTGTGGGACGCGTCGAACGAGGTGATGCGGACGGCGTTCGAGCGCGGCGCGGCGGTCGACTGTGCCGTCCAGCTCCACACCGAAGCAAGCGAGGACCTCACCGAGGTCGCCGAGTGGGCCGTGGACGCTGGACTGGACCGGGAACGCGTCGTCAAGCACTACGCCACCGGTCGCCTCGCCGGGCCGACGCCGAGCGTGATGAGCGAGAAAGAGCGCTTGGAGGTCGCCGCCGAGTCCGACGCCCCGTTCCTCATGGAGACCGACTTCGTCGACGACCCGGACCGTCCGGGCGCGGTGCTCGGCCCGAAAACCGTCCCTCGACGCGTCCGCTGGCTCCTGTCGGAGGGGTACGACGGGGCCGTCGAACGCGCCCACGTCACGACGCCCGAGCGCATCTACGGGATCGACATCCGGGGAACGCTGGACGGGTCCTGAGCCCGCATTCGCGCCCGATGACCGCCGCGCCGCCCGTTACCGTGCTGACGTGTCCGTTCGCGCCGAACGCATCGCGCAGAGAGAAAGGCATTTCAAGCGGCCAATGTACCCTCAAGTATGAGCGAGCCCCCGCAGGAGTTCTACTCCGAGGACCGCTGGAACAACTGGGTCGACCGCATCAGGGACGAGGATATCGATCCCGAGGACGAGGACTCGGCGCGCCTGCTCCTGAACCTGCAGGACGACGCCGCCATCGCCGTGGCGAAGGTCGTCTCGGCCTACGACGAGGGCCAGCTGGACCAGGAGGAGGCGCTGGAGGAGATCGCCGACATCCGCGACATCGTCCTGAGCGAGGTCGAGTTCGAGGACGAGGAGAAACTGATGCTGATCGACGGCGTCCAGACAAGCCTCGTCTGCGTGTTTTACGCCGCCGAGGAGTTCGTCGCCGACGGCCCGGCCGACGAGGCGAGCGTCGAGGAGTACGTCCGCGCCGCGGCCGACGCCGAGGCCGAGGAGAACGTCGACGCCGCGCTGGGCTACGTCGCACAGGCCGGCACGCTGATCATCGACGGGCAGGAGCTCGATATCTCGCTGGCCGAGGAGGTCGACTACGGGCTGGTCACGGAGTGGGTCAACGGGCTCGATAGCCTTCAGAGCGCGATGAGCGACCCCGAAGTCGTCGAAGAGGACGAGGACTGATCCCACGGGTCGATACGCGCTAGCTGTTTTCAGGCGACCGCCCGGACAGCGACGGCGTTCGCGGGGCGGCGTTTAGTCAGCGGTCTGACCTGTCTCGGGCAACAAGTGTTTTGGTGCCCCCACGGTTAGGGATGTCCATGCAGTTCGGGGGCGACGAGCGAGCAGCGGCGATCCAGGTCGGAGCGACGCTGCTGTTCGGCATGATCATCGTCTCGATGGCGATGTATCAGGCCACCGTCGTCCCCGACCAGAACGCGCAGGTCGAGTACAACCACAATCAGGAGGTCCAGAGCCAGATGCAGGAGCTCCGGAACGCGATCGTCTCCGTTCCGGGCGGCGGCAACGGCGGCTCGGTTACGGTCGACCTCGGCACGCGGTTCCCTTCGCGCACGCTCTTCGTCAACCCACCCGCCCCGAGCGGGAGCCTCCGGACGGTCGACACGACCAACGCGAGCATCAACATCGCCGTCGACAACGCCGCGGCGTCCGGCGAGACGAACGACTACTGGAACGGGGACGAGCGGACGTTCAACACCGGCGCGATCGTGTACGAACCGCAGTACAGCGAGTATCAGTCGGCTCCGACGACGGTCTACGAGCAGTCGGTCCTGTACAACCGCTTCGACGGCGCGAACGTCTCCCTCTCCGACCAGCGGATCGTCGACGGCCGCCAGATCAACCTCGTCGCGCTCAACGGGAGCCTCTCGAAGTCGTCGGCCGGGAGCGCATCCGTCTCGGTCCGCCCGGTCAGCACGTCGCGCAACGCGGTCGCAGTGGAGGGTGACGGCGGCCCGATCAACATCACGATCCCGACGCGGCTCGACAACGAAACCTGGACCGACGCGCTCGAATCGGAGTACAGTAGTAACGGCGGCAACATCGTCGGCCAGTATTACGAACCAATTTCGGATGAGAACTACGCGCTCCTGTCGATCGAACTCAAGGAGTCGACCACGTACAACCTCCGGATGGCGAAGGTCGGCGTCGGCGACGGCGTGACTGAGGAGGCGGACAACCTGTACCTGACCGATGTCGGTGGAACCAGCCTGAACGTCGAAGCCGACGGAACGGAGGCGATCACCGTCGAGGTCCGCGATCGGTTCAACAACCCGGTCAGCGGCGAGGACGTAACGCTGTCCGCGAGCGACGGCGGCACGTTCGCCGGGACCGGCACGTCGACGACCACCAATGCGTCCGACAGCGACGGCCGCGTGACGGTGACCTACGAGGCCCCGGACGACGGGACGGAGAGCGACACGGTCACCGCCGAGATCGGAACGGCGGTCGGCGACGGGAGCCCCCGCGAGACCGTCGCGTTCAGCGTGAACGTGGAGACCGGCAGCGGCGGTGGCGGCGGGAGCGACGGCGGCGGGGGCTCGAACGGAGCGTTCTTCGAGGTCACCGGCCTTGACGCCCAGAAGGACCCGATCAAGGCGGGCGAACAGCTCAAGGTCGACGCGGAGATAACGAACACCGGCGACGCCGGGGACACCCAGACCGTCAAGCTCGGGTTCGACGGCGCGAACGACCTGGACCGCGGGGAGGTGACTCTGGCGGCCGGTGAGACGAAGACAGTCCGTCTGCGGACCGATAACACCGACAGACCGCCCGGCGACTACGGCTACACCGTCACGACCGAGAACGACGACTGGTCGAGACAGGTGACGGTCGAAGACGCGTCGGGTCCGTACTTCGCGACCACGATCACCGGGACCAACGAACCCGTCACCGAGGGCGACCGGCTCACGGTGGACGTCAAGGTCGAGAACGTCGGGGGCACCGCGGACACGCAGTCCGTCTCGCTGGACTTCGGGGACGACACGAACGTCGACTCCGAGTCCGTGACGCTGGACCCCGGCGCGAGCAGCACGCTCACGCTGGAGTACAGCACGGGGCTCGGGGACGCCGGAAGCAAGGACGTGCGCGTCGGGAGCGTGAACTCCTCGGACGCGAGCGCGGTCACCGTGGAGAGGGCGAGAGCCGACTTCAGCGTCGCCATCGACGGTACCAACAGCCCGGTCGGAGTCGGGGAGACGCTCGAAGTCACCGCCGAGATCACCAACGACGGCGACGGCCCGGGGAGACAGAAGATCGGGCTCGACTTCGACGACGACGGCACCAGGGAGGCCGAGAAGTTCGTCACGCTTGCCGCCGGCGAGACGAAGACCACGACGCTACGCTACGACACGACGAGCGATAGCACCGGCGACTACAGCGTCAGGGTCGAGAGCGACAACGACAGTTCGACGAGGACCGTGACCCTGCAGGAACCGCCGGACTTCCGGATCAACGGGGCCAGTTTCAGTTCGCCCATCACCGAAGGCGATCTGTTCGGGGCGACGGTCGAGATTGAGAACGAGGGCGGGAAGGGGACGCGGACGGTCGGAATGAGCGTCGGGAGCGTCGGGAGCGACTCCACGGAGCTGACGCTGGCGGCGGGTGAGACGAGGTCCGTTCCCCTGCAGGTCCTGACCGAAGCAGGTGACGCCGGGGATTACGACGTGACGTTCAGCACCGACGGCCGAACGCGGACGGAGGGGCTGACGATACAGAGCAACCCGTATTTCACCGTCGCAATACAGGAGGTACAGACGCCGTCCGGTTCCGATACGATCACGGAGACCGAGACGATAGAAGTCTCCGTAGAGGTGGTGAACACGGGCGACACCGCCGGCACCGAGACGGTGTCGCTGGACTTCGCCGGCCGGAACGACGTCGACAGCACGCAGGTCAGCCTCAACGGCGGCGGCAACAGCCAGACGGTGACGCTCAGCTACGAAACGCAAAAGGGCGACAACGGCAGTAGCGTCCCGGTGACCGTCGCCAGCGAGAACGAGTCCGACAGTCAGAACGTCGAGATTCTCGCCCTCGGGCAGGTGGCCGGAACCGTAACCGACGCGGACAGCGACGATCCCGTCCAAGGCGTCTCGGTCGAACTGGTCGACGGCGACGGGAACGTCGTGGAGACGGCGACCACCGACGCGAACGGACAGTACGGGTTCGGGGTGCCGAGAGGCGACTACACGGTGCGGTTCAATGGAGGCCCCGCCGGGTACAACTCCACCCAGACTGACGTGACGGTCAACGACGGGTTAACTGAACAGATCAATCCCGCACTCAGTCCATACACGGTTACGATAGCGAAAAACGGAGGAGGACAGATTAATACGGAGTTCGAGGTCGAACGAAACGACGGGTCCAGTGTGGACGTCGACGTGTACGTTCAGGGGAACGCCAGATCCGTCACGATCGACGGCCAAGGGTACCGTCTTACCTCTGATGCCCGGAATAGGATCAACAATGACGAACTAGTTGACGTGTTCGACGAAGCTAATTACGAGGACGCCTCCCTCGGCGAATTCAACCAGTATAACGGGGCCATAGGTAGCAACGCGAACGTTAGAATAACGTATTCCGCCAAAGACAACCTCCGGATCGAAGTTAGGGAAAAACAGACTGAGTGAGTCCGGCTCGCGGAGAACTGTGATCGACGTCCGTCGAAACCACAGTCGACAATAACTTATACCGGCCAGACAACCGCTAGGGTATGACTGCAGTCGGCATCGACGCCGTCGAGATCCGAACGGGGCGGCTGAAGCTGGACCTGCCGAACACCTTCGCGCCGGCGAAGGGGGAGGACCCGGGCAAGTACACGAAGGGCCTGGGGCTGAACGCGAGCTCGTTCCCGGACAGCTACGAGGACATCGTCACGATGGGGGCCAACGCGGCCCACCGGCTGATGGAGCGCAAGGGCCTCGGGCCGGAGGACATCGGCCGGATCGACGTGGCGACCGAGAGCGCGTTCGACAACTCCAAGCCGGTTTCGACGTACGTCGCCGGCTGTCTGGAGCAGGTGTACGACGGGAACTTCCACCACGCGAACAAGGGCGAACGGAAGTTCGCCTGCATCTCGGGCACCCAGAGCCTGGACGACGCGTACAACTGGATCAAGGCCGGGCGGCACCGCGGCCGCGCGGCGCTGGTCATCGCCACCGACACGGCGCTGTACGCCCGCGACGACCCCGGCGAGGCGACGCAGGGAGCCGGCGCGGTCGCGATGCTCATCACCGAGGACCCGAGCGTCGTCGAACTGAGCACGGAGCAGGGGTACGGCAGCGCCGACGAGACTGACTTCCTCAAGCCCCAGCAGCAGTTCCCGAGCGTCGACGGCAAGCGCTCGATGCAGGTGTATCTCGCCCGGATGCGCGAGGCCCTGGAGGACTTCGAGAGCGTGGCGGGTGACACCCACCCCGACGACTACGCGTACATCCCGTTCCACACGCCGTTCCCGGGGATGGTCCGGAAGGCCGGGCTGCTCGGCTTCCGCCACATGATCCGCGACACGCCCGTCGAGGACGAGTTCGCCGAGGAGATCGGCCGCCAGCCCCGCCCCGAAGGATTCGACGACGACGAGGCCTACGAGGAGGCCGTCCGCGACTACATGGACGCGCTGAAGGAGACGGAGGGGTACCGCGACTGGTACGGGAACACCATCGAGCCGACCCTCTCCATCTCCCGCGAGGTCGGTAACTGGTACACCGGCTCGGTCCACCTCGCCCGCGCGAGCGCCCTCCGCCATGCGCTCGACAACGACGTCGACCTGGCCGGACAGCGCCTGCTCGTCGGCTCCTACGGGAGCGGGGCGCAGGCCGAAATCCACGCCGAGACGGTCGTCGAGGGCTGGGCGGAGGAGGTCCGCGCGATGAACGTCGACGAACAGCTCGGCGCACGCCACGACCTGACGTTCGAGGAGTACGAGTCGATCCACGACGCGCACAACCACGACAAGGACACCGACCTCGACCCGCTCACGTCGCCCGACGGCGAGTTCGCCTTCACCGGCTGGGGCCGGATGGGCGAGCGCCAGTACGAGTACGTGGAGTAGGGCGAGCGACCGGGAACGGCGGCTGGTTTCTGCGGGACGGTTCCGGGAAGACGAGCAGTCGTGGAAGCTACGGCAACTCCCGCATCGACTCCAGCATGGCGTCCAGGTCGGCGTCGGTGACGGCGAGCGCGAAGTCGTCGATCGCGGCCAGATCCGGCGCGTGGTCCCACAGTTCGTCCTCCGTGATCCCGTGGAGAATGACGGCGTTGGGCGTCGGGTTGACGACGCGCATGGCGACCAGCGGCGACTCGCCGCGGGTGATCCCCGTGAAGACGAGCGCGCGGTTCGTGCTCTGCCCGTAGAGGCGGTAGAACTCCTCGCTGGAGAGCCGGGTGATCGCCTCGATGGAGTCGATGACCGTGTGGCCGCTGATGCGGTCGCCCGCACCGCGGACGAGTTCCGTCGCGTCGACGGCGTCGTAGAACCGTTCCAGCGGCACGGTCGTCGAGTACTCCCGGAGGTCCTGCACGATGTCGCTCTCGAACCCGGCGGAGATGACGCGGGCGTACTGCCGGATGCGGTCGCCGCCGCGGCGTTCGTCGATGTCGAGCAACCCACCGACGACGCGCTCGACGACGCCGATGCCGGGGCTCTCCCGGCGGCCGCTCTCGTAGTCGCTGATCACCGAAGAGGAGACGCCGAGTTCCGCCGCGAGGTCGGTCTGGGACACGTCGAAGTCGGTGCGCCACTTCCGCATCGTCGCCCCGGGGTCGTCGCTCAGGGTGATCTCGCCCGCGACCTTCTCGGCCAGGTCGCGGCGCGGGTCGTCCGTGCCGTCCATGGCTCGCCGGTCGGCCGATCGGGTAATAGGTGTATCGAAAGCGACCTTCGACGGACGACGAACCATGGCGAACGCTGATACGTTCCGGGCCGCAACTCACCCCCGTGCCATCGACCGTGTTCCACGTCGCGCTGGCCGGTCTGGTCGCCTGCACGCTCCTGGCGGAGGAGTTCGACGCCCGGGCGCTGGCGGTCGTCGGCGGCGCGACCGTGTTCATCGACCTCGACGTGTTCGTCGGCTGGGTCGTCATCGGCGCGCACCGCGCCGCCTTCCACACCCTGCTGTTGCCCGCCGCCGTCGGCGCGGCGGTCTACTACGACACCCGCGTCCGGGAGCGGTCCGCGCTCCGCGAGCGCTGGGGGTCGTACGGCGTCCGGGTGAGCTGGGTTACCGTCGCGGCCGTGACGCTGGGCGGCATCGTCCCGGACGCGACGTTCAACGGCGTGAACCTGCTGTACCCGGTCCACGACCAGTTCTACGCGTTCGACGGCGAGCTGTTCTACTCCACCGACCGCGGGATCGTCCAGACGTTCGTCGACATCGAGGAGTCGGCCCGCGGGTCGACGAGCGAGACGCAGTTCTACACCGGGGTCGACCCCGAGCCGAACAGCACCGGCGCGGACGTGGGCGGCGGCGACGAACCCGCCCCCGAGCGCATCTTCCCGGTCGTCGGGAACGGCGACCAGCTGGCCGTCGTCCTCGCGAGCGTCGTCGCTGTCGCCGGCCGACTGCGCCGGTCGCAGGCCTGACCCGGGCGTCCCAGCGACGCTCGCCGGGACCGGGGGAGTGAACACGGGGCGACGCGGAGGTGGACGCATGGAGGTCCGAGCGTACGACCCCGACACCGACGCGGCGGGACTCTGGGAGTGCAAGCGCGCCTTCGAGCGCGGCCTCGGCGAGAACACTGGCGGCGATGACAAGGCGGCGGCCTACGAGGGGAAACTCACCGACGACTACCGCGAGCGCTACCTCGCGTGGGTCGAGCGCTGCGTCGCCGACGACCCCGACTGCGTGCTCGTCGCCGACGACGGCGACGGCATCGTCGGTTACGCGTTCGTCCTGCCCGAGCGGCTGGCGATGATCTGGGACGCGGCGGTGCTGAACGAGGTGTACGTCGCGCCCGACAACCGCGGCACCGGCGTCGCGGACGCCCTGATCGAGCGGGCGCTCGAAACCGCCCGCGACCAGGACCTTCCGCTGGACAGACTGGTGCTTGACGTGGACGCGAACAACGAGCGGGCGCGGGCGTTCTACGACCGGCACGGCTTCGAGCCGTGGGGTGAGCTGGTGGCCCGCGACCTCTAAACCGTCGCTTCGGTGCGCTCGTCGCGGCTCCGCCGGTACTGCTCCCGGCTGATCGTGTACCGGTGCTGGTCGCGCACCTCGTCGGCCTTGACCGCCCAGTTGCGCAGTCGGCCGTCGTAGCTCCCGCCGAAGCGATCGACGTACTTCTCGATGGCGCGCTTCGAGCGCTCGTTGCCGACCTGATGCTCGACGGCGACCAGATCCAGTCCGAGGCGCTCGAAGGCGAGTTGGACGAACGCCGCCGCCCGCTCGCCGGAATACCCCCGGCCCCAGAACCGCTTGCGGAGCCAGACGCCGAGCGTACCCGTGTCGCGCTCCCAGTCGACGGTGATCCCCGCCCCGCCCGCTATCTCCCCGGCGTCGGGGTCGGGGTCGCGGGGGCGGAGCAGGTACGCGGCGCTCTCGCCGTTCTCCCACTGGCGTTCGACCATGTCGACGAACGACTTCGTCTCGCGGATCGACTCGTGTGGGTCCCACGAGAGGTACTCGGTCACCTCCTCGATGTCCTCGTCGCCCGAGCAGATGCGGTAGTAGTTCCGCAGGTCGACGGCGTCGTGACAGAGCCGCTCGATCCGGAGCCGGTCGGTCCGGATCGTCGCCGGGAACGGCGCGTCGCCGGCCGGGTCCCCGAGGTCAGCCATCCGAGAACACCACGCGGTCGTCCGGGCGGTTCGCGGCCCACTGGTCGCTCGTGACGGTGTAGCGGTGGAGGTCGAGCACCTCGTCGCCGTCGGGCACCCAGTTCCGCAGGCGGCCCTCGTACTGCCCGCCGACGCGGTCGACGTACTTCTCGATCGCCGCCCGGGAGTTCTCGTTGCCCTCGAAGTAACCGGTCGACACCAGATCGAGGTCGAGCCGGTCGAACGCAAGCGCCATGAACGCGATCGCGCGCTCGCCGGCGTACCCCCGTCCCCAGAACCGGCGCTTGAGGACGAGGCTGAACCGCGCGCTCCGCCGGTCCCAGTGGGGCGTCAGCGCCGCCATGCCAGCGAACTCGCCGGCCCCGTCCTCGCTCTCGCGCGGGTAGACGGCGTAGCGGGCCTTCTCGCCGTCCGCCCAGTTCTCCTCGGCTGCGACGAAGCGGTCCCACGTCTCCTTCAGCGTGTCGTCGGGCGTCTTCGTGACGTGGGCGAGTTCGCGCTCGGTGTCGTCGTCGCGGGAGAGCGCTTCGTGGACCGTCTCCAGGTCGACGCGGTCGCGGCTAAAGCGGACCAGGCGTAGCCGCTCCGTCTCGATCTCCTCGGGGAACATCGGTTTTCCGGGCTTTCACTCCCGGTGTGTTAAGCGTTCTGGACGTGTGGGAACCGGTCCGACGGGGCGATCAACCGGATACCGCGATACGAATCGGTCACTCGTCCGGAGCGTCGACCGTCTCCAGTTCGGTCTCGATCCACGCAACGGCGTCGTCGACCTCCCGGGCGTCCGTCCCGGTGACTTTCAGTCGGCCCGGCGTCTCCCCCTTGCCGGGGTAGCTCCCGACCGCAACGTCGAACCGCTCGTCGACGCCGGCAAGCACGGGGCCCAGCGCGCCCTCCGGCGTGGGCGTCCACACCGTCCGGGCGACGGCGTCGCCGACGAACGACTCCGCGACCAGGTCGAACATGGCCTGCATCTCCTCGGGGAACCCGGGGAAGACGTACACGTTCTCGACGACACAGCCCGGGGCCCAGCCCGCGTCGGTCGACAGCGGCCGCGCGCCGTCGGGGAGCGACGCGGCGGCGTCGAAGTCGAGATCCAGATCGTACTCCTCGGCCAGTTCGGGGTTCTCCTCGCGGAACGCACGGGCCTTCTCGACTAGCCGCTCGCGCTCCCCCTCGTCGAGCACGAGTTCGCGGTCCAGCGCGTCCGCGACGGCCTCCATCGTCACGTCGTCCGGCGTCCCGCCCAGCCCGCCGGTGACGAGGACGGCGTCGAACGCGGCCGCCCACTCGCGGACGTGCTCGGCGATGACCGGCCGGTCGTCCGGCACGGTGAGAACGCGGCGGACACGGCTCCCGCGGTCCGCGATCTCCGCCGCGAGCCACGCGGCGTTGGTGTTCGTCGTGTCGCCCGCGAGCAACTCGTCCCCGACCGTGATGATCGCGGCGTCCATGCAACGTGGTCGGGCGGGGACGGGCCTACGTCTTACGGGCTGCAGGGGCGGCCGCTCCGCAACCACTAAACGCGCATCGTTCCTTCCCCCGGTAATGAGCGACTGGACCGAGAAGTACCGCCCGACGACGCTGTCGGAGGTCCGGGGGAACGACAAGGCCCGCGACGAACTGAAGAAGTGGGCCGAGACGTGGGACGACCACCGGGAGGCCGCCATCGTCCACGGCAGCCCCGGGGTCGGCAAGACCTCGGCGGCCCACGCGCTGGCCAGCGACATGGGGTGGCCGGTCATGGAACTCAACGCCAGCGACAGCCGGACGGGCGACGTGGTCGAACGGATCGCCGGCGAGGCGTCGAGGACCGGCACGTTGACCGCCGGCGAGTCCGGCCGCCGCCTGCTGATTCTGGACGAGGCCGACAACTTCCACGGCAACGCCGACTACGGCGGCTCCCGTGCGGTCACGAGTGTCGTGAAGGAAGCCGACCAGCCGGTCGTGCTCGTCGCCAACGAGTTCTACGACATGAGCGACAGCCTCCGGGACGCCTGCCGGGAGATCGAGTTCCGAGACGTATCCTCGCGTTCGATCGTCCCGGTTCTACGGGACATCTGCCGGCAAGAAGGCGTCGAGTTCGAGGACGACGCGCTCGAAGCGATCGCCGACAGCACCAGCGGCGACCTGCGCTCGGCGATCAACGACCTCCAGGCGCTCGCCGAGGAGACCGAGCGACTCACCGAGGACGACGTTGTCACGGGCTCGCGCGACGAGACGGAGGGGATCTTCGACTTCCTCGACGACGTGATCAAGAACCTGGACGCCGAGGAAGCGCTGTACGCCTCCTACGACGTGGACGAGACGCCCGACGACATGATAAACTGGATCGAGGACAACATGCCGAAGGACTACCGCGGCGACGAACTCGCCGACGCCTACGGCTTCCTCGCGAACGCCGACCGCTGGCTCGGCCGCGTGCGGGCGACGCAGAACTACTCCTACTGGCGCTACGCCGGCGACAACATGACCGCCGGCGTCGCGGCCGCCCGGAAGGAGAGCAAGGGCGGGTGGACGCGCTACGGGCCGCCGAGCTACTGGTCGAAGCTCGGGCGGACGAGCGGGACGCGCAAGCAACGCGACCGGATCGCTCGCGAGATAGCCGAGCGCTCCGGGACGAGCATCGGCACCGCGCGCCGCGATATCCTCCCCTTCCTCGCGACGATGACCCACCACTGCAAGAACCGCGAACTCACGGTCGAGATGGCCGCCGCCTACGACATGGACGAGAGCGACGTCTCCTTCGTCACGGGCAGCGGCGAGACGACGAACAAGGTCGAGGGGGTCGTCGCGGACGCACGGGAACTGCGCGACGAGGCGGTCGAGGACAACGCCGGCGGCGCGTTCGAGGGGGCGGTCCGGGACGCTGAGGAGTCGACGAACGACGCACCTTCAGACGACGGGGCCCCGGCGAACGACGCCGACGAGACCGCAACGGACGACGACCCCGACGAGGACGACGGCCAGTCCGGCCTCGACGACTTCATGTGACCGCCGAGGGTTTATACAGGATCGGGCGGCCAGCCTCGCCGTGTTCTGACCAGCCGTCGCGGAGCGGTTCGCGGTAGTGCGACCGACCGCTTCGCGTCCGCCGAGGTCGCCTGTTCGCTAGCAGCAGCGCGGAGCAAGTCCGCCAACACGGTGAGACGCCGGCGGTATCAGTCGCCGCTCGCAGCCCGACCGCCCGTCGAGCCGCGAACAAGCCGCCCACTCAGTCGGTACACGGCGACCGCGACGACGAGGACGACGACGTTCATCGCCGCGAGCACCGTCGTCGTACTCGCGGAGAACAGGACCCGGCTGACGACCAGCTGGACCGCGAGCAGCCCGGTCGCACCGAAGGCCGCCAGCCGAACGGACCGGAGCGATCCGTCCGTGTCCGCGTCGGCGGCCCACAGGCCGGCGGCAAACAGCCCGGCCAGCGCCGCGAGCAGGGCGGCGTAGTAGCCGATCGTGATGGAGAGCGACGCGGCGATCAGACCGGGCGTGAGAGCGATCCCGGCGGCGAGCAGGACGAGCGCGCCGGCGGTCGCGGTGCGGGCGCGGGACGGACGGGGGCGACCGTCGAGCGCCCGCACCGCCGGTCCGGCGGCGAGCGAGACGACTGCCAGGGGGAGTGCGGTGCCGGCGATCAGGCCCACGCGTTCGGCGGCGGGTCCGTCCGGGAGCGTCCACGCCGCCGCAGCGATGCCGAGTGCGAGGAGGACCGGCGGGAGACCGGCGTACCAGCCGAGCCGTCCGGTCGCATCGGCGCTCCCGCCGTCGACCGCCCACGCGGCGACGGCGATGAGCGGCAGGAAGATGAGCAGGGCGGTCGTGAAGTGGGCCGCGAGGATCAGCAGTTCGTACTCCGTCACGGTGAGCGCGCCGAGCACGATCTGGCTCGGGAGCACGAGCGTCGCCAGCGCCGTCGCGTACCGGACCCGGCGCTGACGGCCGCCGCGCCACGCCAGCCCAGTCAGGCCGAGGATCATGAAGCCGGTGACCATCGCCACGAGGCGGTGGAACCACTCGACGAAGCTGCCCCAGTTCGCTGGGAACAGGCCGAACACTGCGCCGTCACAGAGCGGCCAGCGCGTCTCGCAGGTCAGCCCGAACCCGGCGACGGCGGTGTACAGGCCGATCAGGATCAACAGGAGCGTGGTGATCGCCGTCGCGACGGCGAGACCCCGGAAGCGTTCGTCGCCGATCGTACCGGCAGCGTCGCCGTCGGCACCGGAGGGGTCGGAGGTCATCCGTTCGGTAAAACTCGGGCGCTCGCGCACTTAGGTCGCCCGGTTCGATCGTCGAATCGGCTCTGACGACCAGTGGGCGTCCGGTGGGTTCAAGAGCGGGTGCGGTCAGGTACGGGCCATGAGAGAGGACCGACTCGACGCGTACCTGTCGGCGAACGACCTGGAATCCGTCTGGTTCGCGCGACCCAACAGCTTCGCGTGGCTCACCGGCGGGAACAACGTCGTCGACAGGGAGACCGACATCGGCGTCGCCGCCGCCGGGTACGACGGTGACGGCGTGACGGTCGTCACGGACAACATCGAAGCGCCACGCCTCGCGGACGAGGAACTGGCCGACCACGTGGCCGTCCACGAGACCGAGTGGTATGAAGACTCGCTCGCCGAGGGCGTGCGATCCTACGCGCCCGAACCGGCCGCGGCCGACTTCGACGTGCCGGGGTTCGACACCGTCGACCCGACATCGCTACGGATGCCGCTGTCCGAGGACGACGTCGAGGCGAACCGTGAGGTCGGGCAAACGGCGGCCGCCGCGGTCGAAGCAGTCTGTGACGAAGTCGAACCGGGCGACACCGAACACGAGGTCGCTTCGGCCCTGCGCGTCGCGCTGTCGGCCCGGAACCTCGAAGCACCCGTGGTCCTCGTCGGCGGGAGCGAGCGCGCACAGCAGTACCGCCACTACACCCCGCAGGAGGTCGAGATCGGTGACTACGTGCTGGTGTCGGTCACCGTCGAGCGCGACGGACTCCACGCCAGCCTCACGCGGACCGTCGCGTTCGACCCGCCGGCGTGGCTCGACGAGCGCCACGACGCCGCGATGACGGTCGAGGCGACGGCCCTGGCCGCGACCCGGGAGGCCGCCGGGAACGGCGACGACGCCGGAACCGTCTTCGATGCGGTGCAGGACGCGTACGCCGCCGTCGGCCACGAGGGCGAGTGGCAAAACCACCACCAGGGCGGCGCAGCAGGCTTCGCCGGCCGGGAGTGGATCGCGACGCCCGACAGCGAGGCGAGCGTCACGACGCCCATGGCCTACGCCTGGAACCCGACGGTTCAGGGGGCGAAAAGCGAGGACACCGTGCTCGTCACCGAGGACGGCTTCGAGGTGCTCACCCGGACCGGTCGCTGGCCGACCGAGGAGGTCGACGCGGTCGACCGCGACGTGGCGGTGGAACGGCACGGCGTGCTGACGCGGTGAGTTCGACGTTCGTCGAACTGTCTTTTCGTCAAAGTTTATATCGGGGGATGGCGACGTTCTCCATCCATGGGACTTGACGAGGATTCACTGGAGTATCACCGGGAGGAGCCGCCCGGGAAGATCGAGATATCGACGACGAAACCGACGAACACACAGCGGGACCTGAGCCTCGCGTACTCGCCGGGCGTCGCCGCGCCGTGCCGGGCGATCCGCGACGACGCCGAGGAGGCGTACAGCTACACGGCGAAGGGGAACCTCGTCGGCGTCGTCTCGAACGGCTCCGCGGTGCTCGGCCTCGGCGACATCGGCGCGCAGGCGTCGAAACCCGTGATGGAGGGGAAGGGGGTCCTGTTCAAGCGGTTCGCCGACATCGACGTGTTCGACGTGGAGCTGGCCGAGGACGACCCAGAGGCCTTCGTCGACACCGTCGTCAGCATGGAGCCGACGTTCGGCGGGATCAATCTGGAGGACATCGCTGCGCCGGCCTGTTTCACCATCGAGGAGCGCCTCCGCGAGGAGCTGTCGATCCCCGTGTTCCACGACGACCAGCACGGTACCGCGATCATCTCGGGGGCCGCCCTCCTCAACGCCGCCGAGATCGCCGGCAAGAACCTCGCGGACCTCGACATCGTCTTCTCCGGGGCCGGCGCGAGCGCGATCGCCACGGCCCGGTTCTACGTCTCGCTGGGCGCGCGCAAGGAGAACATCACGATGTGTGACTCCTCGGGGATCATCACCGAGGAGCGCGCGCAGGCCGGCGACGTCAACGAGTACAAACGCGAGTTCGCCCGCGACGTGCCCGGCGGCGACCTGGCCGACGCGATGGCGGACGCGGACGTGTTCGTCGGCCTCTCGATCGGCGGCATCGTCGACCAGGAGATGGTCCGGTCGATGGCCGACGACCCGATCATCTTCGCGATGGCCAACCCCGACCCGGAGATCGGCTACGAGGAGGCGAAGGACGCCCGCGACGACCACGTCATCATGGCGACCGGGCGGTCGGACTACCCCAATCAGGTCAACAACGTCCTCGGGTTCCCGTTCATCTTCCGCGGGGCGCTGGACGTGCGCGCGACCGAGATCAACGAGGAGATGAAGGTCGCCGCGGCCGAGGCGCTGGCTGACCTCGCCAAGCAGGACGTGCCCGACGCCGTCGTGAAGGCCTACGGCGACCAGCCCCTCCAGTTCGGCCCGGACTACATCATCCCCAAGCCGCTCGACCCGCGCGTCCTGTTCGAGGTCGCGCCCGCCGTCGCGCGGGCCGCGATGGACTCCGGGGCGGCCCGGTCGGAACTCGACACCGAGGCGTACGTCGAGACCCTGGAGGCCCGCCTCGGCAAGTCCCGCGAGATGATGCGGGTCGTCATCAACAAGGCCAAATCCGACCCCAAGCGCGTCGCGCTGGCCGACGGCGACGACGAGAAGATGATCCGGGCGGCATACCAGATCCAGGACCAGGGGATCGCCGAGCCGGTCCTGCTCGGCAACGAGGACAGCATCCGGACGACGACACGCCGGCTCGGGCTGGACTTCGACCCGGAGGTCGCTGACCCAAGTGACGGAGACTACGAGGCGTACGCCGACCGGCTCTACGAGATCCGCCAGCGCAAGGGGATCACGGAGACGGAGGCCGGCGAGCTGGTCCGGGGTGACACGAACTACTTCGGGAGCGTCATGGTCGAGCAGGGCGACGCAGACGCACTCCTGACGGGACTCACCCACCACTACCCGTCGGCGCTGCGGCCGCCCCTGCAGGTGATCGGCACCGCCGAGGACGCCGACTACGCGGCCGGCGTCTACATGCTCACGTTCAAGAACCGCGTCGTGTTCTGTGCCGACGCCACGGTCAACCAGAACCCCGACGAGGACGTGCTGGCCGAGGTGACTCGCCACACGGCCGAACTCGCGCGCCGGTTCAACGTCGAACCCCGTGCGGCGATGCTGTCGTACTCGAACTTCGGGAGCGTCGACAACGAGGGGACGCGCAAGCCCCGCGCGGCCGCCCGCCGCCTCCGCGAGGACCCCGCGGTCGACTTCCCGGTCGACGGCGAGATGCAGGCCGACACGGCCGTCGTCGAGGACATCCTCGAGGGTACCTACGAGTTCTCGGACCTGGACGAGCCGGCGAACGTGCTCGTGTTCCCGAACCTCGAAGCGGGCAACATCGGCTACAAGCTGCTCCAGCGCCTCGGCGGCGCGGAGGCGATCGGCCCCATGCTCGTCGGGATGGACGAGCCGGTCCACGTCCTCCAGCGCGGCGACGAGGTGAAAGACATCGTGAACCTCGCAGGTGTCGCGGTCGTCGACGCCCAGCAGGAAGAGTAAGTTACTGGGACCGGCGTCGTGGCGCTGCGGTCGGGAAACCGACCAACGTTCATTATCCGGCCCGATGAACGCCGGAGTACGATGGTCGGTCTGGCTGGCGGTGTCGCCGCCGTCGTGTTTGCCGCGGTCGTCGGCGGCGGCGTCGTGGCCGGCATCACGGGGTTCGGGTTCGCGCTCGTCGGGACGGCAGTGCTGGCGACGACCCTTCCGCCACGGGACGCCGTCGTGGTGATGATCGTCCCGATAGTCGCGGCGAACGCCTCGCTGGCGAGCGAACTCGACCGCGATTCGCTCCGGAGCTGCGTCCGCCGGTTCTGGCCCTACGCGACCGCCGCGCTGGTCGGCACCGCCGTCGGGATGGCGCTGTTGCGCCGCATTCCGGCCGCCCCGATGACGCTGTCGCTCGGTCTCCTGACGCTCGGGTACGTCGCCACGAAGCAGCAACGGCTCGGCGTTCCGGGTAGCGAGACGCTCAAGCGGCGCTGTTTCACCGCACACCCGGCGGCGAAAGTCGGGCTCGGCTTCGTCTCGGGATTCGTGTTCGGCGCGACCAACGTCGGCGTGCAGGTCGTCGCGTACCTCGACCGACTCGACCTGGAACGGGGGGTGTTCGTCGGCGTCCTCGCATCGGTGTTGCTCGGCGTCGGGCTGGTCAGGATCGGGATGGCCGGGGCGCTCGGACTCTACGCCGACACCGCCCTCCTCGTCGTCTCGCTGGCCGCGGCGCTGCCGGGGCTGGCCGGCGTGGCCGCCGGGAAGCGTGTGCGGTCGAGGATCCCGGAGCAGTACCGGACTGCGGCGGTGTACTTGCTGCTGCTGGTCGTCGGCGTGCGGCTGACGTGGACCGGTATGGCGGGACTGTGACTGCGGACCCGCAGGAACGTTCGTGCAAAATCTTTTGGGGACCATCCGTGTAGTGGAGTTGAGGAAAGTTACCAATGAGCATCGATGCCAACTTCGAGGAGAACCGCGAGGTAGTCGACGAGCACGAGGGCCACGACGTGTGGGGGCCGGTGGAGGAACCGGAGACCCTGGGCATCCACGGGACGCACGTCGCGGTCGACTTCGACATCTGTCTGGCCGACGGCGCGTGTCTGGAGGACTGTCCCGTCGACGTGTTCGAGTGGGTCGACACGCCCGGCCATCCCGAAAGCGAGATCAAGGCCGACCCCGCCAACGAGGCCCAGTGCATCGACTGCATGCTCTGTGTCGACGTCTGCCCGGTCGACGCCATCGACGTGGACGCCGGTCGTGCGGGGCGGATCTGATCCCGTCGTGACGCGCGGCGACGCGGGTGACTTCCACAAAAGACTATTACCGACTGCCGGTTAGTATCTTCCACGAGGAAACTGACAACTATGCACACAGTCGCACTGACGAAAGGCGTCCCCGACTTCCGCGAGGGGCAGGTGTCCTTCGACGAGGACGGCCACCTCGAACGGGGGAAGACGCCGACGGTGATGAATCCGAACGACAAACACGCGCTCCGCGCGGCGTTCCAGACGAAGGTCCGCAACGGCGGCCACGTCTCGCTGATGAGCATGGGACCGCCCGGCTACAAGGAGATCCTGCAGGAGGGGATGCGCGACGTGTACGCCGACGACCTCTATCTGCTGTCGGACCGCGAGATGGGCGCGGCGGACACCTGGGCGACTGCGATGACCGTCGCCACAGGACTTCAAAAGCTCGACGACGAGCCGGACCTGGTGTTCGCGGGCTTCAAGACCGCCGACGGCGAGACCGGGCACACCGGCCCACAGACCTGCTGGTGTCTCGACTGGCCGATGATCACGCACGTCATCTCGCTCGACGTCGACGAGGAGGCGGGGACGGTCCGCGCCAAGCGCCTCGTCGAGGGCGACATCTCAGAGATCGAAACGATCGAGGCCCCGATGCCGGCCTTCATCGTCGCCGACCCGGAGTTCGAGCCGAGCTACCGGCAGGCCAGCCACCGACTCGCACACAAGGACCTGCGCGAGGAGACCCAGCAACGCGCCGAGAGCTTCGAGGACCACCTCACGGTGTGGGACCACGAGGCGCTGAACCTCGACCCCGACTACATCGGGCTGGACGGGTCCCCGACGATCGTCTCCGGTGTCGACCCGATCCCGAAAGCGCCCTCCGAGCGCGAGGCGACGCCGGTCGACCCCGACGACGAGGGGGAGATGGACGAACTGGTCGACGAACTCGCGCCGTACGCGGCGGGTGACTGACGATGCCCGAGATAGACCCCACCGACCACGACATCGCGGAGCTCGGCCCGAAGATCAAGGAGGTCGACGACGCCGACGAGCTGCGCGAGATGCTCGAACTGGAGGAAGGCGGTGAGGACCGCGCGCCCGTCAAGACGCTGATCGAGGACCGCATCGAGAAGGTCGAGGCCGACGACGACGGCGAGGTCGACCCGGAGACGGTCGATCTGGCTGACCTGACCGTCGCCGACGTGGCGAACATGGTGCGGGACATCGACGACGCCGACGTGTTGCGCGACCTCCTCGAACGCGAGCAGGCGGGCGCGGACCGCAAGACCGCCAAATCGCAGATCGAGAGCCGCATCGACTCCGTCGAGGGGAGCGAGGACGAGGACGGCGAGGGGCCGGAGATAGACGACCGCCCGCCGGAGGAGAAGTACCCCGAACTCGACCACCCGACCAACGACAAGCAGTGGGTCGAAGGTACCGTCGACGGCGAGTACCGCGACATGTGGGTGTACTGCGAGACGCAGGCGGGCCAGCTACTCGACGTGTCCCGCGAGATGCTCGGCAAGGCCCGCGAGCTGATGGACGACTACAACGACCAGTACGACGAGGACGAGCGCGTCGTCGCCGTGCTGGTCGGGGACGACGCGACCGACTACGTCGACGAGGTCGTCTCGCTCGGCGCGGATCTGGTCGTCCACCACGAGGACGACCGGCTGGAGCGGTTCCGCCACAAGCCCTACACCGAGATCGTCTGTGACATGATGCGGGCCGGCGGCGACCTCGCCGCCGAGGGTCGCGAGGACGTTGCCTGGAAGGACTACCACGAACCCCGGTACACGCTGTTCCCGGCGACGAACAACGGGCGGGACCTCTCGGCGCTGGTACAGGGGGAACTCGACTCCGGCCTCGCCAGCGACTGCTCGGGGCTGTACATCGAGAACGCGATGATCTCCAACCCGGCCAAAACCGGCGGGAGCAAACAGGAGTTCGAGCGCGTCCTCCACATGAAGCGGCCGGACTTCTCCGGCTTCGAGTACTCGACGATCCTCTGTATCGACAAGCCGAACCGGGACTTCCACCCGCAGGGCGGGTCGGTGATCCCCGGGAGCTTCGAGATACCGGACCCCGACCACGAGCGCGAGGCGGAAGTCGTCGAACACGACATGGAACTGGCCGACGACTGGTTCCGCGTCGACGTGACCGAGTACGACCGGCTGTCGGACGGCGTCGACCTCACCGGCAACGACGTGGTCGTGGCGGTCGGCCGCGGCATCGGCGACGACCCGACCGAGGGGATCGAACTCGCGCTCGACCTGGTCGACGCGTTCGACGAGGCCGACCTGGGGCTCTCCCGGGGCGTGATCACCTCCTCGTACAGCTTCGAGGGCCACGTCGAGGACTACATCACGGAGGAGCGCCAGATCGGCGAGTCAGGGCAGGAAGTCGAACCCGACGTGTACGTCGCCGCCGGCATCTCCGGCGCGGTCCAGCACAAGGTCGGGATGGACGAGTCGGACACGATCATCGCGATCAACACCGACGAGGACGCCGACATCCGGAACTTCTCCGACTACTACGTACAGGGTGACCTGTTCGAAGTGCTCCCCCGTCTCACGGAGGCAGTCGAGGCGGGCGAACTGGCCGAGGCAGTGCAGGAGGCAAGCGATGACTGAGCACGAACACTACGAGGCGGTCGTCGTCGGCTGTGGCCCGGGCGGGGCCGCGGCGGCGGCGACGCTGGCACGGAACGGGGTAGAGACGCTGGTGCTGGAACGCGGCGTGGACGCCGGCGCCAAGAACGTGTCGGGCGGACTCATCTACGCCGAGGAGTCCGCGCCGTACACGATCGACGACCTGTTCCCCGACTTCCGCGCGGAGGCGGCCGAGCGACCGGTCACCGAGAACTACATCCACAACGTCGCCGGCGAGAAGGTCAAGACGTTCGACATCGGGGACCTCCACCACCACGACACCGAGTGGGCCGACGCCGTGCTTCGACGGAAGATGGACTCGTGGCTCGCCGAGCGCGTCCACGAGATGACCCGGGAGACCGGCGGGGGCCTGCTGACGGAGGTCCGGGTCACCGGGCTGCTCCGGGACGGCGCGGAGATCGTCGGGGTCCGGACCGAGGAACTCGAACCCATCGAGGCCGACCTCATCGTCGCGGCCGACGGCGTCAACTCCGAACTGGCACGGGACGCCGGCCTGATGGACTGGGAGGACCCCGGCGAGTGGTTCCAGGGCGTGAAGGCCGTCGTCGACATGGAGCCGGAGGTGATCAACGAGCGGTTCGACATCGACGACGACGAGGGCGAGGCGCACCTGTTCTCCGGCGACCTGTTCGACGGCGTCCGGGGCGGCGGGTTCCTCTACACGAACGAGGCCTCGCTGTCGATCGGCACGGTGTTCCACCTCGACTCGCTGGCCGACGAGGCGGCAGAACCGCACGAACTGCTCGACGGGCTGCTCACCCACCCCCTGCTCGCGCAGTGGCTCGGCGACGAGTACGACGAGCGGGAGTACAGCGCGAAGCTGGTGCCCGACTCGAAGAAGGTGGCCCACGAGTCGCCCCACCGGGACCGGCTCGTGCTGGTCGGCGACGCCGCCGGCCAGATGCAGGCCCAGGGACCGATCATCAAGGGGATGAACCACGCCGTCACCGCCGGCGCGCTCGCAGCGGAGGCGTTCGCCGACGCGAAGTCACGCGGCGACCCGCACGCGGCCGGCCGGCTGTACGAGGCGAAGCTCAACGACGAGGGCGTGATGGACAAGCTCAAACCCACCCGCTACGAGGTGTTCGGGAAGCTCGGTGAGGCCGGGCCGGTCGACGACGTGGCCGACGCGCTGGTCGACTCGCCGCTCGGCCGCATGGGGGTCCGCGCGGCCGGTGGCCTGCTGGAGCGGGCGTACTCCTCGCCGACGCTCGTCTCGATGATCCCGGACACGAAGCTCCCCTACGTCACCGTCCCGACGGTGATCGCCGAGGAGCTGGGCGAGCCGGTGACCGACGTGAGCGAGGTCGAACCGCCGGAGCTCGACGACCGCATCGGCGACCTGACGTACGACGTGGGCGAGCCCCACATCGACCTGCTCGACAACTCCTACGAGGCGTCAGGCACAGCAGTCACCGCCTGTCCCGTCAGCGCGACGGACTTCGGCGGCGGCTGCTACCGCGAGGAGACGGTCAAGACCAACGGCGACGAGGAGCGACTGGTCAGCCTCGACACCCAGCCCTGCGTCGAGTGTGGCACCTGCGCGGTCGTCGCCGAGACCGACTGGGACCACCCCGCCGGCGGCAAGGGCGTCGAGTACCGCGAAGGGTGACCGACGACCCGACGCCCGAGGCGGTCGGCGACCGGATCGACGCCCTCGCCGAGACGCTCCGGCAGCGTCGGGCGTCGTTCGAGCCGTCCGAGGACCCGCCGGACGAGGAGCGCGCGATGGCGATCCTCCGGGAGGGGTTCGGGCCGACCGTCTCGCTGTACGTGGAGTGTCGGACCGGCGGCCGCGCCGTGCGGTTCGGAGAGGCCGAGTTCGCGCGCCTCGAGCGCACGATGAACGAGTGGCTGGAGCTGTACGCCGCCTGCTACGGGATCGACATCGACGCCGACTTCACCGTCCGCACCGCCGCCGAGGCGCTGCTGGACACGGAGAACGTCCACGACGTGGCGCGCGTGCTGACGGGCGTCCCGGACTGATCGATACCGACAGATACTTGTTTCACCACACCAATTCTTAAGTACAGTAAACAGACGAAATTAAATCGGTGTCCTTTTCTAACAGTTTCCCGTACCTACTGGTCCGGCCAGTGATCGCCGTCACAAGGCGGTCAGACGCCGGGAACGGTCCGCGCGACGACCAGCCTCGCGTCTGCCCAGCGCGGCGACGACGGGGCCACAGCGACGGACCATCCTCCCACCAATGACGGATCCAACCCACGACGACACGATAAACTGGAACCGGTTCTGGACCGAGGCCGACGAGGACCGCCGCGCGAGCGCCACGCCGAGCGCCCACCACGTCCGCGGCCTGCTGGACGACTTCTTCGCCGAGAAGGGCGTGCCCGAGTCGTTCGCCGACGTGGGCTGCGGGCCCGGCGTCGTCGCCCGCCACGTCGCCGAGCAGTACCCCGAGACGACCGTCGTCGGCTACGACGCCGCCGAGTCGGCGCTCGCGGACGCCCGCGAGCAGGCAGGGGCGGCGGGGCTCGACAACCTCGCGTTCGAGCGCGGCGTGCTCCCCGACTTCGACCCCGGACGGGCGTTCGACCTCGTCCACTGCTTCGGGACGCTCGCGTACGTCGCCGACTCCGAACCCGCCCTAGAGTCCCTCTACGACGCCGTTGCACCCGGCGGCCACCTCGTGCTCGGCTACATGAACGATCTGGCGCGCGCCCACCACCGCGAGATGGTCGAGAACCCCGAGGAACACCCCGACCCCGACTTCGACCCCGAGGCGTTCGCCGACCGCTTCCGGCTCGTACTCGACGGCGAGAGCACGCTCTCGTACCGCGACATCCACGACGCCGTCGGGACGTGGCCCCGGAGCTTCTGGGAGGTCACCGACAAGCCCGACAAGCGGTGGGCGTGGCGGCACGTGCCGCTGGTGTGGCTGCCGAAGTGACGGCGCAGCGGGCGACGCGCCCGCCGATAGTGCCGAACTTTCGTGACAAAAGCTAAGTTCTGGGGACTGGTACCTATCCACATGGAACTGACCGGCGAGTTCGAGTTCGGCCACGAGGACCGGGGAGAAATATACGACTACGTGGAGCGACACGGGTCGATCAAGCCAAAGCGGCTGCGCCGGGCGCTGGATATCGACCCGCGGGCGTTCGGTCACCACATCGCGATCCTCAAGCGCGACGGCGTGCTGGAGGAGGTCGACGGCGAACTGCGCGTCGCCTTCGAGGAGGTCGACGAGGAGGAGTTCAGCGCCGCCGGCGTCGACTGCACGATCCGCGGCGCGCGACAGGAGGACCTCACGGGGCTGGTCGGCGCGATCCGCGAGGTCGCGGAGGAGGGCGCGTACATCGAGGCCGAGACGGTGGCCGACGTGGTCGACCACGAGGAGGTGCTGATCCGGCACAACGAACTGGAGTCCCGCGTGTTCTTCGTCGCCACGGTGGAGGAGGAGGTGGTCGGCTGGGTCCACCTGAACGTGCCCGAGGTCGGCAAACTCCGCCACACCGCCCGGCTCACCCTCGGCGTCCTGCCGGAGTACCGCGGCCGCGGCATCGGCGGCCGGCTGATGGAGCGCGGCGTCGACTGGGCGTCCGAAAGCGACTACGAGAAGATATACAACAGCATCCCGTCGACGAACCAGGCGGCGATCCAGTTCCTCGCGGGGCACGGCTGGGAGACCGAGGCGATCCGCGAGGACCACTACAAGCTAGACGACGACTACGTCGACGAAGTGATGATGGCGCGCTGGCTATAGGTCGGCGTTCTCCAGCGGGTCGGCGACGATCCCGTCCCGCTGCCCGAGCACCCGCGCGTGGGCCGCACAGACGACCCGGTTCGCCGCCCACGGGATCCGCAACAGCACCGCCGCCTCGCGGTCGCACTCGTCCTCGGTACACTCCCGCATGGCCGCCGGTTCGGCGCGCCAGCCCTTCGCTCTGTCGGTGACGGCGGTCAGCCGCCGTCGGCGTAGCGCTCGCGCTCCTCGCGGGCCGTCTCGTCGCCGTACGTCTCGACCAGCGGCGCGTACGCGTCGCCGAGCGCGCGCATGCACTGCCGGGCCGACGGGTAGTCGAGCGCCTCGGCGACGGCCGACCAGTCCCGCGCCTGCAGCGCGCGGCGCACCAGCAGGCGCTCCTCGCGGGCCGTGAGGTCCGCCTCGCCGTCGACGAGATGGGCGACGGCGAGGCGGCGGAACGGGGACGGCGAGGCGTCGAACAGCCCCGGCCCGAACGCGGCGTCCGCGACGACCCGCCACTCGTAGGAGGTCAGGTCGACCTCGGGCGTCGTCTCGACCGACCGCAGGACCGCCCGCACCACGTCGGGGTCGGCGTCGTCGAGCGCGTCCGAGAGGACGCCGCCGATCCGGCCGGCGAACCGCCGCGCGTGGCGGTCACGGAGGTCCCGGCCGGCCGGGGAGAGCGGGGCGAGCATCACCGCGGAGTACTCGCCGCTCGCGTCGTTCCGCGTGGTCGAGAGGTGGACCGCCGAGAACCCGTTCTCGCGCCAGAAGTCCACGAGCCCCGGCTGTGCGCCGTAGCCGACGCTCAGGTAGTCGAGGTCGTCGAACTCCCCCCGGACCGCGTCGAGCAGGCGCGACCCGAAGCCGCGCGACCGGACGGCGTGGTGCGTGGCGATCCGGACGACGCGCAGGCCGGCGGGGACCCCGGCGGCCTCGTCGCGCAACTGGCTCGTCAGCACGTCCGGGACCATATTCCCCTTCACCCGCGCGCCGTCGTACATCTCCCGGCGCAGGTCGGCCGGCAGGTTCCCCTCGCGGGCGAGCAGCGCGACGCTGACGACGTGGCCATTCCGGCAGAGCGCCCGGACTTCGAGGTTCGGCGCGTCCAGCAGGCGGGCGAGGTCGTTCGGCTCCGTCCGGTAGTGGGCAAGCACGAGCAGGCCGAACGCCTCCCGGAGCAGGCGCTCGTCGGCGAGCAGGTCGTCCGGCGTGAGCCGCCGGTACGTGGCGTCCTCGGGCGTCGCGTCGGCGACGACCGGGTCGACTGCCGGCCGCGCGTCAAGCAGGAGCGCGCGGAACGCCCACACCTCGACCGGGTCGCCGCCCGCGTAGCGGATCGGGTCGGCGAGGCGCACGTCGGTCACTTCGTGGTCGCTCTCGGCGAGGCGGTCGCGGAAGCGGACGGAGAACCCGCGCCCCGCGCCCTCGTACCCGTGGACGGTGGTGACGAAGGCGACGCGGTCCGCGGCGAGGAACGACTCCAGCAGCGAGACGGGGAGCGCGGCGGCCTCGTCGACGAACACCACGTCGGGGTCGTCGGGCAGGCTCGCGGCCTCGGTCGCGCCGGCGAACCGGACCCGACCCCCGTCCGCGGCGTCGAGCAACTGGGGGTTCGGCCCGTCCTCGTCGCCGCCGGCGAGCGCCCCCTCGGCGGCCAGCAGTTCTCGTGCGCGAAGGAACGCCTCGCGCGCGCTCCGGTACTGCCGGGCCGCGATCAGCACGTCGTCGCCGGCGAGCGCGAGCGAGGCGGCGGCGAGCCCCGCGGCGCTCGACTTCCCGCGCCCGCGGTCGGCTTCCGCGACGACGGCCTGCCCTGGGTCGCGCAGGCGCTCGAACGTACGCACTGCGTCGGCCTGGTCCGCGGTCAGGCACGCCTCGTAGGCGGCGCGGGGAAACTGGCGGCCGTCAGGGACTGCGACCGGTTCCGCAGGCAACCGGGGGGCGGGGTCGGTCAGGCCGTCGCGCTCCACCGTCCCCGAATCGGCGTCGTACACGGCGACGCCCCGGTGTTCGCGGAGCGTCCGGACGAACCGCCGCCGGAAGTTGCCGGTCACGTCGCCGACGGCGAACGGCGGCACGGCCAACCCCTCGTCGAACCCGTCGCGGCGCTCCGGCCATTCGTCCAGCGGCGGCGTCAGGAGGACGAACAGGCCGCCGCCGTCGACCGCACCGACGACCCGACCGACCGCGTTGGGCCGGAGTTCGTCGTGGCAGTCGACGGCGACGGCGTCGCGGGTCTCGCCGAGCAGGTCGCCCGCGCGCTGGAGCGGCAGGTGCTCGCACTGCAGGCGGTCGTCCGGGCCGACCAGCGTCGTCCGGGAGAGCGGCAGGTCGACCCCGTCGACCACCCGTTCGAGCGCGTCGTAACAGCGCTCGCGCTCCCCGGCGAGGACGAGGAGTCGGCGTGCATCGCTCCCGCGGGCTTCGACCCGGAGCGAGCGGGCGAGGGAGTCGACTGACATGCCCGGCCGTTCGCCCCCCGTCCTAAGGGGTCTTGCGCTTGCCGGCCGGCGCTTTCTCCACGGCGTGTCGGCCCCTCACACGCCGTCGCACGTTTGAAAGCGCTTTTATGGGGTGGTGCGCTATTCGCCTGTACAGCCTGCGCGGGGTTGATGATGCTCCTAGCCACACAGGACTCAAGCCGCCGGACGCCGGCGGTCGAGGGCTCACCCAGCGGCCCTCGGTTCGCCGCACGGCGGCGACGGCAGGGGAGCGCGAGCCCACGCGCGGGAGGTGAACTAACAATGCCAGTGTACGCAGATTTCGACGTCCCGGCCGACCTCCAGGACGACGCCATCGAGGCGCTCGAGGTCGCCCGAGACACAGGAACGGTAAAGAAAGGTACGAACGAGACGACGAAGGCGGTCGAGCGCGGCAACGCCGACCTCATCTACGTCGCGGAGGACGTCCAGCCCGAGGAGATCGTCATGCATCTCCCCGAGCTGGCCGACGAGAAGGGGATCCCCTACGTCTTCATCGACAACCAGGACGACGTCGGCCACGCGGCCGGCCTGGAAGTCGGCAGCGCCGCCGCCGCGGTCGTCGACGCCGGCGACGCCGGCGACGACGTCGAGGACATCGCCGAGAAAGTCGAGGACCTTCGCTGAGGCGATAACGCATGAGCGCTGAAGAGTCCGAAGACGGATCCACGCCCGCAGAGGTCATCGAGATCGTGGGCAAGACCGGGATGCACGGCGAGGCCATGCAGGTCAAGTGCCGCATCCGGGAAGGCGAGAATCAGGGTCGGATCATCACCCGAAACTGCCTCGGCCCCGTCCGCGAGGGCGACGTGCTCCAGCTCCGCGAGACGGCCCGCGAGGCAGACTCCATCGGAGGGCAGTAACGATGCCACAGACCCGAGAGTGTGACTACTGCGGCGCGGAGATCGAGCCCGGCACCGGAACGATGTTCGTCAGCACCGACGGCAGCACGGTCCACTACTGCTCCAGCAAGTGCGAGAAGAACGCCGACCTCGGCCGCGAGCCGCGCGACACCGAGTGGACCGACGAGGCCCACGCCCAGAAGGAGCGGCGCGCCGCACAGACCGAAGCGGAGCCCGCCGCCGAGGCGGACCGCGAGGAGCAGGACGTGACGGCCGAGTCGGAAGACGAACCCGCGGAGGAATCCGCCGAGGAGGACACCGAGTCCGAGACTGCCGAGGAGGACACCGAGTCCGAGACTGCCGAGGAGGACACGACCGACGAAGCCGCCGACGCTGACGAGGACGCCGAGGCGGCCGAGGAACCCGAGGAGACCGAAGCATGAGCGAGCGCGAGCGCACCTTCGTGATGGCAAAGCCCGACGCGGTCCAGCGCGGCCTCGTGGGCGAGATCGTCTCCCGTCTGGAGGAGCGCGGCCTGAAGCTGGTCGGCGCGAAGTTCATCCGGATGAGCCAGGCGCAGGCCGAAGAGCACTACGCCGAGCACACCGACAAGCCCTTCTTCGACGACCTGACGGACTTCATCACGTCCGGCCCGGTCGTCCCCATGGTGTGGGAGGGGCAGGACGCGACCCGGCAGGTGCGGGGGATCATCGGCGACACCGACCCCGCCGAGGCCGCACCCGGCACGATCCGGGGCGACTACGCCCTGGACCTGGGCCGGAACGTCGTTCACGCCGCGGACCACGAGGACCCCGGCGCGAACGAGCGCGAGATCGACCTCTACTTCGACGAGGAGGAGCTGGTCGACTACGAGCGCATCGACGAGACCTGGCTGTACGAGTAACCGCTTTCGCTCCCTTTACTTCTCGCGCCCGTCTACCGACGAGCGATGCCACCGACAGCGGTGCTTCACGCGGGCCACGGCGACCCGATTCCGGGGCTGCTCCTCGGGATCACGTTCGGCGTCGCGCTCGCAGGCGGGTTCGTCGCCGCGCTGGCGGACCGTGAGGCCTGGGGCCAGTACGCCGTCGCGGCCGTCCTCTCATTCGCGACTGCGTACGCCGTCGCCGAGACGACGCCACACACCAACGCGCTCGTCGATACCCCCGCAGTTGCCGCGGTCGCGCTCGCGGTTCCAGCCCTCCACCTCGCAGTCGCGGCGGTGCACGACGCCGCCCGCCCTGCGCTGCTCGCGCCGCTGTACGCCGGGCCGGTCGCGCTCGTCGGGTACCTGCTCGTGAACCCGCCCGGAATTTAAGGTTCCCCGGTCACACGAGGGTGTATGGACATCGACCGTACCCGACGGGCGTTTCTCGCCGCCGTCGTCGGCGGCGGCGCGGGCGCGACCGCGCTCTCACCCGCCGGCGGCCTGCTCGACCGGTTCGCGGCACCGTCCGGCGACGCCTGGGCGAGCGCCCGCCGGTCGGTCCCCGACACCGTCGAGAGCCCCCACGGCCCCGCGACGGTCACGTACGACGACTACCACGTGCCCCACGTCGAGGCCGACTCCGAGGAGGCAGCGTACTTCGCCGTCGGCTACGCGCAGGCGGCCGACCGGCTGTTCGAGATGGACCTCATCCGGCGGCGGATGAACGGGACGCTCTCGGCGGCGTTCGGCGAGCGAACGCTTGAGTCGGACCGCTTCCACGCCAAGATGGACTTCCGCGGGGCTGCGGAGGTGTCACAGTCGGCCATCGAGGGCACGCGAGCGGCTGAACTGGCGGCGGCGTTCCGCGACGGCGTCAACGCCTACATTGACGCCGGGCCCCTCCCCCTGGAGTTCGGCCTCCTGGGGTACGAGCCCCGAGAGTGGGAGACGCTCGACACGCTGCTCGTCGGTCAACAGATCTCCTGGGGGCTGACGGGGAGCTTCGACACGCTCCGGCAGGGCGTCCTCCGCGAGGAACTCGACGCCGGGACCTACCGGGAGCTGTTCCCGGCGCGGCTCCCGCACGACTCGCCGATCATCCGCGAGGGACAGACCGGCGGGGAGGTCCACGGCGCGGCCGAAGCCGGGGACGACGCGCGCGTCGGCGACGCCGCCGGCCCCGAACTGCTGGACTGGCTGTCGGCGTTCGAGCCGCCGGACCTCCTCGGGTCGAACCACTGGGTCGTGAGCGGCGAGCACACCGAGAGCGGCAGCCCGGTGTTCGCCTACGACCCGCACCTCACGCTGATGGTGCCGCCGGTCTGGTACGAGCAGCACATCGTCGCGGACGGCGTCGACATCCGCGGCGCGACGTTCCCCGGTATCCCGTTCGTCGTCACCGGGCAGAACGACCAGGGTGCGTGGGGATTCACGAACACCGGCGCGGACGTGGTCGACCTGTACACCTACGAGACCGACGACGCCGGCGAGCGCTACCGCTACGACGGCGAGTGGCGCGAGTTCGAGACGGAGACCCGGACCGTCGAGGTCGCGGGCGGCGAGGACCGCGAAGTCGCGGTCAGAAAGACCGTTCACGGCGCGTTCCTCGACCGGGCGGTCGACGGCGAGACACAGCACGTCGGCGTCGCCTGGACCGGGATGGGCGGCACCCGCGAGTCCGCGGCCATCTACGAGTTCAGTCAGGTCGAAAGCAAAGACGAGTTCCTGAACGCGCTCCAGCGGTTCGACGTGCCCACCCAGAACGCGATGTACGCCGACCGCGACGGCGAGACGATGTACCACACGACAGGGAAGATACCGATCCGCCGTGCGGGGGGCGAAGTGGTCCGTGGCGACCGCGTGTTCGACGGCTCCGCCGGCGAGGTCGAGTGGGACGGGTTCGAGCCGTTCGGCGTCTCCGACTGGGAGGGCGACGGCGAGGACGCGGCGTTTGTCCCGTTCGAGGACAAGCCCGGCGTCGACAACCCCGACTACCTCGGGACCGCCAACCAGCGGCCGCTGGACGACCCGGCGTACCCCATCGGGCAGGAGTACGCGTCCGGGTTCCGGGGGCAGCGCATCTACGAGTGTCTGGACGAGGCCGTCGAGAACGGCGACGGTATCGACCGGGAGTGGATGGCGTCGCTGCAGAACGACACGCTCGACATCCGGGCGCGTGAACTGGTGCCCGCCATCCTCGACGCCCGCGACCGGATGCCGTCGAAGGCCGACCCCTGGCTCGACGCCATGGCCGACTGGGACTACCGGATGGACCGCGATTCGGCGGCGGCGCTCGCCTTCCGGATCTGGTACGAGGAGTTCCGCCGAGCCACCTGGGCCGACGACTTCGAAGAACTCGGGCTGGACGAGAGCTACTGGCCCCAGGAGCGCGTGCTGGTGACGCTACCGCCCGACCACGAGGCGTTCGACGGCGACCGCGCGGCGGTGCTCGCGACGGCGATGGGGGAGGCCGTCGACCGGATCGAGGACGCGGGCTGGGAGACGTACGGCGACTACAACGTCACCGCGATCGACCACCAGTTCGGCGGGCAGGTGTCGGCGCTGAACTACGACCGCCTGCCGACCGACGGGTCGGCGTACACCGTCTTCAACTTCCGCAAGGAGGGCGGAGCGGGCAGTAGCTGGCGGATGATCACGCCGATGAGCGAGGCCGAGTCCCGCAGCGTCATTCCGGGCGGACAGGACGGGTCGTACTTCTCCGAGCATTACGACGACCAGCTCGAACTCTGGGCCGACGGCGAGTACAAGCCGATGCGCCGCGAAGTGCCCGACGGCGACGCCGACGTGACCGTCGAGGGGGGATCGGAATGAGCGACGCGACGGCCGAACCCGGCGAGTCGGACGCGCCGGACGACCGCGCCGGACCGCTCGCAACGCTCGACCACCGGATGGCCACGTTTCGGGCGGACGACCGACAACGGCGGATCGGGCTGGCGGTCGCGCTCGTCGTCGGCGTCGGCGTTGCCTGGCTGCACTGGCTCGGGCTCGTGGTCGCGGGCGCGCTCGTCGGCCTCACTTGTCGGAGCCTCCCGCGGGCGCTCGCGGCCGGCATCGGCGTCGGCGTTGTCGTCCTCGCGACGTTCGTCCTGCTGTCGCCGACGCTGGCGGCCGGCGAACTGCTCGCGCTCGGCCAGCCCGCCTACGTCGCCGTCGGGTCGGCGCTGGCGCTGCCGCTGCTGGGGTCGCTGACCCGCGGCGTCGTCTGACAGGGCCGCAGAAACTCGCTGCCGATCAGTCGCGGGCTTTCAGCGCCGTGACTGCAGCAGCGAGATGAACCTCTCGACCGATCAGTCGTCGGGTTCCAGCGCCGCAACCGCAGTCTCGGGATGAACCCCTCGACCGATCAGTCGTCGGCGCTGACCGCGCTGCGACCGACCTCTATCTCCCCCTCGTCGAGTTCGGCCTCGACCTCTCGGGTCGCCTCCACCATGTTGGCCATCTTCTCGTAGGCGACCTCTCGGGGCAGCAGCTTCAGCCCGCAGTCCGGGCTGACGACGAGCTGTTCCGGCGGGACGACCTCCAGCCCCTTCTTGACGTTCTCCTTGATCTCCGCGACCGACTCGACCTCGGCGACGTGGACGTCGGTGACGCCGAGCGCCAGGTCCTTGGTGAACTCGGGGTCTTTGAACACGTCCAGCTGCTCGTAGTCGCCGTTGGCGAGTTCGAGGTCGAACTCGTCGACCGGGAACTCGAGGATCTCCGGGTAGATCCGGAAGTAGTCGCCGTAACAGACGTGCAGACCGATCCGCACGTCCTCGGGGATGTCGTCGACGATGCGCTCCAGGCAGTCGCCGACGATGGCGTGGTCGTCCGGCGTCGTCGCCAGCGCCGGCTCGTCGATCTGGATGTAGCGCGCACCGGCCTCGACGAGCTTCTCGATCTCCTCGTTGACCAGGTCCGCGAGGTCGTTGGCGAGGGCGGCGTCGTCCTCGTAGGCCTCGTTGAAACACCAGGACGCGAGCGTGTACGGGCCGGTGATCGGCACCTTCACCGGGCGGTCGGCGACGTCGGCGGTGAACTCGTACTCGTCGACGAGCCAGGACTCGTCGTACTCGACGTCGTCGACGACGCTGGGCTTGTCGAAGGTGTTGTGGCCCCACACCTTCACGGGTCCCTTGAACTCGTACCCCCCAATGCGGTCGGCAAAGAACTCGACCATCTCGTTGCGGCGCATCTCGCCGTCGACGACCACGTCGAGGCCGGCGCGCTCGTGCTCCTCGGTGATGAGCCGCGAGCCGTCGTCCTTGGCCTCCTCCCAGGCGTCCTCGTCGAAGTCGGCGTCCTCGTCCTCGTAGAGGTCGCGGGCGCGGTCGAGCCACTTCGGCTTGGGGTAGCTCCCGACGACCGTCGTCAGGATGAAGTTGTCGTTCGGGTGGTCCGCCGGGCGGAACTGCTCCTTGTTCTCGTTGCTCATGCTGTCACCTCCTGGGTCGAAGCGGCTTCGGCAAGCGCCGCCAGCTTCCGCTCGAACTCGGCGTACGGCAGGTAGAACGACTCGGTGTTGACGGTGAGGTACGCGCGGTCGAAGTCAGCGCCGGGCGTCTGCTCCTGCACCCACTCGACGCGCTCGCGGATGGCTTCGGGCTCCTCCTGGAGCGTGTTCTGACCGTTCACCAGACCGAGCGCCACGTCGTCGGTCGCGCCGTACTCGTTGATGTTGTACAGGTTGTCCTCCTGCTCCGCGACGAAGTCGAAGCCGACGGCGTCGACATCGGCGTCGAGCAGGTGCGCGTACACCTTCTCCTCCAGCGCACCCCAGTAGGTGTGGGCGACCACGTCGGCGTCGACCGCGCTCGCCACGGCGTCGATGGCCTCGCTGGCCCGCTCGTCCTCACCGTCCTCCGGCGGGTTCTCGACGAGCGACGGTTCCAGCAGGAACAGCGTCTCCACGTCCGGGAACGCGTCGGCCTCGTCGGCGAGGAAGTCGGCGACCGCGTCGAGGAATTCGGCGTCGTCGCCGTAGTGCTCGTCGGTCGCGAGGTCGGCCAGCGAGTACGGGCCGGGCAGCACCGCCTGCAGCGAGCCGGTGTGCTCGGCGGCCGCTTCCAGTTCCGCCGCCACGTCGCCGTCGAACGTCAGGTCGCCCGTGACGACGGGGTCGCGGTAGAAGTTGTTGTTGTCGTAGTAGCGGACGATGCCGCGCGTCTCGACGTTGTCGTGGACCGCGAGGGGATGCGCCAGCATGTCGTCCCAGCGCAGTTGCCCCTCGCCGACGAGGTCGAGGCCGGCGTCGGTCTGGAGGTCGACGACCTCCGCGCGCGCCTGCTCGTACGTCTCGACGATCTCGTCGCCCTCGTCGCCGGATATCAGGTCGTGTTTCTGGTGGCCCTTCAGGTCGGAGAGATCCGCCTTCGCCCAGTCCGGGAGCGGGAGCAGCCCCGGGGAGGCCGCTACGAGTTCCGTCATTGGTAGCTACCGGTAGGCCATGACGCACTATAATATTTCCCCTTCAAGTAAATGCGCTACAGTTATGACAACGGTTCCCACGGTCGGCCCGTCGCCCTGGGCCAAACCCGGTCAGGGACGGCGAAGCGCCTGCACCGTGAGGGTCTCGAAGGGGTACGACTCCTCGGCGACCGTCTCCGCGTCGAACCCGCGGTCGTTCGCCCGTGCGAGCACCTCGTCGACCCCGGTGAGGCTGCTCACCAGCACCAGGACGACGCCAGAGGGGGCAAGGACGCGCCCCACCGCGTCGAGAAACGGCTCCACGACCGCCCGGCCCGTCTCGCCGCCCGAGAGCGCGACCGCCATCCAGTCGTCGCGCTCGGCGTCCTCGTCGGCGGGGAGGTACGGCGGGTTGAACAGCACGGCGTCGAACGCGCCGTCGCGGAAGGGCGCGACCAGGTCGCCCCGGACCACGTCGAGAGCCACGTCGGCCTCGGCCGCGTGCTCCCGGGCCTGCCGACAGGCGTGTGGGTTCAGGTCCGACGCGACGACGCGCGCCCCCGTTTCCTCGGCGACCGTCCCCGCGACGTACCCCGAGCCGGTTCCCACGTCCAGCACGCGGTCGCCGTCCCCGATCGCCTCGACCGCGGCGGTCGCGAGCAGGTGCGAGTCCTCCGCGGCCTGATACACCTCCGTCTCCATCCCGCGGCGGTCGGCGAGGTCGGTCATTCGTCCCCGCCGTCGGTGGCCGTGGGGGACGGATCGGGCCGCTCGGCCGTGCGGAACCCGTCGGTCTCCTCGCGACCCATCAGCTCCCGCTGCGGGAACGGGATCTTGATGTCGTCGTCCTCGAACGCCGCCTTCACGTTCTGGATGACGCCGGTTCGGGCGCGCCACTTGCGGCGGGCGCTCGGCTTGTCGATCCAGAAGCGCAGCCCGAGGATGATCGAGGAGTCGTCGAACCGTTTCGTGATCACCTGCGGCGTCGGCACCGTGAGCACCTCGTCGACCTCGCCCATCGCGGCTTTCGACACCTTCGTCGCGTACTCGATGTCGGCGTCGTAGTCGATGCCGACCTCCACCTCGAGGCGGAGCCGTCCCTTCCGGGTCCGGTTGATGATCGTGTTACCCGACACCACGTCGTTGGGGATCATCACGTACTCCCCGTCGAACGTCTGGATGCGGGTGTTGACGATGGTGATGTCGGTGACGATCCCCTCCTCGTCGCCGACCTCGATCCAGTCGCCGATCTCGAACGGCCGGGCGAACATCAGCACGAACCCCGCGAGCATCGACCCGAGCGTCTGCCTGGCCGCCATGCCGACGATGATACCGAGGAACCCCGCCCCGACGAGCAGCCCCGACAGGTCGAAGTCCCACACGCCGAGCACGACGATGACCGCGAGCGACCAGAGGATCACCTGGGTCAACCGAAGCGTGATCTCCCGCTGGTGTTCGGAGACGGCGTGGCTCGAGTCCTGTAGCTCCCCAAGCAGCCGCCTAGAAAACCGGATCAACACGTGGGTCCCGACGAAGACGACCAGCGTGAACGCGATGTCGGGGATCGCCTGGCTCGTCAGGCCGACCTGACTGACCGCGTCGTTCGCCAGGTCCGCCTGCCCCCAGACGCCGACGCTCACCAGCGCCGCGCCGAAGAAGCCGACGACGAAGCCGACGGTCGTGAGAGCGTCGGCCCAGATGGGCTGCATCCACGTGCTGAGCCGCGCCTGCACGTACCGTGCGGTTCGGGCGATGGAGAACACGGCGACGAGACAGAGCGCCGTGATCGCAACCCGTGCCTCGACGGACTGGAACACCTCCGAGAGCCGGTTGACCGACTCGGCAACGTCAGCCAGCATCGTCCTCCCTCCCGACTGCTGTCGCCAGCGTCGCGAGTTCCGCGAACTCGGCCGGCGTCACGTTCCCCGCGCGCATGTCCATCAGGGACTCGTCGGCGGCCGCCACGACGGCGTCTGCGTCGTCGAGCCCCGAGATGTGGGCGGTGTTTCGAACGGCGTTTCGCATCGTCTTGCGCCGCTGTGTGAACAGCGCTTTCACGAACCGGAGGAAAAAGTCGTCGTCGTCGACCTCGTACGCCGGGTCCCGCGGCGTCGTCCGCACGACGGCGCTCTCGACGGCCGGCGGCGGCGAGAACGCCTCCCTCGGAACCGTCTCGACGACCTCCACGTCTGCGTAGTGGCCGGCCGACACGGAGAGCCGGCCGTAGTCGTCCTCGCCGGGTTCGGCCGCCATCCGCTCGGCGAACTCCGTCTGAAACATCAACACGAGCGGCGTCGCGAGGGGGAGCAGGCGGAAGGCGATCTCGCTGGACGCGCCGTAGGGCAGGTTCGACACCGAAGCGGTGAAGTCAGGGAGGTCGACCTCCAGCGCGTCGCCCTCGACCACCGTCAAGTCGCCCGCCTCGATGGCCTCGGCGAACTCCTCCCGCAGGAACGCGGCGAGTTCGGGGTCCCGTTCGACGGCGGTCACCTCGCCGGCCACGTCGAGCAGCCGGTCGGTGAGCGCGCCGGTCCCCGCGCCGATCTCCAGCACGTGCGAGCAGTCGACGCCGGCGTCGGCCGCGTACGACGGCAGTCGGTCGAGCACGCGGTCGTCGACCAGAAAGTGCTGGTCGCGGTCGGGGTTCCCGCTGACTCCTGCCCTCGCCAGGAGCCCGTCTGGGTCTCTCATTCGGTTACCCGCCGGTATGCAACGGACGGCTTAAAACCCTCCGGGAGACGGACGACTACCCGTCCTCGCCCTCTCTGCCTACGAACGCCCGGTATTTCAGGTCGTCGTCCCGAAGCTCCTCCAAGATCCGCTCGGCCAGCACCCCCTTGGGATCGTGCAGTCCGGCGATCCGGTCCTCGAGGTCGTCGAAGCTCTCGAACCGCCCCCGCTTGCGCTCGTCCAGCACGTTGTTCCTGAGCTTCTTCCCGATACCGGGCAGCAGGTTCAGCTGGTGGAGCCGGAGCGTGATCGGCTGGGCGTCGTTGTAGAAGTCGACGAACCGCTCCTCGTTCTCGGCGACGATCTCCTCGATGACGTACTCCAGTTCCGACTGCGCGCCGCCCGACAGCTCCTCGTAGTCGACCGTCCGGACGCGGTCTATCGCCTCGCGCTCCTCCCGGGGCTCCACGGCGACCGAGTCACCGATCGCGGCGTCCGCGTCCTCCTCGAAGACGATCTCGAAGAGCCGGAAGTCCGCCTCGCCGACCGCGTAGGCAAGCGGCGGCTTCTGGTACTGCGGCCGGTCGTCGTCCGCCCGCCCGTGTGGCATGTAATCCAGCAACACTGCGCGGCGAACCACCGGCTCGTCGCTGTCGGTGTCGGTCATCCTGACGTACGAGTACGGCGAGGGGACACTTAAACCGTCGCCCGCAACGGGATTCGGTGCCGAGCGGGACGTTGCAGGCCGGTCGGGCCGATCAGACGTACTTTGCGACGACGTTCAGCACGTCGTCGAGTTCGTCGCCGGAGAGGGAGTATCGCTCCTGTGCGTACACCGCGCGGAGTTCGTCCCGGTCACGCGGCAGCAGGTCGGCGATCTTGTACGCGGTCACCTCGTCGACCTTCTCCAGTTCGGTCAGCTCCTCGACCAGTTCGCGGGACTCCTCGGGGGTGAGCAGCGCGAAGCGGTTCACGTGCTCGATGGCCCGGGCGAGTTCGTACCGCATCTCCCGGTCCTCGTCGGCGGCACGCTCCGCCTCCACGTCGGCGAGCAGTTCCTTGGCCTCGGAGATGGTGAGGTAGTCCTCGTCTACCTTCTCTTTGAAGATCGTCATGCTACTGCTGGGCGCGCAGGTGCTGCGGGGCGACGATGAGCGTCTTGTCCTTGCCGCCGTCGTTGATAGCGACCTTGAAACAGCTACCCTGCTCGCCTTCGACTTCGCCCGTCCGCCCGTCGAAGCGCGGGTGGAAGCGACCGTCGGGCACGCTCGGGTCGATCTTCAGGTGGACCTTCTGGCCCGTCTCGAAGTCCTGAATCGCTCGCTGTGGCGGCGACGAGCCGCGGTCGCGGGGGTCGTTCGAGAGCTTGTTCCGCGTTTTCTTGCGAGGTCCGTTGGAGTTCGGCATAGTCGTGGACAGTCCTTGTCCGCTGACGGTTATAAAAGGTGCGTTCCCACCTCGCCCGCCCGTAGACGCCGGACGACGGGGTTCCGGGGGACGAAGAGAGATAACCCTTTCCGCGGTCGCCGCGTTGGGTCGACCATGTCCGAGGACGACGAGTTCCGCTTCGAGACGCGGTCGATCCACGCCGGACAGGAGCCAGACGAGGAAACCGGCGCGCTGATGACGCCGATCCACGCCAACTCCACGTACGAGCAGGACGCACCAGGGGAGCACCGCGGCTACGAGTACTCCCGGACCGGCAACCCGACACGGACCGACCTGGAAGCGAACCTCGCCAGCCTGGAGAACGCCGCCCACGGGCGCTGCTTCTCCTCCGGGATGGGCGCGATCAACACCGTCCTCAACCTGCTGGAGTCGGGCGACCACGTCGTCAGCGGCGAGGACATCTACGGCGGCACCCGGCGCATCTTCGACCAGGTGTACACCGAGTACGACATCGAGTTCAGCTACGTCGACATGACCGACCTCGACGCCATCGAGTCGGCGTTCCGCGAGGAGACGGAACTGCTGTGGCTGGAGACGCCGACCAACCCCCTGATGTCGATCGTCGACATCGCAGGAGCTGCCGAGATCGCCCACGACCGCGATGCGCTCTGTGCGATCGACAACACCTTCGCGACGCCGTACCTCCAGCGCCCGCTCGATCTGGGAGCCGACGTCGTGACGCACTCCCTGACGAAGTACCTCGGCGGCCACTCGGACGTCGTCGGCGGTGCGCTGCTGACGAACGACGAGGAACTCGACGAACGGTTTGGGTTCTACCAGAACAGCGTCGGCGCGACGCCGGGCCCCCACGAGTGTTTCCTCGTCCTTCGCGGCACCAAGACGCTCCCCGTCAGGATGGACCGCCACTGCGACAACGCCCGGGAACTGGCCGCGTGGCTCGACGACCACCCCGACGTCGACAGGGTGTACTACCCCGGACTGGAGTCCCACCCCGGCCACGAGATAGCTGCCGAGCAGATGGACGACTTCGGTGGCATGCTCAGCTTCGAACTCGACGCGAGCCTGGACGAGGCGGCCGCCTTCGTCTCGAACACGGAGGTGTTCACGCTCGCGGAGAGCCTCGGCGGCGTCGAGAGCCTCATCGAACAGCCCGCGACGATGACCCACGCCTCGATCCCCCGCGAGGAGCGCATCGCTGCCGGGCTCTCCGATGGCCTCATCAGAGCCAGCGTCGGCGTCGAGCACGTCGAGGACCTGCGGGCCGACCTTGCGCAAGCAATGGAGTCGGCACTCGAATAGCGTACGGACGGCGCGCCGGTCCGCGAGGGGTGTGCCGCGTTCCCGCCTCGTCCGCCCCCGCGGCGAGTCGTCAGGTCACGCCGAGGCTGGTCCCGGCTTCACTGATAAGCCCTCGGCTACCTTCGTCGCGATCCGTCCGCGTAATATGCATCGCTGACGAACGGCGCTGGTCGAAAAGAGCGGTCCGAGCGTTCGGGACGCCAGCGGGCCGGTTAAATCCGACCGACGTTCTCGACTTCGACGCTCTCGACGTCGTCGACGGTGCTGAACTCCTCCTCGACGGCCTCGGTGCCGCCGGCATCGTCGGGGACGATGACGGTGGGGTACAGCGCGACCAGGCCGAACGCGACCTCGTCACGCTCGACGCCGTTGATCTTCGCACCCTCGGGGAGGGTGTTCTCCAGACGCTCCTGGAGGTCGTCCAGGTCGACGTCCGGGCTCTGCGGCATGACCTTGATCTTGGCGGCTACCTTTCCCATGGTTACGGACCCGTGAACCCGCAGTCGGGGCACTTGTAGAGGTTGCTCTGCTTGCGACACTTCGAACACCGGTAGATCTGGTGCCCGCAGTCCGGACACTTGAACGCGGCGGCGGTCGTCCCGGAGATGTTGATCCCGCAGGAGACGCACTTCTGCGCTCGTTTCTGTTCCGACTCGCTCATACACACCCGTACCGCACGCCCACTTTTAACCGTTGTTTTTCCGGCCGGGGAGCTACCGGGCTACCCGCGGTCACAGGCCGAGCGCGAGCGGGCCGATGAGGACGCCCATCAGGTGGACGCGCCGCGCGCCGAACCGGACCGGAACCAGCCCGAGGGCGGCGCTCACGAGGAACGTGCCGACGCCGACGACGCCCGCGAACAGGGCGGAGATACAGACCAGCAGCGCGAGCACCGCGAGGGAAAGTCGCCGGTAGTCCATCCGGCCGACGACCCGGAGATACCGGTCGCCGAGCGCGAGGACGAGCACGAACCCGGCGACGCTGGCGAGCGCCGCAGCCGCGACCAGCAGCGGCAGGTTCAGCGGCGCGCCGACCTCGTCGAACGCGACGAGGACGCCGGTTCGGGGCTGCCGGAGGGCGACGAGCGCGAACAGCGCGAACAGCGTATTCGCCGTATTGACGCCGCTGGTCGCCACGACGTACCCCCTGTCGCCCGCGCCGCCGGGCGTGACCGTCAGCACGGCCACCGCGGCGATGGCGCTGGAGACGCCGGGCAGGTAGCCGACGGCTGCACCGGCCAGCGCGCCCGCTGCGGCCATCCCGAACACCGCGCGACGCGAGGACGCGATGGCGGGGTCGGCCTGCTCCGGGACGCCCGCACCGTCGAGTGCATCAACCAGCACCGGCGCGCCGAACAGGCCGGCGAACAGCGGCGTCAGCATCCCGCCGGTCCCGAGCGGCGCGGCGGGCGAGAGGTCGAGGGTCAGCGCGCCGAGGCCCGTACTCGCCGCGAACGTTCCGAACCCCGCCGCGGCGGCACGTGCTGACCGCTCGGTCGCGACCAGGAGGACGACGACGCCGGCGAGCACCAGCGTCAGGTGCGACCGGAGCGTCGGGTAGACGGCCGTCATCACGCGCGTCACGGGCACCGCGAGCGGGAGCGCGACGGCGACGGCCAGCCCGCTGCCGAGCGCCGAGAGCCTGATCGCCTCGTACCCCTGGCCGGCGATGACGAGCCGATGCCCGGGGAGCGCCGTCGCCGCCATCGCGGCGTCCGGGACGCCGAGCGCCAGCGCGGGCACCGCGTCGAGGAACGTGTGGACGACGCCGGCCGACAGCATCGCCACGCCGATCAGGAGCGGCGGGCCGGGTATCTCGCTCGCCGCGGCGGCCAGCAGGAGCGCGAAGTTGTTGGCGTGGAGTCCGGGGACCAGCCCCGAAACCGTGCCGAGCGCCACGCCGCCGATGACGAACACCACGACTGCGAGGCTCCGTCCGGGACCAACGAGTATCCTGACTCCAGCGACGTCCATCGCCGTCCGGTGGCCGCGGCTTCCGACTTGAACGTTCGCAACGCACCGCCCGCTCAGGTCGGGACAGCGACGGCTCGGGCACGGTGCGGCGTCGATAAAAGCGGGTGAGTTGCGGGAAGTGACTTAGCCGAAGAGTTCGCCGAGGCCCTCGCCGCTGGCCTCGTCGTCGCCGTCGTCATCGTCGTCGTCCTGCGTGTCCGGCAGGTCCTCGTCGGCTTCCTCGGTCTCCTCGTCGCCGCCCTCGTCGGCGGCCTCCTCGTCAGCACCGCCGTCGTCGGCGGGTGCCGCGGCGGCACCGCCGGCGGGCACTGCGGCGGCCTCGGCGACCGCCTCGTCGATGTCGACGTCCTCCAGCGCGGCCACGAGGGCCTTGACGCGGGACTCCTGCACGTCGACGCCGGCGGCCTCGAGGACGCCGGTGATGTTGTCTTCGTTGAGCTCTTCGCCAGTCTCGTTCAGGATGAGTGCTGCGTAAACGTACTCCATTGTTATCCGAACATGTCGCCGAGTCCTTCCGCGGCGGAGTCCTCGTCGTCATCGTCGTCGGCCTCGTCGGCCGCCTCGGACTCTGCCGCACCGGCGTCGGCGTCGCCGTTGTCGTCAGTCGATTCGTCCTCGTCCTCGTCGTCGGCCTCGGCCGCACCGCCCGCGGTCGGTGCCTCGACATCCTGCAGTTCCTCGGGGAGCGCCTCCTCGTCGTCGATCTGCGCGGCGAGCGAACGCACCTGTGCGTCCGCCTTGCTCACGAGGTCGTCGGCGAGGTCGGGGCTCTCGATTGCGGCCTGCAGGCCGAGGCTCTTGGCCTCGCCCGTCGCCTTCGAGACGAGCGTCGGGACCGTCTGCGCGGTCGGATACTCGGCGTTGACCGAGAGGTTCCGGGCGCGCGCGGCGGCCGTCGACACGTCGCTGCGGTACTGCTCGACGTCGATGTCCAGGTCCTCGGGGTCGAACAGGACGCCCTCGCTCACGACGGCGCGCAGGTCCAGCCCGACTTCCTTCGGCTCGATGCCGAGCTCGTTCAGGACGTTCTCCAGGTCGGCCGAAACCTCCTCACCGGCTTCGAGGACGGTGCTGTCCTCGGTGACCTGAATGGAGCCCTCCATGATGCGGGCCGACGCGCCGACGTTCTGGAGTTCGCCGACGAACGGCCCCGGGTCGACGCCCGTGTCACCCTCGGGGATGACGATGTCGTTGGGCGCGACCTCGCCAGCGCCGATCGGCGCGGGCGTCTTCGAGGCTTCCAGCTCCTGATACAGCGAGAACGGGTTCTCGTTCGTCCCGATGAGGCCGACCTGCCCTTTGAGGTGCGGGGTCAGATCGTCGAGCCCGCCGCCGACCTCCTCGACGGCGCGCGTCAGCAGCGTGTTGCGGCTGACGCGAAGCTCCGCCGTACCGTGCAGGTCGCGGCGCATGTCCTGCAGCTGGCGGCTCGGGATGCCGGCGATGTTGACGACGCCGACGCTCTCGTAGCGCTCGACGAGGTCGACGAGCTCGTCGACCTCCTCCCGTTTCCACTGGGGTAGGTTCTCGGTCTTGCGTTCCGCTCCGGCGCTCATCTCAGGCCACCTCCACGGCGGGGCCCATCGTGGTCTTGACGTAGACCGTGTCGATGTTGAGCGGCCCCTTTTCGAGGTCAGCGTGCAGGCGGCGGACGATAACGTCGATGTTGTCCGCGATCTCCTCGGCGGACATGTCCTCCGCGCCGACGCGCGTGTGGAACGTCCGGCGGTCGCCGCTGCGAAGCTGGACGGTGTTTTTCATTCGGTTGACCGTTTCGACGACGTCGTCGTCCGGGGACAGCGGCGTCGGCATCTTCCCTCGCGGGCCGAGGATGGTACCGAGGTAGCGACCGATGTCCTGCATCAGCGCCTCCTCGGCGATGAAGAAGTCGGTCTCCTCGGCGAGGTCCTTCGCCGCGTCGTCGTCGTCGCCCAGGTCGGCCAGTTCGTCGCCGTCGAGCACGTCGTCTGCGACGTCCTCGGCGCGGAGGGCGGTCTCGCCCTCCGCGAACACGACGATCCTCGTCTCCTGGCCCGTCCCGGACGGCAGGACGATGTCCTCGTCTACACGGTTCGACGGTTCGTTAAGATCTAAGTCGCGCAAGTTGACTGCGAGGTCCACCGTCTCACGGAAGTTCCGCTCGGGTGCGTCCTCGAGTGCGCGGGATACTGCTTGCTCTATCTCCTGGTCTGCCATCGTTCACCTCCGTAGTGCGCAGGAATGCTCCTACGGGTCAGTGAAACAGGCGAAGCCTGTCTCGTCCGGACAGAAGCCCATGCCGAACTTAAACCCGTCGAAGCGGAAGCAGGCCGTACTGCCGCGCTCCCGGCCCCAGACGCCTTTGGGCCGCGCCGTCGTCCCGCCGTCATGGGAAGCCACGTCCCGACTGCCGGCCTGCTGGCGCTGGGGCTTGCCGTCCTCCACGCCGCGGCGAAACATCTCCGCCTCACGGCGGTCGTCCCGCGGAGCGGCTGGCTGTCGTTCGGCGGCGGCGTCTCGGTCGCGTACGTGTTCGTCCACGTCCTCCCGGAGTTGAGCGCGGGGCAGGCGGCCATCGCGGCGACCGACCACCCGGTCGTCGACGCGCTCGCCCACCACGCGTACCTGATCGCGCTGGCCGGGTTCGTGCTGTTCTACGGGCTGGAGCGGTACGCACGGACCGCGAAGAGCGATTCGGGGACCGATGATCCGTCAGACGGCGGCGGACCGGACAGCTCGGTCCTCTGGACGCACCTGCTCTCGTACGGCCTGCTGAACGCCACGATCGGCTATCTCCTCCTCGGCTACGCCGCCGAGGGGCGGGGAGCCGCCACCTTCGCGGTGGCGATGGGGTTTCATTTCGTCGTCAACGACGACGGACTCCGCCGGCACCACGCGGCGGGGTACGACCGGTGGGGCCGGTGGGTGCTCGCAGCGGCGATCCTCGCGGGCTGGTTCCTGGCGGCGGTCGTCGACCTCGGACACGCCGCGTCCCTCTCGGCGTACGCGTTCGTCGGCGGCGGGGTCGTCCTGAACGTCATCAAGGAGGAACTGCCGGCCGAGCGGGAGAGCCGGTTCGGCTACTTCCTGGCAGGCGCGGTCACGTACGCCGCGGTGTTGGTTGCGCTGTGACACGACGTGACGGACGCGCGGCCGCTGGAGCCACGGCTGACCGGCAGGAATGTGGGAAAAGAACGGTCGGCGTTACGCCGCGGCTTCCTCGGCGAAGTACTCGTCGTACTCGCCGTCGTCGATCTTCTGCTTGAACTCGCGGGGGTTCTCGCCCTCGATGGTGACGCCCAGCGAGGTGCAGGTGCCGACGACTTCCTTCGCGGCGTTTTTCAGGTCGTAGGAGAGCAGGTCGGGGTGTTTCTGCTCGGCGATCTGCTTGACCTGGTCGACCGAGAGGTCCGCGACGAAGTCCTCCTGAGGCTCGCCGCTACCGGTCTCGAAGCCGGCTTCGTCCTTGATCAGTTCCGCCGTCGGGGGGACGCCGACCTCGATGTCGAAGGAGCCGTCGTCCTCGTACTCGACGGTGACAGGCACTTCCGTGCCGTCGAACGCTTCTGTCTGGTCGTTGATCTCACCGACGACAGCCTGTACGTCGACAGGCGTCGGTCCAAGCTCGGGACCGAGCGGCGGGCCAGGGTCGGCCTGGCCGCCCGGAACGAGCACTTCGATAGTACCGGCCATACCGAGACGAACCCCCGCGCGAGGTTTAAGGGTTGCTTTTCGCGGTCGGTGCGGTGCTGGGCCCTAAATCGAGAGTCCCTCGGAACTCGGGGCTCAGTTCTCGATCGGCGTGAACGAGCCGGTGATATCCCACTCGTGGATGCAGTGTGGGTTACCGACCAGTCGCTCGCCGTCCTCCTCCCGAATGCGCCAGGTTTCGCCGTCCTCGTCCCAGCGCTCGCTGCGGCCACACCGTTCGCACTCGCGGCGCGACGGGGTACGGAGTGCTGTGCCCATGTGAGCGACAACGACGTGGAAGCTTATAACGTTTCCAGCCGGACCTGCAGGCGTTCCGGAGCCACGGTAGACACCTGATCGGAGCCGAAAGCCGGCAAAACAGCTGTGCCCGAAACGGGCGTTAGCGGGGCTCCGAGAACGAGGTGTCGCCGACCTGTCGAACGTCCGGGTAGTCGTCGTACCGGTCGAACGTCTCTGGGTCGTGGCCGTAGATGACGTTCGGGTCGTGCTCGTCGACGAGCGTCCGGATCCGGGGGACGGCGACGTTCGCCCACTGCCCGTGGTCCCAGTTCACCCCCGGCTGGACGGGGTCCGGAAAGACGTTCCCCTCGCGGAATGCCGCGTCGCCGACGAGAAAGACAGGGTCGTCGAAGGCGGTGAACAGCAGGCCCGTCATGCCGGGCGCGTGGCCGGGCAGGTGGATCCACTCGACCTCCGGCACTACCTCCCCTCGGTCGCCCTCCAGCGGCCGCCAGTCTATCTCCCGGTCGTAGTCGGCCGGGACGTACGCGCCCCGGGCCTGCGGGTCCCGAACCACGTTCGCGGCGTAGAACGCCCACTCGAGTTCCTCGCGGTGGGCGTACACCGGCACGTCGACGCCCTCGAACAGCCGCAGGTTGCCGGCGTGGTCGTTGTGGAGGTGGGTCTGGACGACGGTGTCCACGTCCGCCGGGGTGAGACCGACCTGTTCGAGCCGGTTCGCGAACAGGTGTTCGTCGTCTCCCGTCCACGGCACCGTCTCGCGCAGCCAGTCGGGCCAGTAACCGTCCATCCCGTCGGGATGGCCACCGGTGTCGACGACGACCGTGTTCGCGTCGTCCTCGTACACGAGCGAGAACGTCGGGATCCGTATCCGGTCTATCGTCGGCGACGGCTCCGACCGCGTCGCCAGGTTCGCCAGCGGGTAGTGAAACCGGCTGTCGACCTTGAGGTAGCCGTGGTCCAGGATGTACAGCTGTGGCACGGGTGTCGGCTCGTCACCGGCGAGGATATACTTTCGGGGCTGTGTGGATCTGACCCCGGCGTGCTGCGAAGGTTTTTGTCGGATACCCGGACCAACCCCCGGTGTGACCTGACGGTCGCGCGGTGGCGGTCCGGGCGGGAGTACGGCGCGCCCCACCGCGGTTCCCCAACGCGCCGTCTGCTCGCTCACGACGTTCGGGATCCGTACCGGCCCGATCGCGTCCCGGGACGAACGGGCCTACTCGAAGTCGGGGAGGTCGTCCGGCGCGCTGTAGTCCGCCTCCCAGTCGACGTACTCCTGTTTCAGCGTCTCGCTGACGACCTGCCCGAACTCCGTCAGCCCTGCGTTGATCGCGGACACGGTCCCCCACGAGTCCAGGCCGGGGTGATACTCCCGTTCGCGCCAGTCCTCGGGGATGCCCGGCGCGTGGTAGCCGACCCTGTCGGCGAAGTCGTCCCAGAAGAAGTCGAACCCCTGAAACAGCCCGAGGTCGGTGGCGATGTCGAACTCCTCGCGGTCCATGTCGGTGTGGGCGGCCCACTCGGAAAAGGCGTCCTCCCACGCGCCCTGCTTGAGGAACGCCTCCAGTTCGTCGCGGTGGTAATCGCTCTGCCCCTCGACGCTCGCGTCGTCGTACTCCTCGGGGTCTGTCTCCTGTAGTTCGGGCGGGGTCGGCGCGTCCGCTTCGAGAGCCATGCGACGACGTACGACCCGGTCGGGAATAAGGGTTCTCAGGCGTCGAGGCCGTCGAGCGCTTCTGCCTGTCGTCGCTCCCCCTCCTCGCTCTCGACGGTGAGGGCGGGCACTGGCGACGGCTCACCGGACTCGTCGATGCCGACGTAGACGAAGTAGGATTCGGTAGTCAGCTCCCGCTCCCCGGTTCGAGGGTTCTCGCGGAACGCCCGGAGGTAAACGTCGACGCTCGTCTCCCCCGCCTCGTACACGTACGACTCGATCACCGCGGTGTCGCCGACGAGGACGGGGCGGCGGAAATCCATCTCGTCGACGCGCGCCGTGACACAGGACTTCCCGGCGAAACGGATCGCCGACATCGCACCGACCTCGTCCATCCACTTCATCACGTTGCCGCCGTGGACGGTGTCGAGGTTGTTGGCGTGGTTCGGCTGGACCATCTCGCGGTTCTCGATGTAGGTGTCCATCAGGCTCGGCATACCCGGCGGTTCCCGGGGCAGTCGAAAGAGCGTGGCGTTCCACGGCGGCGGCCGGGAAGCCGACGAGTTCTCGGCTCCGACAACGGTAAAAGCCCCGCCCGAATAGCGAACGCCATGACAGAGGAAGCGGAGTCGTCGTCCTCCCTCCGGTCGTCGACGTCGCCCTCCGGCGACGGCCGGGTCACGGTCGTCGGGACGGCGCACGTCTCCGCCGACAGCGTCGAGGAAGTCGAGCGGACGGTCGACGAGGAGCGGCCCGACGTCGTCGCGGTCGAACTCGACGAGGGGCGGTACCAGCAGATGAAAGGCGAGGGGGCAGAGCAGGACATCGAGGCCCGCGACCTCCTGCGGGGCAACACCGTGTTTCAGTTCCTCGCCTACTGGATGCTCTCCTACGTCCAGACGCGGCTCGGCGACCGGTTCGACATCGAACCGGGAGCCGACATGAAAGCCGCCATCGACACGGCCGAGGACCTTGGTATTGGCGTCGCGCTGGTCGACCGGGACATTCAGGTGACGATCCAGCGGTTCTGGGCGCGGATGACGTTCGTCGAGAAGCTGAAGATGGTCGGCAGCCTCTTTCTGGGGCTGTTCGGCCTCGGCGGCGAACCCGAAGAGGAGTTCTCGATGGACGAGATCACCGACGCCGACGTGGTCACCGCGATGATGGAGGAGTTCAGGCGGTTCAGCCCCGGTGGGGCCGAGGCGCTCATCGACGAGCGCGACGCTTTCATCGCCCATCGGCTGGTCGCGCTCCGGGAGCAGGGGTACCACGTCGTCGCGATCGTCGGTGCGGGCCACCGCAAAGGGATCGAGGGCTACCTCGACAACCCCTCGACGCTCCCGCCGATGGAGAGCCTCGTCGGCACGGAGTCGGGGTCGTGGTTCTCGCCGTTCAAGCTGCTCGGCTATCTCTTTACGCTTGGCTTTCTCGCCTTCTTCTTCCTGCTCGTCATGGCCGGCGTCAACGACGCGTTCCTGCTGAAGCTGTTCGTCGCCTGGTTCCTGTTCAACGGCTTCTTCGCGTTCACGCTGGCGAAGCTGGCCGGCGCGCGCTGGACGAGCGCGGGCGTCGGCGGCGCGGTGGCGTGGCTCACCAGCGTCAACCCGCTGCTCGCGCCGGGCTGGTTCGCCGGCTACGTCGAACTCCGGCACACGTCGGTCGACATCGGCGACATCTCCCGGCTGAACGAGATCCTGAGCGACGAGGAAAGCCCCATCCGTGACCTGCTAAGCCGGATGTTCGACGTGCCGCTGTTCCAGCTCATCATGGTCGTCGCGCTGACGAACATCGGGAGCATGATCGCCAGCTTCCTCTTCCCGTTCACCGTCCTGCCGTGGCTGGCTCCGGAGATCGGCGGCGTCAGCGGCCTCATGAACGAACTGATCGCCGGAGCGGAGAACAGCGCGGAGCTGATCTGGGGGCTGGTCAGTTGATGCGCTTTTCCAGCCGCGAACTGCTGGATCTCGCGGCGGCGTGGGTCGCGCTCGGCGTGGCGTTTGCCATCCTCTTCGAGCCGGCCATCCTCGCGTTCGACCCGGACGCGCTCGGCACCGTGCTCCCGGTGAGCATGCTGACCGTCGGCGTCGGGTTCCTGCTGCACGAACTGGCACACAAGGTCGTCGCCGTGCGGTTCGGGCAGGTCGCCGAGTTCCGCGCCGACTACGGGATGCTGTTCGTCGCCGTGATGAGCGCGCTGGCCGGGTTCATCTTCGCTGCGCCGGGTGCGGTCCACCACCGCGGCCGGATCACGCCGCGCGAGAACGGGCTCATCGCGCTGGCCGGTCCGGTGACGAACCTCCTGCTCATCGTCCCGTTCGGCGCACTCTGGGTCGCTGGCGTTGGGCCGGACGTCGACATCTGGGGGCTGAACGTCGGCGGTCTCGGGGTCGCAGTCAACGGCTTCCTCGCGGCGTTCAACATGGTCCCGTACGGCCCGCTCGACGGTAAGACGGTGTGGAATTGGAGCAAGCCCGTCTACCTCGCCGTCTTCGTCCCGAGCGCGGCCTTCGTCGTCTGGATGTTCCTCGGCGCACCCGGGCTGTAGCTACTTCGCGGTCACCCACGCCAGGAACGCCAGCGCGACGAACTGGAGCGTCCGCAGCGTGAGCACCGCAGTCTGCACGCCGGGGTCGCCGGAGTACAGCATCGCCGTGCTGAAAAAGAAGTAGATGGCGGCGGCGTTCTCCAGCAGCATGACGCTCCCGAACGCGACCAGCCCCAGTATCAGCGGCGTGCGGAACGTCCGGTAGTTGCGGACCCAGACGGCGATCAGTCCGGCCAGCAGGAGGATGTTGACTCCCGCCAGCGCGCTCGCGGCCATGATCTCGGTGCCCATCGCCATGGTCAGACGTGCTCCAGTATCTCCTCGAACTCCTCGCGGTGGCGTTCGAACCGGTCGGTCAGGAAGTACAGTTTGCCGTAGTCGTTGCCGCCCGTTTCGACGACGTCGTGTTCGGTGAGCATCTCAAGGTGGTGCCGGACGGTGTTGTAGTCCACGTCCATCGCCTCGGCTATCTGGTTCGCGTTCCGTGGACGCTCCGAGAGGACGCGGACGATCCGCGCCCGGTTCTCGCCGCCGCGCGTGCCGGCGAAGAGATACCAGAGCGCCTGTTCCATCTCCGTCCCTCACCCTCTCACCGGGGCCACAAAGGTTCACCGCTCTCCCCCGACGGTGCGGGACACCCAGCCGGTCGCGCCGCTGGGGTAGGCCTCCGACTCCTCGCGGGGCTGGACGGTCCCGTCGTCCTCGACGGCGCGGGCGAGGACTTCGTGGGTCCCGTCGGTCTCGAACTCGTGGGCCCACATCCGCCAGACGTCGTCGTCCGGGAGCGATTCGGACAGCGTCGCCTCGGTCCACGTGTCGCCGCCGTCCGTCGACACTTCGACCGCGGAGACGCCGCGGGTGCCCGCGTAGGCGTGCCCGCCGACCCGCACCGTCCCGTCGTCGCGCTCGACGACGGACTCGATCTTGGCGACGGTCTCGACCGGGCCGGTGCCGTGCCACCCGCGCTTCTCCCAGTACCCCTCTGCGTCCCGGTCCAGCACCTCGATCTCGGTGACCCACTTGACGTTGATCTCGCCCCAGTGGCCGGGGATCAGGACGCGCACGGGGTGGCCGTGGCCCTTCGGGAGTTCCATGCCGTTCATCCCGTACGCGAGGAAGCCGTTCCGGAGGGCCGACAGCGGGAAGACCTGGTAGTAGTCGTCGGCGGCCCGCAGGCGGACGCACTCGCAGTTCCCCTGCGGGCCGGCTTCCTCGACGAGGTCGGCGAGGGGCGTCCCGGTCCAGAGCGCGTTGTCCATCTTGTCGCCGTTGAGCGGGTCGCTCACGCAGCGCAGCGTGGCGAAGCGGTGTTCGGTCGGCATCGCCTGCAGCCCCTCGAAGTCGACGGTCACGTCCTCCTCGACCTCGCCGGTCACCCGGAGCGACCAGTCGTCCTGCTCGACGGTCGGGTCGAAGTTGCTGTAGTCGACCTCGTAGAACGAGTCGCTCACCAGCCCGGTCGTTCCGGCGAGGTCGAGCGAGCGCTCGTCGGCCGTCGAGAGCAACGTCTCCGTCTCCGCCGCCTCGTCCAGCGGTTCGGGGTCGATCCGTCCCCGGCGCTGGGTGCCAAGCACCGTGCTCGCGCCCGCGAGTCCCAGCAGGCCGCCGACGGACCCGAGCAGCGTGCGCCGCCGCTTCGAAACGGTCGCGGGCGCGTCGGTCGCGCGGGCGGTCACCGGAACGAGCGCGACGGGGACCGCCGCCGCGATGGCGGGTAGCACGCCGACGCCGAGCAGCGCGGAGACGCCGCCGCCGAGGACCGCGGCGACGGCGACGCCGGCGCTCAGGCGGCCCGTCCGACGGTCGACCGCGACACCCGCCAGGCCGAACAGCCCGAACAGCGCCGTCGCGGCGACGACGGCCGTCGCCAGCAGCGTCGGCGCGGCCAGATCCCGGAGGTCGCTCCGGACGAACTCCACGACCGGCTCGGGCGCGGTGTCGCGAATGACAGCCTCGACGGCCGCGCCGACGAACGCGGTCGGGTCACCGGCGGCCGCGAACGACGCGGCGACCGCCGCCAGTCCGCCGGCGGTCGCGATCCCCAGTTCGGGGGCGTTCGCCCGCAGGCCCGAACGGAAGCGAGAGGCGTTCATCACGCATGTACCGACGAGGTAGACACCTAAACCGGTTTTTCAAACGTCGCCCCGATTCGTTCTAGAATTCCCTCCGAATCGCGCGCGGACCGGTGGCCTTTTGCTCGCGCCGGGCGGGGTCACGCGTATGACCGACGAGGACACCGAGGGGCTGACGTACGCCGACGCCGGCGTCGACATCGCCGAGAGCGAGGCGGCGACCGCGGCGCTGCTGTCGGCGTTCGACGACGTCGAGGGGTTTGCCGGCCTGCTCGACATCGGGGACCGCTACCTGGCGCTTGCGACCGACGGCGTCGGGACGAAACTGCTCGTCGCCGAGGCGCTCGGCGACTACTCCACGGTCGGCATCGACTGCGTGGCGATGAACGTCAACGACCTCGTGGCGGCGGGCGTCGACCCCGTCGCGTTCGTCGACTACGTCGCGGTCGAGGAGCCGGTCGACGACTTCTCCGAGCAGGTCGGCGAGGGGCTGGCGGCCGGCACCGATGAAGCCGGGATCGCCCTGCTCGGCGGCGAGACGGCGGTGATGCCCGAGGTGATCCGCGGGCTGGACCTCGCCGGCACCTGCGCCGGGCTGGCCGAGAAGGGCGCCACGTTCGACGGCGAGGCCGAGCCGGGCGACGCCCTCGTCGGCTTCCCATCCAGCGGCATCCACTCCAACGGGCTGACGCTGGCCCGCGAGGCGGTCACGCGGGACCACGACTACGACGACCCGTTCCCGCCGAACCCGGACCGCACCATCGGCGAGGAGCTGCTGGAACCGACCCGCATCTACGCCGACCTGCTGGAACCGCTCCGCGACCACGACGCCCGCGCCGCCGCCCACGTCACCGGCGGCGGGTGGACGAACCTCGAACGGATGGGCGAGTTCCGCTACGAGGTCACCGACCCCTTCCCGGCACAATCCGTCTTCGAGTTCGTCCAGCGCGAGGGCGACGTGTCGGACGCGGAGATGCACCGGACGTTCAACATGGGCACCGGCTTCGTCGCCGCGGTGCCCGCCGAGGAAGCCGATTCGCTCGCCGCCGACGCCGACGGCAGGGTGATCGGCGAAGTCCGAGACGGCGACGGCGTCTCGGTCCGCGGTCTCTCGCTGTAGCCCCTTCGTTCCGGTCTCTGCTCGGGCTGGCGTCGTCTCGGATACGCTACAGGAACCTGCTTCAGCAAACATCTATGTCGGCTTCGGGAGAGGTTTCAGACATGCCAGGCCCTGCGTTCGCCACAGGCGAATCGGTGTCGCTGCACCCGATCGAGGAGGAGGACCACGAGTTCATCCAGCGGGGGCGCAACGACCCGAGCACGCGCGTCCCGCTGACGGATACGAGCATCCGGACGCTCGGCGACGTGGCCGAGATGCTGGCGGACGAGGAGTACCACTTCCTCGTCTGTGCTCGCGGCGAGGAGCCGGAACCGGTCGGCGTCGTCGCGTTCCCGTGGGTCCGGGAGGAGAGCAACTACGCGAGCCTGATGTACTGGACCGCGCCCGAACACCGCGGCGAGGGGTACGTCTCCGAGGCGACGACGCTGCTGCTGGACTACGCGTTCGGCGAGTGTGGCTTCCACAAGATTGCCGCTCGCGCCCTCGTCACGAACGAGGCATCAATCGCAGCCCTCGAATCGCTCGGCTTCGAGCGCGAGGGCCGCCTCCGTGACACGTTCCGCAAGGACGGCGAGTGGCTCGACGCCTACCAGTACGGATTGCTGGCCGACGAGTGGTTAGCGTGACCGAACGCCGGACCAGTCGGCCGATATAGACGAACAGTGCGCGGTCGGCACGTCAGCGCGGAAAACGATCGCACTCAGTCCGACGCCTCGGTCCCGTGGCGGTCGGCGCGCGACGGCGGCGGGAACTGCCCGTCGCCGGTCGGCTCGGGGTCGGGCGTTTCCGGCAGAACGCAGCGCGGGGGTTCGTCGTTGACGTGCGCGTAGTGGTCCGGCGAGTTGGCGAGGGGGTGTGCGGGGTTCTCACGGCTCCGGAGCCGGGCGGCGCGGACCTCGTCGAACCGGGAGAGGCGGGCGCGGATGCCCCGCCAGTGGTTGACGCTCGCCCGCGGGACGGAGAACGGTCGCGGCGGCTCGTTGTCGGGGTGGCCGGCCGCGAGCACGGCGGCGTTGACGTTCTCGGCGAGCTGGTCGTGGTCGAGCAACACGCCGACGCGGGCGTCCGGCGGTGCGCGGGCTGCGAGCACGTCCAGCCCGAGGTGGAGCGCGCGGTACTCGGCAACGTTGTTGTCCGGCACGCCGTCCGGCACGGAGAGCCGCGTCACTTTCGTCCCGTCGCGAGTCTCGATGACGACCCCCAGCCCGCCTGACCCCGCGGCTCGAAAGGAGCCGTCGGTCGCGACGTAGAAGTCACGGTGATGTGTCTCGGGTGGGTGAGCGATGTGAGGGGTCGGCGACTCGTCGAAGAGGTCCCGCAACGCGGGGCGGCCATAAACGGCCATACACGTTGTCCGCGATTCACGAACTTAAATTCTCTGGGAGAATGGCAACGTTTGTCACAACCCCGCCCGAGAGCGGTCCCGACCATCGATGCCGGCAACGACGTTTCGGATCGAAACCTTCAGTCGCGTCCAACGGGAACGATGCCTGTGACCCGGTACCGGAACTTCGCGCTGTTCATCGCGCTCGCGGCCGTCTGGGGGACGGCGTTCATGGCGATCAAGGCCGGCCTGGCGTACTTCCCGCCGGTGCTGTTCGCCGCCGTCCGCTACGACATCGCGGGCGTGCTGATGCTCGCCTACGCGGCCTACGCCGTCGACGACCCGGTTCCACGGGGACGCGGCCAGTGGGCGCTCGTGGCCGTCGGCGCGACGCTGCTCATCGCCGCCTATCACGCCCTGTTGTTCGTCGGCGAACTCAACACGACCAGCGCGGCCGCCGCCGTCGTCGTCTCGCTGTCGCCCGTGCTGACGACCGGCTTCGCCCGGGTGCTGTTGCCAAGCGAGCGACTGACGGCGGCCGGTGTCGTCGGACTCCTGCTGGGCCTGCTCGGTGTGGTGATCCTCGCACAGCCGGACCCGTCGAACCTGCTCGCCGACGACGTGGTCGCGAAGGCGCTCGTCTTCCTCGCCGCGACCGCCTTCGCGCTCGGAAGCGTGCTGACCCGGCGTATCGACGCCGAACTCCCCATCGAGACGATGGAGGCGTGGTCGATGGTGCTCGGCGCGCTGCTGATGCACGCCGTCAGCGCCGCGCTCCCGAACGAGTCGCTCGGTGCGGTCGTCTGGAACGCCGAGTCGGTCGCCGCCCTGCTGTACCTCTCGGTCGTGGCGAGCGCCGCGGGCTTCCTCGTCTACTTCGACCTGCTGGACCGGCTCGGTCCCATCGAGATCAACCTCGTCTCCTACGTCGCGCCGGTGTTCGCCGCGCTCTCCGGGTGGCTGTTCCTGGAGGAGGTGATCGGCGTCCCGACCGTCGCCGGCTTCCTCGTCATCTTCGCCGGCTTCCTGCTGATAAAGCGCCGGGCGCTGGTCCAGGAGTTCGACCTGGTCAGACGGGCGGTGTCGGACCGCTAGTCGACGTTGTAGGAGTGGCCGACCAGAAGTGCCACGAGGTTCAGGCCGAGGAGGGCGAGAAACGTCGTCGTCTCCGAAGGGCCCTCAAGCCCCTGCAGGAGGAGGGGCACGTGGAGAAAGGGGAGGGCGACGGCGGACCAGAAGCTGACCATCCGAACCGGCGCGGTGAGGCGGTTGATATCGAGGCGACTCTGGATCGTCCGCCCGGCGCGTTCGTCGCCGGTCTCGGCGGGGGCCTGTTCGCTGTGGAAGGGGGAGGGTGGTGACATGGGTGATGCGGCTATCACCCACTACGAGCGTGGCTACCATATAACCGACAGAGCGTTCGCTGGATTTCGTCCCGTTTTACGGGGAGTATCGGATTCCTTCGACGTTTCATCGCCGGCCGAGACCGTGCGAGAATCTTCAGAACCCGATCTGTGTCGGTAACGTGCGATCGCAGCAGTTCCGTCACTCGCCGTCCCGTTCGTCGTCGTGCCGTTCGCCGCCGTCACGGCGAGCGTTCCGGCGACCGTCCCGTCCGCCGCGACGACCGCGTGACGGTACGTGCCCGGCTCCGTATCGTTAGGGATGGTCGCTTCGAACGCGACGGGTCGGGACTCGCCGGGGTCGAGCGCGACGTACTCCCGGTCGCGGCGGTCGCCGTCGAACCGGTACTCCAGCCACTCGCTCCCGGGTTCGTTCCCGTCGTTGGTCACGTTGACGCTGACCGTCACCCGTTCCCCGCGGGTGGCTTCGTCGGGCGCGTCGAACGCCGACAGCGAGTAGTTCGCCCCGCGGACGCTCACGATGACGCTGGCGCGCTCGAACGTCTCGGTCGCCGTGTCGGCCCGCCCGCCGCGGACGAACAGCCGCCCCGGGTCGTCGAACGTTACTGTGGCCGTCCCGTTCAAGTCGGTCCGGTATGTGTCCCCGTCGGCCGTCAGCGTCCCGTTGACGCCCGCCCCGGTGTCCGCACGGGTCAGGGTGAACCGGATCGCCTCACCCTTCGGCACGCCGGTTCGGTTGGCCGCGATCGATAGCGCCACGTGTCGACGGTCGACGCCGACCGTGCGCTCGGCGGGGACGAAAGCTATCGCGGGCGTCTCGGCAAGCGTCGCGCGGAGTTCGAACTCGCCGACTGCGTCGACCGTGATGTTGACAACCCCGTCATGCCCGGTGTCGTACGTCTCGCCGGCGAACGCGACGGTCGCCCCCGCCGGGTCGCCGGAGTCGGCTCGCGTCACCCGGACACGGAACGGCTCGTGTGCCACGGGGTCGGAGTCGTTCAGCGCGACCGAGAGGGCGACCTGCCGCCGCTGTACGTCGACGTCGAGCGCGTCGCTCCGGTACCGCCGCGTCGGCGTCTGTCCCTTCCGGGCGTCCGCCTCGAACTCGCCCGCGCGTTCGAAGGTGACGACGGCCGTCCCGCCGTCTGCCGTGTGCTGGGTCCCGCCGACGACCACCGTCGCGTCGATCGGGTCCGACCCGTCGGTGACGGTAAAGCGGACCGCGTCGCCGGCGGTCACGCCGGTCGCGTTCGCGGCCAGCGAGAGGTTCGTCACGTACCGCTCGACGGTGATCGTCGTCTCCGCACCGACCACGTCCACGTCGCCACCCATCGCACCCGACGCGGTGGCGACGTACTCGCCGCCGGCGTCGAACCGGACGGCGGTCGTCCCGTTCGTGACCGCGTGTACCCTGCCGGCGACGCGCACCGTCGCGTTGTCGACCGCCGACCCGTCCGCGGTGCTGACAGTGAAGGCGACGGCGTCGCCGGGCCGGACCGTGCTGCGGTTGGCGTCGACACGGAGTTCGACGGCCGCGGCGTCGTCCCCGTCGCCGTCGAACCACTCCGGGATCGGGAACACCGGTCCCGAGTCGTTTCCGCCGACGACCGCGGGACCGCCGAGGCCGACGACCATCGCGAGCACCGAGCCGAACACGATGACGAGCAGGACCAGAACCGTCGGATCCCGTGTAGGGCTGTACGGCTCCTCCCCGCCGTCGATGTGCTCCTCGTCGGGGGCGGGTTGCGATGGTCCCGGCACGCGTGATACGCGGCGTACGTATCAGGAGAATAAAACGGTTGCCGTCGGCGCGCTACTGGAAGCCGATGCGCCCGCCGGTGCGGTCCCGGCTGGGGTCGGCCGCGCCGCCGCGGAACTCCTCTTCCATCCGGTCGTAGTAGTCGAGGATGTCCTCGGTGATCGTCGGACGGACGTTGTCGATCGCCTGCCGGAAGTGACGCATGTCGACGGCGGTCGCGTCCTCGTCCTCCCGGAGCGCCTCGATGGCGGCCTCGCGGGCGATGCTCTCCAGGTCGCTGCCGACGTAGCCGTCCGTGATCTCGGCGATCTCGCGGAGCGACACGTCGGCCGACAGCGGCGTGTCGCCGGTGTGGATCTGGAGGATCTGCTCGCGCCCGTCGACGTCGGGCTGACCGATCATCACCATCCGGTCGAACCGGCCCGAGCGGATCAGCGCCGGGTCGATCATGTCCGGCCGGTTGGTCGCGCCGATGACCATCACGTCCTGCATGTCCTCCAGCCCGTCGAGTTCGGTCAGGAGCTGGTTGACGACGCGCTCGCTGACGTTGCTCCCCATCTCGCCGCCGCGGCTCGGGGCGAGGCTGTCGAGCTCGTCGAAGAAGATGACCGTCGGGGAGACCTGCCGGGCCTTCCGGAACGTCTGCCGGATCGCCTTCTCGCTTTCCCCGACCCACTTCGAGAGCAGCTGCGGCCCGCGCACGCTGATGAAGTTGGCGTTGGTCTCGTTGGCGACGGCCTTCGCCATCAGCGTCTTCCCGGTGCCGGGCGGGCCGTACAGCAGCACGCCGCTCGGCGGGTCGATGCCGAGGCGGTCGAACTTCTCGGGCTGGCTGAGCGGCCACTCGACGCTCTCCTGAACCTGCTCCTTGGCGGTGTCGAGGCCGCCCACGTCGTCCCAGGAGATCTTGGGGAGTTCGACGAGCACCTCCCGCATCGCGGAGGGTTCGACCTCGTTCAGCGCGCCGTTGAAGTCCTGCCGTTTGACGATCATCCGGTCGATGAGGCTCGGCGGGATGTCCTCCTCGTCGAGGTCGATCTCGGGGAGGTACCGGCGCAGCGCCTTCATCGCGGCCTCCTTCGTGAGGCTCTCGATGTCGGCCCCGACGAACCCGTGAGTCTCGTCGGCCAGATGTGAGAGGTTCACGTCGTCCGAGAGCGGCATCCCGCGGGTGTGGATCTGGAGGATCTCCTCGCGGCCCACCTCGTCGGGGACGCCGATCTCGATCTCGCGGTCGAACCGGCCGGGGCGGCGCAGCGCGGGGTCGACGCTGTCGACGCGGTTCGTCGCGGCGATGACGATGACCTGGCCGCGGGATTCGAGGCCGTCCATCATCGTCAGCAGCTGGGCGACGACGCGGCGCTCGACCTCGCCGGTCACGTCCTCGCGCTTGGGCGCGATGGAGTCGAGTTCGTCGATGAAGATGATGGAGGGCGACTCCTCGGTGGCGTCCTCGAAGATCTCGCGCAGTTGCTGTTCGGACTCGCCGTAGTACTTCGAGATGATCTCCGGGCCGGCGATAGAGAAGAAACTGGCGGAGGTCTCGTTGGCGACGGCCTTGGCGAGGAGGGTCTTCCCGGTGCCGGGCGGGCCGTGGAGGAGGACGCCCTGTGGCGGCTCGATCCCCAGCTTCTTGAAGATCTGCGGGTGTTTCATCGGGAGCTCCACCATCTCCCGGACCCGCTGGATCTCCGACTGGAGGCCGCCGATGTCCTCGTAGGTGATCCCGCCGCCGGTCTTCTCGAAGCCGGAGATCGGCTCCTCGCGGAGCTCCACGTCCGTGTCCTCGGTGATGAGGACGACGCCCTCCGGCTCGGTCTCGACGGCGATGAGCGGGATCGCCTGTCCGGGCGAGCGCATGAACGGGTGGTTCGTCGAGGACATCACGGGGACGATGTCGCGCTCGACGACCGGCCGTTTCAGGATCTGGCGTTTCACCATGCCGGCCGCGTCGCTGCCGAACTGGACGCTCGCCTCCTCGGGCGGCGCGAGGACGAGCGAGTCGGCCTTCGTCGCCTCGGCCTTCCGGATCGTCACGCGCTCGCCGATGCCCACGTCGGCGTTCTGTCGCGTGAACCCGTCGATGCGGACCGTGTCGGTGTTCCAGTCCTGCCGGTCCGCGCGCCACACTTTCGCCGCGGTCGTGTCGGCCCCCTCGATCTCGATGATGTCGCCCGGACTCAGCTTCAGGTGGAGGAGCGTGTCCGGGTCGAGGCGTGCGATGCCGCGCCCCGAGTCGTTCGGGTACGCCTTTGCGACCTCTAGTTGGACTTCATTCATGATTTCACACTAGCTGGGGATGTTGTCTGATCGAACGCCGGTGCCGATATGTCTTTTGTTACGGGGGGTATTCCCCTGACGATTCCGGGCCGTGTCACTTGTTAGCAGTCCCACTAGCGGAGTCGGGTACATAGGCGTATCGTTCCCGGACCCGAAGGTTCAACGCCCGCCGCCGCCGACATGGCTTCATGACGACACTCGCGTTCGACGGCCGGATGGGAGCCAGCGGGGACATGATCCTCGGCGCGCTCGTCGCCGCCGGGGCCGACCCCGACGCGCTGGCCCCGGTCGAGGCCGCGCTGCCGGTCCGCTACGAGGTCGGCGAGCGGACGAAAAACGGCATCGCCGCGACGGACGTGCGGGTGCTGACGACCGACGGCGACGACGCGTCGCACGACCACGACGGCCAGTCCCACGACGCCGGTCACGACCACGTACACCACCACGACGACGGGGGCCATTCGCACGATCACTCCCGCGACGCCGATCACGACCACGCACACCACCACGATCACGGCGATCACGACCACTCCCACGACCGCGCGGAGGGGAGCGGTCCGCTCCGCACGTACGAGGAAGTCGTCGAGGTCGTCGAGGAGATGAACCTGCCCGAGGGCGTCCTGGCGGACGCGAAAGCGACCTTCCGGATCCTCGGCGAGGCGGAGGCGGCGGTCCACGGCACCGACCTCTCCGAAACGCACTTCCACGAGGTCGGGGCCGACGACGCCATCGCCGACGTGGTCGGGGCGGCGCTCCTGCTGGACGACCTCCGCGTCGACCGCGTCGTGACCGGGCCGGTGCGGGCGGGCGGCGGCGAGGTCGAGATGAGCCACGGTGTCTATCCTGTGCCGGCCCCCGCAGTCGTCGAGATAGCCGAGCGCGCGGACTGGTCGCTGCGGGGCGGTCCAGTCGACGCCGAACTGATCACGCCGACGGGCGCGGCGGTCCTCGCCCACTTCGCCGACGGGGTCCCGGAACTCCCGGCGCTGGACGTGACGACGGCGGGCTACGGCGCGGGCGGCTACGAGTTCCCGGACCATCCGAACGTCCTGCGGGCGGTCGTCGGCGAGGAACCGTCGGACGCGACGGCGGACGCCGAGCGCGACGGGTCGCTCGTCCGGGACGACGTGGCGGTGCTCGAGACGAACGTCGACGACGTAGCTCCCGAGGTGCTCGGGAGCCTGCAGGAGACGCTCGCCGACGCCGGCGCGCGGGACGTGACGGTCGTGCCGACGACGATGAAGAAGTCCCGCCCGGGCCATCTCGTGAAGGTGATCGCAAAGCCCGAGGACGCCCGCGCCGTCGCCCGCCGCCTCGCCGAGGAGACGGGGACGCTCGGCGTCCGCGAGGCGGGGGCGAGCCATCGCTGGATCGCCGAGCGCGACTTCGAGACGGCGACGCTGTCGGTCGACGGCGACGAGTACGAGGTCTCGGTGAAGGTGGCCAGCGACGACGCCGGCGAGGTGTACGACGTGAGCGCCGAGTACGACGACGCGCTGGCCGTGGCCCGCGAGACGGGGCTCCCGGTCCGCGAGGTGATGGCCCGGGCGGAGCGGTCCGTCGACGGGTAGCTCGGCGCGTCCGCGACCCCGCTTTTCCGATGCTTTTGCGGACGCGAGCGCCGAGCTACCCGTCGCGGTGCTCGTCAAGCGCCTCATCGATGGTGAGGTCGCCGCTGGCGACCCGCCGGGCGAGGTCCTCGTCGATGGCGCGGTTCCGGTCGGACTGCTCGCGCGAGCGGTCCTTGATCACCTTCAGTTCGCCCTCGGTGGGTTCGATCTCGCGCTCGTCGACGGTGTCGCCCTCGATGCGGGCGATGTTCACCGCGGCGAGCACGTCGCCCATGCCGCGCGCGCCGGTGCCGAGGTACGGCGTCGTCCCCGTCTCGTCGACGAGTTCGACGCGCACGTCGTCCAGTTCGTTGACGATCGTCGCCCCCTGCAGGCGCGCGCCGTCGCCGACACGGACGACGGGGTCGGGGGCGTCCGCGACCTCCTCGCGGACCGTCTCGACCGCCTCCGACAGCGGGACGTGGAACGCCGCGACGACCGTCTCGCCTGCGAGGACGGCGATCCCGGGCCGGGTCCCGGGGTCCACGCCGACGACGGTGCGCCCGCCCTCGCCGCGGAGTGCGGCGAGCGCCGACTCGACGGCTCGCCGGGGGCTGTCGGGCGCGGCCGTCACGACGGTCACGTCGCCCGGGAGTTCGGCCGGTGACACGTCGTCGTCCTCGCCGACGAGCAGCACCTCGGTCCCCTCCGGGAGCGGGTCGTCCGGCTCGATCGTGGTGAACGTCACGCCGCGGTCGCGCAGCTCGTTCACCACGCCGTGGTACAGTTCGAAGTCCCCGGTCGCGACGACTATCACTCGCGGCGGTTCGGCCGCGTCGCAGTTAAGCGCTCCGTGGGCGGCACGCGGGAGCCTGTCCGGACCGGGGGCTTTTTGCCGAGAACGCGCCTACGCCGCGGCGTGAACGACGAGACGCCCGTCCCGACCGGCTGCAGTCCCGTCGACGAACTGCTCGGCGGCGGCTTCGAGCGGGGCACCGTCACGCAGGTGTACGGCCAGCCGGCGGCGGGCAAGACCAACCTCGCCCTCTCGGGCGCCGTCGAGGCGGCCGCGGCGGGCGGCCTCGCGGTGTACATCGACACCGAGGGGCTGTCGCTCGACCGCTTCGAACAGCTCGCGGCGTCGCGGGCCGACGGCGGAGCCGTCGAGGATATCACCTCGCGGATCGTCGTCGAATCCGCGATGGACTTCGACGAGCAGGCCGAGGCGGTCCGCGACGCCGAGGAGTTCGCGGAGGAGGCGGACCTGATCGTCCTCGACAGCGCAACGGGGTTCTACCGGCTGGAGCGCACCGCCGACGGGGACGACGGCGAGGCGCTTCGGGACGTGGCCCGGCAGGTGACCCACCTGCTGTCGCTGGCCCGGCGACACGACCTCGCCGTGGTCGTCACCAATCAGGTGTTCTCCGACCCCGACAGCGACCGGACGCGGCCGCTTGGCGGGCACACGCTGGAACACTGGACCGGCACCGTCCTCCGGGTCGACCGCTTCCGCGGCGGGAAGCGCCGGGCGACGCTGGAGAAACACCGGTCGAAGGCGGCGGGCGAGACCGCGGGGTTCCGGATCGCCGACGAGGGGCTGGTCGCGGCGGACGAGCCGTAGTCAGAGGCGTTCCCGGACGCCACACGCCGGACACCGGAGTTCGCCGTCGACCACGACCAGCAGGCTCCCGCCACAGCGCGTGCAGGGGTGGCTCACCGACACGCCGCCGCTCCGCCGTGCGACCTCGTTCAGCGCCGCTTCCACCTGCCGGAGCCGGCGCTCGGTCGCGTACAGCCGTCGATTCAGATCGGTTAGGTCCCGGGTGGTCGGTTCGTGCGGGCGGCGGCGACGCTCCCGGATCGGTTTCGAGTCCATGCCCCTAGCAGGCGTCGCGGGAAGAAAAACCGCGCGGCGGGACCTGCGTCCCGGCTTACAGCTCGCCGAGCTTCCGGAGGAGCTGGCCGCGGTACTCCTCGTCGCTCTGCATCCCCTTCTGTTCGAGGACGTTGCGCTCCAGCTTGTCGAGGGCGACGTGGAACGCCTGCTTCGCGCCGTACCCCTCGCCGGTGCCGGCCATCTGCCCGCGGTTCGTCCGCAGTCGGATCTGACAGAGGATCAGCGGCGTGCCGCGGAGCTTCTCCTTGTGCTCGTGGAGGCGGACGTGCGCGTGGCGGACCTGCATCTCGCTGTACTTGTCGGCCACCTGCTCGATGCTCTCGCGGATGTCCTGCCGCGAGATGGTTTCGAGGAGGTTGATGTTGGTGATCTGCACGTCCATGTGGTCCTCCTCGGTGTAGGTCAGCGCCCGGAGCACGTCGGTCTTCGTCAGGACGCCGCCGACGACGCGGTCGTCGTCCTCGGGGGTGACGACGAGTCCGGAGTAGTCGTTGTCGAGCATCCGCGCGACCGCCTCCCGCACGCTCTCGTCGACGGTGGTGGTCGCGACCGGGCTGGACATCACGTCGTACACGGGGATGTCGAGCATCCGGTCCAGGTCGCCGGCTCGGTCGCCCTTGCCGGTGATCCGCTGCTCGTTCCGGGTGACGAAGTCGACGATGTCGTGGGTCGTCGCGACGCCGGAGAGCATCCCGTCCTCGTCGACGACCGGGAGCCGCGAGATGCCGTTCTCCCGCATCAGGTTGATCGCCTTCCCGATCCCGTCGTCCTCGGTGACGGTGAACACGTTCTCGGTGTAGATCTGGCCGACGTCGAGGGCTTCGAGGTTCTCCAGCACGGCCTCGAGGATCGCGTCCTCGGTGATGATCCCCCAGAGGTCGCCGCCCTCGAACACCGGCGCGACCTTGGTGCCGCCCTCGACCAGCACGCGGGCGGTCTCGCGGATGTCCTCGGTCCGCTCGACCTTCGGCGCGGGGGCGTTCCGACTGGGCTTGACCAGCGCGGCCACCTTCGTGTCGTCCTCCACGTGGGACTGGAGCAGCTGGCGCTCGCCGATCACGCCCTCGTACTTCCCGTCCTTGGTGACGATGATCCCTTTCGGGTTCTGGTCCTCGAACAGCGACCGGACCTTCCCGAGGCGCGTTTCGGCATCGACATCGACGTACTCCCGGGTGGCAATGTCAGCAATATCCATCGTACTCACAGGTGGAACTTCACACCCGACGGCCTTGAAAGTTCACACCTTGAGTATGCGTGTCACACCACGAAATTAGGGGGCGGGGTCCGAACGTAGTCCCGTGTTGCCGGACATCGGCGTCTTCGGACCGTACACGTACCTCGTCACGGAGGTCGCGTTCGGGAGCGTCGCGCTCGCCCTGCTCGTCCGCGCGGACGCGCTCCGCCGCGCCGGCCGAACCGTCGCCGCGCTGTACCCGATCGCCTACGTCTGGGACTGGTACACGCTCCGCGTCGGGGTGTTCTCGATCGAACTCCGAACGGGCGTCGACTTCCTCGGCATCCCGGTCGAGGAGCACATCTTCATGGTCGTCGTGCCGGCGCTCGTCGTCGGGATGCACGAGACGGTCAACGGGCCGCCGGACGGCGAGTGACGCGGGGTTGTTCGGCCGTCACTCCTCGTCGAACAGGAGCGTGAGGAGCTTCCGCTGGGCGGCCCGGAGGTGGTTGTTGAACGTCGGCTGGGCCACGTCGAGCGATTCGGCTATCTCGCTGCCCGTGCGGTCACGCGGCGTCGAGAAGAACCCGCTCAGGTACGCGCTCCGGAGCACCTCCGCCTGCCGGTCGGTGAGCCGTTCCTCCAGTTCGGCGCGGAACCCCGCGGCCGTCCGACCCGGTCGCTCGCGCTCCCGGCGACGGACGAGTTCGGCGGTCTCGTAGCGGGACCGGAACGCCTCCACGAACTCGCGCACGTCCGCATCCGCCGCCAGGTCGACGACCAGACGCACGTCGCCGTCGGTCGCCGTCATCTCGCGGGGGACGCCACCGTGGTCGAGCACCGTCCGGGTGAGGCTGTCGCCGGTCAGGTCCGCCTCGTACAGCGTCCGGTCGCCGCGGTCGGCGATCACCGACAGGTTCGTCACCTCGGAGGCCATCGCGGCGAACTCCGCCACTCGGTCGGACGAGAGGTCGCTGACGGTGAAAAAGAGGCGACCGTGGTCGTCGTTCGGGACGACGCCCTTGAACTCGAAGCGCCCCTCCTCCTGTACGAGCCCCCACGAGAGGACGAGGTCGGGGTCGGCGATCCGGAACTCCAGTTCGACGAGGGCGTCGCTGACCAGCGCGTTCTTGGTCTCGACGGCGTTGATCGCGTGGGCGACCGTGTCGCCGAGTTCGGCGAGCACCTCCCACTCGGTCCTCTCGAAGCGGTCGGGGCGCTCGGTGACGACGGTCAGGACGCCGTACGTCGACTCACCGTACCGCAGCGGGATGCTGGCGATCGAGTGGAAGTCGCGGGTCAGCGCCGCCCGCCGCCAGTCGGCGAACGGGGGATCGCTGGCCAGGTCGGTCTCGACCTGTGGCTCCTCGCTGCGGAGCGCCCGCGCCGTCGGCGGCAGTTCGCTCGCCGGGCCGTCCAGCGTCAGTTCGGCGGCGTCGAGGTAGCCGTCGTCGTCACCCGCGCGCTCCCGCGCCTCGATACGGTTCGAACCGGGGTCGCCTTCGCCGATCCAGGCGAGCGAATAGGGACCGGCGTCGGCGAGTTCGGAACACACCGCCGACTCGATTTCGGCCCGGGTGGTCGCGCCGACGAGCGCGCGCTGGACGTTCCGGATCACCTCGTTGATGCGGTCGGCCCGTTCGAGGGCGTCGTTTCGCTCGGCCAGTTCCGCCTCCTGCTCGCGGAGCTCGCGGTCCCGCTCGGCGCGGTCGAGCGCGGAGCGAAGCGTCGCCGCCAGCAGCGTCGCCGTCTCCGCGGTCGTTCCGTCGACGGTGCCACCGTCGGCCGTCCCCGCGACGAACACGCCGTGGCGGCCGAGGGGGACGGCGATGCCGTCGGTGAAGGGGCTGTCGTCGGCGTCGTGGTAGCGACGGGTGTCGCTGTCGGCGAACGCCGTCCAGGCGGTGCCCGACCCGTCGACCGGCCCGGCGTCGTCGGCGGGGAGCGTCCCGCCGTCGAGTTCCAGCCGGCCGCCCTCCCCGTCGTACAGCGCGACGGCGGTCGCCGGGAGGTCGAGCACGTCGCGTGCGCGCCCGGCCGCCGTCTCGGCCATCTCGTCCGCGTCCTCCGCCGCCAGCAGGTCCCTCGCGAGTCCGGTGAGCGTTCGCAGCCCCGCCTCGCGACGGCGGCGCTCGGTCACGTCCTCCAGCGTCAGCACGACGCGGTGCAGTTCGTCCTCAGGGTCGTACAGCTGGGTGCCGTTGACCGACAGCCAGACGCGCTCCCCGTCGGGCCGGGCGACGCCGATCACCTGGTCGACGAACTGCTCCTCGGCGTCGAACGCGCGCCGGAACGGGAGCTCCTCGTCCGGCACCGGCTCCCCGTCGGGACCGACGATGTCCCACTCGTCGGCGTTGTACCGGAGTTCCTGGATCGTCTCGCGCGAACGGCCGAGCAGCTCCTCCGCGTACTCGTTGGCGAACCGGAACCGGCCGTCGGCGTCGAGGACGGTGATGCCGACGGGGCTGGTCTCCACGATGCGGCGCTTCAGCGCGCGCTCCTCGCGCAGTTCCTCGCGCAGGCGCTCCTGTTCGGTCACGTCGCGGAAGTACACCGACAGGCCGTCCGACGACGGGTAGACGTGGACCTCGAACCAGGCCGACAGCGGCGGGAAGAACTCCCGGAAGCTGACGGTCCGCTCCTCGGCCATCGCCTCGCGGTACTTCGCCTCGAACGTCGAGTCGCGGATCCCGGGGAACGCCTCCCAGATCGATTCGCCGAGTATCTCCTCGGCGGTCCGTCCGAGCACCGCCTCGGCGCGGTCGTTGACGTGGGTAAACCGCCAGTCGTCGTCGAGCGCGAAGAACGCGTCTGAAACCCGCCCGAGCACCGCCTCGACCGACGGCTCGGGGGGCTGATCGGCCGCTGGTGGGCCGCCGTCGTGATCGCCCGTCGGGCCGGCGGCCCGGCGGACGCTCGCCGCCAGCGCGACGTACTGCCCGTCGTCAGTGCGAGCGACGAAGTCCGTCGCCCGATAGTCGTACAGCCTCCGAAGGGTCCGTTCGCCGGGGCGTGCGGCGAACAGCACGAACGGAACCGTCGAGGCCTCCCTGAGCCGGTCGAGCAGCTCCAGCGCGGTCCCGTCCGGGAGGTCGTGCTCGCTGACGACGCAGGCGACCCCGTCGTCGGCGGTTCGGGACAGCGCGGCGTCGACCCCGACGACGGGGTCCACCGCGGTTCCGGAGAGTTCCGCTTCGAGTGCGGTGGCCGCGCTCTCGGCGTGTCCCGGGTCCGACCCGACGTACAGCACTGTCGCCGGGCCGTTCGGTGTTGGTCGACTCACTGCAGTGATCGGCGACTCTTCGTTCTCGGACGGTAAGAACCCCAGTGACGGTTATCGGAGACTCTCGGAAAACGGAGAGGTCGGGCGGGGGAACTAGCGGAGCCGATACGCGACCGCGGCACCGCCGAGGACGACCGTGCCACCGGCGAAGGCGGCGGGCACGACGGGGAAGGAGTCACTGTCGTCGCCGGTGCCGTCGTCACCACCGCGTTCTGCCTCGTCGCCGCTCGGGTCGTCAGCGCCGCCGCTCTCCGCGTCGTCGCCGTCGGCTGGTTCGGTCGTGGTCGCGCCCGGACACGACGCCGGAGCGCCGGCGGCCGACTCGTTCGAGTCGGCTTCGGTGACGACCACGTCGGCGCTCGCGAGTTCCCTGCCGTCGTCGAGAAGGGTCACGTCGCCGAGGCTCACGGCCGGGACCGCGCGCAGGTCGAACGTCGCCGTGAACGACCCGTTCTCCCCGACCGTCGGATCGTCCTCGATCAGGTACGGCGTCCCGGTGTCAGCCCCGCCGAGGTCGAGGCGAACCAGCAGTTTTGACCCGGGCTCAAGTTCCGTCTGCCCCGAGATGGTCCGCTCGGAGCCGTTGGTCAGGGCTATCCCCTCCCCTTCGTAGTCGAAGCGGTTCGGGACGGCCGGTTCCGACGGCGAATCGTCGGGGGCCTCGTTGACCGCAAGCGACCCGATACTGTCGGGATCGTCCATCGGCCCGAGCGTCAGCTGGTACGTTGCGGGAGGGAGCGGCGTTTCGATCGCCTCGGTTTCCTGCGTCGCCTCCCACATGCGATCGCCCTCGGAGACGGAGAGGTACGGCGCGGCGTAGTTCGGGCCGGGGTCGCCCGCCTCCGAGAGGTCGAGTTCGACCGTGACGGTACCGTCACCGTCGCGGTCGGCGACTACCGCCGTGGCCAGGAACCCCTCCTCCTCCGAGCCGATGGACAGGTTGACCGGGTCCGAATCATCGACGGAGATCACGATCTCGACGGTCTCGTTCTGGTGTCCGGGGATGAGTTGATCCTCGAACGTCGGGTCGTCGGCCGCAACGACCGGGACCGCGACCGCGCCGGCGACCGTCGAGAGGACGAGGAGGGCGGCGAGCGAAGCGCCGGCCAGACGACCAAGGCGGGTCACGATACCACCCCATGGACGGCGACGCCGGGAGTTATCGAACCAGCGATGCGATCGTCAGTGGGGACCAACCCTTGCATCACCCGACACTACGGGGTCGAGTTACATGACACTCCGGTTAACTAAAACGGTCGTTTGACAGACGATGCGGGAACGAGACGGCCACCGTCTACCGCTGGGCGGCGGTGTCGGGCGTGTCGAAGTCGTGGAAGTGCTCGCCCTTCTCCTTGCTGAGCACGTTCAGCGCCGCGGCCGCGCCGTCGCCGGCGGAGATGATCGCCTGCCACTCCTCGGCGCGGACCATCGCGCCCGTGGCGTAGGCGTCGTCGACGCTCGTCTCCATCGAGACGTTCACGTCGACCACGTCCTCGTCGGTGAACGCACAGCCAAGGTCCTCCGCGAGGTCGCGGTTCGCGCCGGTCGCGAGGACGACGTAGTCGGCCTCGTGGTCCTCACCGTCCGCGGTCACGACGAAGCTGTCGCCGTCCTGCTCGACGGCGGACACTTCGACGCCCTCCTGCAGGTCGACGCCGTGGTCGGTGGTCGCCTGCTCGCGGGCACGGTCGAGGAACACGTCGCCGTCCATGCTCCGGATGCCGAGGTAGTTGAACAGGTGGGCCTTGTGCATCCACGTCTTGTCGGTGTCGAACACCGTCGTGTCGAGTCCGTTCTTGCTGGTAAACAGTGCCGCGCTCAGGCCGGCGGGGCCGCCGCCGACGACGATTACGCTTGCCATGTTCCTGTGTACGGTCTCGGCACTGAAAGGCCTAGCACAACCGGCACGCCACCTGGGCGGGTCACGGACTCGCCGATAGCACGCTCACAGCACGTCGAGGACGACGACCGAGAGGTACAGCTGCCAGCAACCCGCGCCGACCATGACGGTCCCGGCGAGGAGTCGAACCGACCCGGCGTAGCGGCCCAGGTCGCGCCAGACGTCGAGACCGGCGCTCGCGAGCAGGGTCACGGCGACCAGCGGCGCGGCGACGCTCAGCGCGTACGCCGCGAACGCGACCGTGCCGCGTACCGGCCCCAGCGCGATCGCCTGAATCACGACGCCGAGGAACACCGGCACCACACAGCCCGCAGCGGCGACGGCGTACACCGCGCCGAACACCCCGTACTGAACCCGGGATTCCGGACGCTCGGGCAGCGGCACGCGCACCTCGGGCGCACGGTCGGCGAGCGTCACCACCCCCAGCGCCACGAGGCCGACGCCGACGAGCGGCTCCACGAGGGCGATGTCTGCGACCGCGCGCTGCCCGAGCAGGAACACGACCGCGCCGACAGCGACGAACGCGAGGACCGCACCGCCGGCGGCGACGACCCCGTCGATCAGCGGCCGCTGATGGGACACGTCCCCGCCGTCGCTGCTCGCGTAGTATCCGACGTACCCGGGCAACAGCGGGTAGGCACACGGGGCGAAGAACGTCGTCAGCCCCGCCCCCACCGCGAACCCGACCGTCCCGGCGAACGCGGCGTCACTCATCGGCGAGGGCGGCCTCGATCCGGGACCGAAGCGTCGAACGGTCGGTCAGCCCGCGTTCGCTCCACGTTACGGCCCCGTCGACGGTGACGGCGAGGTACGGAAGCCCGTCGACTCCCAGCGTCCGCATCAGGTTGCTCTCCGGGTCGTGGCCGAGCGTCCACTCCCCGCCGTGGGTGTCCCACCACGTTCGGAGATCGTCCCGGGAGAACGTGCTCCCGAACCGTTCGTTGGTGACCGAGACGAACGCGACGCGGTCGCCGAACTCGTCGTGGAGGGCGGACAGCGTGTCCATCTGTTCCTCGCAGGGGGCACACCACGTCGCAAACAGGTCGACCACTGCCACGCCGTCCTGCACGGGGACCGTCCGCCGGCCCTCGCTGGACCCGCGCGCAGCTATCGTCGCCATCTCGACGGCGACCGACTTACCGTCCTCGGACCCGGTGAGTGCGGCCCATCCGCCGGCCCCCGCGACCGTCAGTCCGGCCATCCCGCCGATCAACCGTCGCCGCTTCATCGGAGGCGCTGGAGGTGGTCGATGATCGTCTGGGAGTCGGGCGAGTCGCCACGGTACGCCCGCTCGACGTAGCCGTCGGCGTTCACGAGCAGGATCAGCCCGAGATGCGTGAACATGTAGCCGTCGCCGTCCTTCGCTGGCGTGCGCTCGAACGCGACGCCGAACTCCTCGGTGACGACTGCCTCCGCCCGTTGTTCGCCCTCGGGGCGGAGGAACCGCCAGTTCCCGGCCGTCGCGTCGACGTTCATCCGGTCAGCGTACGACCGGAGCCGGTCGGCGTCGTCGCGCGCCGGGTCGAACGTGACCGGGAGGAACGCCACCTCGTCGGCGTACCCCTCGTTCGTCGCGTGGGTCTGGACGTTCCGGAGGGCGCTTATCAGCACCGGACACATCGTCCGACAGTGGCTGTAGAAGAACGTGAGCAGGCTCGGCGTCTCCACGTCGCGGACGGCGACCTCGCCGCCGTCGAGCGGGTCGGGGAGCGTCACGTCGGGCACGCGCTGTCCCCACGCGGGATACTGGAGGTCCTCGCTCTCGACCTGTCGGTCCGGTTCGCCGAGCGTCGTGTCCGAACGTCCGGTGCCGAGACAGCCGGCGAACCCAGCTGCCGCGCCGCTCACCCCGGCGACCGATCGGAGATACTGCCGTCGTCGCATACGCGATCCTTGCGACCGATCGGTCAAAGCCGAACTGGTACGCCCGTCGAAGCGGCGTTCGTCGGTCATGCTACCACCCGCGACGAGTTCGCGACGACGAGCAGGCTGCTCGTTCCCATGGCGACGGCTGCGAACAGCGGGTTCAGCAGGCCGAACACCGCGAGCGGGATGGCGACCGCGTTGTAGAGGAACGCCCAGCCGAGGTTGTGCCGGATCCGGGCGTTCGTGCCGCGGGCAACCGCGAACACGTCGGCGACCGCCCCGAGGTCGTCCCGGACCAGCACGGCGTCGGCAGCGTCACAGGCGATGTCGGTGCCCGTCCCGAGCGCGAGGCCGACGTCGGCCGCCGCGAGCGCCGGCGCGTCGTTGCTCCCGTCGCCGACCATTGCGACCGTCCCTCTGCTTTGCAGGCGTTCCACGGTCTCCTGTTTGGCCTGTGGCGGCACGCCCGCGAACACTTCGGACACGTTCGGGTCCGACCGATACCGGGCGGCGGCCCGTTCGTGGTCGCCGGTCAACACGACCACCTCGCGGTCGGCCGCGAGGTCCGCGACGATCGACTGCCAACCGGGGCGAGGGGTGTCGCCGACGACGACCACGCCGCGGACGCGACCGTCCCATCCGACGACTACCGGCACGTCCCCGTCCTCGCGGGCGGCCGCGACCGCGTCGTCCGCCGACGCCGTGCGGTCGATCCCGTGCGACGCTGCGAGACGTGGATGGCCGACGACGACCGTCTCACCGTTCACGACGCCGGTGACGCCGGTGTCGTGTGTCTCGACGTCGGTGGCGTCCGGGACGTCGTCGGCGGCCGCCGCTATCGCCGACGCGATGGGGTGTGACGAGTAGCGCTCCAGCGCGGCGGCGCGTGCCAGCACCGTCTCGTCGCCGTCGGACCCGCAGTCGTCGGCGACGACCGTCCGGACCGTCATCCGCCCGTCGGTGAGCGTGCCGGTCTTGTCGAAGACTACCACGTCGGCGTCGGGGGCGGTCTCGAACACCTCGTCGGAGGCGACGACGATCCCCCGGTCCGACGCGTCCCGGATGCCAGCGGCCACCGCGAGCGGCGTCGCCAGCCCCAGCGCACACGGACAGGAGACGATGAGGACAGTCAGGCCGTCGAGCAGGGCCTCGGTGAACTGCGCCCCGGTGAGCAGCGCGGACGCCGCCGCGGCCGCCGCGAGGACGAGCACCGTCGGGACGAACAGGGTTGCGAGTTTGTCGGCGAGCCGCTGGACGCCGGAGCGCGAGCTCTGGATCGCCCAGAGGCGGTCCACGAGGCGGTCCAGCGTGCTCGTCGCGTCGTCGCCGACAGCGACGACGAGCGCCTCGTCCGTGACGACCGTCCCGCCGAGCACGCGGTCGCCCGGGCGACGGGTCTCGGGGACGGCTTCCCCGGTGATCAGCGACTCGTCGACGGCGGCGGTCCCCTCGACCACTTCACCGTCCACCGGGACGCGCTCCCCGGGCCTGACGAGCACGCGGTCCCCGGGCGCAAGCGCTCCAACGGGGACCGTCTCGTGGTCGCCCGCGGCCGTCACGCGGGTCACGTCTTCGACGCGGGCGTCGGTCAGCTCCGAGAGCCCGCTGGCGGCCGTGCGCTTGATCCGGTCCTCGTAGTAGTTGCCGAGGGTGACCACGAGCACGATGGCGACGGTCACGTCGAAGTACACGTGCGTCCGTCCGGCGACGACCGCGACCGTGCTGTACAGGTACGAACTCGTCGCCGCGATCGACACCAGAAGGTCCATGTTCGGCTGTCCCGCACGGAGGCTGACGACCGCGCCGCGAAGGATCGGATAGCCCGTGTAGAAGAGGACGATGGAGCTCATGAGCCAGACGTTGCCGAAGAGGTAGAGCCCGTCGAACCCACCCAGGTCGACGAGCGGGTCGAAGCCGAGGTAGGTCGGGTACAGGAAGAGTGCGTACCACAGCATCACCATCATCCCGAAGATGCCGCCGCCGATGAGAAAGCGAGCGATAGCGGCGTCCGCGCGGTCGTCGTCCCCGGTGTCGTCGGGCGCCGAGACGGCGTAGCCGTACCGCGACAGCGTCTCGTCGAGCGCGTCCAGGTCCCCGTCGCCGTCGTGGGTCACACGCACCATGTCGGTGGCGTAGCTCGCCTCCGCGCCATACACGCCGTCGACGTCGGCTGCGGCCGACTCGATGAACGTCTCGCAGGTGGCACAGTGCATCCCGTCGACGGAACGGAACGTGTGGTCGGCGTCCTCGGGCACGTCGTCGGAACCGGCGTCGTGCTCGTCCCGCACCGTCTCGGCGTCCGCCGCCGCCACGTCGTCCAGCGTCCGGGCGACCTCCAGACAGCCCCGGCAGCAGTAGCCGCCCTCGACGTCAGCGTCGGCGACCGGCGGGTCGGGCGTCGGGAGGTCACAGAGGGTACACGCGTCGTCGCTGCTGTCGTCCGCTGCGGTGGTGGATCGGCTCATGGTGGGAGTGTGGCCAGCGGGTACTCCGGCGACGGGAGCGGCAGGGCGAGGCGCGGCACGTCGACGCCGAACAGGTCGAGCCCGTGCGCGAGCAGGAGGTAGCCGAGGACGACAAAGAGCACGCCAAGCACCTGATTCACGCGTCGGTTCGCCGACAGCGAGCCGAACACGGTCCCGTACACCAACAGGGTCGGAAGCGTCCCGAGGCCGACGAGCGCGAGCAGCAGCGCGGCACGGGTCGGATCACCCAGCGCGAACGCGTACGCGTACGCCGGATACGTTATTGGACAGGGAAGCAGCGCGTGGACGACGCCGAGCCCGGCGATCCGGGCGGTCCCGACGTACGCGTCGACGCGACGGGTCAGCAGCCCACTCACCCGGCCGAACACCTCGTCGAGCGGGCCGAGGGACGGATGCGTCGCAGTACCCCCGACGTACGTGAGCCCGCTGACGACGATGAAGCCGCCGGTCAGGACCGCAGTCGCCGCCTGTACCCCCCGGCCCACCGCGAGGAGTTCCCGCGCTGCACCGACGGTAACGGCTCCGAGGGCGGCGAGGGATGCGCCGACGGCGGCGTAGCCGGCCGTCCGCCCGAGGTTGAACAGGAGGTGCTGACGCACCTGCCGGACGGTGAGACGCGTCGCTTCGGCACCCTCCTGCGCCCGGAGTCGGTCGGCGTACACGCTCACGAGCGGGCCACACATGCCGAGGCAGTGAGCACCGCCGAGGAAGCCGACGGCCAGAAAGACCAGCGCGTCGACGTTCCCGGACGGGACCGCCACACCCTGTCCGTGAAGGGGGGCGTACATCCCGGTCAGGCGGCGTCGTGCTCCTCGTGGCCGTGGTCGGTCGCCGTCGGCGAGACGAGGAGGTAGATGCTCCCGAAGATGAGCACGACGTTGACCGACGTGATCGCGCCGGCGTACGGGTTCTTGCTCGCCGCGAACGCCGCTGCGGGAGCGAGTGCAAGCAGCGCCAGGAAACTCATCGTCCGGGGCGAAGCGTTCGACAGGGCTTTTTTAAGTGTCGTTCCGTCTCCAGTAGTCACCATACACCCCGTTCGTCCGGGGGAGTATTACGTGATTTCCCCAGTTCTCAACAACTGAGAATCCGACGGTGCAATATATACCCCCTGTTCGTACGAAGATTTATGTCGATAGAAACGGAGACCGATTCGGCGACCGGCGACGACCCGGAGCGTCCAAGGGGGTACGTGGTCGGCTCCGCGCCAAGCGACGTGGAACGGGAACTGTCACACGACGAGTTCGACCCGGTGGGGACGCTGTCGATCATTCTGGTGTACTTCCTCATCCTGGTCGGGATGTGGGTGTTCATGTACTTCGTCGAGTTCCTCGGCGGCGAACTCACGGTGGTGGGCTGACATGGAGATCCACGACTACGAGAAGCTCTGGCTCGGCCTGGCACTCCTCCTGATCGTCGGGTTCATCGCCACCGTCGCCTACGGGGCCGTCGGTGCCGGCGTCGCCATGGTCGACGACGAGGGCGGCACCGTCGACCCGAACGCGCTCGACCAGCACCCGAAGTTCAGCGACCCCGGCGTCTACGAGAGCGGTGACGGCGAGTACGACGTGTACGTGATCGCGAGACAGTACATGTTCCAGCCCGGGACACAGGAACCGATCGAGGTGCCGGCAAACAGCACCGTGACCTTCCACGTCACGTCGGCGGACGTGATCCACGGGTTCGAAGTGGTCGGGACGAACGCCAACACGATGGCGATCCCCGGAGAGGTCGCCACGATCACGGTCGAAGTGTCCAGTCCGGGCAAGTACGGTCTGCTCTGTAACGAGTACTGCGGCGGCGGACACCACGGCATGGAGGGGACGCTGCGTGTCGTGCCCCGGACCGAGTTCAACGGAACGGAGGTGAGCGGCTGAGATGTCGACGTTCGTAGACCGCTATCCCGACGAGGCGCGCGTCGTCAGGGCGACGCTGGTCGTATCGTTCGCCGCGCTGGGTATCGGGGCGTTTTTCGGTCTCATCCAGGCGCTCCACCGCACCGGCTACCTCCGGATCATCGATTCGACCGACTACTACACCGTTCTGACCGGCCACGGGGTGCTTCTCGCACTCGTCTTTACGATCTTCTTCCTGCTCGGGCTGTTCACCTGGGCGGTCACGCGGAGCCTCGAACGGCCCATGCCAAACATCAGGCTCACATGGGCCTGGTTCGGCCTGTCGACGACCGGCGCGGTGTTTGCGGCGGTCGCCATCGTCGCGGGGCTGTTCCCGAGTCTCGACATGAGCGCCGACGTACTGTACACGTTCTACGCGCCGCTGCAGGCCCATCCGCTGTTTTATATCGGCCTGGCGATGTTCATCGTCGGCACGTGGATCGCCGGCGCGGACTGGTTCCTCGCGTACCGTTCGTGGCGGTCCGACAACCCGGACGAGCGGATCCCGCTGCAGACGTTCATGGTCCTGACGACCATGCTGATGTGGTATCTGTCGACCATCGGCGTCGCCGTCTCCGTCGTCGTCTTCCTCATCCCGTGGTCGTTCGGGCTCATCGAGACAGTCAATCCGCTGCTCACCAGAACGCTGTTCTGGTACTTCGGTCACCCGGTGGTGTACTTCTGGCTGATGCCCGCCTACCTGATGTGGTACACCATCCTCCCGAAGCTGGCCGGCGGCCGGCTGTTCAGCGACCCGCTCGCCCGCGTCGTGTTCGTGCTCTTTCTCCTGCTGTCGACGCCGGTCGGGATCCATCACCAGTATCTCGACCCCGGCATCGCCGAGGGGTTCAAGTTCATCGCGATGACGAACACGATGTTCCTCCTGCTGCCGAGCCTCCTGACCGCGTTCACCGTCGTCGCGAGCATGGAACACGGCGCGCGCCAGCGCGGCGGGGAGGGGTACCTCTCCTGGCTCGGGTCGCTCCCGTGGCGCGACCCGGCGTTTACCGGCATGGCGCTCGCCGGGCTGATGTTCGCCGCGGGCGGGTTCTCGGGCATGATCAACGCGGGGATGAACATCAACTACCTGGTGCACAACACGCTGTGGGTGCCGGGGCACTTCCACCTGACCGTCGGGACGGCGGTCGCGTTGACGATGATGGCCGGGTCCTACTGGCTCGTCCCGCAGCTGACCGGGCGACGGCTGTACAGCCGTCCGATCGCGCTGTTCCAGGTCGTGCTCTGGTTCATCGGCATGGTGTTCATGTCCAACGGGATGCACCGGGCGGGCCTGCTCGGGATCCCGCGCCGGACCGCCGAACCGCAGTACCAGAGCTTCGACTTCTCCGCGACCATCGGGTCGGTCACCGAACTGCGGATACAGATGGCCATCGGCGGGACGCTGCTGTTCGTCTCGGTGGTCCTGTTCCTGTTCAATGTCCTCCTGTCGGCGATCGAGGACCCGATAGAGATGCCCGTCGACGACAGCCTCCCGGCCCCGCTGTCGGGGGCGGACGGGAGCCCGGTCGTGCTCGACAACCTCCGGCTCTGGACCGCCATCGCCATCGTCCTCGTGATTCTCGCCTACTCGCTGCCGCTTGCGAGCATCGTCTCCGACGGCGGACTGTTCGGCGAGAGCGGGACCTTCCCCGTGTTCATCGAGGCGGTGTACTGGATAGTGGGGGTGGTTGTATGAAGCTCACGCGCGGCGGCGTCCTCGTGCTCGTTGGGATCAGCGTTCCCATCGTGCTGGAGCTCAGGACGTTTCTCGGCTTCTTCGACATCGAACTGCCGCTCATCGCTGTCGCCGTCCTCGAGCTGCTGTTTCTCGTGGGCGTGGCCGTGGCGTACGACAGGCTGAACGGCTCTCGGAGCGCAGGTAGCTGAGGATGACGGCAGTACTGGGCACACGGGACGGAGCGTCGCTCGGACCGCTTGCCCGGGCTGCCCGTACGTTCGTGCTGCTTACTGCAGTCGAACTGCTCGTCGTCGCAGCATACTTTGCGACGACGGACGCTCGGGTGATCTCGGCTCGGTATCTGGTGTACCCGTTCGTCTGGGTGAACGTGACGGTGCTGGCCGTCAGCCGGACGACGCTCCCACCGCTTGCCGAGCGGCGCACATGGCTCGCGGCAGTCGCCGCCGTGGGCTACTTCGCCCTGCTCGCCTGGGCGGGCGGACTTATTTCGTTTGCCTCCGCCGGCGGAGGCGGTCGTCTGGCAGTCCGTGCCGCCGCCCCTGGCTGGGGGCCGATACTCGTCTTGAGCGACAGCCGGATTCTGGTCACGCTGGTCCCGTTCAAGACCGTCGGCTATGTGGGACTGGCAGCGCTTGTGTACGCCGCACTCGCCGATACCAGTCGGACGGCAGTATCCGGAGTGCTGGGGCTTGCGACGTGCGTGAGCTGTACCGGGTCGGTGGTGGGGACGCTACTGGCGGGAACTGCGGGCGGCTCAGCGGTCGCCGTGTCGGAACTGTTCGTGCAGTCCTACGACCTCTCGACGGTCGTGTTCCTTCTCACGGTCGCTGCGCTGTGGCTCGGCGTTCGTCGGTAGCGACATCCCGATAGCAACGTCGTTTCGGTCCGGCGCGACCGTGGTGAGCCCGGAACGGATGTTCGGTGCCTAGCGGTCGTGTGTCGGCCGGTTGCGGGAGAGCGCCTTCGAGAGGGCGATAAAAACTCCGACGAAGGCAACGCCGGTGATCGCCGTGACTGCGAAGCTGTTCGAGAACTGTAAGCTGGCTCCCATGGTCGTCAGTATCGCGTAGCCGGCGACGCCCGTCAGGACGACCCCGAGTACGATGAACACACCGACTGCGACCCGGAGCGGGTCGATCAGGTTGCGGAACGTCATGGGTCAGTTGATCGTTGGCGGGCGAACCACATCAATCAGTATCCGATTCTCAGATCCCGAGAACGGTCGGATCGTGTGACTAGCGTGGATACGGGCGGTACGCTGCAGTCGTCGAGAAGGGGGCAACGCCCCCGACAGCTTGGAGTTCCGAAACGGGATCGGAGATACCCCTCGCGGCGAGTTCCCCTGCGGATCGGCGGCGGTTCCCCGTCGCCGTCACGCAACCCGGCGCTCCTATCCGGGTACGACAGTATCTATCAGCCCCCAATAAATCGTTGCTGCCAAAAATATTGGGTCGGACGGACGGGATACCTGATTCGACCTGCCCATAGCCGACCGAGGCGACTCGCTGCGCTCGTCGTGTAGCGTCCGGAAAAGTGGGTTTGGGCAGAGTTTGAACAACGCGAACGCCTCGCTACTCTCGGCGTTCTCTCGTTCAAATCTGCCAACGACACGAACACAGCCGACGCTGGCGAGCAGCGTCGGCAGAATGGAGTGGGTTTGGGCAGATTTGAACTGCCGGCCTCCTCCATGTCAAGGAGGTGTCATAACCAACTAGACCACAAACCCTGACTGGTGCTTGCCTGCATTCCCACGTATCCGGTGGGTACAATTGAAGGTTTCGAAATCGCCCGCCGTGTGTGGATCGGCGACGCGGACCGCTGCGACGACAGGCTTAAGGCGATGTACGGATTTGTACATCACAAGACGAAGTAGTTCATCGGTATCCACTCATGCAACACCACATCGAGCGCGTCACGGACGGGGAGGACCTGACACAGGACCAGGCACGCGAGGCGGCGTCGGCCGTCTTCGAGGACGCCACGGAGGCCCAGATCGGCGCGTTGCTGTCGGCGCTCCGCGCGAAGGGCGAGACGGAGACGGAGATCGCCGGCTTCGCCGAGGGGATGCGTGCGGCCGCACGTACCATCGAACCGGACCGGACGCCGCTGGTCGACACCTGCGGCACCGGCGGCGACGACTACGACACGATCAACGTGTCGACGACGAGCGCCATCGTCGCCGGCGGCGCGGGCGTCCCGGTCGCCAAGCACGGCAACTACTCGGTCTCCTCGTCCTCCGGGAGCGCCGACGTGCTGGAGGAGGTCGGCGTCGACGTCGAGGCCGAGCCGCCGGCCGTCGAGGACGCCATCGAGCGCGACGGCATCGGCTTCATGCTCGCGCCGGTGTTCCACCCGGCGATGAAGGCCGTCATCGGCCCGCGGAAGGAACTCGGGATGCGGACGATCTTCAACGTGCTCGGGCCGCTGACGAACCCCGCCGGGGCGGACGCGCAGGTCGTCGGCGTGTACGACCCGGACCTCGTCCCGGTCCTCGCCCGGGCGCTCGCCCGGATGGACGTCGAGCGCGCGCTGGTCGTCCACGGCTCCGGGATGGACGAGATCGCGGTCCACGACGACACGACCGTCGCGGAGGTCCGCGGCGACGAGACCGAGGAGTACACACTCTCGCCCGCCGACCTCGGACTGGAGCGCCACGACATCGACGCCGTCGCGGGCGGTACGCCCGCGGAGAACGCCGAGGACATGCGCGGCATCGTCGAGGGCGAGGTGACCGGTGCGAAACGCGACATCATCCTCGCCAACGCGGGCGCAGCGATCTACGTCGCCGGCGAGGCCGACAGCCTCGAAGCGGGCGCCGACGCCGCCCGGGAGGCGATCGACTCCGGCGCGGCCGCGGAGAAACTGGCCGACCTGCGCTCGGTCGTGGCGAAATGACGCGGACGAAGGTGTGCGGGATCACCCGCGAAACCGACCTCCGGGCGGCCGTCGACGCGGGCGCGGACGCCGTCGGCGTGATCTGCGACGTGCCGGTCGACACGCCCCGCGAGGTGTCGCCCGACCGTGCGGCCGACCTCGTCGCGGCCGTCCCGCCGTTCGTGACGAGCGTGCTGGTGACGATGTCCGAGAGCGCCGCGGCGGCCGCCGACCTCGTCGACCGCGTCGGCCCGGACGCGGTACAGGCCCACGGCGACCTCCCCCCCACTGCGATCGCTGACCTCACCGACGCGGTCGACGCCGCCGTGATCAAGTCGGTCGACGCCGCGGAACCGGAACGCGCCGCCGACTACGACGGCGTCGCCGACGCGTTGCTCGTCGACTCCGTGAGCGAGGGGGGCGGCGGGGGCACCGGCGAGACCCACGACTGGGAGCGCACCCGCGAAGCGACGCGGGGGCTGGACGCGCCGCTGGTGCTGGCCGGCGGTCTCACCCCGGACAACGTCGCCGACGCCGTGCGGACGGTCGACCCGTTCGCCGTCGACGTGGCCAGCGGCGTCGAGCGAGCGCCCGGCGAGAAGGACCACGACGCCGTCCGGGCATTCATCGAGCGGACGGGCGAACCCGACGCCTCGGAAACCGGGGTCGGGGAGGTCCGGCCGTGAACCTCGACCGCAACGAGTTCGTCGAGCTGGCGGACGCCGAGGGGCCGGTCGTCGTCCGTGCTGCCGCGGCACTCGACGCCGACGCGTCGCCGCTGTCTGCGTACGCGGCACTGACCGGACGGACGACCGACGCCGAGCGCGCGGACTACTCGTTCCTGCTGGAGAGCGCCGAGAAGACCGCCTCCAGCGACCCGGACGGCGCGTTCCGGCCGACAAGCGCCGGGACGGACCGGCACGCGCGGTACTCGTTCGTGGGCTACGACCCGGTCGCTGCGGTGACGGTCGGCCCCGACGAGACGACGGTAGAGACGCTGGCCGAGGAGCGGTACGGCGACTTGGTCGCGCCCAACGGCGGCGACACGGTCGATTCCCTCCGGGCGGCGCTGCCGGACGCCGAACTGCGCGGGTTCCCCGACGCGGACCGCCAGCACCTCGAAGGCGGACTCGTGGGGTTTCTCGCGTACGACGCCGTCTACGACCTCTGGCTGGACGAGGTCGGCGTCGAGCGCCCCGACTCCCGGTTCCCGGACGCGCAGTTCGTGCTGAACACGAAGACGCTCGTGTTCGACGAGGTGGCCGGAACGCTGGAGCTGGTGTGTACGCCCGTCCTCCGGCCCGAGGACGACGCCGGCGCGACGTACGATGCCCTTCGGGCGGAGGTCGAGCGCGTCGTGTCGCTGCTCGCCGACGCCGACGAGCCGACCCCCGGCGGCTTCCGCCGGGCGGCGGAGACGGCCGGCCCGCGCGACGACTACGAGGAGAGCGTCCGGAAAGCGAAGGAGCACGTCCTCGACGGCGACATCTATCAGGGCGTGATCTCGCGGACGCGGGAGCTGTACGGCGACGTGGACCCCCTCGGCCTGTACGAGGCGCTCCGGGACGTGAACCCCTCGCCGTACATGTACCTGCTGGGCTACGACGACCTGCATGTCGTCGGGGCCAGCCCGGAGACGCTCGTCTCCGTCCGCGGCGACGAGGTGATGGCAAATCCCATCGCGGGCACCTGCGACCGCGGCGCGAGCCCGGTCGAGGACCGCCGGCTCGCCGGCGAGATGCTCGCCGACGGCAAGGAGCGCGCCGAGCACACCATGCTCGTCGACCTCGCGCGCAACGACGTGCGCCGGGTGAGCGAATCCGGCAGCGTCCGCGTCGACGAGTTCATGAACGTGCTGAAGTACAGCCACGTCCAGCACATCGAGAGCACGGTGACCGGAACGCTCGCCGACGACGCCGACTGCTTCGACGCGACGCGGGCCTCCTTCCCGGCGGGCACGCTGTCGGGCGCGCCGAAGATCCGCGCGATGGAGATCATCGACGACCTCGAACCCGAGCCGCGCGGCCCGTACGGCGGCGGCGTCGGCTACTACTCGTGGACCGGCGACGCCGACTTCGCCATCGTCATCCGGACGGCGACGGTCGAGGACGACGCGCCGCTGCCGGACGGCGACGGGGCCGCCGACCGCGTCACGGTGCAGGCGGGCGCGGGCATCGTCGCCGACAGCGACCCCGCCGCCGAGTACGAGGAGACCGAGAAGAAGATGGGCGGCGTGCTCGACGCGCTGGCGGCGATCGAAGACCGGGAACGTGCCGCGAGCGGCGCGCCCGAACCGACGCCGGGAGGGGAGCCATGAGCGACCCGACGGCGGCCGGCGACGCGGACGAGCCGACGGTCCTGTTCGTCGACAACTTCGATTCGTTCACCTACAACCTCGTCGAGTACGTCAGCGAGCACGCCGACACCGAGGTGTTGCGCAACACCGCCTCGCTGGACGATGTGCGCGCCGTCGACCCGGACGCGGTCGTGATCAGTCCGGGACCGGGCCACCCGAAAAACGATCGCGACGTGGGCGTCACGACGGACGTGCTCCGCGAGGTCAGCCCGGAGGTGCCGACGCTCGGCGTCTGCCTCGGCCTCGAAGCCGCTGTCTACGCCTATGGCGGCGCAGTCGGACGCGCGCCGGACCCGGTCCACGGGAAGGCCTACCCCGTCCACCACGACGGCGAGGGCGTCTTCGCCGGGCTGGAACAGGGCTTTCGTGGCGGGCGCTACCACTCGCTGGTCGCGACAGCGGTGCCGGACTGCTTCGCGGTGACGGCGACCACCGACCACGCGGGGAGCGACCCCGACGCGGCGGCCGACGGCGGGACCGAACTCGTCATGGGGATCCGCCACCGCGAGCATCCGATCGAGGCGGTGCAGTTCCACCCGGAGAGCGTGCTCACGGCGGCGGGACACGACGTGATCGAGAACTTCCTCGCGGGGGTCTGACCGCGGCGGTTCGCTGGGCGGTTACCGGCGTCCGCGACGCCTACATCACCAGACTGGCACCGTACAGCGCGGCGACGACGACGCCCGCGACCATCAGCAGCTTCCAGGCGATGCTCAGGACGATCCGGCCGACCAGCACGATGACGATCAGCGCGACGATGGCGGCGAGCAGCTGACCGAGCTGGGAGTCGAGCAGGCCGCCGAGCTGGAGCAACGCCAGCGGGAATGTGCTGTACATACCCCATGCACCTCACTCGCTCACCATAAGCTTGCTGTCGGTCCCGGACAGCGTTAACAGCGTCGGCGACGTAGCGGCGGGTATGGGACGGAGGACAGCGCAGTCGCCGGAACCACTCTCACCCCCGGGAACGCCACCAGTCGCGGGACGGCGTGAGCGTCCGCGCGTTTCACTTTCACTTTCCCATTTGCACAGAATTATAATGCGGCCGGTCACAGTATGGCCCGGAAGCTGGGACCGTCGAACCGGGGGACGACCGCGCCGACGACACGAACCGACCAGAGTCATCTGTACTGAAAACACAGTTGGATAAGACAAAGATAGCTTTAATTACCAGGCTCCAGTATGTATCCCTCGTCACGAATGATCCCGACAACGACGTTTGGCTGCCGCGAAACCACGACTCGGAGGTGGGGCGCGTGAGCGACGCGGAGCGCTCCGCCGACGAGATAACCCTGCCGATCAAGCGCACCGAAGGCGACACGCTGGAGGAGCGTCTGACGGGCAACGCGTACCACAACATCCTGCCCGCGCGCTACCTCCGGAAGGACGCCAACGGCGACCTGATCGAGGAACAGGAGGACCTGTTCGACCGCGTCGCCCGCAACATCGCGCTCGCCGAGGCCGTCTACGAGGCCGAGAAGCGCGACGAGGAGGTCACGGTCACGCCCGACCAGCTCAAACCCGACCACCCGCGGCGCAACGAACTCGCCGAGGAAGTGTTCGGCAAGGGCGTCAGCGCCGACGACGACGCCGAGGCGACGCTCTCGGTGTACAACGTCAACAAGTTCGCGTACGACACCGTCGTCCCGGAACTCCCCGACGACATCCGCGACCACGTTGAGACGGTCGCCGACGAGTTCCGGGGGATGATGGAGAACCTGGACTTCATGCCGAACTCGCCGACGCTGATGAACGCCGGCGACGAACTGCAGCAGCTCTCGGCCTGCTTCGTCGACTCGCCGGAGGACGACATCGACGACATCCACCAGACGGCCAAGGAGGCCGCGCAGGTGTTCCAGTCCGGCGGCGGCATGGGCTACGCGTTCTGGCGGCTCCGCCCCTACGGCGACGCGGTCGGATCGACCGGCGGCATCGCCTCGGGGCCGATCACGTTCATGCGCACGTACGACCAGATGTGCGAGACCATCGCACAGGGCGGCGCGCGCCGCGGCGCGCAGATGGGCGTCATGCGCATCTCGCACCCGGACGTCATCCAGTTCATCCACGCGAAGAACAAGGACGTGTCGCTGGCCCACTCGCTGCGGCTGAACGACCCCGACGACTACACGCACAACTCCTTCAAGGACGCGCTGGAGGAGGCCCGCGAACTCATCACCGACGACGGCAAGGTGCCAAAGCACCTCCGCAACGCCGCCGAGGGCCACCTCTCGAACTTCAACATCTCCGTCGGCGTCACCGACGACTTCATGGAGGCGCTGGAGAACGGCGAGGAGTTCACGTTCACCAACCCCCGCACCGGCGAACCCCACGTCGCCACCGAGGAGACCAAGGAACTGTACGAGATGTTCGACCTCGGCGAGTACGTCGAGGTCGGCGAGGAGCTGTCCGTCCCGGCGGAGGTCGTCTGGGAGGACATCGTCGCGGGTGCCCACGAGAACGGCGAGCCCGGCGTCATCTACCTCGAACGGGTGAACAAGGAGCACTCCTTCGACGTGGAGGAACACCCCGACCACCGCATCCTCGCGACCAACCCCTGCGGCGAGCAGCCACTCGAGGAGTACGAGGCCTGTAACCTCGGCCACATCAACCTCTCGACGCTCGCCGACTTCGACGCGCCGGACTGGCGCGTCTGGTCCCAGGAGCACGCCCACGAGTACGACACGCTCGAAGCCGCGGTCGACGACTTCCTCGACGAGGCGCTGGACGTCGAGGAGCTCGACCGCCGCATCGAGATGGGCACGCGCTTCCTCGAAAACGTCGTCACGATGTCGGACTTCCCGGTCAAGGACATCGAGCAGAAGGTCCGGGAAATGCGGAAGATCGGCCTCGGTGTCATGGGGCTGGCGCAGCTGTACATCCAGCTCGGCATCGAGTACGGCAGCGAGGAGGGCAACGAGGTCGCCCGTCAGGTGATGCGCCACATCAACCACGGCTCGAAGCATGCCTCCCACGAACTCGCACAGGAGCGCGGGAGCTTCGACGAGTGGGACAAGTCCAAGTACGCGAACCCGACCGAGTACGCCGAGTGGTTCGAGAAGCAGACCGGCGAGGACGCCGACGACTGGGCGGACGGCTACCCGATCCGCAACCACAACACGACGACCATCGCGCCGACCGGCACCACCTCGATGGTGGGCAACACCACCGGCGGCTGCGAACCGATCTACAACGTCGCCTACTACAAGAACGTCTCCGACGACGTGCAGGGCGACGAGATGCTCGTCGAGTTCGACGACTACTTCCTCCGCACGCTGGAGGACAACGACCTGGACGTCGACGCCGTCAAGCAGGAGGCCCAGGAGCAGATGGCCAGCAACGAGTTCGACGGCGTCGAAGGGTTAGAGACGGTGCCGGACGCCATCGGCGAGTTGTTCGTCGTTACCTCGGACCTCTCCGGCAAGGACCACGCCGCCGTGCAGTGCGCCTGCCAGGAGGGCGTTGACTCGGCCATCTCGAAGACGTGTAACTTCCCGAACGACGCCACGCCCGGGGAGATGGACGAGGTGTACCGCTACATCTACGAGAACGGCGGGAAGGGCGTCACCGTCTACCGCGACGGCACGCGCTCGAAGCAGGTGCTGACGACCCGCGCCGAGAACAAGGAGTTCGCCGACGAGAGCGAGGCCGCCGAGGCGCTCGTCGAGCAGATCAACGACGTGTTCGGCGGCGTCGACGCGTTCCTCGACAACGAGGACGTGCGCGCCGCGCTGGACGAGGAGGTCGACGACATCCTCGGCAGCGCCGACGGTACCGGGGACGCCTACGCCAAGGAGCGCCCGCGGCCCGACGTGCTCCACGGCGTCACCCAGCGCATCGACACCGGCTACGGCAAGCTGTACGTCAACATCAACGAGGACGAGAACGGCGAGCCGTTCGAGCTGTTCGCCAACATCGGCAACTCCGGCGGCTTCACCGCCTCGTTCACGGAGGCGCTGGCGAAGATCATCAGCTTCGCCCTGCGCTCGGGCGTCGACCCCCACGAGATCGCAAGCGACCTGCAGGGGATCCGCTCGCCGAAGGTCGCCTGGGACAAGGGCGAGCAGATCCAGTCCATCCCGGACGCCATCGGCACCGGCCTGCGGCGCTACCTCGACGGCGAGATCGAGAAGACGTACCCGCAGCAGAAGAACCTCACCGAGATCGACGACGAGGAGGCGGCGGCCGAGCCCGAACCCGACGGCGGTCTGGAGTCGGTAGACTCCGGAGCACGGCAGACTCCCGAGGAGTCTGCCGGCGGCGCGCAGGTCGAGTCGGGCGCGGACGCCGGCGCGGCGGTCGACGCCGACGGTCCGTCGGCCGACGCGGCCCAGTCGGACCAGCAGGACCTCATCGACGCCGGCGAGAGCCCGGAGTGTCCGGACTGTGGCTCGATGAGCCTCTACTACTCCGAGGGCTGCAAGACCTGCGAGTCCTGCGGCTGGTCGGAGTGTTGAGGTAACCGACGCCGCGTCTCCGTTTTCGTGCGCCCGACTCCATGTCTCGAAGCACTTAGCACGCTGGCCGCACAACGCCGGGACGATGAGTGACGGCGCGAGCGGCGACGGCGGTCGGCCCTGTCCGCAGTGTGACACGCCCATGTACCGGCGGCACTGCAAGTACGTCTGCCCGCAGCACGGCGTCGTGATGGACTGTAGCGACACGTTCTGGAACTGAGTACGCCAACCGCTCCGCGGACTGCTCCGCGGGAGAAAGTATGTACCCGTTCGCGTGCACCGCCCGGTGTGACCAACGCCTGCACGTACTGCGACGCCAACGTGTACGAGCACGACCCGGTGTTCGTCGAGGAGCTGGGCGAGGGCGGCGACCGCGAGGCCGCCGGGCGGTTCTGTAACTACGCGTGCCTGTCCGCCTATATCGAGGAGAACGACCTCGTACAGGGTGCAGCCTGCCAGTTAGACCCCTGATCAGGACGGCACGCCCGGCCGGCCGAAGTACTGGTACGCCGGGCCAGCGAGCAGTACCGCGGCCGCGACGAGACAGGCGGCGACCAGCGGGAGGCCGACCTCCCCGAGGCCGCGCGCGGCGATCGACTCGGCGGAGCTGCCGAGCAGCACCGCCGCGACGGTCCAGGGGAGTTCCCCGAACACGGTGCCGACGGCGAAGGCCGGCAGCGACACGCCGCTGGCCGCCGCGGTGCAGGTGACGGCGTCGGCCGGGATCGGAAGCAGGCGCGCGGCGGTGACGCCGCGGACGTGGCCGGTCGACCCGAAGAAGCGGTCGCCGGCGTCGCCGAGGCGACCCCAGAACCCCTCCCCGCCGGCCATCCAGCGGACGCCGAGGAACGGCGGCATCGAGGTGAGGACGGCCCCGGCGAGCGCGACGGGGACGCCGACCGCGACGCCGTAGCCGTAGCCGGCGACGATGGCGACCAGCGTCGTCGGCCACGCGAGGAAGGGCCGGACGAGGTAGAGTCCGAGAAGGAGGACGCCGAACAGGAGCGGGTCGGCCGCCGCTCGCTCGGCCGCGTCGATAGCCGTCGCCGGCGACGAGAGGAGACTGGCGGCGACGACCGCGCCGAGGACGGCGGCTCCGGCGACGGTGCGACGGTCGAACTCCGGCATCGCTCGCCGGTTCGGCTGCCTCCTACGAACCCTTTGTGGTCGTCGGGCAACGGTTAAGGGCGTCGCGCGGCGACCCGATACCGATGGACGAGACGGTCGAACTCGGCGTCGAACTCCTGCGAAACCTGGAGCACGAGGAGCTCACAGTCGCCGAGGCCGTCGACCGGGTCGAGACGATAACGACGAACCCGACGCTCACGCGGACGATCCTCGACGAGGCCGAGAAACGCGGCGTCATCGAGCGCGAAGAGGGGATCATCCGTCCGTCGGGCGGCGCGTTCGTCCGGTTCGAGCGGCAGGTCGTGCAGAAGGAAGGCGAGTTTACCTGCGAGCGCTGCGGCGCGGGGCTGTCGACCGGGCACTTCATCCGGTTCGAATCGGGCGAAGTGGGCCCGTTCGGCAGCTCCTGCATCCGGAAAGTGACCGGCCGGGAGTGAGCGGCCGGAGAACCGGTTTCGAACCGCGTTCCGCGGTCAGCGACCGCGGCTGAGCTCCTCGATCAGCTGTTCGATGGTCGCCTGCTGCTGTTCCAACAGTTCGTTCTGCGTCTCGACGGTCTCGCGGAGGTCGGCGATCTCCGCGGCGAGGTCGGCGGTCTCGGTGTCGTCGCCATCATCGCCGTCCGCGTCGGCCGGCTGGAACCCCGCCTCGTCGAACTCGTCGTCCGCGTCGTCGTCGTCGGCCGTGGTAGTCCCCTCGCTCGACGCGACGGTCCCGACCCGGGCTGACTCGCCGGCGTCGTCGCCGTCGTCGGACGACGCCTCCTGGCCCCCCTCGTCGACCGACGGCGGGTCGGCGTCGAGCGGGTCGACGCCCTCGCCGAAGTCCATCTCGTCGCTGGCCGCCCGCTCCTCGGCGTCGTCGTCGGGAGCCAGCGCCTCCGCCAGCGCCGCCTCGCTCGCCACGTCGTAGTACGAACACAGCGCCTCGACGAGCCGCTGGCGCACCTCGTCGATGCTGTCGTTCGGTGCCTTGATGCGCTGCGGACGACCGTTGACCTCCAGCACGATCTGGGTGGCGACGCTGCCCTCCTCGAAGTCGAGGCCTGTCACGTCCTCGAAGCGGTACTCCTCGTAGTCCTCGTCCCAGACGACCTCGCCGACGTGCTTGACGAGGCGGTCGCTGGTGATCACGAGCGTCAGCTCGCTGAACCGGAACGTCTGGTTCACCGACTCCCCGGGGTCGGTGACGCCGCTCGCGTTCATCACGCCCGCCAGCACGGGGTGGAGCGCCTGGTCGGCCTCCGCCGACGGAAGCGTGAACTCGCGCTCGCCGTCGATGGCGTACTCCAGCTGGATCTTCGTCTTCCGGCGACCCTCCGAGAGGCTCAGCCGCTCGGCGTCGTGCGGGTACTCGTTGACCGTCTCGTCGCTCAGGAGCCCGTCCGCTCGGTAGATAAGCGTCCGCGTCGGCGTCACGAACAGTTCGTCCTCGCCGCCGATCGACACCCGGGCGGCGACGCTCTCGTCGCCGAGCGTAGACTCCACGATACCGGGAACGTCCATGCCCGTAGTGTTCGCAGGACGTGTCATAAAACCGTGGGCCACGCCCCGAACCCGTCGCCGGATATGAGAAGTTTAAAGGCTACCAGCGGACTACGAGGGAACGAGCCCGGGTGGCTTAGCTGGACATAGCGCCGCACTCATAGGGTTCTGAGATTCGGTGCGGTACCGCCTTGGAAGCTCTCCGTGTCCCTGAGGCCCGCCGAGCCTCGAACCTGGGACATGCGGAGATCGAGGGTTCGGAGCCCTCCCCGGGCATGATTCTACCACCGTCGCGAACCTCGTGTGAGCGACGCGTGTCGAATCGTCGTCGGAAAACGGCGACGAACCCGCAGGCTCTCGTGAGCGAGGGACGAGCGAACGAGAGTACGGGAGAGCGAAGCTCTCCCGGCAGTTCGGACGCCCTCCCCGGGCATTTTCACCTGCCACGAACCTCGTGTGAGTGGCGACGCCGTGAAATGCCCGGGAGGGGCGGAGAACCCGAAGGTCGCACGCGAGCGCCAGCGAGCGTGCGGCGGGAAAGGCGAGCGAAGCGAGTCTTTCCGTGGTTCGGAGCCTCTCCCCGGAACCGTCCGTTACGACCGCGCCGCCAGATACACCACCGCCAACTCGTGGAGCGCCGGGTTCGGCATCGCGTAGGGACGAGCGTCCTGCACGACCCCGAGCGCGTCGCGAAACTCCCGGCCCTCCTCGGCAGCGAGCGTCGCGGCGATGAGCGTGGCGCTCCGCGAGACGCCGGCCTTGCAGTTGACCAGCAGCGACCCGTCCCGGCGGTAGAGCCGTCGGGCGGTGTCGACCGCAGCCTCGAACGCGGCCCACTCGTTGCCCCGACCGTCGATCAGCGGTCGGTGGTGAGTCGTGAGCGGCAGTTCCTCGGCGGTCGTCGAGAGGACGAAGTCGAACGAGCGGTCGTGCGCGTCGGGGTCGGCGGCGAGCGCGTTGCCGAGGTAGCAGTCGCGGTCGCCGATCCGGCGGATCACGGGCTCGTCGGCCACGTAGCCCTTCGGGCGAACGAACACGGTAACCGACTCGTCTCGGGGTCCGTCCCGCGTCACGTCGTCGACGACTCGTTCGCCAGTCGTAGCAGTTTCGGCCGGCGGTCGGCCGCCGTCGCTACCCGCCGACGTACACCCGGTCGTCGGGCCACACGTCCGCCCACCAGCTGGCGTCGCAGTCGTCACAGGAGTAGTGTTCGCGCTTGACGACGGTCTGCCCGTTGTCGAACGTCTCCCGTTCCTCTCCCCGACGGGTCACGTTCCGGCTGTCACACGCCGGGCAGGACTCGTCGGCGTCGGCCGTTCGCGTCGGTCGTCCGAGGCGCATGGCCGACCTACGACGGCGACCCCGGTAACTCCCCGTGTCGAGCGTCGGACACGCCCGCCGCGCTTTTGCCGGTCGACGGCCAACGGCCCGGCGTGAACGACGTGCGCCGCTGTCCGGAACACGGCTGTTTCGCGGCGGCGGAGTGTCCCGACTGCGGCGACGCCGGCGACCACGTGCTCGACGCCGAGCGCCGGCGGCGGCTCTCGAAGTTCGTCAGCGGCGCGCTCAGACACTTTCCGGAGGACGCCGGGCTGTCGCTTGACGACGCCGGCTGGACCGACTACGACGCTCTGGTTGCGGCGGTGACCGAACAGTACGGGTGGGCCGACGCCGCGGCCCTCGCTGGCGTCGTCGCGACGGACCCGAAGAGGCGCTTCGAGCGCGACGGCGACCGGATCCGGGCAGCGTACGGGCATTCGGTCGACGTGTCGCTGGAGCCGACCGACGCGCCGGTGCCGGACGAACTGTACCACGGCACCGACCCGGCGAACGTCGACGCCATCCTCTCCGAGGGGCTACGGCCGATGGGTCGGCAGGCCGTCCACCTTTCCGGGACACCGGACGCAGCGCGGTCGGTCGGCGAGCGGCACGCGTCAGACCCGGCGGTCCTGCTGGTCGACGCCGCGGCGATGGCGGCGGACGACCACCGGATCACGAAGCGCGGACGGGAGACGTACACGACCGACGGCGTGCCGCCGGCGTATCTGACCGTCCGCTAGCGCTCCATCCGTAGCGCGGTGTCGAGATACGGCTGGACCGCGTCGATCCGGTCGCAGTCGACGACGCAGTTCGTCTCCCGGTCGTACGAGATGACGCCGCTGTCGTCGAGCCGCGGGAGGTCACGATGATGCAGGCTGGCTTCCAGCGTCCGCTCGTCGTCCCCGACCTCGTCCCGCAGCGACCGCGCGATCGACTCGACCGGAACCGGGGGGTCGTCATCCCGGAGGCAGCGGAGCACTCGTCGCCGTCGCTCGTCGGCGAGCGCGTCGAACACGGCGTTCAGGCGGATGTCGTCGCCGTCGCCGGCGGTTCGGGTGATCCGCCGGGGTGAGTCGGTTTCGACCATGTGGGTCGGAACGTGAGACGGGCGGAAAAGCGGGGTGCCAAATGCTTTAGGTCAAGTCACCGATCGGAAAGAACCAAACCGTAGCCACCCCTACCGCGTCGCATGAGCGGCGAGGACGAGCGCCAGTGGGGGTACGTCGAAGGGGTCTCCGAGGACCGACTGCTGGGGGCGTTCGAGGGGGCGACGCCGGTGACCGCCGCGACGGTCGCGGACGAGGCGGGCGTCTCCGAGCAGACCGCCCGGGCGGAACTGTCGAGACTCGTCGACGAGGGCCGCGTTCGGCGAAAGACCGTCGACGGGGACGTGACGCTCTGGTTCCGGCCGGTGACGGCGTTCGGTCCCGACGACGACCCGGGCGGCCAGTCGCCCGCCGACGCCATCGCGGAACTCGACGTGCCGGGGACGAGCGACATGATGCGGGACTGGCGGCGCACCGCCGTCCGCGCGGCCTACGACCTCCTCGCGGCCGAAGCGCCGGTCGAGGAGTCGACGTTCGCCGCGGAACTGTTTCCGGCCCACTCCGCGGGGTACGACGACGCCGACGCCTGGTGGTCGATGGTCAGGTCGCGCCTCCGGACGCTGCCTGGGGTCGACGCCCCGACGTGGCGCTCGGAGACGACGTGGCGGTTCGAGAAAGCGGCGGTCCCCGACGATGCGGCGTAATCAGTAGATCAGTTCGTCGTCGTTCTCGACCATGTACAGCGTCCGGGCGCAGATGTTGACCGCGTGGTCCCCGACGCGTTCGAGGTCGCGGATGGTGAGCAGCAGCCGCGACACGTCCTGCAGGAGGCGCTCGACGTCGCCGTCCTCGACGGAGTCGAGTTCGCGCTCGATCAGGTCGCGGACGACCGTCTCGCTGGCCCGCTCACAGAGCGCGTCGAGGTCGTCGTCGGCAGCCGCGATCTCTCGGCACAGCTCGGTGTCCTCGCTGGCGTAGGCGTCCATCGACTCCTCCAGCATGTCCATCGTGACGGTCCCGATCTCCTGGACGTCGACCTCGGGGAACACGTCCTGGTTCGCGTCGAGCGTGTACTCGCCGATGTTGGTCGCCAGGTCGCCGACGCGTTCGAGGTCGGTGATGATCTTGAACGTCGCGGCGATGAAGCGGAGGTCGCTGGCGACCGGCTGCTGGAGCGCGAGCAGGTCGATGCAGTCCTGCTCAAGGTTCAGGTACATCCGGTTTATTTCGTCGTCGCCGTCGATGACCTCCCAGGCCATGTCCTCGTCCTTCTGTTCGAGGGCGTCGAGGGACTTGCGCAGGCGTTCGAGGACGACCTCGCTCATGTAGAGGACGTCCTCTTCCAGCTCGTCGAGTTGCTCCTGATAGTTCTTCCGGGCCATACGGACCTATCCGAACTTCCCCGTGATGTAGTCTTCGACGCGCTGGTGTTCCGGGTTCTCGAACACTTTGTTCGTGTCGTCGAACTCGACGAGTTCGCCGCCGGTGAGGAACACGGCCGTCTTGTCGGAGATGCGGGCCGCCTGCTGCATGTTGTGCGTGACGATGACGACGGTGTACTCCTCGGCCAGTTCGTCGATGAGGTCCTCGATCTGGGAGGTGGCGACGGGGTCCAGCGCGCTCGCCGGCTCGTCCATCAGGAGCACGTCCGGGTCGGGCGCGATGGCCCGCGCGATGCAGAGGCGCTGTTGCTGGCCGCCCGAGAGGTCCAGCGCGCTCTCGTCGAGTCGGTCCTTGACCTCGCCCCACAGCGCCGCCCGCCTGAGCGCGGTCTCGACGCGCTCGTCGAGGTTGTCGGTGTCGTCCTGCAGCCGGAGGCCGTAGGCGACGTTGTCGTAGATGCTCTTGGGGAACGGGTTCGGTGCCTGAAACACCATCCCGATCCGCCGCCGGAGGACGACGGGGTCGACGTCGTCGTCGTACACGTTCTTCCCCTCGAACAGCAGGTCGCCCTCGATCCGGGCCGAGTCGACGAGGTCGTTCATGCGGTTGATACACCGCAGGAACGTCGACTTCCCGCAGCCAGAGGGGCCGATGATCGCCGTCACCTGCTCGGCCGGGATGTCGATGTCGATGTCCTGAAGCGCCCGCTCGTCGCCGTAGAAGACGCTCAAGTCGCGCGATTCGATGACCGTTCGGGTGTTCTGTGCCGCGTCGGTTCGCCCATCGGTGCCGACCGCCTCGGACCCGGGACTCGGCGAGATGATCGCGTCGTCGTCGGAGTCGGGGTCGGCGTTCGTTGATTGTTCCTGTGACATGGGTGGTTATCGCCGCTCGTATCGGTTCCGGATGAGTATCGCGCTCGCGTTCATCGCCAGCAGGATCACCAGCAGGGTGACGACGCCGGCCGCCATTACGCCGTACTGGAACGCCTCGGAGGGGTACTCGACCCACGAGTAGATCTGCATCGGCATTGCGCTGAACCTGTCGAAGAAGCCGCTCGGCGGGCTGAACACGGTCGTCGCGACGCCGACCATGATCAGCGGTGCCGTCTCCCCGATCGCCCGGCCGAGCGCGAGGATCGTGCCGGTGAGGATGCCCGGCAGCGCCTCGGGGAGGACGACCCGCCGGACCGTCTGCCAGCGCGTCGCGCCCATCCCGTAGGACGCCTGCCGCATCGAATCGGGCACGCCGCGGATCGCCTCCTGCGCCGAGATGATGACGATGGGGAGGATGAGCAGGCCGACGGTGAACCCGCCGACGACGACCGTCCCGCTGCCCAGCCCGCCGAAGCGGACGAACACCGCCAGGCCGAGCAGTCCGTACACGACGGAGGGAACGCCGGCGAGGTTTCCGATGTTCACCTCGATGAGCGACGTGATCCGGTTGTCCGGCGCGTACTCCTCCAGGTAGATGGCCGCGCCGACGCCGACGGGGAACGCCGACAGCGCGATCACGAGCATCATCATCACCGACCCGACCAGCGCGGGGAAGATGCCCGCCCGCTCCGGGAACCGCGAGTGGGCGCTCGTGAGGAAGCCGATGTCGAGCCACGCCGGTTGGGGTTCGAACAGCGCGAACGCGTCGATGAACACGTACGCCAGCAGCGCGAGGACCATCAGGATCCCGAACAGCGTCGCGGCGAGACAGCCGAACTCGAACAGCCGCCCCTTCCAGTAGCCGGTCGTGTTCGAGGAACCGAACCAGCTCGCGTCGTCGCGTTCGGCGGCCATCAGGCGACCACCTCCGGTCGCGAGTGGCGTTCGGTCATCGGTACTCCTCCCGGTAGCGCGCGGCCACCCAGTTGCTTAGCAGGTTCATGATGAAGGTGACGGCGAACAGCGTCAGTCCGATGGCGAACAGCGCCTGGTACGAGGTCGACCCGCTCGGCACGTCGCTCAGGCCGAGCTGGATCATCGCCGCCGTCATCGTCTGGATCGACTCGAACATCACCGTGTCGATGTTCCCCGGCGTCACCATCTGGGGCGTCATCCCCGCCGCGACCGTGACGATCATCGTCTCGCCGATCGCACGGGAGAGCGCGAGGATGAACGAGGAGAAGATCCCCGACACCGCCGCGGGGACCACGATCCCGGTCGACACCTCGAACTTGGTCGCTCCCATCCCGTAGCCCGCCTCCCGGAGCGAGTCCGGCACCGCGCTCATCGCGTCCTCGCTGATGGAGGACACCATCGGGACGATCATGATCCCGACGACGATCGACGCGGAGAGCGCGTTGAACGTCGAGAGCGGCAGGAACGTGTCGAGGGCGGGCGTGATGTACACCAGCGCGAAGTAGCCGTACACGACGGTCGGAATGCCGGCGAGGATCTCCAGCGCGGGCTTGATGACCGAGCGGATGCGGGTGCTGGCGTACTCGCTCAGGTAGATCGCCGCCGCGACGCCGATCGGCAGCGCGACCAGCGCCGACAGTACCGTGACGAGCAGCGTGTTGGTGAGCAGCGGGAGCACGCCGTAGCTGTACGGCCGGATCTCGGGGCTCCAGTTCGTCCCCGTGTAGAACGCCGCCGGCGACACCTGGGTGAAGAAGTCGAGCGCGTCGAACAGGAGGGTCGCGATGATCCCGGCCGTGACGAGCACCGAGAGGGCCGCACAGGCGAAGAACAGCCCGCGGATCGCCCGCTCCTTGGTGGAGCGGACGCTCTCGCCGGCGGTCAGGTCCACGCTCCCTCGATTTTCGCTCATTGGTCGATCTCTCCGTTGGAAGGTAGATAAATAGTTCTCTATCCGTCTACGAACTCTCGTTACCGTCGCCTTCGGAGGTACTGCTGGCCCCGCCGCCGGCGTGCTCGTCGAGCTTGCTCAGGTTCGTCTCGCGCATCTCGTCGCTCGACGGGACGTAGCCGATGTTCCGGACGATGTCGCCCGCGGCCTGCTCGAAGTAGAACTCCAGGAACCGGACGACGGCCTCCTCCTGCAGTGCGCCCTCCGCCACGTAGATGAACAGCGGCCGCGCCATCGGGTAGGAGTCGTCCTTGGCGTTGTCGAGGCTCGGCTCGGTACAGCCGGAGCCGGCGTCGATTGAGACGGCCTTCACGCGGTCCTGGTTCTCGGCGTAGTAGGAGTAACCGAAGTAGCCCATCGCGTACTCGTCGCCCTCGACGCCCTGAACGATCCGGTTGTCGTTCTCGGTGGCCTCGTAGTCGCTCCGGTGACGTCCCACTTCGCCGTTGACGTACTCGGTGAACCAGTCGAACGTGCCGGAGGTCGACGCCGCGCCGTACAGCTTGATCTCCTCGTCGGGCCACTCGTCGCGCACGTCGCTCCACTGCTGTGCGCCGTCCGGCTGCCAGATCTGGTTGAGTTCGTCGACGGTCATGCAGTCGACCCAGTCGGCCTCCGGGTTGACGGCGACGGTCAGCGCGTCGGAACCGATCTGGAACTGGAGCGGCTCAACGCCGTTCGAGGCACAGCTCTCCCGCTCGCTGTCGGTGATTGGACGGGATGCGCCGTTGATCTCGCTGTCGCCCGGACAGAACTGCTTGCTGAAGCCGCCGCCGGTGCCGGTCTTGTTCAGCGAGATGTCCACGCCGGAGTGGTCGCGCTGGAACTCCTCGGCCATCGCGGCCGAGACGGGGTGGACCGTGCTGGACCCGGAGATGGTGATCGAACCCGTAAGTCCGCTGCTGCTACCGAGAACGTTACAGCCGGCCAGTGCGGTCGCGCTCGCCGCGCCGGACGCCGCCAGAAACTTCCGCCGCGAGATATCGAACGCTGTACCGGTCTGGTCTGACATCACCGAATCATTGCTCTATGTCGCATAAGTAGTCTACTATGATTCCTATATAGATATACATACTGCTGTGTTTTGATCGTACTCGGGCGGGCCGGTGAGCCGGGGGTAGCGTCGCGTATCCTCCCAGATAGCAAAACGGCACTTCAGACACGCTTTCCGACAATAATGGAATTTTGCGGTCGATCGATGACATCACCAAAACCGTGGATTTCGGAGCGCTCGCGTGCCCAGATCCTAATATATAGAGATGGGTGGATTTATTTTGTTTGAGGGATCTTGGTCAAGCATGGAGACCCGCAAGGTCCAGGTGACGGGCGGATCGACGTACACCGTCTCGCTTCCCAAGTCGTGGGCGACCGACAACGGGATCAGCGCCGGCAGCGAGGTCGAGTTCTACCCGGAGGAGGACTCCCTGCTGTTGACCCCCCGGAGCGAGGACGAGCGGACGGAGGGATCGCTCGACGTGTCGGACCTGGAAGGCGAGAAGCTGACCCGGGCGGTGATGACGATGTACGTCAGCGGCTTCGACATCATCGCGCTGGAGGCGGGCCGGATCACGACCGACCAGCGGCGGGCCATCCGCGAGGCCGTCCAGGGGCTGGTCGGCGTCGAGGTACTGGAGGAGACGAGCGAGCGCGTCGTCCTCCAGGACCTGCTCGACTCCTCGGAGCTGTCGATCGAGAACGCCGTCACGCGGATGCGGCTCATCTCGCGGTCGATGCTGGACGATGCGGTCACGGCACTCGTCGAGGACGACGACGACCTGGCGCGGGACGTGATCGAGCGCGACGACGACGTGGACCGCCTCTGGTTCGTCGTCTCCCGGATCTTCCGGGCGACGCTGCGCTCCCCGCGGGCTGCCAAGGAGCTTGGGCTGCCGCGGGAGACGTGTTTCGACTACCACTCCTGTGCCCGCCAGCTCGAACGGATCGCGGACCACTCCGCAAAGATCGCCCACCTTGCGCTGCAGCTGGACGCGGTCCCGGAGGAGGTCGCCGAGGCGCTGGAGGCCGCCCACGAGGACTCGGCGAGCGTGATCAACAAGGCGATGGAGGCGCTGCTGACGACCGAGGAAGGCGGGTCGACGACGCTGGCCAACGACGCCCGGCAGTCGATCCTGACCATCGACGACCACACCCGCGAGCTTCGAGAGCTGCTACGCGATCTGGACCCGGCGGAGGCCCAGTTGCTCGGGCTGGTCGCCGACTCGCTCTCCCGGAGCGCGGACTACGGCGGCAACATCGCCGAGACGGCGCTGCAGAAGACCGCACCGCGCCCGTAGACCTGTTCTCGACCGTTACAGGCGTTTTTCGCGGCCGCCACCACCGACTGACGACAGACACGCTACGGAGGCAGCTTCGGGGAGAAGTCGAACCGCGACGCGGCGTTACTCGTCGACGAGGACGGCGTTGACCTGCCCGGTCTGGCCGGGGCGGGAGGTGACGCGGGCGCGGCCCTCGCTGGTCTCGATGATAGCGCCCTTCGTGACGATGTTCCGGCGGACGTAGTTGGGGTTGCTCGGGTTCTCGACCACGTCCTCGATTTCGGCCTCGACGGTCTCGCCGTCGCTGGCGACCTGCGCGACGTTGGTCGAGAGCGCGCGGGTCTTGGTCGTGTTGCCGCGGGCGTCGGTCGTCTTCAGGTTGGGCTCGCCGACCTGGGTCTCGGTCGGGGAGCGCCCGAGCTGGTGTTTCTTGCGGTCGGCGTTCGGTCGCAGTCGGCCGCCCGTCCGCTTGCGCGTCGAGCGTCGCTGGTCGGTCATACCCGTATCGAGTCCCAGGAGCTACTTGAATGATACGACTTGACTGCCGCCGAACCGGTAGGTTTACCCGGGGGCTGACAGGTACTGATCCCGATGAGTCTCCGCACCGCCGTCGCCGCACCGTTCCGCCAGCGCGGGGCCGAGCGGCTCGGCGAGAACGAGTTCGTCGTCGCGCTGTCGCTCGACCGCGACTGGTTCTCGCCGGACCAGGCCAAGCGCCTGATCGACGTGGCGACGGGCCAGGGGTTGCTCGCCCGCGAGGACGGCGACCTGGTCCCGTCGTTCGACCCCGAGGACGTGACCGTGCCCGAGGGGTTCGTCCCCGACGAGTCGATACTCCAGGAGCGGTCGACGTTCGAGCAGGTGCTCGACCGGGTCGTCGCCGACGGCGTGGAAAAGCAGGCGGCCGTCGCGGACATCAATCGCCTCCAGGGCGAACTCGGGGTTACCGTCGAGGCCGCCGCCGTGGTGTACGCCCGCCGGCAGGGCGTGGACGTGGACGAGCCGGCGCGGGCGGCCGTCGAGGAACTGGGCGGCGACTGACCGAACACCGACCGTCTGATTAGGCGCGGGGCCGGAGTCGGGGTATGGTCGAAGACAGCGTCGCCGACGGCCGCCGGATCGCCGAACTGCTCGCGTCGGAGGTCGACGGCCGCGTCGACGGCGCGCTCGACGCGCTCGCGGTGGTGAACCCGGACCGATCGGCCGAGGGGACGCCGGACGGCGAGCGCGCCTACGACATCGAGCGGGCCGTCGAGGGGTCGTGGGACGACGCGCGAACCCGGCACGACCCCGACGAGTCGCGGGGCGAGTTGCTGGCGGAGGTGTTCCTCCATCCCGACCGCGTTCGGGTCGAGTTCGTGGTGGGACAGGACATCGCGGCCGAGACGGCCGCCGAACTGGACCTCCGAACCCGGCCGAAGGCGACCGAACCCCCCCGGACGCTCGTGTTCGTCGAGAGCGGTGCGGCGGTAAAGCGGGCGGTCGACGTGGTCGAGGCGGTGACCGAGGCGACGGCCGACGGCGATTAGAACCCGTCCAGCACGCCCGGGAGCGCCGCCGCCAGTTCCGCGCGGTCGACGTGGGCGTCGGCCCGCGGGTCCGGGTCGGGCCCGTCCGGCCAGACGACCTGCACGACCGCGAGGCCGGCGTCGCTCGCGCCGCCCACGTCCGCCTCGACCTCGTCGCCGACGTACGCTGCCTCGGCCGGCGCGACATCGAGCGCGCCCAGCGCCGCCTCGAACGCCCGGCGGTCGGGTTTGCCCGCCGGTAGGTCGCCCGAGATCACGACGGCGTCGAACAGGTCCTCCCAGCCGAGCGTCGCGAGTTTGTCCCGCTGGGCGCGGACGGGACCGTTCGTCAGCAGGCCGACGCGGTACCGTTCGCGGAGGTCACGGACCAGCCCCGCCGCGCCGGACACCGGCTCCAGCGCCGCGGCTATCGTTCGCCGGTACTCGGCGGCGAGGTCGGCCGGGTCGGCGTCGGTGTCGTGTTCCGCGAGCAGTTCCCGGAAGATCGGCTCGCGCGTCTCGCCCGTGAGGTTGCGGCGGTGAGCGTCGAGGTACGCGTTCCGCGAGAGTTCGGGCGCGTCGGCGGCGGCAGCCGCCTCGCGCAGCAGCGTCTCCCGGTCCCGGGCGGGCACGGCCAGCGTGTAGTCGAGGTCGAACACGACCGCGCGAAGCGCCATTCGAGTGTGCCTACGACGGCCGCCGGTTTCAGTGTACGCAACCGAAGCGGCAACGCTCGCCGCAAAAGACTAAGTACGGGTTCGGTGTACTCCCGGTCGAGGGGGATGCAATGACCAGCACAGCCAGCGTCGAGCTACTGATGCGGGAGCCGGTGTACGGCACGCACAACCGACAGCAGTCCGTCGTGCGGGAGCTACGGGAACTCGAATCGGCCGGTCGCGTCGACGAGGTGGACGTGACGACGTGGGGGAAGCGCCTCGTCCTCGACGACGACCGGGACCGCCACACGTCCTCGACGGCCCGTGAACGGTTCCGCGAGTTCGAGGCCTGGGCCGAGCGGACCGGACACAGCCTCGAACCGGCGTTCGCGCGGCGGACGCTGCGGATCGACCCCGACGCCGCACCGAAGGCGGTCGTCGACCTTCCGGTGATCTGTCTCGCCGTGTTCGACGACGGCCTCCGGGCGGTGCTGCCGTGTGCCGACGGTGACGAGACGTACACCGTCGACGACGGCCTCCGAATGCTGGCCGGCGAGGGCGACCCGGTCCCCGGTCTCGACCGTCGAAAGGTAGCCTGAAGTGGACCGCCCGCGGACGGACGGTATGCGCTTTTTCGACCGGCTTGCCGACCGCATCGACGCCGCCGACAGCGTCGTCAGCGTCGGTCTCGACCCGGACCCCGACCGCATCCCCGAACACCTGCTCGACCGCGACCTGCCCCGCTGGGCGTTCAACCGCCGGATCATCGACGCGACCCACGAGCACGCCGCCGCGTTCAAGCCAAACGCCGCCTTCTACGAGGACCCCGACGGCTGGCGCGCACTGGCGGAGACCATCGCGTACGCACACGGGAAGGACGTGCCAGTCCTGCTGGACGCCAAGCGGGCCGACATCGGCAACACGGCCCGGCAGTACGCGAAACTGCTCGACCCCGACGCCGACGGCCCGACGGCCGACGCCATCACGGCCAACCCCTACCTCGGCCGCGACTCGCTGGAGCCGTTCCTCTCGAAGGCCGACCGCGGCGTGTTCGTCCTCTGTCGCACCTCCAACCCCGGCGGGGCGGACCTGCAGGACCTCGAACTCGCCTCGGGCGAGGCCGTCTACGAGCGCGTCGCCGCGCTGGCGGACCTGTGGAACGAGCGCGGCAACGTCGGCCTCGTCGTCGGCGCGACGACGCCCGACGAACTGGAGACGGTCCGCGAGCAGGTGCCCGATCTCCCCTTCCTCGTCCCCGGGGTCGGCGCGCAGGGGGGCGACGCCGAGGCGGCGGTGGAGCACGGGCTGGCAGAGGGCGTCGGTCTCGTCAACTCCTCGCGTGGGATCATCTTCGCCGGGGAGAAGGGCGGCGCGGGCGACGCCGGCGAGGACTTCGACCGCGCGGCCGGACAGGCGGCGAAGCGGCTGAAAGGGCGGCTGAACGAGTACCGGTAGCGGTACGGACCCCGGTCGGCATCGCTGATAGTGCTTATTCTCACTGTTTATCGGTGCTCGCTTGTACGGCCCGGCAAGCACCGGTAATTGGCGAGAATAAACACTATCAGTCCCACGACGGGTGATCCTGATGATCGGGGTACAGTTCGGCGGCCGTGTACCGGTTCAGCCGCGGGAACATCGTCCACCCGTCAGATTCGCGCACGAACGAGGCGCAGTAGACGGTCGCGTCGTCGCCGAACTCCAAGATGGCATGTCGGCAGGCACCGCACGGCGTCTTCGGGTCGGTCGACTCGTCGGGGACGGGTTCGGCGACCAGGAGGTCGGTGAACGCGTCGGTTTCCGGCTCCGCGTGCAGCATGTTGTTGATGGCGTGGCGCTCGGCACAGAAGTCGAACTGCGGCATGGACGTCTCGAACGGGGTCCCGTCGTAGAGGCTCCCGGACGTGGACCGGACCACGGCGTACAGTACGTCCGTCAGCCCCGCCTGCCGCCGTCGGCGCGCGTGCGCCAGGACCCGTCGTCGCGCCTCGTCAACGAACGAACCCCCTCCGTCGGCCGATGTCATGGTAGCGTCTGACGTAGCGGGATCGCATAAATCGTACCCAGCGCCGACGGAGCGTGCCATTCCGGTCGCTGAACGCGGGGTCTTTTGGCAGGGGCTACCAAACCCCACGGGCATGACCGAGGAGTACGGCTACAACCGACAGGTCGAGGTGTACACGACGCGGAAGGCGACCGGCGAGACGCCCGACTACCCCGTGTCCTACGAGGAACTGAAGGCGGCCGCCGAGGCCGAACTCTCCGACGAGGCGTACGCCTACGTCGCCGGCGGCGCGGGCGGCGAGGAGACGAAGTCGGCGAACCGCCGGGCACTGGAGCAGTGGCGCATCCGACCGCGGATGCTCCGGGACGTGACCGGGCGGGACCTGTCGACCGAAGTCCTCGGCACGGAGTTCCCCGTCCCCGCCATGCTCGCGCCGGTCGGCGTGCAGTCGATCATCCACGACGAGGGCGAACTGGCGACGGCGCGGGCCGCCCGCGAGACGGAGGTCCCGTTCGCGCACAGCACGGCGGCGTCGTCGACGATGGAGGCGGTGGCCGACGAACTCGGCGGGACACCCGGCTGGTTCCAGCTGTACTGGAGTTCGGACGACGACCTGACCGCCAGCCTGCTGGACCGGGCCGAGGCGGCGGGGTACGAGGCCGTCGTCGTCACGCTGGACACGCCGCTTCTGGGCTGGCGCGAGCGCGACATCGACCTCGGCTACCTGCCGTTCATGGAGGGCGAGGGCGTGGCAAACTACTTCGAGGACCCCGTGTTCCGCGAGTCGCTGTCCGGGTCGCCGGAGGAGAACATCGATGCCGCCGTCGCGCAGTTCCTCGACGTGTTCTCGGACGCGAGCCACACCTGGGACGACCTGGCCGACCTCGCCGGGATGACCGACCTCCCGGTCGTCGTGAAGGGCGTGCTCCACCCGGAGGACGCCGCGCTCGCGCTGGACCACGGCGCGGACGGCGTCGTCGTCTCGAACCACGGCGGCCGGCAGGTCGACGGCGCGGTGGCGGCCGCCGACGCGCTCCCCGAGGTCCGCGACCGGGTCGGCGACGACGTGCCGGTGCTGTTCGACAGCGGGATCCGCCGCGGCGCGGACGCCGTCCGGGCGATCGCGCTCGGAGCGGACGCGGTCCTCCTCGGCCGACCGTACGTGTACGGGCTCGCGCTCGGCGGGTGCGAGGGCGTCGCGGCCGTGGTCGACAACTTCCTCGCGGACCTCGATCTGACGGTGGCGCTGTCGGGCGTGACGGACGTGGACGACCTGGACCGGTCGGTGCTGACCGAGCGCTAAAACGTCCGGCCGCCCTGCGACGCCCCGGACGCGCAGTCCGCACAGTAGCCCAGCGACCGGTCGTAGTGTTCGGGACACACCATCGTGCCACACTGGTCACACCGCGTCTCTGCCTCCCGCGCCTGACAGATCCCACAGAGGCCGCTGACGCTCATACGAGGGGGTAGGACGGGCGCGGGTTTGTAGCTTGGGCGCGCCGGCGACCCCGAGGCGGTCGGCTTCTCCGGCGACGCCGGCGTCGTCTCGGCGACGGTCGGGGACGACGCCGACGGCCGGTCCGGGCGGGACGCTTACTTGCCTGTAGTGCCTACTTCCATCCCGTGTCGAAGGAGACACTGCTGGTCGGGCTTGCGGCCGTGTTCGCCGGGTTAGCGGCGGTGCTTGGCATCCTGACGCTGGTGCGGATGAACCCCTTCGTGCTGATCCTCGCCGCGCCGTTCGCGTTCGTCGCCTACCTGCTCTGGTACCAGGGCACCGGCCGGCTGGCCGAGCAGGCACAGCGCCGCGCCGACCGGGGCGAGTTCCGCGACCGCCGGGAGTCCGGGTTCGGAGCCGGCGCGCGCCGAGCGGCCCGCGAAAGCCGGGGACAGCGGGAGGCCCGCCAGCGGTACGAGGCCCGCTTCGGCGGCCGGACAGCGGCAAGCGACGGTGCCGGACGCACCGGACCGCAGCCCTCGCCGGGGCCGAGCGCGAGCGAGGCGGCCACGGTCCTCGGCGTCAGCCCGGACGCCGGCGACGACGAAGTCAGGCGAGCCTACCGCGAGAAGGTCAAGGACGTGCATCCGGACGCGCCCGACGGCGACGAGGAGCGGTTCAAGCGCGTCCAGCGCGCCTACGACCGCCTCCAGGGCGATCCGGAGAGTGATCGTGTTAGTCGATAACACGGCATGGTTTAGCATCCGACGCGAAGGCTTTTGTTCACGGTCTTCCAACCCGGGGGTATGAGCCCTGACCGGGCCGTGCTGGAGCAGGCCCTGGAACGTGGCGAACGGGAAGGCGGGAGCGTGGAGTTCAAGGAGCAGCTCACGAAGGACCTCCACCTCTCCGAGGGGCGACGCGAGAGCCTGGCGGCGCAGCTGCGCCACCGCGTGCTCTCGGGCGACGGCGAGGCGACGTACGTCGTCGGCGTCACCGACGACGGCGGGCTCGCGGGGATCGCCCCCGACGACTTCTCCGAGTCGATGGACGTGCTCTCGCTGCTGGCCGAGGAGGCCGGCGCACACATCGAGGACGTGGGGACGTGGGGCGTCGACGGCGGCATCGTCGGCGTCGCCACGGTCCGCGAGGGGGCGATGCTCGACACCGACGACGAGCACATCGTCGTCGGGACGGCTGGCCACGTCGACCACGGGAAGAGCACGCTCGTCGGGAGCCTCGTCACCGGCCAGCCCGACGACGGGCAGGGCGGCACGCGGGGCTACCTCGACGTCCAGCCCCACGAGGTCGAGCGCGGCCTCTCCGCCGACCTGTCCTACGGCGTCTACGGCTTCGACGACGACGGCCCGGTCAGGATGGACAACCCGCACCGCAAATCCGACCGCGCGCGGGTCGTCGAGGAGTCCGACAGCCTCGTCTCCTTCGTCGACACGGTCGGCCACGAGCCGTGGCTCCGCACGACGATCCGGGGGCTGGTCGGGCAGAAACTGGACTACGGCCTGCTCACCGTCGCCGCGGACGACGGCCCGACGAAGACGACCCGCGAGCATCTCGGCGTCCTGCTGGCGACGGAGCTGCCGACCATCGTCGCCATCACCAAGGCCGACGCCGTCGACGACGAGCGCCTCGCCGAGGTCGAGCGCGAGGTCGAGCGCCTGCTCCGGGACGTGGACAAGACGCCGCTCCGGGTCGACCGCCACGGCGTCGACGCCGCCGTCGAGGAGATAAGCGACACCGTCGTCCCCGTGGTGACGACGAGCGCGGTCACGATGGCGGGACTCGACACGCTCGACGAGCTGTTCGAGCGCCTCCCCAAGACCGCGGGCGACGACGGCGAGTTCCGGATGTACGTCGACCGCACCTACAAGGTCACCGGCGTCGGCGCGGTCGCCTCCGGCACCGTGATGGCCGGCGAGGTGGAGGCGGGCGACGAACTGCTGCTCGGGCCGATGCCCGACGGCTCGTTCCGCGAGGTCGAGGTCCGGTCGATCGAGATGCACTACCACCGCGTCGACCGGGCCAAGGCCGGCCGCATCGTCGGCATCGCCCTGAAGGGGATCCGCGAGGCCGACGTGGAGCGCGGGATGGTCCTGCTCCCGCGCGAGGCCGACCCCGACCCCGTCCGGGAGTTCGAGGCCGAAGTGATGGTGCTGAACCACCCGACCCGCATCGGCGACGGCTACGAGCCGGTCGTCCACCTGGAGACGGTGAGCGAGGCCGCCGCGTTCTACCCCGAGGGCGGCCAGTTGCTCCCCGGCGACAAGGGGCGGGCCCGCGTTCGGTTCAAGTTCCGCCCGTACCTCGTCGAGGAGGGCCAGCGGTTCGTCTTCCGCGAGGGGCGCTCGAAGGGCGTCGGCACCGTGACCGACGTGAACCCGAGCGACTGATCCCGCCGGCCGCCCGACCACGGAGACGGACCGTTTTTCTCTCCCGCACGCCTACTCGCTGGTATGCGACGGGTCGGCCTTCGGCTGCTGATGGCGCTCGTCGGGGTCGGGCTGCTCGGCCTCTACCTCGCGGTCGGGGTCGTGCTGGTCGAAGGAGTCGCGCTGCTGTTCGTCGGTCGGCCCGACCCCTGGGTCCTCGTCGGTGGGATCGTCGCGTCGGCGCTGTTCTTCGGCTACCTGAGCTACCGCGTCGGGACGCGCCGGCTGGTGACGGGACTCGACGCCGTCGAACTGCCCCGTGATCGCGCACCGTGGCTCTACCAGCGGCTCGACCGCCTCCGCGGGGAGATGTCGGTCGGCGAACCGCGGGTGTTCGTCGCGTCGCTCCCCGCGCCGAACGCGCTGGCCGTCGGGGCTGGCGAGGGCGTCGTGATACTGGACCGCGACCTGTTCCGGATCCTCGACGGCGAGGAACTGGAGGCGATCCTCGCCCACGAACTCGCCCACCTGGAGACCCGTGACGCCCTGCTCCAGACGCTCGGGAGCAGCCTCGTCGAGACGGCGAGCGGGCTGCTCTTTCTGCTCCTCTTCCCGGTCGGACTGCTCCTGGCGGGCATCGGTCGCGTCGGCGCGTGGCTCGCCGGCCGCCGGCCGGAGCCGTTCGGCCACCACCTCGTCCGGGTCCACTACCGCGTCTCGCAGGTCGTCGTCGTCCTCCTGCTCGCGCTGACGCTGGCGCTCCGCGCCCACTCCCGGCGGCGGGAGATCCGGGCGGACGACCGCGCCGTCGAGGTGACCGGCGACCCGCTCGCGCTTGCCCGCGCGCTGGCTCGCATCCAGCGCGCGTCACGGCCGCGGCTCGGTCCCCTCTCGTCGCTGTACATCTACGGCCAGGAGGAGGCAGACACCCTGTCGCGCCTGCTGGCGACCCATCCGCCGATGGACGACCGGATCGAGCGGCTGGTCGAACGGACCGAGCGGTCGAGGGCGGCGATCCCGGTGCGGTGACTCCCGCGGTTACCCCAGCCAGGGCGGCGTCGTCAGGTCCCGCAGCGACCCCAGCCGGTAGTGGGGTTCCGGGTCCGGGTCGCTCCCGTCCGAGAGCCACGCCGAGCGGACGCCGGCGGCGTGGGCACCGGGCACGTCCGTCGTCAGCGAGTTGCCGACGTGGACGGCCCGCTCGGGCGTCGCGTCGAGCAGGTCGAGCGCGTGGTGGTACGGCTCCGGCTCGGGCTTCCGCGGCGCGTCGTAGCCGGCGTGGACGACCGCCTCGAACGCGTCGCGGAACGGCAGCGCCGCGAGCTTCTCGGACTGCATCCCCGGCGCGCCGTTGGTCAGGACCGCGAGGCGGTGGTCCGCCGCCAGTCGCTCGACGGCCTCGGCCGCGCCCGGCAGCGGGCGGACGTTCCCGTGGTCGCGCTCGGCGGCGAAGGCGTCCGCGACGGCCCGCCCGAGGTCCGGGTCCCGGTCCCGGTCGGCGGCGAGCGCGGCGAAACACTCCCGGCGAAGCTCGACCATGTCGTCCGTCTCGGCCAGGAACTCCTCGTAGCGCGCGTGGTACTCGTCGACGCCGAAGAACGGGTCGACGCCGACGTCGTCGAAGGCGAGCGAAAGCAGCTCCGCGCCGCCCCGGCGGTACTCACAGAGGGTGTCGTCCAGATCGAACAGCACGGCGTCGACGGCGGTCATCGGTCGGAGGATGGCGGCCGAAGGTGAAAAATCGGGTGGCCACGTCCCCGGACGACATCACTCGCGGTCCGTGTTCGGCTCGCTGCCGGCTTCGGACCCCGGCCCGCGCCGGGAAAGCGACCCGTATAGCTCCCGGTTCATCACGTCAACGGCGAAGGTCCGAAGGTGACGCGTCAGTTCGTCCACCGAATCGTAGCGCTGTACCGACGCGTTCCAGCGCCGGGAAAGCGAGTCGATCATGGCGCTTCGAACCCCGGATTCGTGAACGAACACGAGACGCTCGTGGTCGGCGTCGTCGAGCGAGGCGAGCACGGAACCGGTTTCGATACCGACGCCGAGGTTCTTGCCGACCCGCGGCACGACGAACGCCGTGACGTTGGACGCCGCGGCGAACCGGATCGACTGGGTCGCCGCGTCCAGCTCCTCCAGCGGCAGGTTCACGTCGATGGCGAGAAACGCGTTGAGCCCCGCGTCGCGGCGGAGGTCGTCGCGGACCCGTTCGAGCAGCGCCAGAACCTCGTCGTGGTCGAGTCCAGCGGCATCGTCGTCCCACGAGCCGAAATCGACGGCCACGTCGTCGCGGTCGACGGTCTCCGGGAGGTGGTCGTCGACCGTGAACGCCTCGTACGGGCCCATGAGATACAGGAGAAACTCCGAACGGGAGGCGGTCGGGAGGTCGTCGTTCCGGTCGAGCGCGCGCCGGATCCGCTCGCGCATACCGGTTCTGTGAACGGGTAGTATATAAATACCACTGCTTTCAGAATAAATTGACTCAACTACCGTTAAGTGGGTGGCGTCGAAACGCTAGGCCAGGAGTGAGATGACGGACACAACGCGCCGCCACGCGGAAGGGGTCGACCCCCCGGCACCGATCCTGCCCGAGGACAGCGTCCTCTCCCGGGCGGAGTATCTCAGCATGCAGGAGCAACTCGGCGATCCGACCCGGTTCGAGCTACTGCGAACGCTGTCGGAACACGGACCGCTCGGCGCGACGGAGCTCCGCGAGACGCTCGAACTGCGGGGGAACCGGCTCCACTATCACCTCGACAGGCTCGTCGACGTCGGTCTCGTGGAGAACCGCAAGGAGAGTTCGCCCGACCGTGACGGGCTGTACTCCTACTATCGGCTCAGTGCGCTCGGCGAGGGGATTCTGGAGCACGGCGTCGTGGAACTCATGCGACGGGAACGCGAGTTCCGGGACGAGTACCGCTGATTATCGGCGACCGGTGCGCTCGTATCCGTGCTCGGATCGGTCGATAAGCCCCAGCAGGACGGCCCACCCGAGCAGGCGCTGGACGCGCTCGCGCCACTCGGCCTCCCACGTCCCCGGGTTGCGGTGGCGCTCCCACTGCGGGACGGCGGGACGGACCGCCTCGAACGCCTCGTCGACGGTCGTCGGACCCTCGTCCAGCGTCGCTAGCGCTTCCCGCGCGCCGAGGACGCGCTCGCGGAACGCGTCGGCCAGCGCGTCCGGGTCGGCGTCCGCCCGAGTGCGGGCGTACCCAGAATCGGTCTCCTCGACCAGTTCCAGCGCCCGGAGGAACGTGAGCCACGTCCGGGCGGCGTCCCGCGTCGTCACGTCCGTCCGGCGCTGGAGGCGGGCACAGCAGTCGTCCTCGGACCCCGGGACCAGCGGCACTGCGCGCCGGTAGTCGGCCAGCGCGTCGAGCGAGTCCGGCGGTTCGGGCACGTCTTTGAACCTCACGGGTGGCCCCTCACAGGTCGAAGCTCTCGGCCAGCAGGGCCTCGTTTCGCTCCCCGAACACGTGCGTGTCGCCGCCGACCACGTCGATCGTCACCTGCGCCGGCGCGAACACGCTCTCGGGCACGTCGTAGAACTCCCAGTCGTGGTCCTCGTACACCGCTTCGAACGGCGTGCCGTACTCGTCGGTCGCGGTCGAGGCGACCTCGTCGAACCGGTCGAACGGCTCCTCGACGACGAGATGGACCTGCCCGCCGTACGCCAGCGCGTCGTTCGTCCGGCCGATCGCCGCTTCCTCGGAATCCGCGACGGGCGCGAGCGGCGCGCTCCCGCTCGCGGTCACCACATCCAGCGGGTCGTAACCAAGCTCCGTCAGCCGGAAGACGGCGAGTTCGGCCGCGCGAGCTGCCATCGTGACGCTCCCGGCGACGCTGGCGGTCGAGAACACCGGGAGGAACACGCCGTTGTCGTCGACCTCCGCCAGCTCCGCGACGTGTTCGGCGACGGCCTCGTCCGGGAACTCGTCGGTCTCGACGGCGAGCACGGCGAACTCGAAGGCGTCGTGGTAGCCGATCTGCCGGTACTCGTCCTCCTCGGCCACCAGCGCGCGAGCCGGGCCGCTGCCGAGGCCCTCGAACCCATCAGCGCTGACCTCCCAGCCGGCCTTCTGCGCGCCGAGCAGGGCGACGCCGGGGTGGTCGGTCGACAGTTCGACGTGGGGCAGCGGCGCGCCGGCCACCTCGTCCATCCGGGTCTGGACGGTGGCGAGGCCGGCGCTCTGGATCTCCGACAGCAGGAGGCCCGCCTCGATGCCGCCCTCGACGTCGACGCCGAAGTCCAGCACCGTCGCCTCGTTGTCCAGTTCGTACGCCCCGATGCCGAGTTCCTCGGCGAAGTCGATGGCCTCGTCGACGAGTTCGATGGCCATCCGGTTGAGACTGTCCATACCCGCCGGAACGGCCGCACCGCACAAGGGCTTTGCCAGTCGGCTCGCTCGGCCGGAAGCGACGCGCGTTTCCGGCGGCGTCCCGTCGTATCGACGGATGGGACGCAAGGCGTGGATACGGCGACACCAGATCGCTCTGTACGCCGTCGCGGTACTCGCCGCGCTCGGCGTCGGACTCGGCCGTCCGGCAGCGGGCACGGCCGTCGAGCGGTTCATCGAGCCGGTCCTCGTCGTGTTGCTGTACGTGACGTTTCTCGAAGTCCCGTTCGTCCGGATCCGTCGGGCGTTCGCCAACGGGCGGTTCATGGCGGCGGCGCTGGGGATGAACTTCCTGGTGGTCCCGGTCGTCGCCTGGGGGCTCACCCGCGTGCTCCCGCCGAACCCGGCCGTGCTCGTCGGGTCGTTCATGGTGTTGCTGACGCCGTGTATCGACTACGTGATCACGTTCACGGAGCTGGCCGACGGCGACGCCGAGCAGGTCACCGCAGCGACGCCCGCGCTGATGCTCGTCCAGCTGCTCCTGCTCCCGGCGTACCTCCGACTGTTCATGGGACCGCAGGCGGCCGGGATCGTCGAGGCCGGCCCCTTCGTCGAGGCGTTCCTGACGATCATCGCGCTTCCCCTCGCGCTCGCGTGGGCGACGGAGGCGGTCGCCGAGCGCGCCGCCGCGGGGGAGCGCTGGCAGGCGGCGATGGGATGGCTCCCCGTCCCGATGCTCAGCGTGACGCTGTTCGTCGTCGTCGCGTCCCAGCTGCCGCGAGTCCGCTCCGCGTTTGACCAGATCGCGGCCGTCGTCCCCGTGTACGTCGCCTTTCTCGTCGTGATGCCACTGCTGGCGCGCGTCGCCGCCGGGGCGGTCGGGTTGGACGTCGGCGAGAGCCGCGCGCTGGTGTTCACGTCGGTCACCCGGAACTCGCTCGTCGTGTTGCCGCTGGCGCTCGCGCTCCCCGCGGGCTACGAACTCGCCCCTGCGGTCGTGGTGACGCAGACGCTCGTGGAACTGTCGGGAATGGTCGTTCTCACCCGGGCGGTGCCGGCGTGGCTCGTTCCGAGCGCGCCGACGCCGCTCTTCGACGCCGTCCGTGGCGACTGACCGCGGCGAACTACTCCCCGCTCCGCGCCTCGCGGCCGAGTTCGTCCTCGACGGCGTCGACCTTGTCGGCTGCGCTCGACGACGCCGTCCGCTTGTCATCTATCTTCAGAAACGTCGAGACGCGGTCGCCGTCGACCGCCTCGTGAGCCGCCTGCGCCGCGGCGAACACCTCGTCGGCGGTTTCGGCCTCGATGACGGTCCCCATCGGGTTCGTCTCGTAGCTCACGTCGAAGTCCTCCAGCGCGTCGACGGCCTTGGCGACTTCCTCGGCCATGCTGTCCTCGATCACCGGTGCGACGGAGAGCATCGCGACGGTCGTCATGGGCGACTGGACGGGACGGCGGCTCAAAGGTGTTCGTCCGCACCGGGCGAACGCTCGGTGGCGCTTACTCGTTCGCTGCTCGAATCCCCGTTTGACTTCCTCGCTCACGTGAGGTAATCGACATGCACGGCGGTCGCTGGCCGTGTGGTTCGCGACAGAACTGCGCTGGCGGGGATTTGAACTCGCCGGGACTCGCTTCGCTCGGTCCCGTCTGCTCAAATCCCTCGCTGCATTCGTCGTCATCGGTAGTCGCAGCGCGATGAAACGCGCTGCTAAGTCGTGATGACGACAGAAATGCGCTGGCGGGGATTTGAACTGGGCGAGACGGTCCGGGTCGCTCACTGCGTTCGCTTCCCGGGCGTGCGACTCGCTGGTTCAAATCCCGGACGATTTCGCTGCTCACCCTGAGCGAGCGACACGCAGAGCGGTCGCTCGCTGTGTCGTTCGCAGCAGAAATGCGCTGGCGGGGATTTGAACCCCGGTTGTGACCATGGCAAGGTCACGTGATACCACTACACTACCAGCGCCCTGTACCCGAAACGACGTGACGGGGATATATAAATGTAGCCAACTCCGGCGCGGTCACTCGAACGTCGAGAGGTCCAGATGGACGCCCCCGCGTGCGTAATCGATCCCGATAAACACCAACACGAGGCTGCCGAGCGCGATGAGGATGCCGAAGAGCAGCGACCCCGAGTCGTCCGAGAGCGTCGTCGAGACCCCGCTCGCGAGCATTCCCAAGCCGAGCAGGATGTCGCCGCCGCCAGCGAACCAGTACCACGGGACGCTGTCGGCCGGGAGCGGCAGCCACCGGTGGACACCGGCCACGACGAACGCAGCGCCCGCGAGACCGTACGCGAGGAGCGAGGCGACCGGCCAGTCGAACGACTCGGGCACCCCGATGACGAACAGGAGGGCGACCTGTGCGACGAGGAAGGCGGAGCCGAGGACCGCGAACCAGTAGCGGCGCATGCATTGGGATCGCCGGAGTTCGACAATGAAGCTACTGGTCGCCCGATCGTGCCCGAACACAGAGGATCTGCGGGCGCTCGTTCACGTTCCAGTCGTCCGCGGCGTGCGCCTCGTAGGCTGCGGTTGGCCGCGGTTCCTCGACGGCGTCGATTCGAAACCCCGCATCGACCAGCGCGGTCAGGATCTCGCCGACGGGACGCTGGTAGGAAGTGATATCGACGCCCTCCCAGCCGAGCGTCACCGCGGTCGTCCCGTAGTACTCCGCGACGGCGTCGTAGTCGAGGTAGTACTGCATCGGATGCACAACGGTGAACACGAGCGACCCGTCGGCCGTCAGAACACGGCGGAACTCGCTGAACGGGTCCGTCAAGTTCTCGATGTGATCCAGCACGAGGTGGCTACAGACGACGTCGAACGCGTCGTCGCCGAACGGCAGCGGCTCCGCGAGGTCCGCCCGCTCGAACGATGCCCGGTCGTCGAACCGGTCCCGTGCGGTCTCGACCGCCGGTTCGCTCACGTCGATGCCGACGACCGTCGCGCCGTCGTCAAGCAGCTCCTCGACGTGGTCGCCGACGCCGCAGCCGGCGTCGAGAACGCGCTGGCCGTCGAGGTTCGGGAGCAGCGCCCGTGTCGCCGGCCAGGAATAGTGTTCCTGTAGCGGGTTGTCGCCCCACGGGCTTTCCCAGCCGTCGGCGTCGGTGCGTTCGGAGAGTTCGTCGTAGCCGAGAACCGTCGGGTCGGTGGTGGAGGGATCCATCGGGACGGGGCTACGTGCAACCGAGTGATATACTTTCTATGCTATTGATGTATTTTCCTGCCGCCAGCCGAACGCGATGAAACGCGTCGGTGGGACTTGGGTGTTGGAGACGTGCGCTGGCGGGGATTTGAACTCGGAAAGACGATCACCTCGCTGCGCTCGGTGCTGCGTCGTTCCTGCTCAAATCTCCGGTGCGATTTCGCCTCACTTGGTCGCCAGCGACACGCACAGCGGTCGCTGGCTCAGTGACGTTCGGCAGAAATGCGCTGGCGGGGATTTGAACTGGGCGAGACGGTCCGGGTCGCTCACTGCGTTCGCTTCCCGGGCGTGCGACTCGCTGGTTCAAATCCCACGCGCATTCACGGAACCGGTCGTTGCGACGCGATGAAACGCGTCGCTGAGGACGTAGGTTCCGGAGAAGTGCGCTGGCGGGGATTTGAACCCCGGTTGTGACCATGGCAAGGTCACGTGATACCACTACACTACCAGCGCGCGTTCCACTCCCACCTAATCGCCGGGTGGCGTATAAGCGTTCCGAACTCGGCGCTCCGCGGCCCGGCCCACCACGGTACGCGGACACATACTCGATCCGTCGTGATCCGCCGCTGAAACGCGTGTGAAGGCCACACAGGGCCGAAAACGATCCGGCATTCTTTTACGACCCCGACGGATACATCGGCACAGTCTAGTGGCGAGGCGTCAAAGCGTCACGGCATGACCGTCAGCGTACTCGTGCCGTCGTCCCTCGTCCGGGAAGCCGAAGACAAACGCGAGGCAACTCGCAAGGTCGGCTACGTCGCCCGCGCGGCGACGGTGTTCCGGGCGGACCGCCTGACCGTCTTCCCCGACCGGGAGGGCGAGCGCAGGTGGGGCGAGGGGTTCGTGAAAACCGTACTGCGGTACGCCGCAACGCCCCCATACCTCCGAAAGGAGGCGTGGGGCAAGCGGGACGAACTGGAGTACGCGGGCGTACTGCCGCCGCTTCGCGCCGCGTCACAGACCGGCTCCGGATCCGACGATTCGGGGTCGTTAAGACAGGGAATCGTGACCGAGGTCGGACCTGAAGGGCGCGTACGGGTCAATTGCGGACTGCAACACCCGATCTCGCTCGTCGTCCCTCCGGAAATGGAGGTCGACGAGGGGGAACGCGTTACCGTCAGGATCTCTTCGCGAGAGCCGGTCCGTGCGAGGATCGTCGCCCAGTCCCTTCCGGGACTGGCCGTCGACAGCGCGGACCTGTCGGCAGCGCTCGGCCGTGAGGACGCCGGCGTCCGGATCGCAACGTCGCGGCACGGTGAACCGCTCACCGTGTCGGGGCTCGGACCGCTGGCCGGTCGCGTCGAGGACGACGGGATGACCGTCGCCTTCGGCGCGCCCGAGAGAGGGCTGCCGGAGATGATACCGGACCTGACCGTGGACGCGGTCAGGGCCGCGCGGACTCCCGACGAGGGAGCCGTTGAGACCGAACCGGCGGACGGGGCGGAGGCCCCGCCCGCGGTCGAACCAGGCGCACCCGGCCGGTTCGACCTCTGGCTCAACGCGATCCCGAACCAGGGCAGCGAGGTCGTGCGAACGGAGGAAGCGATGTTCGCCGCGCTCGGCTGCCTCACACTCACGGAGTGAAACACAAATGCCACAACCAAGCAGACCACGCAAAGGCTCGCTGGGGTTCGGCCCCCGGAAGCGCGCGGAGAGCGAAGTCCCGCGCTTCAACTCGTGGCCGGACGACGACGGACAGCCAGCGCTCCAGGGCTTCGCCGGCTACAAGGCCGGCATGACCCACGTGGTGATGATCAACGACGAGTCGGACTCCCCCCGCGAAGGGATGGAGGAGACCGTCCCCGTCACCATCGTGGAGACGCCGCCGATGCGCGCGGTGGCCCTGCGAGCGTACGAAGACACCGCCTACGGCAAGAAGCCGCTCACGGAGGTCTGGACCGACGAGTTCCACGAGGAGCTCGACCGCGTCCTGGACGTTCCCGAGGAGCACGACGCCGACGCGGCGACGGAGGAACTGCACGACGCGCTCGACGCCGGCGAGGTCGCCGACGTTCGAGTCATCACCCACACCGTGCCGAGCGGCGTGGCGAGCGTCCCGAAGAAAAAGCCCGACGTGATGGAGACCCGCGTCGGCGGCGGCTCACTCGACGACCGCGTCGAGTTCGCGCTCGACCTCGTCGAGGACGGCGGCGCACACGAGATGAACGACGTGTTCCGCGCCGGCGAGTACGCCGACGTCAGCGGCGTCACCAAGGGCAAGGGCACCCAGGGCCCCGTCAAGCGCTGGGGCGTCCAGAAGCGGAAGGGCAAGCACGCCCGCCAGGGCTGGCGGCGCCGGATCGGCAACCTCGGCCCGTGGAACCCCTCCCGCGTGCGCTCGACGGTCCCCCAGCAGGGGCAGACCGGCTACCACCAGCGCACGGAACTGAACAAGCGCCTCATCGACATCGGTGAGGGCGACGACGCGTCCGTCGACGGCGGCTTCGTCAACTACGGCGAGGTCGACGGCCCGTACGCGCTCGTCAAGGGATCGGTTCCCGGCCCGGAGCAGCGCCTCGTGCGCTTCCGCCCGGCCGTCCGACCGAACGACCAGCCGCGCCTCGACCCCGAGGTGCGCTACGTCTCCACAGCATCGAACCAGGGATAACCAATGCAAGCAACAATTCGCGACCTGGACGGCGAGGACGACGGCACGCTCGACCTCCCCGAGGTCTTCGAGTCGGCCTACCGACCGGACCTCATCAAGCGCGCCGTACTCGCCGCACAGGCAAACCGGAAGCAGGACTACGGCGCGGACGAGTACGCCGGCATGCGGACGCCGGCCGAGTCCCAGGGGAGCGGCCGCGGCATGGCCCACGTCCCCCGTGAGAACGGGCAGGGCCGCCGCGTTCCCCAGACCGTGGGCGGCCGCCCGGCCCACCCGCCGAAGTCCGAGAAGGACCGCTCGCTGAACATCAACGACAAGGAACGCAAACAGGCCGTCCGCAGCGCCATCGCGGCGACGACGGACGCCGAGCTCGTCGCCGAGCGCGGCCACGAGTTCGACGAGGACGCCGACCTGCCGCTCGTCGTGAGCGACGCGTTCGAGGACCTCGTCAAGACCCAGGCCGTCGTCGACACGCTGGAGTCGCTCGGCGTTCACGACGACGTCGAGCGCGCCGACGAGGGGCGCTCCGTTCGCGCCGGCCGCGGGAAGACCCGTGGACGGAAGTACCAGACGCCGAAGTCGATCCTCTTTGTCACGTCCAGCGAGGCCGGCCCGTCGAAGGCCGCGCGCAACCTCGCGGGCGCTGACGTCGCGACGGCCGCCGAGGTCAACGCGGAGGACCTCGCGCCCGGCGCGGAGGGCGGTCGACTGACCGTGTTCACCGAGAGCGCCGTCGAGGAGGTGGCCGACCGATGACGGGCGACGTCATCGTCCACCCGCTGGTCACCGAGAAGGCGATGAACCAGATGGACTTCGACAACAAGCTCCAGTTCGTCGTCGACCTGGACGCCTCCAAGCCGGAGATCGCCGAGGCGGTCAACGAGCAGTTCGACATCGAGGTCGAGAAGGTCAACACGCAAGTGACGATGAACGGGCGAAAGAAGGCGACCGTCCGACTGGGCGAGGACGACGACGCCCAGGAAGTCGCCTCGCGCATCGGGGTGTTCTAACCATGGGACGCAGGATTCAAGGACAGCGACGCGGTCGCGGTGGCCCCACGTTCCGGGCCCCCTCGCACCGCTACAAGGCGGACCTGACGCACAAGAAGGCCGAGGACAGCGACGTGGTCTCGGGCACGGTCGTCGACATCGAGCACGACCCGGCCCGGAGCGCGCCCGTCGCCGCCGTCGAGTTCGAGGACGGCGACCGCCGCCTCGTGCTCGTCGCCGAGGGTATCGGCGTCGGCGAGGAGATCCAGGTCGGCGTCTCCGCGGAAATCAAGCCGGGCAACACGCTCCCGCTCGCGGAGATCCCGGAGGGGGTCCCCGTCAGCAACGTCGAGCGCCAGCCCGGCGACGGCGGCAAGTTCGCCCGCGCCAGCGGGACGAGCGCCGACCTCATCACGCACGACCGCGACGCCGCGGTCGTCCAGCTGCCGAGCGGCCAGACGAAGCGCCTCGACCCCGAGTGTCGGGCGACCATCGGCGTCGTGGCCGGCGGCGGCCGCACCGAGAAGCCCCACGTGAAGGCCGGTAACAAGTACCACAAGATGAAAGCCCGCGGCACGAAGTGGCCCAACGTTCGTGGCGTCGCCATGAACGCCGTCGACCACCCGTTCGGTGGCGGTGGCCGCCAGCACCCGGGCAAACCGAAGAGCATCTCCCGCAACGCCCCGCCGGGCCGCAAGGTGGGCGACATCTCGTCCCGGCGCACGGGTCGCGGAGGTGACAACTAATGAGCGACTCCGAGTACAGAACCGGCCGCGAAGGTGAGTTCACCTACCGTGGCCACACGCTAGACGAACTGCAGGACATGAGCCTGGAGGACGTCGCGGAACTGCTCCCCGCCCGACAGCGGCGAAGTATCGAGCGCGGCCTCTCCGTCGAGAAGGAGAAGCTGCTCGCCGAGGCCCGCGAGGCCGGCGAGGAGGAGACCGCCAACGACCCGATCCGGACGCACCTGCGCGACATGCCGATCCTGCCGGAGTTCGTCGGCAAGACGTTTGCCGTCTACAACGGGCAGGAGTTCGAGCGCGTGCAGGTCGAACCGGAGATGATCGGCCACTACCTCGGCGAGTTCCAGCTGACGCGGACCTCCGTCGAGCACGGACAGGCCGGCATCGGGGCGACACGCTCGTCGAAGTTCGTCCCGCTGAAGTGATACAACCATGGGAATCAACTACAGCGTCGACGCGGACCCGGACGAGACGGCGAAAGCGATGCTCCGGGAGCGTCACATGAGCCACAAGCACAGCAAGGCCATCGCCCGCGAGATCAAGGGCAAGACCGCGACGGAGGCCGAGGAGTTCCTCCAGTCGGTCATCGACGGCGAGCAGTCGGTGCCGTTCAAGTCCCACAACAGCGGCGTCGGCCACCGCTCCGACATCGACGGCTGGGACGCCGGTCGCTACCCCGAGAAGGCCAGCGAGGCGTTCCTCGACCTGATCGAGAACGCCGTCAACAACGCCGACCACCAGGGGTTCGACGGCGAGGAGATGGTCATCGACCACGTCGCCGCCCACAAGGTCGGCGAGTCCCAGGGCCGCAAGCCCCGTGCGATGGGTCGCGCCTCCGCGTGGAACACGCCGGAGGTCGACGTCGAACTGATCCTGAAAACGGAGGATGAGGAATAATGGCTGACGAACACCAGTTCATCGAAGACGGCCTGCAGCGCTCCCAGATCGACGAGTTCTTCGAGGAAGAGCTCGGTCGCGCCGGCTACGGCGGCATGGACGTCGCCAAGACGCCGATGGGCACCCAGATCGTCCTCAAGGCCGAGAAGCCCGGGATGGTCATCGGCAAGGGCGGCGAGAACATCCGGAAGATCACCACGGCCCTCGAGGAACGGTTCAACCTCGAGGACCCCCAGATCGACGTCCAGGAGGTCGACGAACCGGACCTCAACGCCCGGATCGTCGCCGACCGCCTGGCGAACGCCCTGGAGCGTGGCTGGTACTTCCGGAAGGCCGGCCACACCACGCTGGAGCGCATCATGGATGCCGGCGCGCTGGGCGCCGAAATCGTCCTCTCCGGTAAGGTCACCGGCGCGCGCTCGCGCGTCGAGAAGTTCAACGACGGCTACATCAAGCACAACGGCGAGCCCGCCGAGACCATCGTCGACCACGGGCAGGGCGTCGCCGTGATGAAGCTCGGCACCATCGGCGTGGACGTGAAGATCATCCCGCCGGAGGCCGAGCTTCCGGACGACTTCCGCATCGAGGAGGACGCCGACATCGAGGGCCTCATCCCCGAGGACGTCGACGCCGACGAGGGCGTCGAGGCGCTGCTCGACGAGCCCGAGGAGGGCGAGGCCGACGTCGAGGAGACCGAGGCCGAGGAGTCCGCCGAACCCGCCGAGGAGACGGTGGACGAGGAAGTCGTCGAGGAGGCCGCGGAGGCGGCCGACTTCGATGAGGAAGACGTCGAGGTCCCCGGCGGCGAGGAGGAGGACATCGCCGAGGAGCTCGAGGAACTCGACGAGGAAGTCGAGTCCGAGGCCGAGGACCTGATGGACGAGATGGACGAGGAAGCCGAGTCCGAGGACGACGACGAAGGAGGTGACGCCTGATGGCGATCCTCTACGCCGAGGAGATCCGGGAGATGACTCCCGCCGAGCGCGAGTCCGAGCTGGAGGAGCTCGAAACCGAGCTGCTCAACGCGAAGGCCGTGCAGGCGGCCGGCGGTGCGCCCGAGGACCCCGGCCGGATCAGCGAGCTGCGGAAGACGATCGCTCGGATCAAGACGATCCAGAGCGAGGAAGGCGACTTCGACGACGAATAACGAACCGATGGCACTGACACCCGAGACGCTCCCGCGACACGAACTCAACGGCCTCCGCGTAGCGGTGGTCGACGCCACGAACCCCGACCTGGTCGGGATAGCCGGCCGTGTCGTGATCGAGACGATGCAGACGCTGCACGTCGAATGTCGGCCGGCCGACGCGGACGGCGACGGGGAGCCTCGGGTGCGACAGGTGCCAAAGCGGGAGGCGACGTTCGAGTTCGCGCTCGACGTCGGAGCCGACGACGCTACAGATGAAGCCGCCGCTCCCGAGAGGGACGCGGGGACCGCGTCCGAACTGGGCTCGGAAACTGCCGGGGGAAGCCCCGGTCAGTCTGGGTCCGGCGAGGGCGTGGCCTACGTTACGGTGGATGGGACACGTTTGCTCTCACGGCCCGCACAGCGAAGCGAGAACACAGGAGATTCACTATGGCGTTAGGACTGAACGTACCGGAACCGGAGGACGCCTGCTCCGACGAGAACTGTCCGTTCCACGGGTCGCTTTCCGTGCGCGGGCAGACGCTCGAAGGGGAGGTAGCCTCCACCGACATGGACAAGACCGTTGTCGTCGAGCGAGAGTACGACGTCACCGTGCCGAAATACGACCGTTTCATGAAGCGACGGTCGCGCGTTCCCGCCCACGCACCCGAGTGCGTGGAGCTGGACGTCGGCGACACGGTCCGTATCGCAGAGACACGACCACTTTCGAAGACGAAGAGCCACGTCGTCGTCGAACGAGTTCCCGACGAGGGAGGTGACGACTGATGGAAGCGCTGAAGGCTGACGTGACCCAGGGCCTGGAGAAGGGCTCCCTGCTCACGTGTGCCGACAACACCGGCGCACGCGAGGTGAAGGTCACCTCCGTCTCCGGGTACTCGGGGACGAAGAACCGGCACCCGAAGGCCGGCGTCGGCGACAAGATCACCGTCTCGGTCACCAAGGGGACGCCGGAGATGCGTCGCCAGGTGCTCGAAGCGGTGATCGTCCGCCAGCGCAAGCCGATCCGTCGTCCCGACGGCACCCGCGTGAAGTTCGAGGACAACGCGGCCGTCATCATCGACGAGAACGAGGAGCCCCGCGGCACCGAGATCAAGGGGCCCGTCGCACGCGAAGTGGCCGAGCGCTTCGGAAGCATCGCGAGCACCGCGACGATGATAGTATGACACGACAACCACGCAAACAGCGAACCCAGACCGCGGAGGCGTCGCTCCACGAGCGACACAAGCAGGTCCACGCGACGCTGTCGGACGAGCTCCGCGAGGAGTACGACACCCGTCGCGTTCGCGTGAACGAGGGCGACACCGTCGAGGTCATGCGCGGCGACTTCGCCGGCGAAGAGGCCGAAGTCGTCGCGGTGGACCTCAAGGACGCCGTCGTCCACGTCGAGGACGTCACGGTCGAGACCGCCGACGGCGAGGAAGTGCCGCGGCCGCTCGACGCGAGCAACCTCCGCGTGACGGAGCTCGACTTAGAGGACGAGCGCCGCGAGGCGCGACTGGAAGGTGATAGCGAATGACGAAACATCAGAAGCGACTGTCAGTACCCAAGTCCTGGCCGGTCGAACGCAAGACGGAGACGTTCACGACCGCCGCCGGCGCGGGTCCCCACGGCGAGGACGGCGTGCCGCTCGTCATCCTCCTGCGGGACGTGCTCGGCTACGTCGACTCGAAGAAGGAGGCACGCTACGCGCTCAATCAGGACACCGTCCTGGTCAACGGCGACGCCGTCTCCGACGAGAGCATCCCGATCGGGATGTTCGACATCCTCGCCTTCACCGAGCGCGAGGAGTACTACCGCGTGTTCCCCGACGAGGGCGGTCGGCTCTCGCTGACCCCCATCGACGCGGACGCCGCGGGCTCCAAGCTCGGCAAGATCGAGGACAAGCGCCAGGTGCCCGGCGGGACGACCCAGCTGAACCTCCACGACGGTCGGAACCTGACCGTCGAGGACGGCAGCGAGTACAGCGGCGGCGACTCGATCGTCGTCGACAACGAGACCGACGAGGTCGTCGCCCACTTCCCGTACGAGGAGGGCGCGCTCGTCACCGCCGTTCGCGGGCAGCACGCCGGCGAGGTCGGCGAGGTCACGGAGATACAGGTCACGCCCGGCAGCGGCTCGAACAACGTCGCCGTCGACACCGAGGACGGCTCCTTCGAGACGGTCGAGGAGTACGTCGTCGTCATCGACGAGAACTTCACCGGCGACGACGGAGGTGACGCGGCATGAGCGAGGCCGACGACGCCGAGTTCCACGAGATGCGTCGCCCCTCCGTCGAGAAGGTCGTCGTCCACATGGGCGTCGGCGAGGGCGGCCGCGAGCTCGCCCAGGCCGAGGAGATCCTGGAGGAGGTCGCGGGGCAGCAGAGCGTCCGCACGCAGGCCAAGGCGACGAACCAGGACTTCGAGATCCGGGAGGGCGACCCGATCGGCGCGAAGGTCACCCTTCGCGGCGACGACGCCCACGAGTTCCTGGAGACCGCCCTGGAGTTCGCGGACGTCTCCGCGTCGCAGTTCGACGACACCGGCAACTTCAGCTTCGGCGTCGAGGAACACACGGAGTTCCCGAGCCAGGAGTACGACCCGAGCGTCGGGATCTACGGGCTGGACGTCACCGTCAACCTGGTGCGTCCGGGCTACCGCGTCTCCAAGCGCGACAAGGCCACCCGTTCCATCCCGTCGAGCCACCGCCTCGACGCCGACGACGCCGTCGCGTTCGTCGAGTCGGAGTTCTCCGTGGAGGTTGACCAATGAGTGAAAGCGAGAACGACGCCCAGACGGGCGAGCACGCGAGCAAGCGCACCGACCAGCTGGAGGAGTGCCAGCGGTGCGGGCGCAAGCAGGGCCTCGTCGGCAAGTACGACATCTGGCTCTGTCGACAGTGCTTCCGCGAAGTCGCTCGAAGCATGGGCTTCAAGAAGTATCGATAACAATGGCAGGCAACGACCCATTCAGCACCGCGCTCTCCGGCATCGACAACGCCGAGAGCGTGGGGCATCTGACACACACGGTAGAGCCCGCCTCGAACGAGATCGGCAGCGTCCTCGAGGTCCTGTACGACCGCGGGTACATCGACGGCTTCGAGTTCGTCGAGGACGGCAAGGCCGGTCGGTTCGAGGTCGAACTGAAAGGCGCCATCAACGACTGTGGCCCCGTCAAGCCCCGCTACTCAGCGGGGTCCGACGAGTTCGAGAAGTGGGAGAAGCGGTTCCTCCCCGCCCGTGACTACGGGACGCTCATCGTCACGACGAGCCACGGCGTCATGAGCCACTACGAGGCCCGCGAGCAGGGCGTCGGTGGCCAGGTCATCGCATACGTCTACTAACAATGCCGCGAACAGAACTTCAGATTCCGGACGAAGTAAGCGCGGAGGTCGACCATCTCGACCTCACCGTCGAGGGCCCGGAGGGGAGCGTCACGCGACGCCTCTGGTACCCCGACGTGTCCGTCTCGGTCGACGGCGACGTCGTCGTCATCGAGAGCGACGAGGACGACGCCGAGACCATGTCGACGCTTGGCACCTTCGAGAGCCACGTCACCAACATGTTCCACGGCGTCACCGAGGGGTGGGAGTATCAGATGGAAGTGTTCTACTCCCACTTCCCGATGCAGGTCTCCGTCGAGGGCGAGGAGGTCGTCATCGAGAACTTCCTCGGCGAGAAGGCCCCGCGACGGACCCCCGTCCACGGCGACACCGACGTCGAAGTGGACGACGAGGAGCTGACGCTCCGCGGCCCCGACAAGGAGGCCGTCGGTCAGACCGCCGCGGACATCGAACAGACCACGCGCGTCACGGACAAGGACAACCGCGTCTTCCAGGACGGCGTGTACATCACGGAGAAGCCGAAAGGAGGTGCCCAGTAAATGGCAGACGAACCCGAAGAACTCGAGGACATCAGCGGCGTCGGCGCGAGCAAGGCCGACGCCCTCCGCGACGCCGGCTTCGAGACGGTCGAGGACGTCAAGGGCGCGAGCCAGGACGAACTCGCCGACGCCGAGGGCGTGGGCAACGCGCTCGCGGCCCGCATCAAGGCCGACGTCGGCGACCTCGAAGTCAGCGAGGAGACCGAGGCGGAGATCGAAGACGAGACCGAGACGGAGGAGGCCGACGAAGACGTGGAGACGGAGCTCCAGCCTCGCGGCCTCGCCGAGAAGACGCCCGACCTCTCCGAGCGGGAGGAGCGCCTCCTCGCGGAGCGCCGCCAGGTCGGCAAGCCGCAGTTCAACCGCCAGGACCACCACAAGAAAAAGCGCGTGTCGACCTCGTGGCGACGCCCGCGCGGCCAGCTGTCCAAGCAGCGCCGCGGAATCAAGGGCAAGGGCGACACCGTTCAGGCGGGCTTCCGGACGCCAACCGAGGTGCGCGGCAAGCACCCGAGCGGCTTCGAGGAGGTCCACGTCCACAACGTGGACGACCTCGAGGGCGTCGACGGCGACCGCGAGGCGGTCCGTATCGCCTCGAAAGTCGGCGCTCGCAAGCGCGAGCGCATCGAGGAGGAGGCCGAGGACGCGGGGATCCGCGTGCTCAACCCCACCTACGTCGAAGTGGAGGTGACCGACGATGAGTGACCTCTCCGCACAGAAGCGCCTCGCCGCCGACGTGCTGGACGTCGGGAAGAACCGCGTCTGGTTCGACCCGGAGGCCCAGGGCGAGATCGCGGAGGCGATCACCCGCGAGGACATCCGCGAACTCGTCGACCAGGGCACCATCCGCGCAGAGGAGAAGTCGGGCAACTCGCGTGGCCGCGCCCGAGAGCGCCAGCAGAAGCGCTCCTACGGCCACCAGACCGGCCCCGGCTCCCGCCGCGGGAAGGCCGGCGCTCGCCAGGACCCGAAGGAGGACTGGCAGGAACGGATCCGCGCACAGCGCGCCAAGCTGAAGGAACTCCGCGCCGAGGGCGAGATCACGTCCTCGCAGTACCGGGACCTGTACAACAAGTCCCGCGGCGGCGAGTTCCGCAGCGTCCAGCGCCTGTTGAACTACATCGACGAACACTACGGTGACCACTAATGGCGACAGGACCACGATACAAGGTGCCGATGCGGCGCCGCCGCGAGGTCCGGACTGATTACCATCAGAGGTTGCGCCTGCTGAAATCCGGGAAACCCCGGCTTGTCGCTCGCAAGAGCAACAAGCACATTACGGCGCAGCTGGTGACCCCCGGCCCCGACGGCGACGAAACGATAGCGAGCGCACACTCCAGCGACCTGACGGAACACGGCTGGGAAGCCCCAACGGGCAACCTCCCCGCCGCGTACCTGACGGGCTTTCTCGCCGGCAAGCGTGCGCTCGATGCCGACGTCGAGGAGGCGGTCCTCGACATCGGTCTGAACACGGCGACGCCCGGTAACAAGGTGTTCGCCGTCCAGGAAGGCGCGATAGACGCTGGCATCGAGATCCCGCACAACGAGGACGTGCTGGCCGAGTGGCCGCGGAACCGCGGCGAGCACATCGCCGAGTACGCGGAGCAGCTCGACGAGCCGCTCTACAGCGGCGACTTCGACGCCACCGAACTGCCCGAGCACTTCGACGAAGTGCGCGACACTCTCCAAGAGCTATGAGCAGCAACGACTACAACGACGGCGGCTGGGAACCCGTCACCCGGCTCGGCAAGAAGGTACAGGAGGGCGAGATCGACACGATGGAGGACGCCCTCAACTCCGGGCTCCCGCTGAAGGAGCCGGAAGTCACGGACCAGCTCCTGCCGGGGCTGGAGGACGAGGTGCTGGACATCAACATGGTCCAGCGGATGACCGACTCCGGGCGACGCGTGAAGTTCCGCTGCGTCGTCGCCATCGGCAACCGCGACGGGTTCGTCGGCTACGCCGAGGGGCGCGACGACCAGGTCGGCGCGGCGATCCAGAAGGCCATCGGCATCGCGAAGCTGAACATCATCAACGTCTCCCGTGGCTGCGGGTCCTGGGAGTGTGGCTGTGGCCGTCCCCACACGGTCGCGCTGCGCTCCAGCGGCAAGGCCGGCAGCGTCGAGGTCGAGCTGCAGCCCGCGCCGCGCGGGCTGGGGCTGGCCGGCGGTGAGACGGTCCGCAACGTGCTGGAGCTGGCCGGCATCGAGGACGCCTGGACGCGAAGCTCCGGGAACACGCGCACGACGGTCAACTTCGCGAAGGCGACGTTCAACGCCCTTCGCAACACGGCCGAGGCGCGCGTCCCCCAGCACGCCTTCGAGCAGCGCGAGGTGATCGAATGATGAAGGCGGTCGTGCAGGTCCGCGGCGAGGTCGACATGAGCGGCGACATCCAGGACACCCTGGAGATGCTCAACATCCACGCGGTCAACCACTGTGCGCTGGTCCCCGAGACCCCGGCGTACGAGGGGATGGTGACGAAGGTCAACGACTACGTTGCCCACGGACAGCCCAGCGCGGAGACCGTCGAGACGCTCCTGCGCAAGCGCGCTGAACCCGAGGAGGGCGACGCCGACGTGGACGACGAGTGGGTCGCCGACAACACCGACTACGACGACGTCGCCGCACTGGCCGAAGCGCTCGTCGACGAGGAGACGACGCTCCGTGACGAGGGCCTCGCACCGGTGCTGCGGCTCCACGCCCCGCGCAAGGGCCACGAGGGCATCAAGCAGCCGACCGCTGCCGGCGGGCAGCTCGGCAAACACACCACCGAGGAGATCGACGACCTCCTCACAGCGATGCGATAACAATGAGCAAGAAACGACGACAGCGCGGCTCTCGTACGCACGGCGGCGGTAGCCACAAGAATCGCCGCGGCGCCGGCCATCGCGGCGGGCGCGGGCGTGCGGGCCGCGACAAACACGAGTTCCACAACTACGAACCGCTCGGCAAACACGGCTTTACCCGCCCCGAGGCAGCCCAGGACGAGGTCCTCACCATCGACGTCCAGAAGCTGGACGAGGACGCCGTCGTGTACGCCGCCGAGGGCGTCGCCGAGGAGACCGGCGACGGCTACGAACTCGACGCCCGCGAGATCGTCGAGGACGGGTTCGAGGCCGACGCCGTGAAGGTGCTCGGCAACGGTCAGGTGCGCAACCAGCTGACGGTCGTCGCGGACGCCTTCTCCGCGAGCGCCCGCGAACTCATCGAGGAGGCGGGCGGCGACGCCGTCCTCAGCGACCGCGCCGAGGAAGCCGAATCAGAAGACGTATCCCAGACGGACCAAGACGAGGAATAACACATGGGATGGAAGGAAGCTGCCGAACCGGTCCTGACGCGCATGCCGTCGGTCCAGCGGCCGGAGGGGCACGTCCCCTTCAAGCGGAAGCTCGGCTGGACGGCCGGCGTGCTGGTGCTGTATTTCTTCCTCACGAACGTACAGCTCTACGGCCTGGCCGCGACCGGCGGCGGTGACATCTACCAGCAGTTCCGGTCGATCCTGGCCGGGTCGCAGGGGTCGGTCCTGCAGGTCGGTATCGGGCCGATCGTCACCGCGAGCATCGTCCTCCAACTGTTGGGCGGTGCGAACCTGCTGGGGTTAGACACCAACGATCCGCGCGATCAGGTGCTGTATCAGGGCCTCCAGAAGCTGCTGGTGGTCGTGATGACGGTCCTGACCGCCGCGCCGATGGTGTTCGCCGGCAGCTTCCTGCCAGCAGGAACGATCTCGCTCGGCGGGATGACGCTCGGCACGGGGGCGACCCAGTGGGTCATCTTCGGCCAGATCATCGTGGGCGGGATCCTCATCCTGTTCATGGACGAGATCATCTCGAAGTGGGGCGTCGGGAGCGGTATCGGCCTGTTCATCATCGCCGGCGTGAGCCAGCGACTGATGGGCGGTATCATCGGCGGCGACGGCCTCATCATGCAGTGGTACCGGATCGCCGTCGGCGAAGTCGGGATCGGCCCGATCGCCGGCCAGGGCCTGTACGCGCTGTTCCTCGGGCCGGGCGACCTGCTCGCGCTGATCACGACGCTGCTCATCTTCGGGATCGTCGTGTACGCCGAGAGCGTCCGGGTCGAGATCCCACTCAGCCACGCCCGCGTGAAGGGTGCCCGGGGCCGGTTCCCCGTGAAGCTCATCTACGCGAGCGTCCTGCCGATGATCCTCGTCCGCGCGCTGCAGGCGAACCTGCAGTTCCTCGGACAGATCCTCGCCTCGACCATCGACATGCCGTCCTGGCTCGGCGTGTACGCCGACGGCCAGCCGGTCAGCGGGTTCTTCTACTACGTCGCGCCGATCCAGTCCAGAGGCGACTGGATGTGGTGGACCGGCGCGGTGTCCCAGGAGACCTGGCAGGTGCTGATACGGATCGGCGTCGACCTGACGTTCATGATCATCGGCGGCGCCATCTTCGCCATCTTCTGGGTGGAGACGACGGACATGGGCCCCGAGGCGACGGCGAAGCAGATCCAGAACTCCGGGATGCAGATCCCCGGGTTCCGACAGAACGTCGGCGTCATCGAGAAGGTGATGGAGCGATACATCCCGCAGGTCACCATCATCGGCGGCGCGCTGGTCGGCCTGCTGGCCGTGATGGCGAACATGCTCGGCACCATCGGCGGCGTCTCCGGTACCGGGCTGCTGCTGACGGTCTCCATCACGTACAAGCTGTACGAGGAGATCGCCGAGGAGCAACTCATGGAGATGCATCCGATGATGCGCCAGATGTTCGGTTAGTAACCCCGAATATCCACACTTCTTTGCGGTGCCTCGAACCGGCGAGCGGCAGCGCTCTCGGCCGGTATGACTCCATGGGACGGGACGCCGTTTACCGATGGGCATGTGAGGAGGAGTGACGCGAAGGCGGCCGAGGACACGGAGTGGATGTAGTCGGTGAACCGACACATTAACCACTCCGAAGCAGAATTGTTCACGCAGAATCATGTTTTCGCGCGAACCCGGGCTACGGCAACGCGGTACTGGGGCGTCGCGGGTGACGATCGACGGACGCAGCCGGCCGTTGCTGAGTTCCGTGAGGGAACGCTCGTCGAGCGAGCGAGAGCAGGATAGATAGCGATGAGTCGGGAGCGTCGAAGTCGAAAGCTTGCGGTACTGACACAGGTCACCCTGCTGTTGTTGGCGGCCGTGGCAGGTACCGCTTCGGTTGCTGGGGCCGAGGCAGCGGGCAACGTGAGTCTGGAGAGCCTGCACGGGAACGGTACCGAAGACGACCCGTACGTCATCACGAACGCGACCGAGCTACAGCTGCTGTCGCAGGGTCTCGACGCCCACTACGAGCTCGGGAACGATATCGACGCCGCCGAAACCGCTACCTGGAACGGCGGGAAGGGGTTTGCGCCGATCGGAAACGATAGCCACCCGTTCACGGGGGAGTTCGACGGAAAGGAGCACACGATACGCGGACTGACGGTGGACCGACCGTCGGAGAAGTTCATCGGGTTGTTCGGTGACGTCGGCGAAGACGGGCGAATAGCGAACGTGAGCGTGACGAACGTAGCCGTGTCCGGCGACGCGAGGGTGGGCGGACTCGCCGGAGGGAGTAGCGGAACCGTGCAGTCGGTAGCGGTACGCGGCTCCGTCAGCGCCAATGCCTCCGTCGGCGGTGTCGTCGGGTCTCACATAGGGACGGTGCGAAACGCGACGATGGACGGGTCCGTCACGGGATCCCGGTTCGTCGGGGGGATCGTCGGATACGCGTACACGAGGATCCTGAACTCGACATCGAACGCCACCGTCAGCGGCGACGAGTACGTCGGGGGCGTCGTGGGGTTCACCCAGGGCCCGATTCGGCATGCGACCGCGACGGGAACGGTGCGTGGTGAATCGATCGTCGGCGGTATCGTCGGGAGCGCAGATGCGAAGGGCTCCTTCCCGCTGGAGAAGTCCATCTCGACTGGCGTGGTCAACGGGACGACTCACGTCGGCGGGATCGCCGGCAAGAACAGCGGGTTCATCCGAACCGTCTGGACGAACGCGACCGTCATCGGGAACGACTCGGTCGGTGGGCTCGTCGGAACGAACCGGAGGCTCACCGACGCATCGTTTTCGAACGCGACCGTCGACGGGAACGTCTCCGTCGGCGGGCTCGTCGGAACGAACCGGGGGCTCGGCGACGTTCGGACGTCCGTCGCGGTCGGTTCCGTCAGCGGTGAGGCAGAAACCGGAGCGCTCGTCGGGACCATGGACACACGTAACTTGGACAGGGTGTTCCTCGACTCATCCTACTGGAATCGAGACACGGTGGGACTGTCGGCGGTCGGCGCGAACCGAACCGGCGGTGTGGCAAACGTAACTGGGCTCGACACCGACCGGATGACCGGACGGAGCGCGGCGGTCTCCATGGACGGACTCCAGTTCTTCGAGACGTGGGCCGTCTCGTCCGGGTACCCCCGTCTCGCTTGGCAGACCGGTACCGTGCCGGCGGTGTATCTCGTCGAGAACGTGACAACGCCGCCGCGAACGGACGCCGGAGGAACCCTCGCGGTGAACGCAACCGTCCGCAACGCCGGGGACGAGGCGGGCGACCGCACTATCTCGCTGACCGTTGCGGGTGAACCGATCGAACGGCGGACGGCCACACTCGCTGCCGGCGAAACGGACACGGTCGCCTTCGAACACACGGCACAGTCGGACATCAATGGCAGCGACGTCGCGGTCACGACGACCATTGACGCGTACCGGTTCGCTGCCGTTACCGGCACTATCACCGACGTCGCGGACACCCCAGTCGGGAACGCAACCGTTACCGTATCCGGGACAGGGACCCAGCCGGAACCGGTCCGGCAGTCGGTGATGGACGACAACGATACCTATCGGATCACCGTCAGCGATGGCCAGTCGGTCAGCCTGAACGTCACGCGGACCGACCTCCCCGGACAGCCGGTTACGAAAACGGTCCGGGTCGATGTCACCGGCGTCACCACGCGGAACGTGTCCCTCGTGCGTCCGGTCGAGCGGCTCCCGGGCAACGGGACGGCAGCCGATCCCTATCGGGTTTCGACCGTGCGGGAACTTCAGCTCCTGAACCAGGACCGGGACGCCCACTACTCGCTGAGTTCGGATATCGCCGCGGCGGGCACCGAAACGTGGAACGGCGGCGCGGGATTCGACCCGCTCGGAAACCGGAGCCGCCCGTTCACCGGAACGCTCGACGGGAACGGCCACGCGATCACGGGGGTAACCGTCGACAGGCCGGGTGAGACCCACGCCGGCTTGTTCGGCTTCGTTTCCGGCGACGGACGGGTGACGAACGTAACCCTGGTGAACACGACCGTCCGCGCCGATTCCGTGGTCGGTTCGCTCGCCGGAGGGGCTGATGGGGTGGTGTTGTCCCGGGTTTCGTCGACGGGAGGCACCGTCATCGGGGATCAAACGGTCGGCGGGCTGGTCGGCGGGAGCAAGGACACGACGCTTCACGAAGTGTCGGCCGCCGGGAACGTAACCGGCGGAAGCTACGTCGGAGGCGTGGTCGGCGGGAGCAAGGACACGACGCTTCACGAAGTGTCGGCCGTCGGGAACGTAACCGGCGGAAGCTACGTCGGGGGCGTGGTTGGCGTCCATACCGGCCCGGACGCAGTTCGACAGACCTATTCGACGGCGTCAGTCGACGGTAGGAGTGGAGGTGGGATCGTTGGGGTTCTCATTGAGGGGTCGCTGAATCGGTCGTACAGCGCAGGAAACGTCACTACATCGGGTCCCGGCGGCGGTCTCGTCGGTATCGTCGCCCGGGACGCAACGGTTACCGACTCCTATTGGAACCGAACCGCGGCACCCAGCGACGCGGTCGGTACGATCGATTCCGGCACCGTGACGAACGTGTCCGGCCTCACGACCGACCAGTTGACCGGGACCGCGTCCGTCTCGAACATGACGCGCCTGGACTTCGACGCGACGTGGGTGCCGACGACCGGGTCGCCCCGGCTGGCGTGGGAGGACCCGACTGCCCGGCCGCTGGCGCAGTTCAACGTGACGATCACCGACACATCCGCGCCCGTGACGGCCGGTGAGTCGGTGGCGGTGACGGCGAGAGTCACGAACACCGCGGCGTTCACGAACACACAACGGATCGCGTTACACGAGTTCAACGGAACGACCGTCGATACGACCGAGGTCACGCTTGGGCCCGGCGAAAACGCTACCGTCACGCTCCGCTGGCAGACGACCGAAGGGGACGGTGCAACGGATCGCCTCAGGGTTGCCACCCCTAACTGCGAGACGACCGGACGGATAACGGTCGAAGCGGCCGACGATAGCGACGGGGACAGCGGGGGGACTGAAACCCCCGATAACGGAACCACCGACGGGTCGGGAGGTGGGGGTGGCGGGACAGCAGGCAGCACCGACGCATCGATCGGTGTGGCATCGGTCGATGCACCCGAGACCGTCGGCCGCGGCGACGTACTGGACCTTTCGGCGACCGTCGCAAACACCGGCGGAAGCGCCGGAACCGCCGTCATCGAGTTCAGTTTCGATCGGTCGTCGGCCGGTGGCGAAGCCGTCCGTCTCGGCGGCGGAAACAGCACCACAGTGGCCTTCGAAGAGCGGATCCCACCGGATATCGAGCCCGGTGAGTATCAGTACAACATCCGGACAGAAGAGGGGAAACGCGGCGGCATCGTCACGATCACCGCCCCGGATGCCCTCGTTGTGACGGATATCACCGCTCCGAACCGTGTGACGGCCGGAAGCGCGGTCGAAGTCTCGGCTACGGTCGCCAACACAGCGGACATCGAGGGAACCGGGACGGTCGACATCGGTGTCGGCGACGACCGAATTGCGACGCAGTCCATCGCCGTCGACAGCGGCGGATCGAGGACCGTCACGTTCACCCCGTCGATCCCCGAGGATACAGACCCCGGCGACCACGAGGTCCAGGTGCAACTCGGAGAGAGCGAAGCAGCGACCGAACTGGTAGTGGTCCCACCGGCGAGCTTTGAAGTCACGGCTATCGAAACGCCGGACCGGGCCACGCCGGGTGACACCGTCCCAGTGGCTGCGAACATCTCGAACACCGGCCCAACCGAAGGGACAGTTACGGCAGCGCTCGTTCTGAACGGGCAAGTGGAAACCCGCAAGCAGATCCGCCTCGCTGGCGGTGAAACGACCCGTATTGTGTTCACCGCTGAACTGCCAGCCAATGTCTCGGAGGGCTACACAGTGAGCATCCGTACCGGCAACTCGACCGTAACGGGCGAGGTCGGTATCGAGCAACGATCCGCGGCCGGGGGGACCACGGCAGGAACGGAATCGACAACTGAGGACACCACTGCCACCGATGCCAACGCCTCGGTGAACAGTAACGGACAGCCCGGGTTTACGCCGCTACTGAGTGTGTGTGCCGTTGTACTGCTGTTCGTCATTCGACGGCGAACCGGACTCTGATCGGTTGCAGTTCCGGAACCGGATCGGCTTCCCTCGACTTTTGGCGGGAGTCGTGCGCGCAGGTCGCTGTTTAGCGGCCGACTCGGCACACGCTCACGCGTACGCCTCGAACTCCTCGCCGAACGCGAGGAAGTAGCCGGTGCCGACGACGCCGATCGCGGCCGCGACGGTAAAGGCTACCTCCGGGCTGACGAAGTCCCAGAGGTAGCCGCCGAGCGCGGCGCTGGGGATGACGATCGTGTTCCGGAGCAGGTAGTAGGTGCCGGTCACCCGGCCGCCCGTCCCCTGCTCCGCGGGACCGACGATGAGCGCCTTGTGCGACGGCAGCCCCGCGAAGCGCAGCCCGGAGAACGCGAAGACGGCGACGAGCGCGGTCGGGGTCGCCGGTGCGTAGATGAGGACAACCGGGAAGACGGCGTACACGGCGAACCCGAGCGCGACGACCGGCTTCAGTCCCACGCGCTCGGCCGCCTTTGCCGCCGGTGCCATCACGAGCAGGGCGACGAGCATCTCGACGCCGAGCAGGTAGCCGAAGAACGCCTCCGGCGAGAGGTCGACGGCGTACGAGAGGCCGCCGACCGACACCGTCGTCTCCAGCCCCACCTCGAATATCTGCGTGACCACGAGCACGAAGAAGACGTACACCATGCCGTTGGCGAAGCGGACGAGCGTGTCGCCGACCAGCAGCGGCTTGAGTTCCGCGGGCATCTCCCGGAGGTCCGTCAGGATCCGGTCGACTCCCTCGAACGAGTCGCCGATGCTGTCCGAACTGGCGTCGTAGAGGACGTGCTGGACGGCGGTGCCGAGGACGCCGAACAGCACCGCCACCGCGAGCACGTACTGGAAGCTGACGGTGAACGCCGGATGCAGACCGATCAGGGCGGCGGCAAGCACCGGCCCGACGAGGAAGGCGGTCCGGCGGAACGTCTCGGTGCTTGCAAACCCCTCGGCGAGCCGCGACGGGTCGGTCGCCTGCTTGACGACGGCGAAGGATGCCCCGAGCCCGAACGACTTCCAGGCCTGTGCGAGGAACAGGCCGACGAAGATCCAGACCCAGGGTTCGACCGCCACGCCGCCGACGGAGACCGTCCCGACACGGGGGGCCACGAACCAGACTCCGAACCCGAGCGTCGAGAGCAAGCCAAACGCCGTCAGCGCGTAGCGCGACCCGATCCGGTCGGACACCGCACCGCCGGGGTACGGGTAGACGGCCGAGATGACGTTGCCGACCGTCCCGAACAGCCCCACGACGAAACCGGACGCGCCGAGCGCGACGATGTACTCCGGGAGAAAGCGGTTGGTCATCTGGAAGCCGAGGCTGAAGGCGAACATCGCCACCGAGAGGACGAGCACGTCGCGCTCCAGCGAGAGAAACCGTCGGAACGGGGCGAAGACGCTGACCGACTCGTCCTCCGTGGCCATCTACCGGTTCGACGTTGATGGGCGCGGGAAATAGAGGTTTCCCACCCCGCCGCCGTTCACCGCAACGACGGCACTCCGGCCCGGCGCGAGCCGCCAAGTGATGACGTTTATTACCCCGAGCGCACCACCGTCCGGTAGATGGTCGACCCCGTGCTGAAGTGGGCCGGCGGGAAGCGCCAGTTGCTCCCGGAGATCACCGCCCGCTTTCCCGTCGCGTACGACCGGTACCACGAGCCCTTCTTCGGGGGCGGCGCGGTCTTCTTCCACCTCGAACCCGACAGTGGGTCGATAAACGACGTGAACGAGCGCCTCGTCACCTTCTACGAGGTAGTGCGGGACGACCCCGAGACGCTCATCGCGGAGAACCGCACCCACGAGCACTCGGACGACTACTACTACGACGCCCGCGACGAGTTCAACGACCTGCGGACGGTCGAGGGAAAGACCGACGAGCAGGCGGTCCGCGAGGCGAGTCTCCTGCTGTATCTGAACCGGACCGGGTTCAACGGGCTCTACCGGGAGAATTCGGACGGTGAGTTCAACGTTCCCGTGGGACGGTACGCGAACCCGGACTGGGTGCAGGCCGACCGGATCCGCGCGGCGAGCGAGGCGCTGGCGGGCGCGACGATCCACAGCGACGACTTCGAGTACGTCGCCGACGAGGCGACCGCGGGCGATCTCGTCTACTTCGACCCGCCGTACCAGCCGGTGTCGACGACGGCCGACTTCACCGACTACCACGCCGAGGGGTTCGACCGCGACGACCAGCGCCGCCTCCGCGATCTGGCGGCCACGCTCGGCGAGAACGGCGTCCACGTCGTCCTCTCGAACTCGCCGCCGGTGGCCGAACTGTACGAGGACCTTCCGGCGTTCGACGTGGAGGTGGTCGAGGCGACCCGGGCGATAAACAGCGACGGCGACGAGCGCGGCGAGGTCGCCGAAGTGCTGATCACGAACGTGCCGCCGGACGAGCGCCGGCGAACGACGCTCTCGGAGTTCTGACCCCGCCTACAGCAACAGCGTGACGATCGCCAGGATGATGAACACGATGATGAATATCCTGGCGATCTCCATGCTGACGCCGGCGACGCCGCGCGCGCCGACGACGGCGGCGATGATGGCGAGGACGAAAAACACGATCGCCCACTGCAGGAAATCGCCGGTGAGCTGCAGCGGAGCGACGAGCACGTCGATCATCGCGCTCCACCTGTCGAACCGCGGACGGTTGTGAGCATGCGCCGTAGCTACCACGGAGGCGGCCTTTGTTATAGCCGCCTTAGCCCGGGAAACCCGGGATTAGGTCGCTACCCGAACAGCCGCTCCCGGAGCGAGCGACGCCGGGCGGTCTCGGTCAGCAGCACCGAACAGTCGACCTCCTCGACCACGTCGAGCACGAGCGACCCGCGGAGCAGCCGCGAGAGCAGGCCGCGCTCGGTCGCGCCGATGAGCAGCATCGTGTGGTCCGCGGCCGCCTCGCCGATGGCCGTCTCCACGTCGGCGTCGCTGACGAGCAGGTTCGCGTCGGAGAGGTCGTGGTCCGCGGCCCACTCCTCGAGGAACCGCTCGGCCTCCTCGCGGGTCTCGCCCTCGCCGACGGCGTGGAGCAGCGACACCTCGGAGCCGAACTCCGAGCGCAGCAGACTGGCCATCTCCGCGGAGAGGTCGGAGCTCGGCCCACCCGCGGTCGGGACGAGGATCCGCGAGGCGTCGAAGCCGCGGTCCTTCAGCACGACGAAGTCACAGGGGATGTCGTGCGTGAGTTCGTCGAGCCGCGACTCCGCGCGCCCGTCGTGGGAGTGGGGGCCCCAGCCCATCACGACGAGGTCGGCGTCGTACGTCGTCGCGGCGTCGAACACCTCCTCGAACGAACGGTGGGAGAGGACGGTGTGGGTCTCGACCGGGACGTCGAAGGTCTCGGCGTCCTTGCGGGCGGCCTCCACGATCTCGCGGTCCGCGCCGAACTCGTCGACGTGTTCGTCAGCGTACGTCAGCGAGGTCTGGTCGGGCACCTGTACGATGTGGACCGCGTGGACCTCGCCGCCGCGCTGCTTGGCGACGGCACTGGCGAGGGTGATCAGCTCCTGCTCGTGGTCGGGGTTCGACAGCGGCACCATCACGCGGTACGTGCCGCCGTCGGGCTGGACCGTCGTGGCGGCCGACACCGCACGGTCCGGGAGCTCCTCGGAGCGCGAGAGGATGTACTCCGAGAGGATCCCCTGTTTCTCCGTCCGTGAGCGGGCGTAGAAAAGGTACCAGAGCACCGCCGCCCCGGCGATGCCGAAGGAGAGCAACAGCGCGTCGCCGGCAACGAACACCAGCAGCGCGAAGGAGAACACGACGCCAAGGATCGGCAGGAGCGGGAACAGCGGCACCGTGAAGTCCGGCGTGTACTCCTCGGGCGCGACGTAGCGCATCACGAGCAGCGCCGCGTTCAGCAGGCCGTAGATGATGAGGTGCAGCCCCGAGGCGGCCCCCGACAGCAGCGTCAGGTCGCCGATGACGATGAACAGCAGGATGAGGCCGCCGGTGATGCCGATGGCGCGGTACGGCGTGCCAAAGCGCGGGTGGATCGCGTTGAGTGCGGGCGTGACGATCCGGTCCCGGCCCATCGCGAAGTTGATCCGCGAGGACGCCAGTATCGAGGCGTTCGCGCTCGACGCGGTCGCAAGCAGGCCGCCGAACAGCAGGGCACCGCCCATCGCGGCCCCCTGAATGTACTGGCCGACCTCGACGACGGCGATGGGGTTCTCCTGCCCGCTGGTGATCACGTCGGCGATGAACCCCTGCGGGACCGCCGCGCTCATCACGACGAGCACCAGCGCGTACACGACGGTGACGATGACGACGCTCCCGATGACCGCCCGCGGGAGGTTCTTGCCCGGATCCTTGATCTCCTCGGCGACGCTCGTGATCTGGACGAAACCGAGGTAGGAGACGAAGATGAGGCCGGTCGTCTCCAGCGTCGTGACGACGCTGGTCGGGTCCGGAAGGTTGCCCGGTTCGGCCCGGAGCGTCCCGAGGAAGGTAAACACCGCGAGGATGGCGACGAGGAGCACGACGATGACGTTCTGGAGCCGGCCCGTCTCCTTCGCGCCGACGTAGTTGATGAGGACGAAGAACGCGCCGCCGACCAGGGCGATCAGTTTGACGACGGTGATCGACGCCGGGCCGACGCCGACGCTCCCGCTGAGGCCGAAGATGCGGGCGATGTAGCGGCCGAACCCGACCATGTAGAACGCGCTGGCGAAGGCGAGGCCGAGCCAGTTCGCCCACCCCGCGACGGAGCCAAACAGCGGTCCGAGCGCGTGGTTGACGTAGTAGTACGCGCCGCCGGACTTGGGCATCGCCGTCCCGAGTTCGCTCGCCGAGAGCGCGGTGAACATGGCGATGACGCCGCCGAGGACGAACGCGACCGAGGCCATCGAGCCGGCCTGCAGGATCGCCTCGCCCGGGAGGACGAAGATGCCCGCGCCGATCATCGTGCCGACGCCGATGGTCAGCGCGGCGAGGGGGCCGAGGTCCTTGGCTAGCTCTTCGTCGCTCATCCGCCCCCACCTCCGCCGGGGGGTGCTGCCGGTCGTGAAACGGGGGAGAAACGCGGCACTGGGTGGAACACGTCCATAGGTACTACTACCCCATAGCGAGGGACAGCTAATAAACGCCAAGATATCGGCGAGGAGTCATAGTGGTTGCTCTCACCCGGGACGGTGATCGCCCGTACCGGCACCGGCGATCGCCGTACTTGGCGGGAGCAGTCGCCTCAGACCTCGACCACCCACGCCCGGTACTCCTCGGTGAGTTCGAACGCCTCGGCGAACGCGCGGTCGACGAACTGGGCGACGCGGTTGGCGTCGCCGCGGCCGACGACTCGGACGTTGGTCCCCTCGGCCTCGTCGGGCCGGGTGAGTTCGTCGATCGTGAACGCCGGAAACTCCGAGAGCACCTCCTTCAGGCGGTCGAGCTCCGCGTCGGTGCAGTCCATGTTGATCGTGTCCTCGCTCACCTGCACCCACGGCGCGAGTTCGTCGGGGTCGGTTTCGGCCTCGACGGTGAGAAACGGGCTGCCGCGCTGGCGGTGGGCGGTGATGGCATCGACGAACAGTTTCCGCCGGTCGCCGGGAGTGGCCGCGTCGAATCGGGTCATGGGCGAGGCTACGCGGGCGGGGGACGAAAAACGTCCGACCGGGCACGGCGGTCGAGGGAGGCGTCGCCGGAATGTTCAAGCCTTTAACCGGGGAGGAAAAAGTGCGGGTATGGCCAATCCGAACGTTCTCATCCTGGGCGCACCCGGGGCGGGCAAAGGCACGCAGAGCAGCAACATCGTCGACGAGTTCGGGGTCGAACACGTCACGACCGGCGACGCGCTCCGGTCGAACAAGGGGATGGACATCAGCCACCTCGACACGGAGTACGACACGCCGGGCGCGTACATGGACGCCGGCGAACTCGTCCCCGACGAGGTGGTCAACGAGATCGTCAAGACGGCGCTCCAGTCGGCCGACGGCTACGTGCTCGACGGCTACCCGCGCAACGCCTCGCAGGCCGAGTACCTGGACGAGATCACCGACCTCGACGTGGTGCTGTACCTCGACGTGTCGAAGGACGTGCTCGTCGACCGCCTCACCGGCCGGCGCGTCTGCGACGACTGCGGCGCGAACTACCACGTCGAGTTCGAACCGCCCGAGGAGGCGGGCGTCTGTGACGACTGTGGCGGCGAACTGGTCCAGCGCGAGGACGACACCGAGGAGACGGTGCGCGAACGGATCCGCGTGTACGAGGAGAACACCGAGCCGGTCATCGAGCGCTACGACGAGTCGGGCGAACTCGTCCGGATCGACGGCGAGGGGGCCCCCGACGAGGTGTGGGCGGACGTTCGGGACGCGGTCCAGTCCGCGGCGTAACCCGGCGGTCCGCGAGCCGGTCGGACGGGGTCGAATCCGTCACGACGGCGAGCCGAAGGTAAAAGGTTGATTACAGCCGGTCTCCTAGACCCCGGCAATGGCACGGACAGCGGAGAAAGTGGAGTCCCTCATCGAGGAGGACGTCACCATGGCCGACGCGCTCGCGGCGGTGCGCCGCGAGACGAAGGCCAACGGGGGCGAAGTCGAATGGGGGGACGTCCGCGACGACCTCACGAGCGGACAGTGGGGCCGGCTCATCGAGAAGGGGATCCTCGTCAGCGGCGACGAGGGGTTCGAACTCGCTGACCCCGAGGCCGTCGAGGAGGCCCTGGAGGACGACGAGACGGTCACCGCGACGGCGACGGGGACCGACGACGAGGACGACGAGGAGTCGAGCTGGTCCCAGTACGACAAGCTGGCCGGCGTCACCGCGCTCGGCCTGATGGTCGGCTACTACTACGATCCCGTCAAGAACACGGTCGGGGGCGCGATCGACGTGTTGCTCTCGCCGCTCTCCGAGGCGATGCCGTTCTACGCGGTCATCCTCGCGATCGCGATGCTCACCGGGCTGTACTCGACGCTGCTCCAGTCGAACCTGATGGACATGGACCGGATGGCCGAGTACCAGGAGCGGATGAAGGCGATCCAGGAGAAACAGAAGCGCGCGAAGGAGCGCGGCGACGACGAGGCCCTGGAGCAGATCCGCGAGGAGCAGATGGAGGCGATGGGCGACCAGATGGGGATGTTCAAGGAGCAGTTCCGCCCGATGGTGTGGATCTTCCTGCTCACCATCCCCTTCTTCCTGTGGATGTACTGGAAGATCGGCAGCCCGGCCATCGGCTCGGAGACCATCGTCATGCCGATGCACGGCGAGGTCAGCTGGGCGGAGGGGATCGTCGGCCCGATGCAGGCGTGGATCGTCTGGTACTTCCTCTGCTCGATGGGCTTCACCCAGCTCATCCGGAAGTCGCTGAACCTCCAGACCACGCCGTCCTGACGAAGTTCACAACCCCTTTTACGATCTACCGTCGAGGTAGGGTATGTTACTGACCGTCTCCGGTCCACCCGGGAGCGGAAAGAGTACGAACGCGGCGCGACTCGCGGAGCGGTTCGGGCTCGAACACGTCTCCGGCGGCGACATCTTCCGGTCGCTGGCCGACGAGCGCGGCCTCTCGCTCGCGGAGTTCAACGACCTCGCGGAGGACGACGGCCAGATCGACCGCGACCTCGACCGACGGCTGCGCGAGACCGCCGTCGAGCGCGACGACGTGGTGCTCGAATCCCGGCTCGCCGGCTGGCTGGCGGCCGACGAGGCCGACCTCCGGTTCTGGCTCGACGCGCCGCTTGCCGTCCGCGCCGAGCGCATCGCCGACCGCGAGAACAAGCCTGTCGCCGAGGCCCGCGAGGAGACCGAAGTCCGCGAGGAGAGCGAGGCCCAGCGCTACCTGGCGTACTACGATATCGACATCGCCGACCTCTCTATCTACGACGTGTCGCTGAACACCGCCCGCTGGGGCGAGGACCCGGCGTTCGAGGTCCTGTCGAACGCCGTCGAGGCGTACGAACCGTCGGGTGACGAGGGCAAGTACCCGGTCACCGGCGTCAGCTACGACTTCTGATGACGCTCCGTCCCGCCCCCGAGGAGCGCTCGCCCGCCGAACTGCTCGCCTTTGGCGTCGTCAACCTCGACAAGCCGGCCGGCCCGTCGGCCCACCAGGTGAGCGCCTGGGTCCGGGACCTGGTCGCCGACCGCGTCGGCGACGAGGCGGTCGACAGGGCCGCCCACGCGGGGACGCTCGACCCGAAGGTGACCGGCTGTCTGCCGACGATGCTCGGCGACGCGACGCGGCTCGCGCAGGTGTTTCTCGAGGGGTCGAAGGAGTACGTCGCGGTGCTGGAGTGTCACGACGCGGTGCCCGACGACGTGGCCGCCGTCGCGAGCGAATTCGAGGGGCCGATCTACCAGAAGCCGCCGCGCAAGAGCGCCGTCGTCCGCGACCTGCGCGTCCGCGAGGTGTACGAACTGGACGTGCTGGAGGCCGGCGACCGGCAGGCGCTCCTGCGGATCGACTGCGAGAGCGGGACGTACGTCCGGAAGCTCTGTCACGACCTCGGGCTGGCGCTCGGGACGGGCGCGCACATGGGCCACCTCCGCCGGACGGCGACGACCCCGTTCGACGACCGGGACCTCGTCACCCTGCACGACCTGGAGGACGCGCTGTCGTTCTGGACCGGGGACGGCGACGCGGGGCCGCTCCGCGAGGTCGTCGATCCCGCGGAGCGCGCGCTCGACCACCTGCCGGCGGTGACGATAGCGCCCAGCGCCGCGGAGCAGGTCGCGCAGGGCGCGCCGGTGTACGCGCCGGGCGTGATCGACGCCGACGATGCCGCCCGCGAGGACGGCGCGCTGGTCGCCTGCTTCGTGCCGAACGGGACGGCGGTCTGTCTGGGGCGGACCGTGGGCGACCCGGACGCGGAGTCGGGGACGGTCGTCGAGTTGGAGCGCGTGCTCGTGTAGCCCGTCGCTCGCGCGTCGGGGCGGCTCTTGCGGCCGTCAGTCCGACCCCTGCTGTGCGCCGTGCGGGAGCGACAGCACCGTCGCGGTGCCGGTGACGACCGGTCCCTCGTCGGTCTCGGCGGTCGTCTCGACCTCCAGGCGGTCGTCGTCGCGGGCCGCGACGGTGGCGGTCGCCTCGACGGTCTGCCCGGGGCGGACCGGCTGCTCGAACGAGAGGTCCTGCGAAACGTAGACGATGTCGCCCGGGAGGTCCGCCAGGGCACTGGAGATCGCGCCCGCCGACAGCATGCCGTGGGCGATCTGGCCGTCGAAGATCGACTCGTCGGCGTAGCCCGGGTCGAGGTGGAGCGGGTTCTCGTCGCCGGTGACCGAGGCGAAGGCGTCGATCCGGTCCTCGGTCACGGGGAGCGTCGCGGTCGCGGTGTCGCCGGGTGCGGCAACTGGCATCGGCACTGAGTAGGGACAGGACGGGCCTCAAACGCGTGGTTGATATGCGAACTGCCGCTTTGATTAGGCGTCCGGCCGATCCACGAGTATGCCGATCGCTACCAACGACGGGGTCGACCTGCACTACGAGGTCGACGGCCCGGCGGACGCCGAAACGGTCGTGCTGGTCGAGGGCCTCGGGTACGGCCGGTGGATGTGGCGCTGGCAGCGCGAGGCGCTCGCCGAGCGCTACGAGACGGTCGTGTGGGACAACCGCGGGACGGGCCGGTCTGACGCGCCCGAGGGACCGTACACGATCGCCGAGATGGCAAGCGATCTGGAGGCCGTGCTGGCCGAGCACGGCGCGGACTCGGCCCACGTCGTCGGCGCGAGCATGGGTGGGATGATCGCCCAGCAGTACGCCGTCGAGTACGACCGCACCGACCGCCTCGTCCTGCTGTGTTCCTCGGCCGGCGGCGACGACGCCGTCGAGGCCTCGCCGGAGGTGCAGGCGCGGATGGTCGCCGAGCCGGAGGGGGCCGACGAGCGCGAGACGATCCGGCACCGCATGAGCCCAGCGATGACCGACGAGTTGGCGGAGGACGACGACCTGCTCACGCGGATCGTCGACTGGCGGCTCCAGCAGGACGCCACGGAAGCCGGGCGGAACGCACAACTGGCCGCCGTCGGCGCGTTCGACAGCACGGACCGGCTGGGCGAGATCGACGCCCCGACGCTCGTCGCCCACGGCACAGAGGACCGCGTGCTGCCGTTCGGGAACGGCGAACTGCTCGCGGCGGGGATCCCGAACGCCCGGCTGGAGGCGTTCGAGGGCGGCCCGCACCTCTTCTTCATCGAGCAGGCCGACGCGGTCAACGACGCGATCCGGTCGTTCCTGGAGGGCGACTGATGGTCCACGACCACGGCGAGCGGCCGTACGACTGGGTCGGCGCGTGGAGCGAGCGCCGCGCGACGCTGTCGCCGGAGACGGTCGGCCTGAAGGACGCGACGACCGGCGAGTCGTACACGTACGCCGACCTCGACGCGCGGGCCAACCGGGCGGCGCGACTACTGGCCGACCGCGGCGTCGGGAAGGGGGACCGCGTCGCCGTCGTCTCGCGCAACCGCGTCGAACTCGTCGACCTCTTCTTCGCCGGCGGGAAGACCGGCGGGGTGCTCGCGCCGCTCTCGCACCGCCTCGCGCCGCCGGAACTGGGCGAACTGCTCGACACCGTCGACCCGTCGCTGCTTGTCGTCGAGGAGCCGTTCGTCGACGCCGTCGCCGAGGCGGTCGATGGCGACGCGCCGTCGTGTCCCGCGGTGGTTCTGCCGGACAACGGCAGCGACTGTCCCGCTGACGGTGCGGCGTTCGACGACGCACCGACCTATGCCGACGCGCTGCCCGACGACGATGCGCCGTTCGATGGTCCGGAGCTGTCGCTGTCGGACCCGTGCCTGTTCCTCCACACCGGCGGGTCGACCGGGACGCCGAAGGAGACGGTGATCACCCACGGCGCGGTGCGCTGGAACTCGTTCAACACGATCACGGCGTGGGGCCTGCGGCCGGACGACGTGACGCCGATGGTGTTCCCCATGTTCCACACCGGCGGCTGGAACGTGCTGACGATACCGTTCTTCCACATGGGCGGCACCGTCGTCATCAGCCGCGAGGTCGACCCCGGACGCGTGCTGCGGACCATCGAGCGCGAGGGCGCGACGGCGTTCGTCGCGGTGCCCGCAGTCCTGCGGTCGATGGCGACCCACGACGACTGGGAGGGGACGGACCTCTCCACCCTGCGGTTCGTCAAGAGCGGCGGCGGCCCCTGCCGCGACGCGACGATCCGGGCGTGGCGCGAGCGCGGCGTCGACCTCTCGCAGGGGTACGGCCTCACCGAGTGCGGGCCGAACAACTTCGCGATGCCCGACGGCTGGCCGGAGGACAAAACCGACACGATCGGCAAGCCGGTCCCCCACGCCGACGTGCGGATCGTCGACGAAGCCGGTGATCCCGTCGACGACGGCGAGATCGGCGAACTCGAACTCGCCGGGCCACACGCCGCCGACCGCTACTGGCGCGACGAGTCCGAGACGCGGGCGACGTTCGGGCCGACCGACGACCCGGCGGCCGACCGCTGGGTGTCGACCGGCGACCTGGCGAGCGTCGACGCGGACGGCTACTACCGCATCGAGGGCCGCAAGAAGAACATGTTCACCAGCGGCGGCGAGAACGTCTACCCGCCGGAGGTCGAGGACGCGATCGCGGACCACCCCGCAGTCGAGGAAGTCATCGTGATCGGCGTTCCGGACGAAAGGTGGGGGACCGTCGGCAAGGCGGTGATCCAGCCGGCGGCGGACGCCGAGGGGGACGGCGCTCCGCTGACGGTCGACGACCTCCGCGAGTTCCTCGACGGCCGCCTCGCGGGGTTCAAACACCCGCGGAGCGTCGCGTTCGTCGACGAGTTGCCGACGAGCGGGCCCTCGAAGATAGACCGGAGTGCAGTGAAGCGGGAGTTCGGGGCTTCAGACACGAAAGATAATTGAGGACCCGTCGCATAGCGGAGTGGTATGATAGACGTCGCGATGGACATGGAACAGTACGACTGTCCGTTCATCGACACGACGGACGACCACGAGGTGTCGTTCACCGCGGTTCACTGGGAGTTCGACGAGCGAGCCAAGCAACTGGAGACGCGCCTCGCCGTGGAAGGGGACGGCCGCGAGGAGCTAGAGCAGGGGCTGACGGCGCTCAAGAACCACGACAACATGCGGGAGTGTGCGCTGTTCTCGAAGCGCGGCGAGCAGGCCGTGATCCGGACGGTCATCGACCAGACGAACGCGATGAAGGTGATCCGGGAGAACGGCGGCTACATCACCGGCCCGTTCCACATCGAGGACGGAAGCGAGACGTGGGAAGTGGGCTTCGACGAGGAGGACGTCGCCGACGACACGCTCTCGGAACTGGACCGGCACAACGAGTTCACCGTCGAGTCCCGCGACTCGCTCGACACCGAGGAGCTGTTCGACCTGCTGGAGAACGCCGAGCCGGCGATGACGATGCTCGACGGCTGCCGGAGCCTCTCGGCCGTCGAGCGCGAGACGATGACGACGGCGGCCCGTGAGGGGTACTACGAGGAACCGCGGGAGGCGACGCTGCAGGACCTGGCGGACGCCTTCGACGTGTCCGACACCGCCGTCTCGAAGAACCTCCGGCGCGGCGAGCGGAAGGTGGTGCGGAGCGTCGTCGCGGCGCTGAGCGACCTGAACTGAGTTCGGATATCAACCTCACTCCTTTTCGGGCTGGGATTCCTCCCTTCGATCATGCACGACGCACACGTCGTCGGCGTCGGGATGACGCCGTTCGGCGTCCACGACGCGACGCTCCCCGACCTGTTCGCCGAGGCCGCGCTCCCGGCGCTGGACGACGCCGGTGCCGGCCCCGACGATGTCGAGGCGCTGTACTTCGGCAACGCGATGGGCGGACAGATAGAGGGCGACAGCCACCTCGCGCCGACGGTCGCCTCGCACGTCGGGCTGGCGGGGATCCCCTGCCAGCGGTTCGAGGACGCCTGCGCCACTTCATCGAACGCGTTCAAGAACGCGGTCCGTGCGGTCGAGGCAGGCCAGCACGACGTGGTGCTCGTCGGCGGCGTCGAGCGCTGCTCGCCGGAGACGGGGAAGGGCACCGGCGCGATGACCCGCATCTTCGCCAGCGCCGCCCACGGCGCGTACGAGCGCCCGACCGGTCTCACGTTCCCCGGCGTGTTCGCCCTGCTGACCAAGCGCCACATGCACGAGCACGGCACGACCGCCGAACAGCTCGCCGAGGTCGCCGTCAAGAACCACTACCACGGCAGCCTCAACGACCGCGCGCACTTCGGCAAGGAGACGACGACCGAGGAGGTACTCGACGGCCCGGTCGTCGCGGACCCGTTCCGGCTGCACGACTGCTGCCCGTTCTCGGACGGCGCGGCGGCCGTGGTCGTCGCCAGCGAGGACGTCGCTGCGGACCTGTCGGGCGACCCGGTCCGCGTGGCGGGCGTCGGGCACGCGACCGACGTGGTGCCGCTCGCGGACAAGGCCCACCCCTCGACCACGCAGGCCGCCCGCGACGCCGCGAGCGAGGCGTACGACGCCGCCGGGATCACCGCCGACGACGTGGACTTCGCGGAGGTCCACGACTGTTTCACCGGCGCGGAGGTGCTGGCGACGGAAGCGCTCGGCCTCGTCGCGGACGGCGAGGGCGGGGCGGCCGCGGCGGAGGGCCGCACAGCGCTGGGCGGCGAGATACCCGTGAATCCGAGCGGCGGTCTGAAGGCGAAGGGCCACCCCATCGGCGCGACGGGCGCGGCCCAGATCGTCGAACTGACCGAACAGCTCCGCGGCGACGCGGGCGAGCGTTCGGTCGAGGACGCCGGGGTCGGGCTGGCGCACAACCTCGGCGGCGACGCGGCGACGACCGTCGTGAGCGTGTTGGAGTCGACCGACGCCGGCTCGGGGGTGGCGCGATGAGCGTCGACGAGTACGCCGAGGCCGGCAGGCTGACCACGTCCGGGTGGCGCGAGGCGCTCGACGACGGCGTCCTGCTCGGCCAGGAGTGCCGCGACTGCGGCCACGTCACCGGCGCGCCGAAGGCGGCCTGCGTCCGCTGTGGCTCCCGGGCGCTCGACACGGTCCACCTCCCGGAGACGGGCGAAGTGTACTCCGTCACGCGGATCGAGGTCGCGCCCGAAGGGTTCGACGCGCCGTACCACGTGGCGATGGTGGCGTTCGACGGCGGCCGGGTCACGGCCCGGCTCGGCGACGAGGCGGAGATCGGCGAGACCGTGACGTTCGAGGGAGCCGCGTCGACGCCCGAGGGGCCGGCCCCGCTGTTCGACTGACGGTTCGTATATCAACTCCCCCCTTGTTTGTGGTCGCCGCCGTAGCGAGTAGCATGTCAGAGGCCCCCACGCCGCCGGCGGTCGAGCGCAGCGACGTTCACACGGTCGACGACGAGCGGTTCACGGCCGAGAGCGTCTGTCTCGTCACGGGCGCGGCGTCGGGTATCGGTCGCGCGGTCGCGCTCGTCGCCGCGGTGAACGGACTCACCGTCGTCGCGACCGACGTGGACGGGGACGGACTGGCCGAGACGGCCGCTCGCGCGGCCGAACTCGACGCCGAGGGGCCGGTCGAGACGGTGACTGCCGACCTCCGGATCGACGAGGAAATGGATGCGCTGGTCGAGGCGGCCGCCGAGCGCGGACAGCTTCGGTTCCTCGCCAACGTCGCCGGCCTCCAGCACGTCGACCCGATCGACGAGTTCCCGATGGAGCGGTACGACGCCATTCAGGACGTGATGGTGCGCGCGCCGACGTATCTCGCCAAGCGCTGCATGCCTCACATGCGGGAGACGGGCGGCTGTATCGGTAACATGGCTTCGGTGCACGGCCACTACGTGACGAGCGACAAGGTGGCGTACAACGTCGCCAAGTTCGGCATCCGGGGGCTGACACAGTCGATCGCGGCCGAGGGTGACGGCGACGTGCGCTCGTTCTCGGTCAGCACGGGGTACGTGAAGACGCCGCTGGTCACCGACCAGATCCCCGACACGGCCGAACAGCGCGGGATCAGCGAACGCGAGGTGGTCGAGGACGTGATGCTCGGCCAGTCCCGGACGAAAGAGATGATGGACCCGGTCGACGTGGGCAACCTCTTTCTGCTCGGCTTCTCCCGGCTCGCCGACCATCTGAACGGCGGCGACCTGCTGTTCGACGGCGGGATGACGCTGACCTACGAGTGAGCGCAGGCGGGTCGGTCTGCGGTCTCCGACGGCGAGGTTGGTATATCAACACGGGTGACTTTGCGGGACCGTGGCGATCATTGGTGTACAATGACACGGGTCAACAGGCGATCGGTGCTGAAAAGCGCAGGGGCACTGGGGCTGGCCGGTGCGGCCGGCTGTCTCTCGGAAGAGGGCGGAAGCGACGGCGGGACGGTCCGGGTCGGCATGATGCAGCCGCTGTCCGGGCCGCTCGAATACTACGGCCTGCAGAGCGTCTGGGGGTTCCTGTCCGGGCTGGCGTACAAGCACGACCAGGACCCGCTCGACGTGAGTTCCGCGGGCGAGCAGACGGTCGAGGGCGAGAACTACGACTACGAGCTGTTCATCGAGGACACGGAAGCGTCGGCCGACCAGACGCAGTCGATCGCGACCGACCTCGTGCAGGAGCAGGAGGTGGACGTGCTCGTCGGCACGTCCTCGTCGGCGTCGGCCCGCCGGGTGATCGACAACATCATCCCGAACACGGACGTGCCGTTCATCGCCGGCCCGGCGGCGGCCGCCGACATCACGTCCAGCAGCGACTACTGCAACAGCCAGGTGTTCCGCGCCAACGAGAACACCGCGATGGATGCCCGGAGCGGCGGCCGGTACGTCGCCAACGAGACCGACGTGGAGCGGGTGTTCATCATGGCCGCCGACTACAGCTTCGGGCGGGCCGTGGCGAACAACTACCGCAACGTGCTGGAGAGCGAGGGCGTCGAGATCGTCGGCGAACGGTTCGTCGCACGGGGATACTCCGAGTTCGAGGGGCTGTACGACAACGCACAGGAGGCAAACGCCGACGCGGTCATCGGCGGATTCACCGTCCAGACGCTCCCGGCGTTCCTCGGGACGGGCCTCTCCGGCGAGTACGACTTCCGGATGTTCGGCGGGTTCGCCACGCGGATCACGAACGCCGCGCTCGGCGGCGTCGCCCAGCGCGTGTTCGGCGAGGACTTCACCGCCGAGGACCTGCAGGAGGCGAAGCTCGGCCCCTTCACGACGCGCTACCACTGGAACCAGTACGACAACGAGATCAACAGCGCCTTCGTCGACTCGTACACGAGCACGTACGGCGTCGTCCCCGACCTGTTCACCGCCGGCCAGTTCACGGCCGCCTCGTCGCTGGTCCAGGCCGTCGAGGAGAGCGGGTCGACCGCGGCCGGCGACCTGATCGACGCGCTCACCGGCATGACCGTCCAGGACACGCCGAAGGGCGAGGGCGCGTACACCTACCAGGAGTACAACAACCAGGCCCGGTCGGCGATGACCATCGCGGACCCCGTGCCGACCAGCGACGAGTGGGCCGATAGCTGGGAGTCGCCGGTGATGCCCAGCGACCCCGTCGCCACCGTCGAAGCGAGCGAGACGACCATCCCGGCGGACGCCGACGGCATGAGCTGCGACCTGTAATGCTCCGAACGAGCGGACTGACGAAACGGTTCGGCGGACTGACCGCCGTCGACGGCGTCGACTTCGAACTCGGCGCGGACGAACTCTGCTCGCTCATCGGCCCGAACGGGGCGGGGAAGACGACGTTTTTCAACCTGCTCACGGGGACGCTCGAACCCACCGCGGGCACGGTCGAGTACCGCGAGGGCGACTGGGTCGACGTGACCGACGACGAGCCACACGAGATGGCGCTGCGCGGGCTCCACCGGTCGTACCAGATCACGAACGTGTTCCCGACGGCGACGGCGCTGGAGAACGTCCGCGTCGCCGCCCAGGCCGACGGCGGCCGCGACGCCTGGAAGCTCTGGCGCAACGTCGGCGCGTTCGACGAGTACGAGCGCGAGGCCCGGGAGATACTGGACCGGGTCGGGCTCGGCGACGAGGCCGACACGGTCGCCGAGACCCTCTCGCACGGGCAGAAGCGACACCTCGAAGTCGCCGTCGCGCTCGCCGGCGACCCGGACGTGTTGCTGCTGGACGAGCCGACCGCCGGCGTCTCCAGCGACGCCATCGACCGGCTGGTCGACCTCATTCGGAACGTGGCGGCGGACCACGCCGTCCTGCTGGTCGAGCACAACATGGACGTGGTGATGGACGTGAGCGACCGCGTCGCCGTGCTCCACCAGGGCGAACTGATCGCCGACGGCGAGCCGGAGGCGGTCCGGGAGGACCCCGTGGTACAGGAAGCGTACCTCGGCGGCTACGACCCCGACGAGGCCGACGCCGACGCTGACGACGGCGCGCGCGGAGGTGAGGCGGCGTGAGCGACGCCCCCGCCCTCGAACTCGACGGCGTCCACAGCTACTACGGCGAGAGCCACGTCCTCCGTGGCGTCGACCTGGCCGTCGAGACGGGCGAGAACGTCGCGCTGGTCGGCCGCAACGGCGTCGGCAAGACGACGACGCTGCGCTCGGTGCTCGGGCTGACGCCGCCCCGCGAGGGGACCGTGCGGATCGACGGCGAGGACGTGACGGGCGTCGAAACCCACGACATCGCCCGGCTCGGCGTCGGCTGGGTGCCCGAGGAGCGCCGGATGTTCGGCCACCTCACCGTGGAGGAGAACCTCCGGGTCGCGACGCCGCCCGACGCCGACTCGGCGGCCCGCATCGAGGAGGCCCTCGACGCCTTCCCCGACCTCCGGGACCACCGGAAACGCGAGGCCGGGGACCTCAGCGGCGGCCAGCAGCAGATGGTCGCCATCGCCCGGGCGCTGGTTGGCGACAACGACCTGCTGCTCGTCGACGAACCGAGCGAGGGGCTCGCCCCGCTCATCGTCGAGGAGGTGGTCGACGCGCTCGAATCGCTCGCCGACGACGTGACGCTGCTGCTCGTCGAGCAGAACTTCCCGCTGGCGATGGACCTGACCGACCGGTTCTACCTGCTCGACCACGGCGAGGTGGTTGAGTCGGGGAACTCGGACGAGGTGTCCCGCGACGACGAGATGATACGGAGGTACCTTTCAGCATGAGCGGGATCGCCGTCGTCGACGTGCTCGTCGACCTGCTCGACCCGTCGACGCTCGCCGGGATCTTCCTCGGCGCGTTCTCGAAGTCGGCGCTGTACGTCATGATCGCCAGCGGCCTCTCGCTCATCTTCGGGCTGATGGGCGTGCTGAACTTCGCCCACGGGTCGCTGACGATGCTCGGCGCGTATCTGGGCGGCGCGGTCATGGTCGTGCTGGTGTCGGGCGGCACGGGCGGGCCGACCCGCCTGTTGCTGTTTTTCGTCGCCATCGCCGCGACGTTCGCGCTGCTCACGCTGCTCGGCGGCGCGATAGAGGTGACGCTGATCCGGCCGCTGTACGACCGCGCGCCGCTGTTCCAGATCCTGCTGACGTTCGGCGTCGTGCTCGTGCTGGACGAACTCGTCCGCATCGCGGTCGAACTGTACGGCCTCCAGCCCCGGACCGACTGGCAGGCCGCCTTCGGCACCGCGCCGGACTTCCTCGCGGAGTGGTACACCGTCGCCGGGGTCACCACGCGCGGCCTCTACCTGTTCGAGGGGCTGCTCGGGGTGCTGGCGGTCGTGGCCATCTGGGCGTTCCTCACCCGGACGCGGTACGGCCTGTACATCCGCGCCGGGAGCGAGGACCCCGAGATGACCCGCGCGCTCGGCGTCGACGTGCGGCGGGCCTTCACCGTCGTGTTCGGCGTCGGCGCGGGGCTGGCCGGCGTCGCGGGCGTCGTGCTGATGTGGGACCCGCGGTTCGGCGCGAGCGTCCCGCTCGGCGTCGAGACGCTGCTCGTCGCGTTCGTCGTCGTGATTATCGGCGGCCTCGGCTCGTTCCGGGGCACGGTCGCCGCGGCGGGCATCGTCGGCCTGACCGACGCGTTCGCGACGTGGCTGTTCGTCAACGACCACGTCGCCTTCGCCGGTCTCCCCGAGATGGTGTCGTTCGTCGTGCTGGTCGGCGTGCTGATCGTCAGACCACAGGGCCTGTTCGGCGTCGCGGAGGTGGGCGGCCATTAGCGACCCCACCGACCCGGCCGACGGCGCGGAGCCGCCGGCCACCGACGATGGCGGTGCGGAGGCGACCGACGGCGGAAGCACGGAGGCAGCCGACGCCGCGGCCCCCGGGGAGACCGCGGACGCGGACGCCGCGGGCGGGCTCACGATCGGCGACGCGTCCGTCCGACAGCTGATCGCCGACCACCGGGTCCACATCGCCGTCGTGGCGTTCCTCGCGGTGTACCCGGTGCTGTACGCGACGCTGGTCCGGACGCCGCTCGGGCGGGAGTTCGACGTGATCCTCCCGGGTGCCGACGTGATGGTCACGGTGCTGTACGTCGGCCTCTTTGCGATCAGCTTCGACTTCATCAGCGGCTACACCGGCTACCTCTCCTTCGGGCACTCGCTGTTCTACGGCACGGGCGCGTACCTCGTCGTGCTCGCGGCGACGGAGAAGCTCCCGCTGCTGGGGGCGGACACGCCGTTCATGCTGCTGTTGCTGCTCGCCGGCGTGGTTGCCGTCGTCATCGCGCTGGCCGTCGGCGTGGTGTCGTTCCGGCTCTCGGGCGTCTACTTCGCCATGATCACGCTCGGCTTCGCTGAGGTGGCCCACGTGTTCATCCGGAACTGGGACCGCGTGAGCGGCAACCCGCGTGACGGCGCGAGCGTCGGGGGCGGCGTCGACGCCTTCGCCGTCGGCGTCCCCGGCGTCGACGCGCTCCAGATCGAACTCGGGCGGCTCGTCCGGGACAGCCTCGGCACGGTGCCCGGCCTCGGCGTCGAACTCGACGCGGCGGCCGGCTCCTACTACGGCGTGGGGCTGATGGTGCTCCTGTCGTACCTCTGTATGCAGCGGATCATCCACTCGCCCTTTGGCCGGGTGATGATCGCCGTCCGCGAGAACGAGGAGCGCGCCCGGGCGGTCGGCTACGACGTGTACAAGTTCAAGCTGGTCGCGTTCGCGATCAGCGGCTTCTTCGCGGGGGTCGCCGGCGCGCTGTTTGCCGGCTACCGCCGCTCGGTCGCGCCGGTGAACACGTTCGACCTGTTCGTCACCGCCGACGCCCTGCTCGCCTCCATCGTCGGCGGCCTCGGCACGCTCGCCGGGCCGCTGTACGGCTACCTGTTCACGGCCTCGGTCGAGGGGGTTCTGACCACCGAGAGCGACGGGATCGCCCGGTACCTCCGGGACGCGCTCGGGGAAGGAACCCTTGCGACCGAAGTCGGCGGGGTCAGCGTCGCCGAACTGATCAACGTCTTCGTCGACGGCCGCGCGGACCTGTATCTGGGCATCGTGTTCATCCTCTTCGTCCTCTACGTGCCCCGCGGCATCCTCGGCACGCTCCGGGACCGCCTCGGCGGCCACGTCGCGGACCGCCTGCCCGACCGCGTTCGCGCCCGGATCCGGGGGTGGCGGAAGTGACCGTCTCCCTCACTGGCTACGGCCGCTACGTCCCGGACGAGCGCATCACCGGCCCGGAAATTGCTGAACGCAGCGGTATCCCCGAGGAAGTCGTCGTCGAGAAGATGGGCGTCCGCGAGAAGCGCGTCTGTCCACCCGACGATGACCACCCGACCGATATGTGCGTCGCCGCCGCCGAGGACGCGCTCGCCGACGCGGACCGCGACGCCGCGGATCTGGACCTGGTGCTGTACCACGGCAGCGAGTTCAAGGACTTCGTCGTCTGGAGCGCCGCCGCAGACATCGCCGAGCGACTCGGGGCAGAGTCGGCGTACGCGACCGAGAGCTACACGCTCTGTGCCGGCGCGCCCGTGGCGCTCCGGCAGGTCCGCGCCCAGTTGCTCGCCGGGGATATCGACGCGGCGCTGCTTGTCGCCGCCAGCCGCGAGGAGGACCTCGTCGACTACGCCAACGTGGACTCGTCGTTCATGTTCAACTTCGGCAGCGGCGCGTCGGCGATGGTCGTCGAGCGCGACGCGGGCGACCGCTCGCGGGCAGCGGTGCTCGGCAGCGGTGCCGTCACCGACGGCTCCTTCTCCCGCGACGTGGTGATGCCGGCGGGCGGCACCCGCAACCCAACGAGCGAGGACACCGTCGCCGCGGGCGAGCATTCGCTCGACGTGCCCGACCCCGACGGGATGAAAGAGCGCCTCGCGCCCGTCTCGCTCCCGAACTTCCTCGACGTGACCGACGAGGCCCTGGAGCGGTCGGGACTCGACCGGGACGACGTGGACTTCGTCGCGCTCACCCACGTCAAGCGCTCGTTCCACGACTACTACTTCGAGGAGATGGGGCTGGACCCCGAAACCGACGGCTACTACCTCGACGACTACGGCCACGTCCAGAGCGTCGACCAGGTGCTCGCGCTCGACGAGGGCCGCTCGCGGGGCCGGATCGAGCCGGGCGACGTGGTCTGTTTCGTCGCCGCCGGCACGGGGTACACCTGGGCGGCGACCGCCCTCCGGTGGCGGGGTTGAAACGAAGCGCTTAATTGTACGACGGTCCTCGCTTCACTCGCGGGACCGTGGGGTAGTGGTATCCTCTGCGCATGGGGTGCGTTGGACCCGTGTTCGAATCACGGCGGTCCCACTCGAAATTCAATCGCTTTCCATTCTCGGTAGTCTCGACCATCTGAGACTCCCGGGACGCCTATCCCCCGTTCGCCGACGCCGTCGAGTCGCCGCCGGTGTCCATGCCGAACTGGAACAGGTCGCGGTAGAACACGAGGCCGACGAACAGCATGTACACCGCGCCGACCGGGACGGAGTACCAGTTCAGTCCCCCTGACGAGCCGATAAGGATGTTACCGTACACCAGCAGCCGGCTGAGCAGGAACAGTCCGCCGGCGGCGAGAAACGCCGCGCCGACCGCGCGGTCGCTGCGCCGTTCGGGCAGCGGCGAGTCGACGACCCACGTCACGAGGAGATACAGAGTCGCGAGCAACGCGACTGCGGACGCGACGAGCCACGCGTACATGGCGATCCGGCCCACGGTTCCGAACCCGTCCCGCAGTTCGAACAGCTCCTGTGGCAGCAGGAACTGCGACCCGAGGACGGTGTCGACGTACCGCCCGAAGGCCGAGTGTGCTCCCCACCCGATCCCGTTCCCGTACCAGAACACGTCGAACGGGAACAGGACCGCCGTGAGGGCGAAGAGCCGTTTCGCGGCACTGATCGTGAACATCGTCCCGATGAACGGAGTTCCGATATTTCAGAGTGCCGGATCCACGAACCGAACCCGGTTAGAATATCACTTCCCAGGAGTGGTCACAGTTCGCGCATCTGAACAGCGTCTTTATGCCGTCGGCGGTTCGCTCCCGGGAGATCCGGTCGCCGACGCCGTCGGCACACTCCGGGCAGGGGAACTCGTTCACAACGGATCGTGGTAGTCGACCGACGGGCATTCCTGTAGCGCCTAAAGTATTTGAACCGGACGGCCGCGACGCTTACCGGGCGTTCTCGACGGCCTCGACCATCGCCCGAGCGTTCTCGGTGATGGTCTCGAAGTCGCCGCGTTCGACGGCGTCGTGGTCGACCAGTGCGCCGCCCGCGCCGACGCATTCGGCACCGGCCTCGATGAACTCGCCGGCGTTGTCCGGGCCGACGCCGCCGGTCGGCATGATCGGCACCTGCCCGAGGGGTCCCTTGATGCTGGAGAGGTAGCCCGGGCCGAGATCCGAGGCGGGGAACAGCTTCACCATGTCCGCGCCGGCCTGGTACGCCTCGATGGCCTCGGTCGGGGTGGCGACGCCGGGTGCGACGGGGACGCCGTAGCGGTTGCACGTCTCGACCACGTCCTCGTGAAAGCTCGGCGAGACGACGAACTCCGCGCCGGCGAGGCTGGCGGCCCGCGCAGTCTCCGAATCGAGGACGGTACCCGCACCGACCACGACCTCGGTGTCGTCGAGCGCGTCGACCACGTCCTCGATGAGGCCCATCACACCGGGCGTGTCGGCGGTCAGTTCGAGCGCCGTGACGCCGCCCTCACGGAGCGCGTGGGCGATGTCGACGACCGCGTCCGCGTCCGCGCCGCGCATGACCGCGACGACGCCGCTGTCCTGCATCTGCTGGAGCGTCTCCTGCCGTTCCATACCCGACAGTGCCACCGCCGCGCTCTTGTAAGTACTCTTCTCCGCTAAACTACGGCGGGTCGTGGAAAACAGGGGGAGAGCGCCCGTGAGCAGCTTACTCCCGCTTCGCGGCGGGGTTGGTCACCGCGCCGTTGGCGGCGGAGTCGAACGCCGCCCCGTATTTCGCCAGCACGCCGCTCTCGTAGGTCGGTTCGTGGTCGTAGCCATCGAGCCGTGCCTCGATCTCATCGTCGGAGAGGTCCACCGAGAGTTCGAGGTCGTCGATGTCGATTGTGATCCGGTCGCCGTCCTCAAGCGCCGCGATGGGGCCGCCGGCGGCGGCTTCGGGGGCGACGTGGCCGATGGAGAACCCGCGGGTCGCGCCCGAGAACCGGCCGTCGGTGAGCAGCGCCACGTCGTCGGCGTGGCCCTGGCCGGCGACGGCGGAGGTGACGCCGAGCATCTCGCGCATCCCAGGCCCGCCGCGTGGCCCCTCGTTGCGGATGGCGATGGCGTCGCCCGACTCGACGTTGCCCTCCTGCACGTACTTCATCGCGTTCTCCTCGTCCTCGAACACCCGGACGGGGCCCTCGTGGTGGAGGTGGTCCTCGCCGGTGATCTTGATGACCGCGCCGCCGGGCGCGAGGTTGCCCGTCAGGATGCGGATGGCCCCGCGCTCGTGGATGGGGTCGTCGACGGTGTGCAGGAAGTCGGCGTCGAGGTCGGCGACCGCGGGCGGGTCCCGCTGCTCGATGGCCTCGGCGAGCGTGTCGCCGGTGACCGTCAGCGCGTCGCCGTGGAGCAGGCCGGCGTCGTGGAGCTCCCGGAGGACGACCGGGACGCCGCCCACGTCGTGGAGGTCCTTCATCACGCGCTCGCCGCCGGGCTGGAGGTCGGCGATCTTGGGCGTCCGCTCGCTGATGCGGTTGAAATCCTCGATATCCAGGTCGACGCCGGCCTCGGCGGCCATCGCCAACAGATGGAGGACCGCATTGGTCGAGCCGCCGATAGCGACCTGCAGCGCGATGGCGTTCTCGAAGGACGCCTTCGAGAGGAAATCGGACGGCCGGTGCCGGTCCTGCACGACCTGCACGGCGAGTTCGCCGGCGCGCTCGGCCTCCTCGTAACGGGAGTCGGCCTCGGCGGGCGGCGACGCTGCACCGAGCGGCGAGAAGCCCAGCGCCTCAGCGATGGAGGACATGGTGTTCGCGGTGAACATCCCGCCGCAGGAGCCGGCTCCGGGGCAGGCGTTGCGTTCGAGGTCGTCGAGTTCGTCCTCGGACATCTCGCCCTCGGCGACGGCCCCGACGCCCTCGAACACGTTCTGGATGGTGACCTCGCGCCCGTTGTGCTCGCCGGGCATGATCGAGCCGCCGTAGAGGAACACGGACGGCAGGTCCGTCCGGATGGCGGCCATCATCATCCCGGGCATGTTCTTGTCGCAGCCGCCGATCGTGACTAGCCCGTCCATGCGCTCGCCGAAGGCGACGAGTTCGACGCTGTCCGCGATGACCTCACGCGAGATCAGCGACGCCTTCATCCCCTCGGTTCCCATCGAGATGGCGTCGGAGATAGTGATCGTGCCGAACTCGATGGGCATCCCCTCGGCCTCGTCGACGCCGTCGTAGGCGGCTTCGGCGAGGTCATCGAGGTGGACGTTACACGGCGTGATGTCGGCGGCGGGGTTGGCGACGCCGACCATCGGCGACGACAGGTCCGCGTCGTCGTACCCCATCGCGCGGAACATGGCGCGGTGGGGCGCGTGTTCGGTGCCCTCGGTGACCTCGGCGCTGCGCAGGTCGGGATCCTTGCCCCCGTCGCCGGGAGCCCCGTCCGCGTCGTCCCCGCGTTTCGCTTGCTCCTTGTTCATACGCGGCAATTGCGACGCGGCGGCTTAAGGGGTCGGCTCGGGGACAAGCGTTGCCCCCGCCCGAACGTGTGCGCCGACACGCTGGAAGGGGGTCGCGGAACGGCTGGAGGACCAGCCAGCGTTGCCATGGCCGAAACCGAAAACCCCCTCCCCCCCGAACGGCCGGCAATGGCGACTGTCGAAACGGCGGCGCGGCTTCACTTCGGCTTCGGCAACCTCTCGCTGGCCCACGAGCGGCTGTACGGGAGCGTCGGCGTCGCGCTGACCGCGCCGCGGCTCCGGGTCGAGGCGACGCCCGCCGACGCGGTGAGCGCGACCGACGATGCGGCCCGCGAGTACGCCGAGCGCGCCGCCGTACTGCTGAACGTCCCGGGCGCGGCGGTGACCGTCGAACAGCGGCTCCCGCGCCACGTCGGCCTCGGCAGCGGCACACAACTGGCGCTGGCCGTCTACGCGGCCGTCGCGCGGGCGAACGGGATCGACCCGGACGTCCGGGACGCAGCTCCCAAACTCGGCCGGGCCGGGCGGAGCGGCGTCGGCGTCGCCGGGTTCGAGCAGGGCGGGTTCGTCGTCGACGCCGGCCACCCGACGGCGCGGTTCACGACGGACCGCCCGGCGGACGGCGAGTGGCAGGTGCCCGCGGTCGTCGCGCGCCACGAACTCCCGGAAGACTGGCGGTTCGTCCTCGCGCTCCCGGACGCGGACCCCGGCCGGAGCGGCGACGAGGAAGAGTCGAGCATGCGGGCGGTGGTCGAGCGGGCCGACCCCGCCGTCGCCGACGAGATAAGCGGCGTCGTCTCGCGGCGGCTGCTCCCGGCGGCAGCGGAGGGGCGGCTGTCCGCCTTCGGCGACGCGGTCGCGGAGGTCGGCCGCCTCAACGGGGCCTGGTACGCCGACGCGCAGGGCGGCGTCTACCGGCCGCCGGTCGGCACGGTGGTCGAGCGGCTGTCCGACTGCCCGGCGGTGGCGGGGGCGGGCCAGTCCTCCTGGGGGCCGACGGTGTACGGTGTGACGGACGCCACAGGCGTCGACGCGGCGTGCGAGTCGGCCCGCGACGCGCTCCGAGCGGCCGGCGTCGACGGCGACGTACTGGTCGCGCGGGTCCGCAACGAGGGCGCGACGGTTCGCGGGGGCGTGACGGGCGACCCCGTCGGCGAGCGCCCGTAAAGCGTAAGCGAGTCCGCCCGAACGGGTTTGCCATGGACCGCATCCCCTTCGGGGTCTCGCGGCTCGACTCGATGATAAACGGGGGCGCGCCGCCGGGGAGCGTCGTCCTCCTGGCGGGCGACATCGGAGCGGGGGCGCGGGAGTTCCTCTACACGAGCGCGGCGATGAATGCGCTCGTCGAGGCCGAGCCGGAACTGTTCGACCTCTACTACGGCTCGCTCCATGAGAACTCGACCGTGCCGGGGTCGATCCACTACCTCTCTTTCACCAGCGACCAGCCGGCGATCGTCGACGAGATGGAGTTCACCATGGACGGCGACATCGTCGACGCGGTCGCCGACCCGATCCGCTTTGCGGACCTCTCGCCCGAGTACTTCCAGCTCTCCCCGGTGCCGACCGAGTGGTACACCCAGCGAACCGGCGACATCACGTCGCTCGGTGACCGCCACGACCGCCGGGACGTGCTCGACGCGATGGGCGACTACCTGAACGAGCACGCGGCCGGCAACCTCGTCCTCGTCGACTCCGTCACCGACCTCATCAGCGCGGCCAGCGACAGCATGGACTGGTCGGACATCACGATGCTGATGAAGGGGCTGAAGAAGGCCTCCCAGGCCTGGGGCGGGCTCATCCTGTTGCACGTCAACGTCGAGGCGCTGACCGACACCCAGCTCGGCCGGCTCAACGACGCCGCCGACGGGACGATCCGGTTCAAGTGGGAGAGCGGCGGCAGCGAGCGGGACCGCTCGATGATCGTCCAGTCGTTCCGCGGCGTCCTCTCCCGATTGGAGGAGGAAAACATCGTCCAGTTCGAGACGGAGATCGACGACGACGGGTTCAACATCACGAACGTCCGCAAGATCCGCTGACCGCGGGACGCGAGCGGCACGGCAACAACCCTTAAGAACGCGCCCTCCCAAGCCGACACGAATGGCAAGCGAGGAGACGGGGGAGCTGTCAGTCACCGTTCCGCGCGACGTGAGCGAGTGGCTCGACCGCCGGGCCGCGGAGCAGGACACCGACAGGGGGACGGTGCTCCGCCGTCTCCTCGAGTCCGCACACGCCGTCGACCAGCTCGACGACGACGGCTCCCCCGAAGCCGTCGCCGAGCGCCTCGTCGCGCCGGACGACGAGGTCCCCCCCGCCGTCGAGGAGCGGATCGACGACCTCGACGACGAGTTCACGGCGCTCGTCGAGGACGTCCGGGAGCGCGTCATCCAGGTCAAGCGGGAGGCCGACGGGAAGGCACCGGCCGACCACGACCACCCCTCGCTGGACGGCCGGCTCGACGACGCCGACGCCGCCCTCGACCGGATCGAGGACGACCTCGACGAACTCGAGGACCGGGTGGACGAGGTCGACCGGCGGCTGTCGGCTGGCTTCGAGAACTACGAGGACGTGCTGGAGTACCTGACCGACGCCACCGACGACCTGCAGGACCGGACCGACCTGCTCGCCCGCGCCGTCGTCGACGTTCGCACCGAGGTCCGCCGGCTCGCCGGGGAGTCGGCCCGCCGGGCGGAGGCCGAATCGCTCCAGCTGGCGGCCAACCGCGCCGGCATCCGGACCGCCGACTGCGAGCACTGCGGGGCGGAGGTCGACATCGCCCTGCTCGCCGCGCCGGAGTGTCCGGAGTGTGCGACCACGTTCAGCGACGTGGAGCCGAAACGCGGCTTCCTCGGCTCCTCGACGCTTCTCACCGGCGACCCACCGGCGCTGACGAGCGGAGCCGAACCGGACCTCGACGAGGCGCTCGACGACCTCGTAACCGAGGAGGACGGCCGGAGCGCCCCCGAGGGAACCGGGCAACTCGGGGCCGACGGCGGTGAGAACCAGTGACCGACGACGGCGAGCCGGACGCTGCGGCCGATCCCGACGACCCCCTCTCCGGGCTCGTCGACGACCTGCCCGACCCGGCGGTGACCGGGGACGCGGACGGCGAACCCGCCGGGGGGACCGACGCTGCCGACCACGCCGAAGCCGACGCGTCGGCGGACGATCCGCCCGACCGTGAACCGGTCGACGACGCGCCGCTTGGCGACCTCGCCGCGCGGATTGACGAGCGGCGGACCGAACGCGCGTCGGCGACCGAATCGGAACTGTTCACCGAGCAGTCCGCGGAGAGCATCGACAGCGACCGCCTCTGGGAACAGGTCACCGGTGCAGACGACGCCACGCCGCCGGACGACGCCGGCAACGCCCCGCAGCGCGACGAGCGCGTGGTCTCGAAGCGGTCGTACTGTCAGGGCTGCGAACACTTCTCCGCGCCGCCGGACGTGCGCTGTGACCACGCCGGCACCGAGATCCTGGAGGTCGTCGACCTGGACCGGTTCCGCGTCGTCGACTGCCCGGTCGTCCGCGAGGAGGAACTCCTCGACGACGTCGGCGACGCCCGCGACGACGCGTAAGCGGGCCGTTTTTCGTCCCGGAGCGAGTAGCCGGGGGCATGCAGTTCTGCGACGACTGCGGCTCGATGATGAAATCGCAAGACGGAGAGATGGTCTGTACGAGCTGCGGCGCGAGCGTCGAGCGCGACGAGGGCCGGGCCGCCGAGTTCGTCAGCACCGAGTCCCAGTCCGAGGACGACGTGATCGAGACGGAGGAGGGGGCGAACTTCGAGGGGAAACCGACCGCTGACGACGTGGTCTGTGACGACTGCGGCCACACGAAGGCGTGGTACACGATCAAGCAGACCGGCTCGGCCGACGAGCCGCCGACGCGCTTCTTCAAGTGTCAGGACTGTGGCAACCGCTGGCGGGACTACAATTAAACTAAACACCTACTCACCCCATTACCAGTAATCGGTAGACTGTAACAGATCAGACCTCAGCCATATCTATACCAGTCATGCCACCCATGCTGCCCATGCCGCCATTTTATCCATTTTCTCCATGCCGCCCATGCCACCCATGCCACTAAACTAAAGCAAACTTTATGGTGTGGTAGCATTATTAAACGCATATGCCCGATACACACTCCTCAATAACGTTTGAGTCTACGGGGGAAAATGCTCTAAATAGCGCTCTAGACGCATTGGAGATGATCAATTCAAAGGGACAGGATTTCGAGAGAGTATACATAGAATTAGAGTCTAAGCCTCGGGTAGAAGACGATCCAAGTATAGACTCACGTCAAACCACCCAATCAGAATTTATGCGAAATAGTGAAAACGAACAAGTTGAGGGTCAAATACGGCAGGGAACTTCTCATCACAAAATCCTTAGAGCGTTATACAATGATATTCCACATCCACCTGCATCTACTAAAAAAATCTTAGAAAAAACTGACCTTGGCGAAGGAACTGGCTATGCCGCAATGTCAGATCTCCATGATCGGGGTTTAGTTATTCGCTCTGAGGGAGAAGGGCAAAGCTATGAATATGAGATTTCAGAGGCTGGAAAAAATGAGCTAAGACGACTTAGCGGGGATTAAGCAATGGCAAGCAAATCCACAGGTGGAGATAGTGACCCACCTGATTTCACTACTACTATAAATTGGAAGAAGCTATTCTACATGGCAGGAGTGTTTTCTGGCTTCGTAACAGCTATCTATTTTGGCATACAGCTTCTGATGTTAATCGTATAGCCCAAATGAGGCTAACTATTAGCACCGATCATTCGTATTCTATCACGAATTTCGGTTCACGAACGTAGTTTTCGCCACTATTCGGTGAGTTTTACCCCATGGGTGTCCATGGGTGCGATATGCGATTGCACAACAGGGAGGTACGCCAGGACGTCCGGGAGCTCGGGGCGCTCCTCGGGGACGTGCTGGCCGACCAGGCGTCCCAGTCGGCGTTCGAGACGGTCGAGACGCTCCGGACCTCGGCCATCGACTACCGGGCGGACGAACTCGACTCGCGAGCCCCGCTCCAGAACGAACTCGACGGGCTGACGCCCGAGCTGGAGAGCGTCGTCGCCCGCGCGTTCACCACCTACTTCGAGCTGATCAACCTCGCGGAGGAGCGCGAGCGCGTCCGGGCGATCCGAACTGGATCACACGAGGGCGACCTTGAGGACAGCCTGGAGGCGGCCACGGCGGAGCTGTCCGACGCCGACCCCGAGACGGTCGAGCAGGTGCTCGACGACGTGCTCATCGAGCCGACGTTCACCGCGCACCCGACCGAGGCGCGCCGGAAGACGGTGAAATCGAAGCTCCGGCAGGTCGCCAACCACCTGGAGACGCTGGACGAGCGCCTGCTCACCGACAAGGAACGCGGGCAGGTCGAGCGCGACATCGACGCCGAGGTGACGAGCCTCTGGCAGACGCCGCAGGTCCGCAAGCGCCGTCCCAACCCGGAGGACGAAGCGCGCAACGTCCAGTGGTACCTGGAGAACACGCTGTTCGACGTGGTCGGCGAGGTGTACGACGAACTCGAGGACGCCTTCGACGAGGAGTTCGCCGAGTCGATCGACGTGCCGAAGCTGTTCGAGTTCCGGTCGTGGGCCGGGAGCGACCGCGACGGCAACCCGTACGTGACGACCGAGGTGACCGAGAACACGCTGGAGCGCCAGCGCGCCGTCGTCCTCGAACGCTACCGCGAGCAGCTGAAGGAGCTGTCGGGCGTCCTCAGCCAGGACGGGAGCCGGATCGACGTGGGCGAGCGCTTCGAGAAGTCGCTGGCCGCCGACCGCGAGCGCCTGCCCGGCATCGCCGACGAGGCCGAGGAGCGCTACCCCGGCGAGCCCTACCGGCAGAAGCTGAAGCTGATGCGCGAGCGCCTCGACCGCGTCGGCGACGTGCGCCCCGGCGGCTACGAGGACGTGAGCGAACTGCAGGACGACCTCGCCGTGCTGGCCGAGAGCCTGCGCGCCAACGGGGCCGACAGCGTCGCCGAGGCCCACGTCGACCCGCTGACCCGCCGCGTCGACACGTTCGGGTTCAGCCTGGCGAGCCTCGACCTGCGCGACCACCAGGAGAACCACACCGAGGCCGTCGCCGAGGCGCTGGCCCGCGAGGGTATCGACTACGAGTCGATGTCCGAGGACGAGCGCATGGAGACGCTGACCGAGGCCGTCCTCCAGGACGAGCGGGTCGTCGACGTGAGCGACCACAGCGGCGTCTCCGACACGGCAGCGCGCGTGCTGGAGCGGTTCGACACCCTCGCTGAGTGGCACCGGGAGTACGGCATCCAGGCCATCGACACCTACGCTATCTCGATGACCGACGAGCCGAGCCACGTGATGGAGGTGCTGTTCCTCGCGGACCAGGCCGACGTGGTCGAACTGCCGGGCCACTGCGGGCTGGACATCGTCCCGCTGCTGGAGACCGAGCGCGCGCTGTCCGGCGCACGCCGGATCATGGGGACGCTGTTCGAGAACGAGGCGTACGCCCAGGCGCTTGCCGCCCGCGGGAACACCCAGGAGATCATGCTGGGCTACTCCGACTCGAACAAGGAGAACGGCTTCCTCGCGGCCAACTGGTCGCTGTACAAGAACCAGCGCCACCTCGCCGAGATCTGCGACGACTTCGACGTCACGATGCGGCTGTTCCACGGCCGCGGCGGCTCCATCTCCCGCGGCGGCGGCCCGATGAACGACGCCCTGCTCGCCCTGCCCAACGAGACGATCACCGGGCAGGTGAAGTTCACCGAACAGGGCGAGGCGATCGCCGAGAAGTACGCCAACCCCCGGGTCGCGGAGCGCAACATCGAGCAGATGCTCAACGCCCAGCTCCGGGCGCGCTACCGGGCGATGAACAACCCGACCGAGGACATCGAGGACGAGTGGGTCGAGGCGATGGACCTGATGGCCGACGCCGCCCGCGAGGAGTACCGTGACCTGCTGGAGACCGACGGCTTCGTCTCGTACTTCGGACAGGCGACGCCCATCGCCGTCATCGAGGACCTCAACCTCGGCTCCCGGCCGGCCTCCCGGTCGGGCGAGCGCAACGTCGAGGACCTGCGGGCGATCCCGTGGGTGTTCTCGTGGACCCAGTCGCGCTGCATCCTGCCGGGCTGGTACGCGCTGGCGACCGGGCTCCGGGCGTACCTCGACGACGGCGGCGACGTGGAGACGCTGCGCGAGATGTACGAGGAGTGGCCGTTCTTCCGGACGACGCTCGACAACGCGGCGATGGCGCTGGGCCGCACCGACATGGAGATCGCAGCCGAGTACGCCGATCTGGCCGAGGCCGACCTGCGCGAGCGGTTCTTCCCGCGCGTGACCGAGGAGTACGAGGACGCCGTCGACCTCGTCACGGAGATCGCCGGCCGCGACCATACGATCGCTCGCGACTGGCTCCGCGAGAGCCTGCGCCGCCGGAACCCGTACGTCGACCCGCTGAACCTGCTCCAGACGCACCTGCTCCGGCAGACTCACCGGACCGAGGAGGAGGAGCGGACGCTCCGCCTGACGGTGAAGGGGATCGCCGCCGGGATGAAAAACACCGGGTAGCGGCGTTCCGACCGCGGACCGCCGCCCGGCGACGCATCGCAGATCGGTCAAACACCCGTTTGTCCCTTCTGAAAGTACTTACCCGGCGGTGTCCATCCGCCGGATATGCAACGACGACGCCTGCTCGGCGCGCTCACCGCCGGCATCGGCGCGTTCGGGGGCTGTCTCTCCCGGCTCGACGGCGACGCGACCGACCGGACGGACACGACGACGGACTCCGGGGACGGGTCGACCGACGGCGTCCGGGTGACCGACGTGACGGTCGCGCCCGCGCTCGTCGGGGCGAACTCCCCGGACTCCGTCGGAACGTACGGCGACCGGGACGAGCAGTACGTCCTCGCGACCGTGGCGGCAAGCGAGCTACAGGCCCCGCCGCCCGACGAGTTCGCGCTCGCCGCCGGCGGAGAGGCGTATCGAGCGCGAACGGAAGTCGGCTACGGCAGTCGGCTCTGGGAGCGCGACGAGCCGTACGGCGAGGATGCGAACTTCGAGGGCTGGCTCGCGTTCCGCCTCCCGAACCCCCTCGATGCGGATGAGGTCGCTATCGGCTGGGAAGACGGCGAACACGTCCTCGGCGACGACGCCGTCGCGGCACTCACGCGGCCGCCGACCGCCTGGAAGGTTCGGGAGTTCGCCGCACCGGACTCGGTCGCGCTGGGCGAGGAAGCGACCGTCTCGCTGACCGTCGAGAACACGGGTGACGCCGACGGCACGTTCGTCGGCGCGGTCAACCGCGTCGGTCCGTGGATCGCGTACGCGCCGCAGACGGCCACCTCGATCGACGTGGCGGCCGGCGAGACGGCGTCGTGGGAGTTCAGCCACACTGTCGACGAGGACCGCGCCGGCGGCGACGCCGACGAGCGCTCGATGCGGTTTCACCTCCACTGGCGCGGCGAGAAGCTGACCCGCGAAGTGACCGTCGAGATGGAGTGACTGCCGGGAAGCACCGTCCGCGGCGCTTATCCCCTGCGCTCCCGAACAGGACGCCGTGACGACCGAAGCGGACGGCGAGCGCCGCGTCGAAGTGTACCCCGGCAAGGAGGCCGTGGTCGACTTCGACCCCGCGCTGACCTTCGAGTGCGTCGACGACTGCACCTGGTGCTGTCAGCACGGCGTGTTGCTGTACGAGCAGGACTTCCTCGAACTCGCCGACCGCGAGAGCGTGAACCGGGCGACGACGCAGTTCCGGGGGCAGGACTTCGTCAAACGCGAGGAGAAGGACCGCGACGAGCACGTCGCCGACGACGGCGCGGCCTGTTACTTCCTGCGGGAGGACGGTCTCTGTGCGCTCCACGACGAGCACGACTGGAAGCCGGCGCGCTGCTCGGTGTTTCCGCTCGCGGTCAGCGTCGAGGACGGCGACATCCACGTCGACGTGCGCGACTCCGCCCACGAGCACTGCGAGGGGCTGGACGTGAGCGAGCGCCGGGTGATAGAGGAACTCGACGCCTTCCTCCCGGAACTGCTGTGGGACCTCGACGACCCGTCCTCGGACCGGGAGATCTGAGACGGACTCGTCGGGATCAGCTGAGGGATAGCCACGCGAGGAACACGACGACTGCGCCGACCGCGGTGCTGCCGACCGCGTGGAGGCGGAGGCGGTCCAGCAGGCTGTGGGCGTCGTCGCTCACCTGCGCCACCTCGTACACCTCGCCGCCGAGTTCGCACTCGGGGAGGAAGTCCATCGCGACGTGGAGGAACACGCCGGCGGCGAATCCGAACACCGCGGCGTTGACCGTCTGGTTGGCCGGGAGCTCTATCAGCGCCGACGGGATGGCGGTGAGGCCGACGCCGGCGGCTGGCAGGAGCAGCACCGAGACCGAGCGGCCGTCCGCGGCGAGGCGGCGGGCGGCAGCGTAGCCTGCCGGTCCCTTGTGTGAGACGATAGCCAGTCCGAGCAGCGGCCCGAGTTCGGGCATGTTGCCGTAGATGATCCCGATGATCGCGCCGGCCGACAGCGCGTGGGCCGACAGTTCGATCGCGGTGTGGTCGAAGCCGAAGTCGACGTGGGTGAAGCGGTGGCCGACGGTGTGTGCGCCGAAGCCGGCCAGCAGCCCGGCGGCGACGCCGAAGCCGCCGATCTTCGGATGCAGCCCGAACGCCTGCGGGAGCAGGAACACGGCGGCGCTCGTCACCATCGCGCCGCTGGCGAGGCCGTACCCCCACACGAGCGTCAGCGCGCGCTCGTTGCCGGCGCTGCGCGCGCCAAGCGGCGCGGCACCGGCCATCGCGGCGAAGGCGACCCACGAGATGCCCACGACCTTTCCGGCACCCGTCGTCTCGCCGGCGAACAGCGCGACGAAGGCCGTCATCCCGACCAGCAGCGCCACCGCAACGACGCCGATGCCCGAGGTTCCCCGGACAGTGTTAATAACACTAGTTTGCTTGTTAATACTCATTCAGTAGAACAGCGTATCTCGATAGTAATAAACTCCGGGTTATCGCGTGGCCGACCGCCACTCGCGGAGGCCGAGCACGTTCCCGTCGAGGTCCTCGGCCGCTGCCTCGGTCGCCGCCCACCGGAACATGGGCGCGACCTCCGCCGGGTCCCGCCCCTGCGGTCCCGAGAGGTCGGTCGCCACCATGCCGGGGTCGACGCAGCCGACGGCGTACGGCGTGTCGACCGCGAAGCCGCGCGCGACGGCCTCCGCCGCGGCCTTCGAGACGGCGTACGAGCCGAGGCCCGGTTTCGGCTCCCGGGCAACGGATCCGGTCGGTACCAGCACCCGAGCGCCGTCGTTCAGGTGCGGCAGCGCCTCGCTGACCGTCGCGAACACGCCCCGGGCGTTCGTCCGGAGGTGGTCGTCGAACGCCGCGTACGACTCGCCGGAGAGGGGCGTCTCCCCGGTTTCGCCGTGGTAGACGCCCGCGTTGGCGACGACGCAGTCGATCCCGTCGGCTTCGAAGCGGGCGGCCGTCTCCATCAGCCGTTCCACGTCGAACTCGTCGCGGGCGTCGGCCCGGATGCCGGTCGCCGTGCCGCCGTCCGCCTCGATCGCCTCGACCGTCTCGGCCACGGCGTCCGCGTCGCGGGCACAGAGCACCACGTTCGCGCCGGCGTCCGCGAACTCCCGTGCGACCGCGCGTCCGATGCCGTCGGTGCCGCCGGTCACGACGGCCGTCTCGTCGTCCATACCCCGCCTAGGGGCGAGGCGGGCGTAAAACCACGGGGGGAGAGGGGAGCGCTTTTTATCACTCCGCCGTACTGTGAGGTATGCAATCGCTCGCGGGCCGGTCGGTCGTGGTCATCGGCAGCGGGTTCGGCGGCCTCTCGACGGCGTGTTACCTCGCCGACGCCGGGGCCGACGTGACCGTACTGGAGAAAAACGACCAGCTGGGCGGCCGCGCCAGCAGGCTGGAGGTCGACGGGTTCCGGTTCGACATGGGACCGTCGTGGTACCTGATGCCCGACGTGTTCGAGCGCTTCTTCGGCCACTTCGACCGCTCGCCGGAGGCGTACTACGGGCTGGAGCGGCTCGACCCACATTACCGGATCTTCTTCAAGGAGAACGAGGGACGGCGTCCCGTTGCCCCGGAGGGCGAGGAGCTTCCGGAGGGGTTACACGCACGCCCCGACGGCGACGTGGTCGACGTGCCGGCCGACAAGGAGCAGTCCAAGCGCATCTTCGAGGCCTACGAGGACGGGGCCGGCGACGCACTCACGGCGTATCTGGAGGAGGCGTCGTACACCTACGACGTGGGGATGGAACACTTCGTCTACGAGGACCGGAGCCGGTTCCGGGACTTCCTCGACCCGAGCATCGCCAAGCACGCCGACGGACTCTCCCTGCTCGGAACGATGCAGGAGCACGTCGAGGGGTACTTCGACCACCCGAAGCTCCAGCAGATCATGCAGTACACGCTCGTGTTCCTCGGCGGCTCGCCGACGAACACGCCGGCGCTGTACAACCTGATGAGCCACGTCGACTTCAACCTCGGCGTCTACTACCCCGAGGGCGGGATCGGCGGCGTCGTCGACGGCATCGTCGAACTCGGCGAGGAGCTGGGCGTCGAGTTCCGGACCGGCGAGCCGGCGACCGAGATCAAGGGCAAGCGCGGCGGGTTCCTCGTCGAGACCGAGGGCGGGAAACACCTCGCGGACATCGTCGTCAGCAACGCCGACTACGCCCACACGGAGCAGGACCTGCTCCCGCCGGAGAAGCGCGGCTTCTCGGCGGAGTACTGGGACTCCCGGACGTACGCCCCCTCCGCCTTCCTCATGTACCTCGGCGTCGAGGGCGACGTGCCGGAACTCGCCCACCACACCCTCGTCCTGCCGGCCGACTGGCAGCAGCACTTCGACCGCATCTTCGAGGACCCGGGCTGGCCGGAGGACCCTGCCTACTACCTCTGTGTCCCCTCGAAAACCGACGACACGGTCGCACCCGAGGGCCACAGCAACCTGTTCGCGCTGGTCCCCATCGCGCCGGGACTCGACGATGGTCCCGAGGTCCGCGAGGAGTACCGTGACCTCGTCCTCCGGGACATCGCGACCCACGCCGACACCGACCTCCGTGACCGGATCGTCGTCGAGGAGACCTTCTCCGTCTCCGACTTCGCCGACCGGTACAACAGCATGCAGGGGACGGCGCTCGGGATGGCCCACACGCTCCCCCAGACCGCCGCGTTCCGGCCGCCCCACCGGTCGAAAGAGGTCGACGGCCTCTACTTCACCGGGTCGTACACGACGCCGGGCATCGGCGTCCCGATGTGTCTCATCAGCGGGGACGTGACCGCGGAGATGGTGGTCGAGGACGCGCACGCATGAGCGCGGGCCGCGCGGCGTACCTGCTGAAGCTGTCGCGCCCGCGGTTCTGGCTCTACCTCGCCGGGCCGGTCGTCGTCGGCGTGGCCTTCGGCGCGCGGGCGGTAGCCGACCTGTTCACGCCGGTCACCGTCGCGCTGTTCGCGTACTTCCTCGTCCCGGCGAACGTCTACCTCTACGGGATCAACGACGTGTTCGACGCCGACATCGACGCCGAGAACCCGAAGAAAGAGGAGAAGGAGGTCCGCTACGGCGGCCAGCGGTTCGTCGTCGCCGCCGTCGTCGTCTCGGCGGCCCTGCTGGCCGTCCCGACCGCGCTCGCGCCGCCGCTGGCGCTCCCGTGGCTCGCGGGCTACTTCCTGCTGGCGACGGAGTACAGCGCCCCGCCGCTGCGGTTCAAGACGACGCCGTTCCTCGACTCGCTGTCGAACGGGCTGTACGTCCTGCCGGGGGCGGCCGCCTACGCCGCCGTCGCCGGCGAGCACCCGCCCGCGCTGGCCGTCGCCGGCGGCTGGTGCTGGTCGATGGCGATGCACACGTTCTCGGCCATCCCGGACATCGAACCCGACCGCCGCGCGGGGATCCGGACGACCGCGACGGCGCTCGGCGAGCGCCGGACGTACGCGTACTGCGCCGTCCTCTGGACGCTCGCGGCAGTCGCGTTCGTCCCGCTGGACCCGCGGGCCGGCGCGCTGCTGGGCGTCTACCCCGCCATCGTCACGGGCGTCGCGCTGTCGGACGTGGCGGTCGACCGGGCGTACTGGTACTATCCGGCGATAAACACCGTCGTCGGCGCGGTCCTGACGATGGGCGCGCTGTGGGGGACCGTCCATGGATAGGGCCGCCCTCCAGCGGCGGCTGGACGACCTGGTGCGCGAGAACCGCTTCACCATCGCCGTCGTGTTCCCGGCGGTCGGGGCCGTCCTCCTGCTCGCCAGCGCCGAAGGGGTCGTGCCGCCGCCGCTGGCCTTCCAGCCGACGCTCATCCTCTTCGGGACGCTCGTGATGCGCCTGCCCCTCATCGCCGGCGTCGGCCCGCTGGTCGACCGCCGGGCGGCCGTGGCGATACTCGCGGTGACCGCTTACGCCTACGGGATCGAGTTCGTCGGCGTCCGCACCGGGTGGCCGTACGGCCACTTCGAGTACGGGATCGACCTCGGGCCGATGCTCGCCGGCGAGGTGCCGGTCGGGCTCCCCGTCTTCTTCCTGCCGCTGGTGCTGAACAGCTACCTGCTCGTCCTGCTGTTGCTCGGCGATTCGGCCCGGCGGCGCGCGGTCCGGCTGCTGGCGACGCTCGCGACGGTGCTCGCCGTCGACCTCGTGCTCGACCCCGGGGCCGTCGCGCTCGGGTTCTGGGCGTACGACGGCGGCGGCGCGTACTACGGCGTGCCGCTCTCGAACTACGCCGGCTGGGTGCTGTCGGGGGCGGTCGCCGTCGGCTGCTTCGACCTCGGCTTCGACCACGGGGCGCTGGTCGAGCGCCTGCGCGCCTGCTCGTTCATGCTCGACGACCTGGTGAGCTTCGTGCTGCTGTGGGGGCTGGTGAACGTCTTCTACGGCAACGCCGTGGCGGCGCTGGTCGCCGCCGGCTTCCTGGCCGCGCTGCTCCGGACCGACGAGTTCGACGGGGCGGTCCTGCGGCGGCCGGTCGAGCGGTTCGCCGGACGGTGAGGGACTGTAGAACGATGCCTGACGGCGGTTAGCGGACCGGAACCGGCTCCGGCGGTTCGACCTCGTACCGGGCCGTCCCCGATTCGGGGAGCGCGCTGACACGGCGGAACACGGCGACGGGGTCGCGGTTCCACTGCCAGTGCCAGCGCGTCCGGAGCGCCAGCCACGCCTTCCGTGCGGTGCCCAGTTCCGGCTCCGACGAGAGCACGTCGTACCCCTGCTTGCGGATCAGGCGGTGGTGGTCGGCGTACAGCACCGCCGACAGCAGGACGGCGAACTGACAGTCCTCGGGCAGGTACTGGATGCCGGCGACGCCCTGCCGGTACAGCCGCTCGGTGCGGCCGAGTTCCTCCCGCATCGCGTCGGCGAAGGCGTCGGAGAACTCCAGGTTCTCGACCTGCTCCTCGGGGACGCCGTGCCGGTCGAGGGTCTCCTGTGGCAGGTAGATCCGGTCGCGGTCGATGACGTCCTCGCGCACGTCCCGGAGGAAGTTCGTCATCTGGAACGCCTCGCCGAGCGCGACGGCGTGTGGCAGGGCGGCCTCCTCGTCCTCGGTGCCCATGATCGCCGTCATCATCGCGCCCACCGCGGCGGCGGAGCCGCGCATGTACGCCCGGAGGTCGTCGTACGTCTCGTAGCGGTCCGTGTCGATGTCCGACTTCATCGCGTCGACAAAGGCGTGGATCTCGCCGTCCGGCACGTCGTACTCCGCCCGGACCTCCTGGAACGCCGACAGCACGTCGGAGTCCGTCTCGACGCGGCCGAGCGCCTCGTTCCGGAGTTCCTCGAGGCGGGCGGCCTGCTGGTCGGGGGGCGTGCCGTCGGCGTCGTCGACGACTTCGTCGGCGATCCGGAAGAACGCGTAGAGAACGTACGTCGGGTGGCGAACGCGCTCCGGGAGAACGCGGGTGGCGAAATGGAACGTCTTCCCGGTTCGTTGCTGGATCGCCTTGCTCTTCTGGACCCGCCCGTCGTCAGGCATGGTTGTGTCCGGACGCGGCGGCCTGTCTTCGGACGGGACGTGCTACACCGAGCATGAATACACCCATGGTAAGGATTGTAGTAGTATAATAATTCGTGTCGCGTCACGTGGTTCGAACGGGGCGTCTCGGCGGCGCTGAACCCCCGGTCACAGACCGATAGCTCGCTCCGCTGCCCGTCAGAGCGTGTCAGCATGCCGAGATCGCGTATTTGCCCGTCCGGTACGTACGGTGTGTATGCGGGTCACGATCCAGTACTACGACCTCGTCCTCCTGGGCATTCCGGGTAGCCTGGTGCTCGGGGCGGCGGTCAGCGTGCTGACGCCGCTCCCGTCGGCGGCCGGGACGGGGCCGACGTGGGCATCGCGGTCGGCGCGGTCGCGATCAGCCTCGGCGGCTTCACCATCGCCCGCCGGACGATGGAGTCGGTCGGCAACGACCTCACGGAACTGCCGCTGCTGGCGGCGCTGATCGTGGCGCTGACGGCCGCCACCATCACGACCATCCTCTCGTGGATCGGCATCCCGATCAGCCTCGTGATGGCGACGGTGATGACCATCGTCGGCCTCGGCTGGGGCCGTGCGAGTCGGACGGCGACCATCGCCGGCCTCGCCCGGGGCGAGGAGGAGTTCGAGCTATCGATGGGCGTGCTCACGGAGGAGACGCCCGCGGAGGTGCCCCCGATCGGCGAGGAGGACCCGGCGGACGTGGCCGACGCCGATGACCTGGTTCGACCCGACGCAGTCGCACGCTTCGTCGCCTTCTGGATCATCGGGCCGTCGGCGTCGGCCGGGCTGGCGTACGCCTTCCTTCTGGCGGTGCCGGTCTGACCGCCGTCCGCGCTTAAGCCGCTGGTCGTCGTAGGTCGGCCATGCTTTCCCGCGTTCTCGTTCCGATGGACGGCTCCGAGATGGCGGAGCGCGCGCTCGGCTACGCGCTGGAGAACCACCCGGACGCCGACGTGACCGTCCTCGTCGTCGTCGGCGAGCCGTCGGTGATGATGGGCGAGGCGATGAGCCTCGCGTTCGAGGAAGACATCGAGGCGGCCGCCGAGCAGCGCGCCGAGGCGGTGGTCGACCACGCCCGCGAACTGGCGTCGGACCACGACGCGGAGATAGATACCGCCGTCGCAGTCGGCCGGCCCGCCCGGGCCATCGTCGCCCGCGCCGAGAACTACGACGCGGTCGTGCTGGGCAGCCACGGCGGCAGCCTCTCGGACCGCCTGTTCGTCGGCGACGTGGCCGAACGGGTGTTCCGCCGCTCGCCGGGGCCGGTGACGACGGTTCGGTGACGGCGGCCGGCTGTCGACCCGTTCGCCGGCAGGCCTTTGTGCGCTCGGCTCCCGACGACGGCCATGCGATACCTCGTTGCGACGGACTCGGTCCACACGAGCGCGGCGGCGTGTGACTACCTCGGCGAGCGCCTCGCGGACGGCGACGCGGTCGTCGGCGTCGCGGTCGCGGAGACGGACGGTTCCGACGCGGAGCGCGACCGCCGGGAGGCGCTGAACGTGTTTCGCGTCAGGCTCCCGGGCGCGGGCATCGAGACGGAACTCCGGCACGGCGACACAGCCGCCGAACTCCGGAGCGCCGTCGACGACCACGGGGCGGACGAACTCGTCATCGGACCGCGCCGCGGCGACCCGGACGCCGACCCCGTGCTCGGCGGCACGGCCCGCGACCTGCTCGCCGACCCGACGGTGCCCGTCACCGTGGTCCCGCTCGACGGCGGGTAGGGGCGTCAGTCGTCGACCAGATTGTCCGCGAGCATCGGGACGAACGTGCCGATGTCCGACACCATGCCGATGGCCTGCGCGCTCCCGCGGTCGAGCAGCTGGGTGACGGTCGAGGGGTTGATGTCGACGCAGACGACCCGCGTCGTGGAGGGGAGGCAGTTGCCGACGGCGACGGAGTGCAGCAGGGTGGCGAGCATCAACACCATGTCGGCGTCGCGGGCCTGCTCCCGGATGGCGTTCTGAGCCTCGACGGCGTCGGTGATCGTGTCGGGGAGCGGCCCGTCGTCGCGGATCGAGCCGGCGAGGACGTACGGCACGTCGTTCTCGACGCACTCGTACATGATCCCCTCGGTGACGACGCCCTCCTCGACGGCTTCCTCGATGCCGCCGGCGCGGATGATCTCGCTGATCGTGTAGATGTGGTGCTTGTGGCCCTTCCGGGGGTGCTCCATCGTCTCCATGTCCATCCCGAGCGAGGTGCCGTAGAGGCCGCGTTCGAGGTCGTGGACGGCGAAGCCGTTGCCCGCGGAGATGCCATCGATGTACCCCTCGCGGACGAGGCGGGCCAGGTCGTCGGCCGCGCCGGAGTGGATGAGCGCGGGACCGCACACCGCCAGCACGTCGCCGCCGTCCTCCTTGGTCTGCTCGACGGCGTCGGCCACCTTGGCGATGAGCGACTCCGAGGGCCGTTCGCTGGAGACGCCGCCCTGCATGAAGCCGAACGCACCGCCCTCGTCGCCCCGGGGACGCTCCGGCGGTTCGACGCGGATGCCGGCCTCGCCGGTAACGATCATGTCGCCCGCCTCGACGGCGTTGAGCACTTTGGTGTAGGCGCGCGGGCCGTTCGCTCCCGCGTCGTCCCCGCGTTCGACGACGACCGCACAGTCCATCTCGATGGCCTCGACCTCGATCCACTCGCCGTCGACGCGGACGAACGTGGGGTGGTTCGTCGTGGAGTAGAAGCCGGTCGGCACGACCCTGTCCTCGGGTGCCGGCTCCAGCGTCGCGTCGGAGGGGTCCAGCAGGGTCGCCCCGTTCTGGTGGAGTTCGTGGAGGATCGCCTGCAGGTCGTGCTCCGTGTCGGCCGAGACGGCCAGCCGGGCGTACGACTCGGCGTGCTTGTGGCGGCCGATGTCGAACTGCTCGACCTCGAAGGAGCCGTCCATGTCCATGATGAGGCCGAAACAGCGGCCCATCATCCCCGAGTCGATGATGTGGCCCTCCAGTTCCACGGTCCGCGTCGCTGTCATGGGGAACGAATGGCGAGACGGCGACAAGAGCGTTGTGGAGGTGGCGATGCTCCGGGAACTATGTAAGATACAATACACCACGAAAGGCGAATTTTAAGTGAGCCGTCGCCATCACCGCGAGTATGCATCGAACAGCGGTTCTCGTCGCCGCGCTGCTCGTGACGAGCGCTGTCGGCGTTGCGGCCCCGGTAGCGGGGTCCGCGGAGCGTGGGGCAACGGGAACGGCAGACCTCGTGACGCTGGAGATCGCAGTCACCGACGACGACGGTGACCCGGTCGGACAGGCAGACGTGAACGTGACGTACGACGGCGGGTACAACGAGACGACGACCGTCTCGAACGGGCGCGCGCTCGTCGACGTGCCGCGGGGCGTCACGCCCGAGATCCGCGTCTCGCACGACGACTACGTGCGGAACTTCCCCGCCCGGATCGGCGAGATGACCGAGACGACGACGGCCAACGTGACGGTGTATCCGAGGGCGACCGCCGTCGTCGAGGTGGCCGACGCGAACGGCGCAATCGAGAACGCGCGGGTGTTCCTGAAGAAGGAGGGCGACCCCCGGACGGTCGACCGCGGGCGGACGAACGCCGACGGCGTCTTCGAGGCCGAGGACGTCGAGGCCGGCACGTACACCGCGACGGTCGTCAAGGAGGGGTATCTGGAGACGACCAGCGAGTTCAACGTGCAGGGCACCGTCACGGAGTCGGTCGACATCGAGGGCGCGCGGACGAACGTCGGGTTCACCGTTCTCGACGCCTACTTCGAGAACGCGACGCCCGTCGGCGACGCGACCATCTCGCTGGCGAACGGCGGCGAGACCGTCGCCACGCTGACGACCGACAACCGGGCCGGCGAAGCCGCGACCCGTCTCGGCGTGAACACGGAGTACGCCGTGACCGTCGAACACCCCGAGTACGACACGATCGAACGCGAGCTAGCGGTCGACGAGCAGGAGTCGATCGACGCCACGTACAACATCACCCGGTCCGCGGCGCTGTCGGTCAACGCGAGCCGGAACAGCGCCGCCGTCGGCGAGACGATCCGGGTCGTCGTGACCGACGAGTACGGCGAGGCCGTCGGGGACGCGGCGGTGTTCCGCGACGACACCGAGGTCGGCACGACCGACGCCAACGGCGTCCTGAGCGTCCCGATCACGTCGGCCGGCGAGTTCGAGATCACGGCCGAGAACGGCAGCGTCGGCTCGGAGCCCGTGACCGTCGAAGGCATCGACGAGGGCGGCGAGGAACCGACGACCACAACCACCACGACCGAACCGCAGTCCACGACGACGAACACGACGGAGGACGATAGTTCCGACGGCGGCGGGCTCCCCGGCTTCACCGCCGGCGCGGCGATAGTCGCGCTCGCCGGCGCGCTCGTCGCGCTCCGCCGGCGAGGGTAACGCTACGCGTCGTCGAGCGTGACGACGAGCACCGGCCGCTCGCAGCTATCGACCACTTTCTCCGTGACGCTGCCCATGTTGACCAGCCGGTCCCGGCCGGACCGACCGTGGGTTCCGATGGTGATCAGGTCGACGTCGTGCTCGTCGGCGTAGTCGAGCAGTTCCCGGTGGGGGACGCCCTCGCGGAGTTCGGTCACCACGTCAAGCCCGGAGCCGTCGAGGCGGTCGAGGACCGTCTCGATGGCGGCCTCGCCGTCGTCCTCCAGCCCGGCCAGCACCTCGTCCTGTTCGTCCTTGCCGGCCGCGAGGTACACCCGGCGGTCGACGACGTGGACGACGTGCAAGGTCGCGCCGTGGTTCGCCGCGATCTCCCGGGCGTGGGCGAGTGCCGTCACCGTCCCCTCGCTCCCGTCGGTCGGCATCAGTACCTCGTCGTACATGGTCGAGCGTTCGCAATCCACATACTTCAATCGGGGCGTCAGCCCGGAGCCGTCGCGACGGCTCACGCGACCTGCCGGCGAAACGAGAGATTAATGGGGGGCGATCGCAGTGGTAAGCACAGCTTTCCATGGTCCTCGACCTTTCCGGCGGGGCGACTCTCACCGCGGGCGCAGCGCTCGAACTCGTGGTCGCGGTTGCCGCGCTCTGTCTCGCCGTCGGCGTCGGCACCGTCGCCCACGAGTTCGCCCACGCCGCGGTGCTCTCGCTCGGCGGCGTCCCCTGCGAGGTCAACTGGCTGCCGGAGCGCGGCGGGGCGACGCTCCTCCGCGCCGGCGCGCTCGGCACCTGGGCCGCGGTGACGCCGCGCCGGCTCCCCGACGACACCTCGCCGTGGCTGCTGCGCGTCGCCGCGCTCGCGCCGCTCACGCTCGCCGCGCCCGGCGCGCTGGTCCTCGCCGGCACCCTGCCGGACCCGACCGCCGCCGGGGAACCGGCCGTCGTCGCCGCGACGCTTGGCTGGTTCGCCTGCGCGCTCCCCAGCCCGAGGGACTTCTCGCTGGTCTGGTACGCCGAGCGGGCGATCGACCGGCAGTAGCCGTTTGCCGCGGTCACCTCGACGCGTCCGCCGGGGTCGCCGTTTAATTGCGTCGCCGTGGTAGAGCGGCCACCAGTATGCGACTCACCAGTCTCATTCACGGCCGGACCGCAGCGGACACGGAATCAGCGGAGGAGGCGGAACGCGAAGGCGACGGCGTTCGCGGCCGCCTCCTCCACCAGTTGCGGTCCGGCCGCCTGGCGATAGTGACCGGCCTGCTCTGGATCGTGCGCGGCCTGCGCTCCTCCGAGCGCCGCGGGCGGCGGCTGGCGCTCGGCGGCGTCGCCGTGGCCGTCGGCCTGCTCCAGCGCCGGTCACAGCGCGAGGGAAGCACGCTCCCCGAGGGCGACCTCACGGAGACGATCCGGGGCGAGGCGGACGGCGAAGCGACTCCCGACGACGACATGACGGCGGTCGAACTCGACGACCGGACGGACGAACCGCCGGAGGACATGCAGTCCGACATGGAGGCCAGCGACGACCTGACGCAGGAGGACGAGGCGGAGGCGAACGCCGGCGACCTGACCGAGGAGACGCCCGCCGGCGACGAACACGAGACGGACGTGGGCACCGTCGGGGAGGCCGAGACCGGCATCGACCTCGGCTCCGAGGCGGCCGAAGCGGACGAGGCGACGGACGAGGAAGCCGGGAGCATGGCGGTCGAAACCGACGACGAGGGGGACGAGTCGACGGACACCGCGGCGTCGTCCGAGGGCGCTGACGGAGCCGAGAGCGATGACGGCGGCGACGCGGACGACGAGACGGACGCCGACGACGAGACGTAGGCGTGGGAGTGCGACGCAGTGCCGAACGGCCGACGTTTGGCAACCCTTTCGTGGCGCGCCCGTCCAGCGGACGTAATGACCTACAAGATCGGCCTCGTCGGCAAGCCCTCCGTCGGCAAGTCGACCTTCTTCAACGCGGCGACGATGAACGACGTGCCGGAGGGCGCGTATCCGTTCACGACCATCGACCCCAGCGTCGGCGAAGCGTACGTCCGCGTGGACTGCGCCGCGCCGGAGTTCGGCGAGACCTGCACCCCCGAGACGGGCTACTGCGAGGACGGTACCCGGTTCGTTCCGGTGAAACTCGTCGACGTGGCCGGCCTCATCCCCGGCGCACACGAGGGCGCGGGGCTGGGCAACCAGTTCCTGACCGACCTGAACGAGGCCGACGTGCTGGTCCACGTCGTCGACTTCGCCGGCGAGACGGACCTGGAGGGCGAACCCACCGAGGGCCACGACCCGCGCGAGGACATCGACTTCCTGGAGAACGAACTCGACATGTGGTACCTCGACGTGCTGGAGAAAGGGATCGAGCGCCACCGCTCGGGCTATGACGGGACGGAGTCGAAGATCGAGGTCGACCTCGCCGAGCAGATGAGCGCGTTCCGGACGAACAAGGACGAGATCAAGCAGGTGGTCCTCTCGCTGGACCTGCCGCTGGACCCGGACGGCTGGGACGCCGACGACCGCGAGGCGCTGGCCCGCGAGATCCGCAAGCGCACGAAGCCGATGGTGATCGCGGCGAACAAGATGGACACGCCCGAGGCACAGGCCAACTACGAGGCGATCACGAACGACCCCGAGTACGACCACCTCACGGTCGTGCCGGCGAGCGCCCACGCGGAGAAGGCGCTGAAGGCCGCCGACGAGGGCGGCGTCGTCGACTACCGCGCCGGTGACGACGAGTTCGAGATCACGGGCGACGTTGGCGAGGAGCAGGCCGCGGGCCTCGAAACCATCGAGGCGTTCGTCGCCGAGTTCGGCGGCACCGGCGTCCAGCGGACGCTGGAGACCGCGCTGTTCGACGAGATGGGCGCAGTCGCCGTCTTCCCCGGGTCGGCGAACGGCATCGTCACGGATGACGGGAAGGTGCTCCGGGACTGCTTCGTCCTCCCCGAGGGCGCGACCGCCGAGGACTTCGCGTACCACCTCCACTCGGACATCGGCGACGGGTTCCTCCACGCCGTCGACTGCCGGAGTGAACGCCAGATCGCCGCGGACGCGACGCTGTCGAACCGCGACGTCGTAGAAATCGTATCGACGAACTGAGTTACTCGGCGGGGTTGTTGCCGCGCTCGAACAGGTACACCATCTCCCACAGGGCGTCGTCGAGTTCGCTGTCCTCGGCCGCCTCTTCCAGTTTGTCGTACAGGCTGTCGGACACCGTGATTTCTGGCATCACCAGATGATCCGACTTCCGCCCGTAAAAAGGTACGGTGATTCGTAATCGAGTTAATTTTCGCAGTCGGGCGGTTTCGTGATCCGCCAGTCAGCGCGCGGTGGCCGCCAGCGCGAACGTCGCCGCGGCGTCGGGGTCGGCCGCGACGAGGTCTGCAGCGCGGTCGGGCGGCGTGAACGCGCCCGGACCGCCGTACGGCATCGCGTACAGCGCAGCCACGCCGGCGTCGCCAGCGACGTCCGTCGCAGCGAGCGCGCCCTCGCCGTCCAGCAGCGACCGGGGCGCGCCGTAGCAGACGGCGGCAGCGTCCCCCCGCGCGACCGCCGGGGCCGCTTCGAGCGCGTCGCGTCCGCCAACCCGGACGGCGTCGAGCGCCCCCGGATCGGCGCAGCGGACCCACAGATCGAAGCGGGAAAGCGGGTCGAATCCGGCGTCCGCTTCGGCGTCGCGGAGCGCCGCCCGGACGCCGGCGTGGTCCGGCGTGACGAGCGCGCCGGGATGGCGCACCGGCGCGTCCCGCGGGACCGGGACGCGAACGGTGGTCTCCCCGCCGGCCGTCAGCCGGCGGTCGAGCCTCCGGCGGCCGAGACAGCAGGGCGTCTCCGCGCCCGTCGCTGCCAGCGCGACGGCGCGGGGCTCGGTGACGAACGCGTCCGGGGCAAAGGGGAGGACGGAGACGGTTCGGAGCGTCGCGTCGCCGCGGGACTCGACCCGGAGGTCGAGCGCCCGGCCGAGGAACCGCTCGCGGTCGAGTCCCCGGAAGGCGGTGACCTGCGGGCCGCCGAGTCGCGGTCCGCGACCGTCGCCGTGGTCGCCGTCGATGTAGCCCGTTGCGTCTCCGACGAACGCCCAGACGCCGTCGGCGGTTCGGAGCGAGATCCGATGGTCGTAGAAGCCAGCGCCGTCGGTGTGAATCCAGAGGTCGAACTTTTCGTCGAGGTCGTACCCGTCCCGCGTCGGATGGGTGGCCGTCCAGGCGTACGCGTAGCGGTCCCGGGCGACGGTGAAGGTGCAGGTCGCATCGATGTCGGCGAACGAGTCGGGGTCGCCACGGTTCGGGACGAAGGGGTCGAAGCCGACCTCGGTCGGGACGTAGCGGTTCCGGGAGTACCAGCCGAGGCCGTCGACGTTCGCGTCAGTCGCTGTCCGCAGGTCCTCACGCATCGCCACCCGGCTCGGTGTGTGGTTCGGGTTGATCGTGTGGGCCTGAGCGAGGAAGAACACGGGCGCGTCGACGGTCGCCCGTGCGTTCGTGATGAGACTCCGGACGGCGGCGGTGGCAGGGGCCGCCCCGGCGTCCTTCTCGTACCAGCCCCGATAGAAGTCGGTGAAAACGAAGTCGGGCGCGGCGTCGCGCTCGCGGATGGCGTCGACCAGCTCCGGGAAGGCGTCCGGCTGCTTCGAGTCGACCACGTAGGGGAAATGCGGGAAGATCCCCACGTCGATCCCCGTCGATACCGACCTGATCGCCGCGCGCTGGGCCGCGAACACGGTCGGGCCGTACGACAGCAGGTTCTCGACGGACTCGTCGGTCCACTGCCCGTTCTCGGTCCACCGTCCCGGCACCGGTGCTTCCTGCCAGAGGACGATCCGGCCGTCGCCGAAGCGGTCGTGGTACAGCTCCACGACCGAGCGCAGGCTGTCCAGGTGTCGCGCCCGAACGTCGTCGTCCTGGACCACCGAGGCCGCTGGCACCCGGAGAATGCCGGTGTTGAGCCACAGGTCGATCCCGAACTCGGCCGCGGCGTCGAAGTGAGCGCGCACGTCGTCGAGCAGGTCGGGGGGCGTCAGGTCGCCCACCGTCAACACGGCCGCGAGGTCGTTCCGGGCCGCAAACGCCAGGGCGTTGTCGCGGACACGCTCGACGGTCTGCATCGCGCCGCTCACCCAGATGAAGTCCTCGCGGCCGTCGCCGTCCTGTCCGGCCGCCTCGGCGGCCGTCTCACCGTTCCGCGGCGTCGCCAGACAGCCGCTCCCCATCGCACCGGCCAGCGTCCCGCCGGACGTCCGGAGCCAGGCGCGACGCGAGAGTCGGCCGGCGTCAGGACCCGCCACGGCCGACCTCCGTCGGCACCGCCTCCCGGTAGAACCGCTCGACGGCCTCGGTGTACGCCGTCGCGCGGTGGAGGTTGCAGGTGTGGCCGGCGTCCTCGACCACCTCGACCCGTGCGTCGGTCGTGGCCGCGGCGTGGGCGTCCTCGCCGCGCCGGGCGAGCGCGTCGTCCTCGCCGTTGAGCACGAGCGCCGGTCCGGGGTAGCGGCCGAACTCGGCGCGGAAGTCCCGGCCCGCCAGGTCGCGGCCCGCCTCGCCGAACGGGCGCAGATAGAACCCGCCATCGACGATGGCGTCGCGGTGGTCAGGTTCGATGTCGAACGCCTCGACGGCGCGCTCCCAGAGCGAACTGTACGCGCGACGGACCGGTCCGAGCCGGCTTGCAAGCCGCGAGAGCGCGCCGACGATCCGGGTGAGCACGCCGAGCAGGCCGGTCGGGTTAGCGCTGCTGCCGGAGATCACCAGCGCGTCGACCCTGTCGGGGTTGTCCGCGGCGTAGGCCGTGGCGAGGTAGCCGCCGAGCGAAAGCCCGACGACGACGGCGCTCCCGTCCGCGACTTTGCGGACGACACGGTCGAGCAGGTCCAGCGCGCGCTCGAACCGGAATGTCTCGTCCGCGCGCTCGCCGTGGCCGGGCAGGTCGAACGTTATCGCGCGAACGCCGGAGAGCGCCGCCGTTTGCGGGAGCCACTGCGCACGCGTCAGCGTCGCGCCGTGGACGAACACGACGGGTGACCCGTCCGGGTCGCCGCTCACGGTGACGCCGCGCAGGTCGCTCGGGTCCGTACTGTCCATGGGGACGTGGTACCACGGGGGACCGTTTAGTGGTCCGGGTCGTCCGACGCCCCCCGGAGCAGGCCACGGAGGCGCGCGGCCGCGCCGGGGGCGGCCTCGGCGCGTGCGGCGGCGTAGGCGTACTCGGCGAACGCGTTCGCCACGTCGGCGGGGTTGTCGTTCACGTCGCCGAACCGCACGAGGTACTGGTCCCCGCCCCGGAGGTCGATCGCCGCGGGTCGGAGGAGCCGCCGCGTGAGCGGGTCGTCCGCCCGGGCTCGCTCGACCGCCTCGACGGCGTCGAGCTTCGCCGTCCGGACGGCGGCGACCGACTCTGGTCGCTGGTACGCCCCGTCGGCGATCGACGACCGGACCCGCTCGAACGCGCGCAGGTCGCGGTCGGCGGCGGCCCCGGCGAAGGCGGCGAACGCCGGGCGGTCAGCGGGGTCGGGCACCGTCGTCGCGACCGAGTCCGCCGCGAGGTACGCGTCCCGGACGACGTCCTCGGCGGGCGCGTCGGCGATGTCGCGGTCGAACTCCCCGTCGGGGTCCTCGGCGTAGCCGCTCGACACGTCGCCGAAGCGGGCGCGGGCGTCCGCGGCGAGCGCGCGGCCAACCTCGACGAAGCGGTCGCGCCACTCCATCGGCTCGTCCACCGTCGCCACGTAGCGGCCGTGGAGGTGGGCCGCGTCCGAGACGCGGGCGCGTGCCCACTCCACCGTTCCGGCGGCATCGCCGACCGCGAAGACGCCGGACTCGTGTGTCTCGTCGGCCCTGTCGAGCATGTCCGCCGCCCGGGCGACGTGTTGCTCGACCGTGGCGAACGTGGCGAGCGCCGCGACCGGGTCCCCGCCCTCGTAGGTCAACCGGTCCCGGAGGTCGTCCAGCTCCGACCGCACTGCCTCGCGGCGGTCGAGCACCGCCGCCAGCGTCAGTTCGTCCCGACCGGCGGCGTACACCGCACTCGCGTCCGCGGCGCTGTGGCGCGCGTACCGGAGCGATCCGAGCGCCGACAGGGGTGTCGCCGCGTCGACGGAGTCGTCGAGGGCCGACCGGGCGCGGTCGCGCTCCTCGGCGATACGCGTCCGGACGGCCTCGTTGGGAACGTCCTCGGCGGCGAGCGGCTCGGGGATCGGCTCGAGCAGAGCGGCAACGCGCTCCCGCACCTCCTCGCGGTACGTCGGCGTCGGGGACACCGGCAGCGTCTCCGGAAGCTTCGGCGTCGGCAGGGCGGCGACCGACCGGAGCGCGTCGGCGTCGTACGACGGCGCGTCGGCGTCGTCGCTCCAGAGACCGAAACAGCCCGACACTGAGGCCACGGTGGCGCTTCCCGCGGCGGCGAGGAACCTGCGACGGCCCGTGGCCGCGGCCGTCCGCTCCCCGTCCACGGTCGTGTCGGTCGTGGGAGGGCTGCCGCTCACGCCCGTTCACCTCCGTTCGGTCGCACGGCCCGACGACAGTCGCCGCCCGACCCGACCGAGTAGCTCTCCGTCCCGTTCTCGAACGCGAACGGGAGCCGGACGAACGTCGCCTGCACCGCCGTCTCGTCCTCCGAACAGGCGACGGAGGCGTCCCGGACCACATCGCAGAAGTCGACCGAGAACGACCCGTCCGAGCGGCTCACCGACGCGACTTCCCGGCGGTAGCAGTCGCCGATCCTGCCCTGGCTGACCAGAACCGACCCCTCGCCGAACCGCGTCTCGTCGACGAACGCCCGCGCGGCGTCGATGCCGTCGAGTTCGGCGACGAACCGGAGCGAGTGGTCGGGGGACTGCAGCAGCGTGTTGAGCGTCACCCTCCCGTTCGGTCCGTCGTCGCGTTCGTCGGCGACGATCCGTCCGTCCGAGCGGAGGGAGTGCGTCTCGTAGCCGTCGACCGCTTCGCCGGAGGTCGTCGGCGGGTCGCTCCGGTCCGCATCGCTACAACCGGCGGCGGCCGCGAGCAGGCCGGCACAGCAGTGGAGGGTGTGCCTGCGGGACCAGCGGGACATACAGGCCATTATCCGGATGTCGGACAAGTGTTTTTCCCGTCGGTCCCGAACGCGGTCCGACCCACAACGCTTCCCGTCCGGAGCCCGTAGGGTGCGTATGGCCTACACCTGGCAGTACTACGACCTCGTCCTGCTCGGCGTCGGCGGGAGCATGGCCGTCGGCGCCGTCGTCGGCCTCCTGACGGCGCTGTCGCTCCAGCTCGCGGTCATTGCGTCGGGGCTGGTCGCGGTCGCCATCATGGGCCACGGGATGTTCGTCAACGGTCCCGTCGACGCCCCGGAGGACCTCACCGAGGAGGTCGACGCGCTGAACTGATCCGTCGGTCGGTCCGTGACCCCCGCCGTCAGTCCTCCCCGCCGTCGAGGGGTCCCTGCGCGACGCGCTCGCTCGCCCGCTCGACGAACTCGTCGGGGAGGTCGCCGATCTCGCCGGCCTGCACGCGCCAGAGGTTGCTGTAGAGGCCGTCCGCGTCGATCAGTTCGTCGTGGCTCCCGCGCTCGACGATTTCGCCGTCCTCGACGACGAGGATCGTGTCGGCGTCCCGGACCGTCGAGAGCCGGTGGGCGATGACGAACGTCGTCCGGTCGGCCGCGAGTTCGTCGATCGACCGCTGGATCAGCAGTTCCGTCTCCGTGTCGACCGCCGACGTGGCCTCGTCGAAGATCAGGATCGACGGGCGCTGGAGGATGGTCCGAGCGATGGCGACGCGCTGGCGCTGGCCGCCGGAGAGCTTCACGCCGCGCTCGCCGATGTCGGTGTCGTAGCCGTCGGAGAGGTTGGTGATGAACTCGTGGGCCTCGGCGCGCTTGGCCGCCTCGACGACCGCCTCGTCGCTCGCGTCGAACTCGCCGTACCGGATGTTCTCGCGGACGGTGCCGTCGAACAGGAAGTTCTCCTGCCCGACGTAGCCCATCGCGTCGCGGAGGCTCTCCAGCGTCACGTCACGCACGTCGTGGCCGTCGACCCGGACCGCGCCGTCGTCCACGTCGTACAGGCGCAGCAGGAGCTTCACGACCGTCGTCTTGCCCGCGCCGGTCGGCCCGACCAGCCCCACCGTCTCGCCGGGTTCGACGTCGAAGTCGACGTTCCGCAGGACGGACGACTCGTCGTAGCCGAACGTCACGTCGTCGTACTCGACGCGGCCCTCGGGGTCGTCGAGTTCGACCGCGTCCGGGGCGTCTTCGATCCCGGTCGGCAGGTCCATCAGCCCGAGGATGCGCTTGGTCGAGGCGCGGGCGTCCTCGTACCGGTCGACGATGTTGCCCATCTGCGCGAGCGGTTCGACGAGTCGCTGGGTGAGCAGGAGGAAGATGACGAGGTCGCCGGCGCTCAGTTCGCCCGCAAACGGCCCCGGCGGCCCCTGCAGGAGCCAGACGCCGCCGACGACGAACGTCGCGACGAACGCGACGGCGGTCAGCGCCTGCAGCCCGGGCCGGTAGACGAAGTTCAGCCGCAGGGCGAGCCAGTCCAGCCGGAAGTAGCGGTAGGAGTGCTCGCGGACGCGCTCGTCCTCGTGGGCCTCCGTGTTGCTGGCCTTGATCACCTCGATGCCGTTCAGGTTGTTCTCCAGCCGGCTGTTCAGGTCGCCGACCGAGGAGCGAACGTCGGCGTAGCGGTCCTCCGCCAGCCGCATGAACCAGTAGGTGAAGACCCCGGCGAGCGGGATGACGACCAGCGTCACGACCGCGAGCTGCTCGTTGAGCCAGACGAGGACGACGGCGGTCCCGAGCAGCAGGACGCCGAGCTGGATCGCCTGGCTCATCATGTCGTCGAGGAACTGCTCCAGCCGGTTCGTGTCGTTCGAGAGGATCGACATCAGCTCGCCCGTCTGAACCTCGTTGAAGAAGCTCATGTCCAGCCGCTGCATCCGCTGGTAGGTCGCCGTCCGCACCTCGTGTTTCACGCGGTGGGAGAAGAGGTTGAGCGACGCCTGCCGGACGAAGTTGAGGAGGGCCGCCCCGACCATCGCCACGGCCATCGCGGCGACGGAGAACTCGAACTGCGCCCACGCCGTGTCGGGCAGCCACGCCGCCGGAACCAGCGGCAGTTCGAACGGCTCGTCGTCGCGAAACACCGCGTCCAGCGCGGTGCCGAGCACGACCGGCGGGACCAGTGAGAGGAAGCGCGCGAGGATGCTCGCCAGCAGTCCGAGCCCGAACCAGCGACGGCTCCCCCGACCGTAGCGTCGGAACAGCTCCCAGATGGGGTGGTCGATCCGCTCGCGGTACGCCTCGATCAGGTCGGCGTCTACCGTCCGGTCCGTGCTCACGGTGCCGGCGAACCGGTCGCTCGCGGCCCGGGAAAAGCTGTCGGTACCCCGCAGGGCCGTCCGGATCGACCCAGGTGTTCAGTCCAGCGTGGCGGTCACGCCGCGGCCACGCCGGTCACTCCACGCCCGCGCCGGTCGGCGCGTCGGGCAGTTCGACCGGCTCGCTGTCGATGCCGAGTTCGTCGAGCGCGGCCTCAAGATGTTCGGCTTCGGCGAAGTCGGACCCGTCCTCGACGCGGATGCGCTGGGCCGTCGCCAGCACCTCGCCGCGGCGGTCGTCGGGCACGTCGTACTTGTCGGTCGCCAGTTCGATCACCAGCCCGTTGTGGTCCCGGGTGTACAGCGAGTGGAAGATGCCGCGGTCGAACTCGTTGTAGCCGTGCCCGGCCTCGTCCAGCGCCTGCTTCACGTCGGCGAACCGCTCCGCGTCGATGCTGAAGGAGAGGTGATGCACGGACCCCGCCCGGTGGCGGTGTGGCTGCGGGTTCGACTGCCGGTCGTCGGTGACGAAGAAGGTGATGATCCGCCCGTCGCCGGTGTCGAAAAACAGGTGCGTCGAGTCAGGATCGTCGAGGTTCGGCTGCCGGAGCACCAGCGGCATCCCGAGCAGGTCGCGGTAGAACTCGACGGTGTCCTCCTCGTTGCTGCCGATCAGCGTCATGTGGTCGGTGCCGGTGACGTGGATCGGGCTGTCCGGTCGGTCCGCGGTGACGGGGATCTCCCCCTGATCGTCGTCGCTCATACTTCTCGTAGGGGCACGGGACACATACGTCTGACGAGCGAACGTGTGGATCGTCAACACATCTCTCCAAGCTCTTAAACGTGGGCGACGCCTACTTCGGGTAGTGAGTGAAGAATCAGGGCGACGGAATCTCCGAATGCCCGACGACGACGAACTGTTCGCCGTGGTGACCGAACACAACGGCGGGAACCACGTCCGCGTCCGCTGTGAGGACGGCAAGAGCCGCATGGGCCGGATCCCCGGTCGCATGAAGTACCGGACCTGGATCGAAGAGGACGACGTGGTGCTCGTCGAACCGTGGGACTGGCAGGACGAGAAGGCGAACATCGAGTGGCGCTACACGGGGCAGGACGCCGACCAGCTCCGACGCGAAGGCCACATCGACTGAGCGGAACTGTTTTCGCCGCACGCGACGCCCGACAGCGGCGCGACCGGCCTGAGAGCCGTCGGCGGCCGCCGACGAGTTGACGTTCGTCACCGCGAAGTGGAACGTCTCGCTCGTGTCGTCGCCGTACCGAAGGGTCGCGCTGAGGTAGTCCGACGCAGGCTTGTCGGCCGCCGGTTCGAGCGTGAGCGCGACGTTGCCGCTGTCGTACAGCCCGAACTCCGCCGTCCCCGCAGTGCCCGGGTCGTACATCGCGGCCTCGTCCAGCGCCCGGAGCGTGCCGTCGACCGGGAAGCCGTCCGGGCCGTCGGCGGTGACGACGGCGTCGCCCTTCAGACCACCTCGGGACCGGAGCGCTTCACCGTCTCGACCTGCACGTCCGTCTCCAGCACCGTCCCGGACGCGCCGACGGCGATGTCGTTGGTCTCACCCCGGACGACGGTGCGTTCGGCGGACTCATCCAGCTGATCGTCGCCCTCTACACGTCGTTGCTCGCCGGGACACTGTTCGTCCCGGTCGTCGCCGGGCTGTACTGGTCTCGCGCGACGAAGACCGGCGTACTGGCGGGGATGACCTGCGGCGGCGGCACGGTCCTCGGCTGGCAACTGGCCCGCAATACCGTGCTGTCGTCTGCGCTCTCCGTGGTCGAACCCGTCATCCCCGGCCTGCTCGTAAGCACGGTCGCGCTGGTCGCCGGGACGCTGCTCGCGGAGTAGATCGATGTCACCGCCGTTCGTCCAGTAGCCCGGGAGCCAGTACAAAGGCCTCGGCACTCATAGGGCTCGTCGTCGCCGGGTGCCAGCCGGCTCGGCCCGGTCGCCTCGTCATCGGCCGGGCGGACGTAGCGGGTCCCGCCTATTGACCGTTCCGTCCGCGGTCGGTCGCGGCCGGCGGCGACGCGTTCTCGCCGTCGACGGCGTTCGGCAGGCGGGTCGTACAGTGCGGGTCGAACGTCGCCGGCGCGGCGTCGCTGGCGGTTCGCTCGTCGGTCGGGGTCGGTTCCGTCTCGGGACGCGCTGTGGGTCGGTGTGTGGTCTCGGGCATGTGGGCTGGTCGGGAGCGGCAGGCAGGCAGGCAGGTCGGACAGTTACGGAGGCGAAACGGCCGTCGAAGGATCAGGCGCGTACCGGTACGGACGGGAGCATCGGGTTACTCGTCCAGTCGAGCGTATCCTTAATAATTGTTCGTGTTCGTACTGGCGTTGCCGCGACCCCTGACCGACTACCCGCCCACGTCGACGTGGCGCTCGACGAGGCGGACGTTCCGGCGGTTCGCCTTCCAGACCGCGTCGAAGACGGTGCCGAGCAGCGGGATCGACCCGATGGTCGCATCGATGGCGACGTTGAGAAGCATCCGGGCCACGAGGGTCGTCGACGCGCCGAGGTTGACCGCTTCGAGGACGACGTACAGCGAGACCAGCGACATGACCGAGTCGCCGGCGACCGGGAGCGCGCCGACGATGGGGTCGAGACCGATGCGGAAGTCGGTGCCGGGGATCCGGATCGCGTCGTCGAGCAGCGTGCTGACGAGGTCCATCCGTTTCAGCGCGGCCCGCTCCCCGCCGACGAGCGCCTCGACGGCCTCGGCTTCGAGGGTCTCCTGTGACATTGTCCGCCGTAGGCCGCCGAACGGGATACGTTCCCGGGTGCGTCAGGTGACGGGTCCCGCCGGAGACAGGTCGGAAGGCCGGCGGTTCGGCCGCGTCGGCTCCGCCGCGTTCCGGCGCCGTCGATCCGGTCCGTCTACTCCCCGATCCGTTCGCGCGCCGCGGCGACGACCAGCGGGAGCGTAATGGTGGCGTCGGCGTACACGCTGGCGTTGCGGCCGGCCTTCTCTATTTTCCCCCACGAGCGCGCTTCGTCGAGCGTCGCGCCGGAGAGGCCGCCGGTGTTCGGCGGGTCCATCGTCAGCTGGACCGCGAAGTCGTACGCGGAGGGGGCGACCAGCATCGTCTGGAGGACGAAGTTCTTCGGGACGCCGCCGCCGACGACCATCGCGCCGGCCCGCTCGGCGTCGAACGCGAGGTCCGTCAGCGGCGTCATGTCTGCCAGGGCGTCGAGCGAGAACTCGCTCGTCTGGGAGTACATCCACGCCTGCAGGCCGAGCACGGAGTCCTGCACGGCGGGGCAGTAGATCGGCACGTCGTTCTCGTACGCCGCGGCGGCGATGCCAGCGCCCTCCTCGATCCCCTCCGCGTCGTTGACTTCGGCGTTCGCCCGGCCGAGTTCGGCCGTCAGTTCCTGAATGCTCACCGTCCCCTCGCACTCGGGGAACACCCGCGACCGGAGGTGGTCCTCGAACAGCGCGAAATGTTCCTGCGGGAGGTAGACGTTGTAGATGCGGTCGACCTCCTCGTCCCGCAGCTGCTCGTCGTGGTCGCGCATCGACTTGTCCGGCTGTTCGTCCCGGCCGTGGTGGTGCTTCCCGCCGATCGCCTCGATGGCGTCGTGGGTGAGGTTCGCGCCGGTCGTCACCAGCGCGTCGATGTGGCCGTCCCGGATCAGGTCCGCGACGATCCGGCGCATCCCAGCCGGGACCATCGCCCCGGCCAGCCCGAAGAAGTTGGTCACGTCGTCGTTCCCGAGCATCTCGGCGTACACGTCGACGGCCTCGTGGAGCGCCGTCGCGCCGATGCCGGCGCTTCCGTACTCCGCGACGAGGTCGTCGACCGTCATCCCCGCCCGCGCCTCGGCGTGTGCGACCGGGTCGTGCGCGAACTCCTCGCGCTCCGGCTCGTCGTGGTCCTCTGTCATGCGCCGAGATGGACGGGCCAGCGCTTTCAACGCCGCGATCCGGGGCCGCCGTGGGGAGGGCGACCGCCCGGGCCGGCCCGGCTACAGCCCCGTCGGGTGGTCGACGTACGTCGTCTCCAGCCCCCAGTCGGCGGCCACGTCCCGGAGCGTCCGGACGCCGAACGTCTCCGTCGCGTAGTGCCCGGCGAGGACGACCGTGATCCCCGCCTCGCGGGCCTCGTGGTAGGCCTTCTGCTTGCCCTCGCCGGTGATCAGCGCGTCGACGCCCTTCCGGTCGGCCTCGCCGATCCAGTCCGTCCCGCTCCCCGTGAGGACCGCCACGTCCTCGATCTCGTCGGGGCCGAAGTCGAGAAGCTGCACGTCCCGCCCGCCGGTGTCGAGCGCCTCGTCCAGCTGCCGACGGAGATCCGCTGCGGCGAACGGCTCCGGCGCGTGCCCACGCAGCCCGACGTACTCCGGGCCGATCTCGCCGAACCGTTCGCGCTCGGTCAGGCCGAGCAGGTCGGCAACCCCGGCGGCGTTGCCCCACTCCTCGTGGCCGTCCAGCGGCAGGTGGACCGCGTACAGCGGGAGGTCGCGCTCGATCAGGGGCGCGACCCGGTCGTACGTCCGGCCGGTGACGCGGTCGAAGCCCCCCCACGAGACGCCGTGGTGGGTCACCAGCACGTCCGCGCCGGCGTCGGCCGCGGCGTCGATGGTCTCGACGGCGGCGTCGACGGCGAAGGCGGCGTGCTCGACCGTTCCCTCGTCGGGACCGACCTGGAGACCGTTCGCGGCGGCGTCCACGTCGGCGTAGTCGTCGACGCGCAGCTCCTCGTCGAACCGGTCGACGAACGCGGTGAGATCCATGCGCGGCGGTACTCCCGCCGTCGCCGTAGGCGTTTTGTTCCCGGAGCCCGCCGCTCGTCGCTACTCCGGCTTCTGCAGGTAGTTGCCGTCCTCGGCCAGCACGCCGCGGTTGACGGCGGTCTGGATGACGGCGTCGAAGTCCTCCGGCGGGATGTCGTAGGCGTTCATCGCCACCGTCGCTATCTCGTCGCGCTCGACGGGGAACTCGCGGTTCTGCAGGAGCCGAACCACTCGGTTGTACGTCGCCTGCGACGGCGCGTCGCCCGCGCTGGTCGGGTCCGCGCGCTCGGACGCCCCGGAACCGGCTGCGTCCCCGGCTCCGCCGGTTGGGTCGTCGGCGTCGTCGGTCGCCCCACCGCCCGCATCGACGGTCACCGCGTCCGCCGATCCGTCGTCCGTCCCGGCTTCGTCGGCGTCGTCGACCGTGATACCGCCGGCACCGCCGTCCGTGGGGCCGGACGGTTCGTCGGTCGGGGCCGGTTCGGCGTCCGCAGTCGCGTCGGTGTCGTCGGCGTCAGCCGCCGCTTCCGCAGCCGCCGGTTCGTCCGCCTCGCCGGCGGCGAGCGGGTCGTCGCCGAGCAGGTCGGCGGCCGCGCCCTCGTCGATCGACGGCCGGTCGGCCCCGGCGGTGGTTTCATCGCCGTCGGTGGTTTCGTCCTCGGCCGCGGTCCCGTCGCCGCCGCCCGCCTCGTCGCTGGCGGCCGCCGCGGCGTTTGCGCCGGCCTCGTCGAGCGTGCGCTGGCGCTTCTCGGCCGCGGCGACGACGCGGTCCGTGACCGTCGACAGCTTCCGGTGGCAGGAGGGACAGAGGACGACGGTCACCTGGTCGTCGGGCGCGGGCGAGAGCGCGTCCGGGACGACCGGGTACTCGGCGAGCGGCTCCTCGATGGCCGTGCCGCAGAAGTAACACGACGAGAGGGTCATGGTTCGAAGCCTCGCCGGCGCGACGTAAATATCTCCCCCTACCGGGCGTGTTCGCGGACGAACTCGCGGAGGAGTTTGCCCGCGAGCGCCGCCGCCTGGCCGTCGTCGCGGTCGTTGACCTCGACCACATCGAACCCGTCCGCGCGGGGTGCGACCGCCCGGACCGCGTCGCGCATCTCGCGGGGGGTCATGCCGAACGGCTCCATCGTGCCGGTGCCGGGCGCGAACCCGGGGTCCGCGCCGTCGATATCGACGCTCAGGTACACCGACTCCTCGTCGAAGTCGGGCGACCACCCCGCCACGTCCTCGGGCGGCACCACGGTCACGTCGTCGCGGGCGGCGCGCTCCCACTCGGCCTCGCTGCCGGTGCGCACGCCGAGGATCACGGCCTCGTCGGCCACGTCTAGCGCGTGGCGGGTGGCGGTGGCGTGGCTCAGTTCGTTGCCGTCGTAGTCCTCTCGCAGGTCGAGGTGGGCGTCGAGCACGACGACGGCGTCCGGGTCGACGGCGCGGACGCCGGCCACCGAGACGGTGTGCTCGCCGCCGATGGTCAGCGGGACGGCGTCGTCCCACACCACGTCCGTCAGCACGCCCTCGAGGTACTCCAGGTACTCGGCGGCGTCGTCCCAGGCGCGCACGTCGCCGTGGTCGTGCACGGAGAGTTCGGAAAAGCGGGTGTCGGTTCGACGGTCGAAGTCGTCGTACGTTTCGGCGAAGCGCCGGACGCGGTCCGGACCGAACCGCGCGCCGGGCTGGAACGTCGTCGAGATGTCCAGCGGAGCCCCGACGACCACGTACGACGCCTCGTCGCGGTCGGCGGCGGCCCCGGGGAACATCATACGATCTTTCGCTGGTCGTCCATCTCCAGGTACTCGATGTCGTCGTCGGGCGACAGGTCGGCGTCCTCCGGCGTGGAGATGGTGATCGTCTCGTACGTCTCCAGGTCCATCACCTGCGCGACGGTGTCGGACTCCACGCTGACGACCTGGCCCTGCTTGCGCTCGACGATCGGGACCCACACCTTCGCGTCGACCGGCTGGGAGAGCGAGCGCTTCTTGCCGTCGAAGACGCCCTCGGCCTCGATGCGGGCCTTGGCGCTGCCGTGCTTGCCCGGCTTGGCCGTGCTGTAGGAGTTGATCTTGCACGCGGCGTCCTCGATCATCACGTAGTTCCCTTCCTGAAGGTCGCGGACTTCCTTCTGCTCTTTCGCCATAGGGCGGCTTAAACAACGTAACTGTATAAACGATTTGGAAGCGCGGAGCGGGGGTATACGGGCCTGTTCGACCGGTTTTCGGACGATAACGCGTCCCACACGATCGTCCGTCCGGGCCGCGTTCGCGACAGGGGACGATCCTGTCGCCTCCGTCGCCCGTCGGGCCGAACGGCGCTCCGAGCGCACGGGGAAGCCATAAGCCATTTTTGCTGAATGTGTCTCGTTGTGCTTACGATGGTGTTCGGGCGTTCGATATCCGGAGTCAGTGACACGATCAAACGGTTCGTCGGGGTCGACACCGACGACGGCGACGACGGCGTCGACGAGGTACCGACGGTGGCCGACCGGACCGGGTTCGAGGGCAACCTCGACGGGTCGGAGGTCATCGGGCGGAGTCCGATGTCGTACGTGGCGGCGAGCGAGTCCGTCACCGACTTCATGGGCAAGCAGACCAAGTCGAAGCTGGCGAACTACGGCATCGAGGAACTCGACCCTGACGAGTGGTATCCGCTGAAGGTGCCGCTCGCGATGCTGTACGACATGCGGGACGACTACGGGGAGAGCAGTATGCAGAACATGGGGCGACATATCCCCGAACACGTCGAGTTCCCCCCGGACATCGAGGGCGTCGAGGAGGCGCTGCGCTCGGTCGACCAGGCGTACCAGCACAATCACCGGGGAATCGACATCGGGTCCTACGAGTTCGAGAAAGTGAGCGAAAACGAGGGGAAGATGGTGTGTGAGAACCCGTACCCCTGCGAGTTCGACCAGGGGCTGCTCCGGGGCGTCGCCGAGCAGTTCACCGACAGCTTCGTCGACGTGGAGGAAGTCGGCGACGAATGCCGGGCCGAGGGCGGCCAGCGCTGTACGTACCGCGTCACGTGGACCTGAAGCCGCCGGCGTGTCACGCCGGCCGGCGACGTTCTTCCTCGATGGGCTTTCGCCCGTGTCGGGTCAGTACGGGTACTCCCGCGGCTCGCGCTGCACGGAGATCCACTTGAGTTCTGTCAGCGTCTCCAGGATCTGCTCGTCGTTGTACCGGCCGATCCCCGATGCACCGACGCCGCCGAAGGGGACGTGTGGCTCGTCGTTCAGCGGCTGGTCGTTGATGTGGACCATGCCGGTCTCCAGGTCGTCGGCCACGTCCCGGGCCCGGGACACGTCCGACGAGTGGACCGAGCCGGAGAGCCCGTACTCGGTGTCGTTGGCGAGTTCGACGGCCTCCGCGTCGCTCTCGAAGGGGATGACAGGCGCGACCGGCCCGAAGTGCTCGTTGCAGGCCGTCGGCATGTCGTTCGTGACGCCGGAGAGCACCGTCGGCTCGACGAACAGGCCGTCGTGGTCGCCCCCCGCCTCGACCGTCGCGCCCTGCGCGACCGACTCCTCGACGAAGCCGACGATCTTGTCGCGCTGGGACTCGTTGATCACCGGTCCGACGATGTTCCCCTCCTCCAGCGGGTCGCCGATCGGTAGCTGCTCGGCGCGGTCGGCCAGCCCCGCGACGTAGTCGTCGTACAGCGACTCGTGGACGAGGTGGCGGTTGATCGAGATGCACTCCTGGCCCTGGTGGGTAAAGGAGCCGAACGCGCCCGCGTCGACCGCCCGTTCGAGGTCCGCGTCGGACAGCACGATGTGGGCGTTGTTCCCGCCGAGTTCGAGCGCCGGTTCGGTGTACTCCCCGATCGCACGCTGGCCGACGCCGCGGCCGACCTCCGAGGAGCCGGTGAAGGACATCACCGACGGGACGGGGTGGCCCGAGAAGTGGTCGCCGATCGTGTGCCCGTAGCCGGGGACGACGTTGAACACGCCGTCGGGGAGGCCGGCCTCCTCGAACAGCGCCGCGAGCGCCAGCCCGCCCGTTATCGGCGTGTTCTCGTCGGGCTTGAGCACCACGCTGTTGCCGAGCGCGATGGCGGGTGCGACGACCCGGCTGGTGAGATACAGCGGGAAGTTCCACGGCGTGATGACGCCGACGACGCCCGCCGGCTCCCGCACGACGATGTTCTCCTTGCCCGGCGTCACCGACTCCTGGTGGCGGCCGGTCCGGCGCATCGCCAGGCCGGCACCGACCTCGATCGTCCCCTGTGCGAGTTCGGTCTCGAAGCCGGCCTTCAGGCCGACGCCGCCACACTCGACGGCGAACAGCGTCGCGAGGTCGTCGGCGTACTCGTCGATCAGACTCACGACCCGGTTCACGATCCCCGCACGCTCCTGTGGCGGGCGGTCGGCCCACGCCGCCTGGGCCTCGGCCGCGACCTCGTAGGCGTCGTCCACGTCGGCCTCGGTCGCCGACGGAACCGTCGTCAGGGTCGACCGCGTTGCGGGGTTCTCGACCTCGATCACGTCCCGGTCGCCGGCTGGTGCCCACTCGCCGTCGACGTACAGCGCGTTCCACCCGTCGTCCGGGGCGATGTCCAACTCGTCGATATCCGGCTCCTCGACGGAGTCGGTATCAACTGCTACCATGTACCCGGTGATTTGGCGTGTCGTCGGTTGTTACTGTTTCCCTTCTCGACACCACACGAAACCGCACGGGAACGTGTGATCGACCCCGGCGACGGCGAACGCGTTCCGGTGGCTGCGCTGGCCACCCTCGCCCGGAGCCGCCGAGCACCCGAAACCGCTCGGCCCCGTGTGCGTGGCCATAAGCCATTTTACTCGTATGTGTGTGTGTTTCTTCCCACGATGGTGTTCGGTCATTCAATATCCGGGGCGGGTAACAGGATCAAGCGAGCCGTCGGGCTCGGTGGCGACGAGCCGGATTCCGACGTGGACCTCCCGACGGTGGCCGACCGGACCGGGTTCGAGGGCGACCTCGACGGGGCCGAGGCGATCGGTCGCATCCCGATGTCACACGTCGCCGCGAGCGAGTCCGTCACCGAGTTCATGGGCAAACAGACCGAGCACAAACTCGCCAGCTACGGCGTCGAGGAGATAGACCCGGACGGGTGGTACCCGATACAGATCCCCCTCGACATGCTGTACGAACTCCGCGACGACTACGGGGAGAGCAGCATGCAGAACATGGGGAAACATATCCCCGAACACGTCGAGTTCCCGCCTGACATCGACGGCGTCGAGGAGGCACTGCACTCGATCGGCGAGGCGTACCAGCAGAACCACCGCGGTGGGGATGTCGGTTTCTACGAGTTCGAACGGGGAGACGGCGACGAGGGAGTGATGGCCTGTGAGAACCCGTACCCCTGCGAGTTCGATCAGGGACTGCTCCGGGGCGTCGCCGAGAAGTTCACGGACAGTTTCGTGACCGTCGAGGAAGTCGGCGACGGGTGCCGGAGCGACGGCGGCGGACGCTGTACGTACCGCGTCTCATGGGTGTGACCGCGACCGACGGACCGCCCGGCGCTGTCCCCGACCGGGAGCCGGTTACGCGTGCCGGGCGATACACCGGCCGACGCGGTCGAGTCCCTCGTCAAGTTCGTCCGCCGGCAGTCCGAACCCGATCCGGAAGCGGTCGGGGTAACCGAACAGGTCGCCGGGCGCGAGCACGACGCTCTCCGTCTCGACGACTGCGGTACAGAAGTCCCGGGCGTCGTCGAACCCGTCGGGGGTCGTCAGGAACCCGTTGACGCCGACGGGGTCGTGCCAGTCGAGGCCGTAGTCGTCGGCGAACGCCGCGACCCGCTCCCGGTTCCGCGCGGCGTGGTCGCGGTTCTCGCGGAGGATCTCCGATTCCTGCTCGCCGAGCGCCTGTCGGGCGACGTGCTGGCCGAACGTGGAGGGCGAGATGGTGGTGTAATCCTTCCAGTTCCACGCCGTTTCGACCAGTTCCTCGGGCAGCACCGCCCAGCCAAAGCGAAGGCCGGCGAGCCCGTGGGCCTTCGTCACGCTCGACGTGCTGATCCCCCGCGGCCCCATGCTGGCGACGGGCGGGAGCGGATCCTCGGCCAGCTGCCGGTACACCTCGTCGCAGAGCAGATACGCGTCCGCGTCGGCCGCGATGTCGTACAGCGCCCGGACCGTCGCCTCGGGGTGGTAGCGCCCCGTCGGGTTGTTCGGGTTGTTGACGACGACCACCTCGGTCTCGGGCCGGATGGCGTCGGCCACGGCGTCCGGATCGAGTTCCCAGTCCGGCGGCGACAGCGGGACGCGCGTCACGTCACAGAGCGCCTCGGGGACGCTGTGGAGCGCCTGATACGTCGGCGTGACGACGACGGCGTGGTCGCCCTCGTCGAGCAGCGAGAGGAATGCGAGGAAGTTCGCCTCCTGCGCGCCGCAGGTGAACAGCACCTCGTCGGCGTCTCTGCCGTAGCGGTCGGCCACCTCCGCCCGGAGGTCGGGGTCGCCGTTCGTGGGGATGACGTAGCCAAGTTCCCCCGGGTCGGTGTCGAACCGGTCGGCGTCGAGACTGCGGATCCCGCTCTCGGCGAGCATGATGTCGGCCTCGTGTTCGTGCTCCGCGAACCAGCGCTCCAGTCCGAACTCCGCGATCTCCATGGCGGGGTGGTCGGTCGGATCGGTCTTAGGCGGCGGGGTTCGCGTGCGAAGGTCGGCCGGGTCAGTCGCCTTCGCTCCCGCGCTGTTGCTGTTTCAGGTTCTGCCGGGTGAACTGCGGCGTCGCTCGGAGCCCCTTCCGGGAGCGGAAGGACCGGTACAGCAGGACAGCCATAATCAGGGAGAACCCCGCCGCCACAGCCGTCGACTGGACCGTCGCGAAGGAGTACAGCAGCGCGGTCGAGAGCACGCCGGCGGTCAGCAACAGGCCGTAGATGAGCCGCTTGGCGAGTTTGTCGAACACGCCCTCGTCGTCCTCGAAGCCGGCCCGGACGTGGAAGTTCTCGCGGTCGATCCGGTCCAGCGCGCGCTCTATCTTCGGCGGGGACCGCACCGTCGACTGCACCGACTCCTGGACCTGGTCGCTCGCGCCCTCGAGGAACTGCCGGATGCTCTCCTCGCGGTAGCCCTGCTCGGTGAGGTAGTCGGTGGCGATGGCGATGAAGTCGAACTCGGGGTCCAGCGTCACGCAGACGCCCTCGACGACCGTCGCGACCCGGAGCACCAGCGCGAGGTTCTTCGGCAGGCGGAACGGGAACTCGTAGATGGAGTCCTCGATCTGGCCGACGATCTGCTGGACGCGGTACTGCTCGATGTCGTCGCCGCGCACGTCCTGGATGGCCAGTTCCATCACCTCGCCCATCACCTGCCGGTCGGCCTCGGGCGACAGCGTGCCGATCTCGACGAGAGCGTCGAGAATGCCGTCGATGTCCTGGTTGGCGACGGCGATGTAGAAGTCGACGATCTTCTCCTGAATGTAGTCGTCGACGCGGCCGCTCATCCCGAAGTCGTAGAAGATGATCTGCCCCTGGTCGGTCACCGCGAGGTTGCCGGGGTGGGGGTCGGCGTGGAACACGCCGTCCTCGATGATCATCTGGAGGTACGCCCGCTGGAGGTTCTCGGCGAGTTCAGTGCGGTCGATGTCCCGCGCTTCCAGTTCGTCCAGGTCGTTTATCTTCGTCCCCGGCCGGTACTCCATCGTCAGCACGCGCGGGCCGGACCGGCTCTCGACGACCGGCGGGATGACGATGCTGTCGTCGTCGGCGAAGTTGCCGCGGATCTCCCGGAGCATCTCCGCCTCGCGCTCGTAGTCCATCTCCTCCCGGATCGTCTTGGCGAACTCGTCGGCGAGGTTCTCCAGCGAGAACGACCGGGAGTCGTCGATGAAAAAGAGGAGGATCGGCAGCGACCAGCGGAGCACCTGCAGGTCGGCCTCGACCAGCGACTCGATGTCGGGCCGCCGGACCTTCACCGCGACCGGGTCGTCGTCGACCTTCGCGGTGTACACCTGTCCGAGGCTCGCGCCGCTTATCGGCTCGCGGTCGAAGTCGTCGAACGCCTCGTCGACGGGGCCCAGCTCCTCCTCGATCACGACCCGCGCCCGGTCCCAGTCCGCCGGCGGCACCTCGTCCTGTAGCTGTGAGAGGATCTCGATGTACTCCGGGGGGAGGATGTCGGGGCGGGTCGACAGCAGCTGGCCGAGCTTGATGAACGTGGGCCCGAGGGTGAGCAGCGAGTCAAGCAGGCGGTTCGCGCGGCGGCGACGCGTCTCGGCGTCGACCCGGCGACGGCCGCCGAAAAACAGGAAGCGGCGGCGGTCCCGAGCGTACGCGACGAGCAGGGGCAGGAACTGGCGCGCGACGACGATAAACCGCCAGTACGCCCGAAGGTTGACCAGGCTCACCACCCCGCGCTACGCCTCGGTGATCTCGATCGTCGCCTCGGTGGCACCGGTGCCCCGCTTGGGCAGTCGGAGTTCGAGCACGCCGCGGTCGACCGTCGCCGCCGCGCCGTCGTCGGTGGCGTCCGGCGGCAGCGGCAGGTCGGCGTCGAGAAACAGGGACCGTTCCTCCGTGTGGTAGCGGTACTCTGTGGGGATATCCTTCTCGCGCCGCGCCTCGATCCGTAATCTCGCCCCGTCGACGGCCACGTCGACGGTGTCCGCCGTGACCCCGGGCAGGTCGACGACGAGCAGGTACGCGTCGTCGCTCTCCAGGAGGTCAGCGAACACGGCGTCGGGCAGGTCGCGCAGGGAATCACGCAGCGCTGACATGGATGCGGATAAGGATTCAGGGGCGAAAAAGCCCGCGGTCGGCCTACAGCGCCGGAAGCAGGACCAGCGCCACCGCGAGCGCGAGCGCCGCGCCGACGACCCGGTAGAGCGCCGGGGTCGCGAGGCTCCGCACCGCCGCGCGCTCGTCACCGTCCGTGATCCGGAACAGCGGCGCGGAGCCGTCCCGGACGACGGCGTTGACCGCCCCCGCGGCGTTGGACCAGGACCGGTACTCACCCGTTCCGTAGACGTGAACCGCGTCGCCGGGGTCGACGCGGCGCTCGACGTACTTGCGGTCGTTGCCGGCCTTCAGTTCGATCACCCGGAGGTCCCACGTCTTCTCCTCGGAGTCGACGTCGGGCGTCTCCTCGATCCAGCGGGCGATCCGCTCGGGCGGCCGGTCGCCGCCGTCGACGCGGGTGACGTGCTCGTCGAGCGCCAGCGTCGCCCCCGCCGGTTCGACCAGCAGGCGGCCCGTGCCGTCCGAGACGGCGAAGGGGACGGAGCCGCCGCCCTGCTTGATGCTGTTCCAGCTACTCGACTGGCCCGAGGACTGCAGTTCAAGCACCTCGTACTCGCAGACGAGACACTCCTCGCCGGAGAACGGCGCGACCAGCGACCGCTCGTGGCGCTCCGCGGTTCCCTCCACCTCGACCGTCCCGTGCTCGTCGGCGGCCGAGCCGACGGGGATCGGCTCGTTCGCGTGGACGCGGTAGGCACGCAGTCCGTGGCGGCCGGCGTCGAGCAGGAGCACGACGCCGACGAGGGCGAGACCGGCGGACAGGTGCGTCAGGAACGAGAGGCCGGCGGGCATGGCACCCGGTTCCGACGCCCGGACGGTAAGCGTTGGGCCCCACAGCGGGGCCGGTAAACGCTCCTTACCGCCGCTTGTCCGGCCGATAACAAAGCGGCGGCGCGGGATTGCTCGGGACGATGCACGCACGAACGGCCACAGCGGCGGTCGGCGCGCTCGCCGCCCTGCTGGTCGCCGTGGCCGGCGCAGCGGCGGCCCCGGCGGCGGTCGGCGCGCAAGAGGCGAACGAGAGCGGGAACGACACGGCGCTCTCGCCACACGCGACCGTGAGCGGCGGCCCGGCCGTCGGCGAGTCCGTCGCCGGCGGCGACGCGGACGGCGACGGGACCGGCGACGTGGCGGTCGGCCAGCCCTTCGCCGACGGGGCGGGCGGCAACGCCGGGGCCGCGTACCTCTTCTACGGCCCCGTCGAGCGCGGCGAGTACGGCACCGACGACGCCGACGTGACGGTCACGGGGGCCGACGGCGGCGAGTGGACCGGCTACGACGTTGCACTGGCGGACCTGAACGGCGACGGCGTCGACGACCTGGTCGTGAGCGCCCCGCTCCGTGGCCCGGGGTGCGTGTACGTGTTCTACGGCGGGCCGTCGCTGTCGGGGACGCTCACGCCCGCCGACGCCGACGCCGTGATCGCCGGGCAGGGCGACGAGCAGTTCGGGCTCTCGGTCGCGCCGGTCGAGAACGGCGGCGACGGCGGGGGCGCTGACGGCGGCGCGGGCCTGATCGTCGGCGCGCCGCGGAGCGACACCGGCGCGACGGACGCCGGCGCAGCCTACTACTTCGCCGACCTCCCCGCGGACGGTACCACGGCCGACGCGGATCTGGCGCTCGTCGGGGCGGCCGAGGGCGGGCGCGCCGGCTGGGACGTCGCCGGCGGCGACGCGGACGGCGACGGGACGGCGGAGCTGTTCGTCGGCGCGCGGGACGTGGGGCCGTCGTCGGCCGGCGCGGTGTACGGCGTCGCCGCCGACCGAACCGGCCCCGTCTCGCTCGCGGACGCTGACGCGACGATCGTCGGGGCCGAACCGGGCGACAGGGCCGGCTCGACCGTCGCGCTCGCCGACCGGAACGGCTCGGCCGCCGTGGTCGTCGGCGCGCCGACCGCGAGCGCGAACGGGAGCGACTCGGGGGCCGTGTACGTCGTGCCGCCCGCGGACGCCGACCTCTCGGCGGTCGACCCCGCCTTCGTCGGGGGGCCGGGCGAGCGCGCCGGCTGGGACGCGACCGCCGGCGACCTGACCTGCGACGGACAGGTCGACCTGCTCGTCGGCGCGCCGTACGCCGACGGGAACGCGGGGGCGACGTACCTCGTCCCGGCCGACGGGGACCCCGCGCGGGTGCTGACCGGCGAGAGCGGGGGTGACCTCTCCGGCTACCGCGTCGGCCTCGCGGCGAACGCGACGGGCGACGGGACGCTGGACGCGCTGGTCGGCGCGCCACACGAGAACACGACCGGCGTCAGCGGCTCCGCGACGCTGCTGGCCGGCGACTGCGCGGTCGAGACGCCGCCGGCGTCACCGAACGGGACGGACGGCGGGACGACCACCGCGGCCGAGGGAACTGACGCGACGGCGGGCACCGATGCGGCCTCGGAAACCGCCGGTAGCGACGCAAGCGAGACCACGGGGACGGCGGACGACGGGAACCGGTCGCTCGTCCCCGGCGGGACCGTCGCCGCCGTCGCGGTGGGGCTGGCCGTCGCCGCGCTGGCGCTGTGGCGCTACCGCCCCTGACCGCCGTAGCTTTTCCCGCACCGACCCGAAGGGGCAGGTATGAGCGATCTCACCGAGGCCGGGTTCAAGGACCGCACCCGGCTCGACGAGGCACGGGCGACCCTCCGGGACGCCGTCGCTGGGACCGACCGCACCGAGCAGGTCCCGCTGACGGCGGCCGACGGGCGGGTCGTCGCCGAGCGCGTGACGGCCGAGCGCCCGGTGCCCCACTACCGGCGGGCGGCGATGGACGGCTACGCGGTGCGTGCCGCCGACACCTTCGGCGCGAGCGACCGCTCCCCGGCGCTGCTCCGGGCCGGCGACGCGGTGGGGCCGGAGCGGGCGACGCGCGTCCACACCGGGAGCGAACTGCCCGACGGTGCCGACGCCGTCGTCATGGTCGAACGGGTCGAGCAGGTCGGCGACGACCTCGAAGTGTTCGACGCGGTGGCCGAGGGCGAGAACGTCGCGCCGGTCGGCGAGGACGTGAGCGAGGGCGAGACGCTGTACGAGCCGGGCCACCGGCTCCGGCCGTCCGACCTGGGCATGCTGAAGTCCGTCGGCGTCGACGAGGTGGCCGTCTACGACCGGCCGACCGTCGGCGTGGTCCCGACCGGCGAGGAACTCGTCCAGCGCGACCCCGCCCCCGGCGAGGTGGTCGAGACGAACGGGCTGACGGCCTCCCGGTACGTCGAGCGCTGGGGCGGCCGCGCCACGTACCGCAACGTCGTGACGGACGACCGGGAGGCCCTGCGCGCGGCGGTCCAGCGCGACCTGACGAAGGACCTCGTGGTCACGACCGGCGGCTCCTCCGTCGGCGAGCGCGACCTGATCCCGGAAGTCGTCGACGACCTCGGGGAGGTGCTGGTCCACGGCGTCGCGGTGAAGCCCGGCCATCCCGTCGCGCTCGGCGTCGTCGCGGACACCCCCGTGCTGATGCTCCCGGGCTACCCCGTCGCCTGCATCGTCAACGCCGTGCAGTTCCTCCGGCCGGCGCTGAAGTGGGCGGGCAACATGCCGCTCCGGGACCCCCCGACCGTCGAGGCGCGGCTCGACCGGAAGGTCCCGAGCGAGCCGGGCACCCGGACGTTCGCCCGGGTCCGGCTGACGGACGAGGACGGCGAGCGCGTCGCCGTCCCGACCCGAGCGAGCGGGGCGGGCGTCCTCTCCAGCGTCGCGCTGGCCGACGGCTGGGTCGAGATCCCGGACGACAGCGAGGGCGTCGCCGCCGGCGAGACCGTCGCCGTGCAGGACTGGGAGTGGTCGGCATGACTTCCGTCAGACGCTTCCCCTGCGGGACTGCGACTGACGACATCACCCTCACCACGGAGGGGTTCGCGTGACGGAGCGCAAGGAGTTCCGCGACCTCGCGCCGCCCGCCGAGGCCCGCGAGGCGATCGCGTCGCTGGACCTGGCCCCGGACCCCGAGTCGGTCCCCATCGACGATGCCGGCGGTCGCGTCCTCGCCGAGCGGGTCGACGCCGGCCTCGACGTGCCGGGGTTCGACCGCGCGTCGCTGGACGGCTACGCGCTCCGCGCCCGGGACACGTTCGGCGCGGACGAGGCCGACCCCGCGCGCCTCGACCTGGTCGGCGCGGTCCACGCCGGCGAGGAGCCGACCGTGGAGGTGGGCGACGGCGAGGCCGTGGAGATCTCGACCGGCGCGGTGATGCCCCCCGGGGCGGACGCGATGGTGATGATGGAGCAAACTGACCGCGTCGAGCCACGCTCGACGGACGGCGCGAGCGGCGAGGCCGCGAGCGAGGAAGATGGGGAAGTGCTCGTCCGCACCTCGGTCGCGCCCGGCGACAATGTGATGCTCGCGGGGGCGGACGTGGCAGCCGGCGAGCGCGCGCTCGGCCCCGGCACCCGCCTCACGGCCCGCGAGATCGGCCTGCTGTCGGCGCTGGGCGTCGGCGAGGTGCCCGTTCGGGGCAAGCCGCGGGTCGGCATCGTCTCGACGGGCGACGAGCTGGTGCGCCCGGGCGAGGAGTTGCACAGCGAACGCGGCCAGATCCACGACGTGAACTCCTACGCCGTCGCCAGCGCCGTCGAGGAGGCCGGCGGCGAGGCCGTCACCTACCCGCACGCCGGCGACGACCGGGCGGAGATGGAGCGGGTGCTTACGACCGCCGCCGAGGAGTGCGACCTGGTGCTGTCGTCGGGGTCGACGAGCGCCAGCGCCGTCGACGTGGTGTACGACGTGGTCGAGGACCGCGGCGAGCTGTTGCTCCACGGCGTCGCGGTCAAGCCGGGGAAGCCGATGCTGGTCGGACGGATGGAGGGTTCGGCCTACGTCGGCCTGCCGGGCTACCCCGTCTCCGCGCTCACCATCTTCCGGACGTTCGTCGCGCCGGCGGTCCGCGAGGCGGCCGGCCTCCCCGAACCGCGGACGGCGACGGTCGAGGGCCGAATGGCCCGGCAGGAGCGGTACGCGGAGGGCCGCCTGCGGTACATGCCGGTCGGCCTCGTCACGGACGGCGACGGGGGGACGCTCGTCTACCCCGTCGACAAGGGCAGCGGCGCGACGACCAGCCTCGTGGAGGCCGACGGCGTCGTCGCGGTCGACCCCGACACGGACTACCTCGCAGCGGACGAAAGCGTCACCGTCGAACTGTTCTCGCCCGAGGTCCGGCCGCCGTCGCTGTTCGGCGTCGGCGAGGACGACCCGCTCCTGTCGCGCCTGCTCGACGGCGTGGCGAACCCCCGGTACCTCTCGGTCGGGAGCCGGGGGGGCCTGCGCCGTCTGCGCGACGGGACGCCGGACGTGGCCGTGACCGCGGGGCCGGTCGAGCGCGACGTGGACGCCGCCTCGCTCGGCGAATGGACCCGCGAGTGGGGGCTGGTCGTGCCGGCGGGGAACCCCGAGGGGGTCGAGGGGGTCGCCGACCTGGTCGACCGCGACCTGCGGCTCGTCAACCGGACGACCGACTCCGGGCTGCGGACCAGCCTCGGGAACGCGGTCGCGGCGCTGGCCGACGAGCGCGGCGTCGACCGGCGGGACCTCGTCGATGCCATCGACGGCTTCGACCTGGCGGTCCGCGCGGTCGAGAGTCCCGCCCGGAAGGTCGCGGCCGGGCAGGCCGACGCGGGCGTGGGGCTCCGGGCGACCGCGGCGACGCTCGGGCTCGGCTTCGTCCCGGTCGGCGAGCAGACGGTGCGCGTGCACGGGAACCCGGACCGGGCGGAGAAGGCAGGGGTGGCGGAGCTACGCGAGGCGCTGTCGGGCGTTCCGGAACTCGCCGCGGACCTGCCCGGCTACAGCTCCGCGAACGACGAGACGCGGTAGTCACCCAGCACGCACCGCCCCTGGAGGTCTGGGTCGTGGCGCTCGACGTGGATCCCGTCGAGACCGGCGTTCCACGCCGCGCCCACGTCGCAGGGGGCGTCGCCCGCAAGCGCGCCGCGGTGGCCGTTGTGTGCAACCTGCATCTCCCGTTTCGCTCGGTCGACCGGCGCGGGGTCGGGCTTCCAGCCGACCTCCTCCGAGCAGCAGACGATCGTCTCGAACCAGTCGCGGATGTCGAGGGTGTCGAACACCACGTCGGCGACGGGCTGGGGGCAGTGGGTGACGATCCCCGAGGGCGCGTCGACCTCCGCGACCCGTGTGGCGTCGTCGTAGAGGTACGTCGCCTCGGCGCGGGCGACGGGGTCATCCACCTCGTCGAACGTCTCCCAGAACGACCGGATCGAGAGGCCGTCCGGCAGGAGCGCGGACCGGTGGTCGTCCGTCCCGTGCCAGACGAGGTAGCGCTCGTCGTCGGTAAAGGAGAGACCGAGGCGGTCCTCGACCTCGGAGAGGGTCTCGTGGCGGTAGGCCGACTCGACGTCGACGAGCGTCCCGTCGAGGTCGAACAGCCAGTAGTCGTACTCCGGGACCATAGGGCCAGTCACTACGCCTCGGGTCCGAATAAGTATTCCCCTCCTACGGTCCCGCCAACCGCGGGTCTCGACCCGCCGCTGGGCCGACGGACCGCCGCGCACGGTCAGCTTTAACATCGCTCGGTCCCGGGCAATAGCAGAACGATGGATCCGGACACCGACCCGACCCGCTTCCTCTCGGTCCTCGACGGCCGGGGCGACGTGCTCGACTCGCTCCGGGAGGATCCGAAGGGGAAGCGGGAGCTGGAATCCCAGCTTGGGGTTTCCCGGTCGACGGTCGACCGGGCCGTCCGCGAGCTGGAAGCCGAAGGGCTGGTCGCACGCGCCGGTGACGGGTACGACCTCACGGCGGCCGGCCGGCTCCTCGTCCGCGAGTACCGGCAGTTCGAGCGGACGGCCGCAACGATCGCCAGGCTCGACCCGTTCCTCAGGTGGCTGCCGGCGGAGGAGTTCGACGTGAACCCGCGGTGGCTGACGGAGGCCGACCTCCACACGCCCGAGGAGGGGGACCCCTACGCGATGATCAACCGTCACGTGGCGGCGATCGCCGACTGCGACCGGTTCCGCGGGATGCTGCCGCTGGTCGGCCTCCACGCCCACGAGACCGTCCACGAGCGCGTCGTCGAGGACGGGGCGACCGTCGACATGCTGCTCGAATCGGCGGCGCTGGAGACGATGCAGTCGCCGGCGTACCGGCCGAAAGCCGCCGAACTCATCGAACTGGACCGGTACGACGTCCGCGTCACCGACGAGCCGGTCCCCTACTTCCTCGGGGTGTTCGACGGGGAGCGCGTTCAGATCGGCGTCGACGCGGACGGCGAACCGCGGGCGCTGCTGGAGTCCGACGACGACCGTGTCGTCGAGTGGGCCGAGGCGAAACTGGCGGACCGCCGGGCGGCCGCAACGCCGGTCCCGCCCGCAGAATTCGAATCGGACGACTGACCGCTCGGCGGGCCGACCATTTTTGCGACCGGAGCCGCTAGAGCGGACGAATGCGTTCCCTCCGCCCGCTCGTGCTTGTCGCGCTGCTGGTTCTCGCCGGGTGTACGGCACCGGCAACGCCCGGAGCCGACCGAACCGCGACGACGGCCGCGCAGGCCCAGCCGACAGACGGGGAGCCTGCCCCGACCGACGGCGAACCGAACGGGACGACGGCCGCCGCGTCCGACCGAACCGAGGACGTGCAGGGCTGGGAGGACGGCTACTGGTACAACGACACGCTGTCAGTGAACGCGAGCGACGGCCTGACCGACGCGGAGCTCGACGCCGTCGTGGCGCGGTCGATGGCCCGGGTCGAGCGCGTCCGCGGGGTGGAGTTCGACAGCGATGTGCCCGTCAGCGTCATCAGCCGGGCCGAGTACCGCAACGACACCGCCGCGACGGGCACGGGCGGCGGGGCGTTCGCGAACGTCCGGAACCGCGCGCTGTTTCTCGTGGGCGACGACGCGGACGCCGCGGACGTGGCCCAGGAGAACCGGGCGTCCGCGGTGCTTGGCTACTACGACATCCGCGACGACCGGATCGTGCTCGTCTCCGACAGTGAGCAGCCCCGGGTCGACGAGATAACGCTCGCACAGGAGCTGTACCACGCCTACCAGTTCCGCTACGGCAACGCGGTCGAACCCCGGATCCCCCCGACCGCGTCCGACGACCGCGTGGCCGCGCTCCTGTCGCTGATCGAGGGCGACGCGAACCTCGTCGACGAGCGGTACGCCGCCCGCTGCGAGGCCGAGTGGGACTGCCTCCGGCCACGCGACGACGGCGGGGACGGCAACGCGTCGACCGCCGGCATCCACATGGGGCTGTACATCCACTCCTACTTCCCGTACGCCGAGGGACAGGCGTACGTCGAATCCGTCCGCGAGCGGGCCGGCTGGGAAGGCGTCTCCGACCTGTACGCCGACCCGCCGACGAGTACTGCGGCGGTGATCCACGGCGGCACCGAGGAACCGATCCCGCTCTCCCTCCCCGACCGGAGCACCGCCGACTGGGAGCGCGTCGGGGGGGCCGCCGGGTCGCAGTCGACGACGCTCGGCGAGCGCGGCCTCGCCACCATGTTCGCGTACACGCTGTACGACGACCGCGACGGCGCGGTGATCGACCGGGCGGCGTTCGTCCGGTCCGAAAACGGCAGCCAGCGACTCGACTACGACATCAACTACTCGAACGGCTGGGGCAACGACCGCCTGTACGCCTACGAGAACGGCGACAGGACGGGCTACGTCTGGCGGATCCGGTGGGACGACGTCGCCAACGCCACGGAGTTCGTCGACGGGTACGAGAAGCTGCTCGCATACCACGGCGCAGAGCGCCGCGACGGGCGGTGGGTCATCGACGACGGTCCCTTCGCCGCCAACTACTACGTCGAGCGCGAGGACGAGGCCGTGACGCTCGTCAGCGCGCCGTCGAAACGCGGGGTCGTGGAACTGTACCCCGCCGCCACCGCGGCGTTGTCCTCGGCGGACTGAGCCGGGGGTGGTCGTACGTCGGGAAGCGCGGTCGGCCGACGACCGCCAGCCATCGGACCGTCGTCCGACAGCAGGTGTCACCGGAACGCCCTTGTGGCCCCGCGCGCAGGCACCCGGCATGCGACGCGCGCTCGCGGCGTGTCTGCTCGTCCTCGCCCTCGCCGGCTGTCTCGGGGCGATCACGGACGACGGAAGCCGGACGACCGAACGGATCGAGGTGACCGTCGTCGAGGTGACCGACGGCGACACCGTCGAGGTGGCGTACCCCAACGGAACCCGGGAGACGGTGCGCCTGCTCGGCGTCGACACGCCCGAGGTCCACGTCGAGAACGACCCGGCCGAGTACGAGGGCGTCCCGGACACCGAGGCCGGGCGAGCCTGCCTGCGGGAGTGGGGGAACCGCTCGTCGGCGTTCGCGCGCTCCGAGCTGGCGGGCGAGGAGGTGACGCTCGTGTTCGACGACGAAGCGGACCGCCGGGGCGGCTACGGACGCCTGCTCGCCTACGTCGACTACGACGGCGGGCGGTTCAACCGGGCGCTGGTCGAGCAGGGGTACGCCCGGCTCTACGACACGACGTTCGCCGACCGGGACGACTACGCCGCGGCGGAGGAACGCGCCCGCGAGAACGACACCGGGCTGTGGACCTGCGCGGATCCGTAATAGCGTCGGGTCCCCGTCAGCGGTAGTGTTCAGATAAGCTGATTCCATGCGAAGCTGAACGCTCTGAGCCAGTTGTTGGCGGTGTCTGCGTCGGCGTTGCTGAAACAGTTTGAGAACGAAGAGGTTCGTCGTTTTACTTCACGAAAG